>NZ_JAEBEF010000001.1:0-963955 GCF_046548815.1 Amycolatopsis sp. cmx-4-83 | reverse complement strand
CCGTCCGATGCCCTGCGCCGGGCGGCGTTACCGGGCTGGATGCACTTCTACAATCATCATCGACCCCACAGCTCAACCGGCGGCAAGCCGCCGGTCACCCGGCTGACCAACCTCCCCGGACATCACATCTAGAGCCGCACTTTCACGTGAAAGTGATCCGGAGGCTTCCTTCGGATCACTTTCACGTGAAAGTGCGGCGTTGACATGTGACCTTTTGGTCACCTATCTTGAGGACGTGCAAGACGACCTGGTGTTCAAGGCGCTGGCGGATCCGACCCGCCGGTTCCTGCTCGACCTGCTCTTCGAGCGTGACGGCCGCACGCTCACCGAGCTGGAGACCCAGGTCGAGATGACCCGCTTCGGCGTCATGAAGCACCTGAAGCTGCTGGAAGAGGCCGGGCTCGTCGTCACGCGCAAGGACGGCCGCGAGAAGCGGCACTTCCTGAACCCCGTGCCGATCCGGCAGATCCACGACCGGTGGATCGACAAGTACACCGAGCGCCACGTCACCGCGCTGCTCGACCTCAAGAACGAACTGGAAGGCGAAGAACCATGACGACCACCGTGCAGGTCCACCGCGTCTACATCAAGGCCACCCCGGAGCGCATCTGGGAAGCCATCACGAAGCCCGAGTGGACGCAGAAGTACGGCTACACCGGCCTCGCCGACTTCGACCTCAAGGTCGGCGGCAAGCACCGGACCCGCCCGACGCAGGCGTTCATCGACGCCGGGTTCACCGGTGACCTCGTCGACGGCGAGGTCCTGGAAGTCGACCCGCCGCGCAAGCTCGTCATCACCTGGAAATTGCTGATGGGTCCCGAAGGGATGGGCGCCGAGCCGTACACGACGCTCACCTACGACATCGAGGCGACGAAGACGGCCGGCACCAGACTGACCGTCACCCACGACGTCACCGGCGCGCCGCTCACTGCCGACATGGTCGCCGGGGTGCACGAAGACGTCAACGCCGGGCCGGGCGAGAACGCCGGTGGTGGCTGGGACTGGATCCTCTCGGACCTCAAGTCCCTGCTGGAGACCGGCGAAATCCTGGTGCCGTAAGGGGGTCTGGCGGGACCTGTCTCGCGCCGCTTCGAGACAGGTCCCGCCAGGGTCTTCAGACGCGCTGGGTCGCCGCCTTCAAGGCCGTCTTCGCGGCCTCCGGCGCGCCCAGCGTGTCGAGTCCGAACAAGGCCGCCCCCACCACGGGGTTCACGTCGACGACGCGGACCACCGCGCGCGGCGCCACCTTCAGGCACCGCTTCTCGATCTCCGCGATCACCGGCGCGCCGATCCCGGTCAGCACGCCGCCGCCGAGGACGATCTCCGGGGCTTCCCCGGTCAGGTCCAGCTCGCGGAGGATCACCGCGGCGAACACGCTGACCTCCTCCACGAACCGCGTCACGACGTCCTGCGCGACCTCGTCGCCGGCCGCCGCCACCTCGAACAGCAGGGGGCACAGCCCGTGGATCGACGCCGCGTCGATCTCCTCGAAGTGCAGGCCCTGCACGACGTCCAGCAGCGTCGGCTTCCCGAAGTACGCCGCCACCGCCGGCATCAGCGCGGTCCGCGGGCCGCGGCCGTCCTCGGCGCGCACGGCCCACCACAGCGCTTCTTCGCCGAGCCGGTAGCCGCCACCCCAGTCGCCGGAGATCTTGCCCAGCGCGGGAAAGCGGTGGACGCGGCCGTCCGGTCCGACGCCGGCGCCGTTGATCCCGGCGCCGCACACCACGGCGACGCCCACCCCCGCGCTGCCCGCCCGCAGCAGCGCGAGGGTGTCGTTGCCGACGGTCAGGGTGTCGCTCCAGCCGCGCGCGGACAGCGCCGCGTGCAGCGCTTCTTCCTCACGCGGGAAGTCCAGCCCGGCCAGGTACGCGGAGGTGTGGACCGCGGCCGGTCGTTCCCCGAAGTCCGGAAAGGCTTCCAGCACCAGGGTTTCCAGCGCCGTGACGCAGGCCGCGACGCCGACGTTCTGCGGTGACGCGCCGGGCCCGCGCGACTGGCCCAGCACGACGCCGTCTTCCGAAATCACGAGGACCTCGGTCTTGCTGTTGCCGCCGTCGACAGCGATGATGGCAGGCTTCATCCGCGCGCCCACGGCAGGTATTCGCGGTTGATCTGCACCAGCGAGTCGGCGAGCTGGTCGGCCTTGGTGTACTGCCCGACCAGCGGGTGTGCCAGCAGCGCGTCCGCCACGCGGTCGCGGCCGCCCTTGATCGCCGCCTCCAGCGCGAGGTACTCGTACGACGTCGTCGCCGCGATGAGCCCGGCGAAGCGCTGCTCCACCGGCGGTTGCGCGATCGGCGTCGCACCCTTCGAGTCCACAGTGGACCTGGCTTCGATGACGGCGTCGTCCGGCAGGAACGGGAAAGTCCCGTCGTTGCGGACGTTCACCACGTGCTCCTCGGCCGGCGCCCCCGCGGTCAGCGCGTGCACGAGCTGCACCGCGGCCTCCGAGTAGTACGCGCCGCCGCGCTTCTCCAGCGACTCCGGCTTCGTGTTCTGCTCCGGGTCGAGGTAGATCTTCAGCAGCTCTTCCTCGACGTCGGACACGACGTCCGCGCGCGGCCGCTCGGTGCGCTGCTTGGTGACCTGCTCGTCGTGCGCGTAGAAGTACTTCAGGTAGTACGACGGCACGACGTTCATGCGCCGCAACCACTTCTCCGGCACGCTGACCTCGTTGGACAGGTAGTCCAGGTGCTGGTCCAGCAGCTCGGGCAGCCGGTCGACGCCGTCGACGAGCGCGCCGCGCTCCCAGCTCAGGTGGTTGAGTCCGGTGTGGACGAGCTTGACGTCGTCCGCACCGACGCCGAGCAGCTTCCCGAACTGGCGCTGCAGGTTGATCGCGACGTTGCACAGCCCGACCGCGCGGTGGCCCTCGTTGAGCAGGGCGCGCGTGACGATGCCGACCGGGTTCGTGAAGTTGACGATCCACGTGTCGTCACCGGCGATCTTGCGCACGCAGTCGGCGATGTCGAGCACCACCGGGACCGTGCGCAGCGCCTTGGCGAGGCCGCCGGCGCCGGTCGTCTCCTGCCCGACGCAGCCGCAGGCGTGCGGGAACGTCTCGTCCGAGCGCCGCGCCCGCTGCCCGCCGACCCGCAGCTGGATCAGCACCGCGGACGCGCCGTCGACACCCTCTTCCAGCGACTGCGTGGTCCGCACCCGCGCCGGGTGGCCGGCGTGGTCGAGCAGGCGCTGGCTGAACCCGCCGACGGCGTCGACGCGGTAGGCGTCCGGGTCGACCAGCACGATCTCGTCAACGTCCAAAGTGGACCGGCGACCGGCGATCCCGTCGATCAGTTCCGGCGTGTAGGTGGACCCGCCACCGACGACTGCCAGCTTCATCCCTTGACTCCCGTGAATGTGATGCCCTTGACGAACGACTTCTGGGCGAAGATGAACAGCACGATGACCGGCGCCATGATGAGGGCCGTGGCGGCCATCGTCAGGTTCCACTCGACGTGGTGCATGCCGCGGAAGGACGCGATCGCCAGCGAAAGCGGCCAGTGGTCGCGGTTTTCCCCGGTGTAGAGCAGCGGCCCGAAGTAGTCGTTCCAGGTGAACAGGAAGCAGAACATCGCGGTGGCCGCGATCCCGGGCTTCGCCATCGGGATCAGCACCCGGTACATCGCCTGGAACTCGTTGCAGCCGTCGATCTTCGCCGCTTCGATGTAGTCCTTCGGAATGGTGAGGAAGAACTGGCGGAGCAGGAAGATCGAGAACGCGTCGAAGAAGAAGTACGGCACGATCAGCGGAACCAGCGTGCCGGTGAGGCCCATCCGCACCCACAGGTCGTACAGCGGCACGATGGTGACCTGCGGCGGCAGCAGCATCGCGGCCACCGTCAGCATGAAGAACAGGTTCTGCCCGCGCCACCGCAGCTTGGAAAGCCCGTAGGCGGCCGGGATCGCCGACAGCAGCGCGCCCGCCGTCGCCACGGCCGAGTACAGCAGGCTGTTGCCGAAGTACGACAGCAGCGGCGCCTTCCGGAACACCTCGACGAAGTTCTCGAAGTGCCATTCGGTCGGCCACAGGCTCGCCGTCATCGCCTGGTCGCTCTTCATCACCGAAGTGAGGAACACGAACAGCAGCGGCAGCATGAAGATCACGCCGAGCGCGATCCCGACCGCGTGGGTCGCGATGTAGGAAAGCCGCTTGTCCCAGTTGCGCTTGAACCGCACCTTCGGCGGCACGCCCGCATCGCGCTGCGGCGCTTCGGCCAACGCGGTCATGCGCCCTCCTCCTGGTGCTGGGACTTCCGCAGCTGCCGCACCAGGATCCAGGTGAACCCGGCGCTGACGATGAACAGCAGCACGGCCATCGCTGCCGCGTAACCCATGTTGAAGTAACGGAAACCCTGGACGTACAGCCAGATCGGGTACGTCAGCGTCGAGTTCTGCGGTGCGCCGATGAGCTTCGAGTTGCCGGCGACGTCCGCGGTGCCCGCGCTCGCGGAAGCCGCGACGATCGCCTGCGTGAAGAACTGCAGCGCGTAGATGATCGAGTTGACCACGCCGAAGAGCAGCACCGGCGAGATCGAGGGCAGCGTGACGTGCCAGAACCGGCGGATCGGGCCGGCGCCGTCGAGCTCCGCCGCCTCGTACTGCTCGGTCGGGACGTCCAGCAGCGCGGCGAGGATGATGATCATCAGCTCGCCGGAGCCCCACAGCGCGAGCAGCGTCAGCGCGGGCTTCGACATCTCCGGGCTGTTGAACCACAGTCCGCCGTCGATGCCGACGAGCCGCAGGAACCGGTTGACCGGGCCGAATTCGGGGTTGAACACGAAGACGAACGCCAGGGTCGCCGCGGCGGGCGGGGCGAGCGTCGGCAGGTAGCAGAGCGTGCGGACCAGGCCGACCCCCGACTTGAGCCGCGAGATCACCGACGCGACGCCGAGGGAGAACACCACGCGGCAGACCGTCAGGATGACCACCAGCCACAGCGTGTTGTACGCGGCCGTGCCGACCAGCGGCTCGGTGGTGAACATCCGGACGTAGTTGTCGAAGCCGATGAACACCGGCGGGTTGATCAGGTCGTACCGGGTGAAGGAGTAGTAGACCGTGGCGATCAGCGGGTAGCCGAAGAAGATCAGGAACCCGAGGAACGCCGGTGCCATGAAGAAGAAAACGGTCCGGCGGCGCTTGGCCCGGCGGGCCCCCGCCCGCACCTTCGCAGGTGCGGACGGGGAACCTTCGGTGGTGACGGGAAGAGCGGTGGAGGTCATCCGCCCGCGCCCTTCTGCTTGAGCTCGTCGTTCACCTGCGCGTCGACCTTCGCCAGGCCCGCGGTCAGGTCGGGGATCGAGCCGGCCTGCCACTTCTCCGCGAAGTCGTTGACGGCCTTGAGGTGCGCGTCACCGATCGGGGTGGTCTGGTTGGCCACCAGCTTGCCGCTGTCGTAGATGTCGAGGAACGTCTTGAACTGCGGCTGCAGGTCCAGCTTCGGCGAGGTGAGCGAAGCCTTGGTGCTGGGCACGTTCTTCAGGCCGTTGGCCATGTCCACCAGGGTGTCGGTGTCCAGTGTGGCCTGCTTGATCAGCTCCCACGCGGCGCCGGGGTTCTTGGCGCCCTTGGGGATCGCGATGATCGTGCCGGTGGTGAACCCGCCGCCGTAGCGGTCGGCCATCGAGTCCAGCACCGGGAACGGCGCCGTCTGGTACTTGATCTCCGGCGCCTGGTCCTTGAGGAACGCGGTGCGGAACTCGCCGTCCATGATCATGGCGAGCTTGCCCTTGTGGAAGCCGT
The DNA here is from genome assembly GCF_046548815.1 of Amycolatopsis sp. cmx-4-83. Taxonomy (NCBI): domain Bacteria; kingdom Bacillati; phylum Actinomycetota; class Actinomycetes; order Pseudonocardiales; family Pseudonocardiaceae; genus Amycolatopsis; species Amycolatopsis sp. cmx-4-83. The sequence continues at coordinate 958,211 of NZ_JAEBEF010000001.1, read as the reverse complement.
GGTCGGCGGAGTACTCGTCGCCGAGGCCCGCCTTGAACTTCTCGACCTTGTCGTGGCCGCCGTAGAAGTCGATGAGCTGCTTCTGGAACTCGAACATCGCCTTCCAGCCGGGGTTGGTGGCGAGGTCCGACTTGCCGTCCTGGCCGAGGAAGGTGGCGCCGAAGTACTGCGCCCAGTACTGGGCCTGGTTGGCGTAGAACGGCATCGAGGGCAGGAAACCCGCGACCTTGATCGAGCCGTCCGGGTTGAACTCGGTGAGCTTCTTGGTGTCCTCGAACAACTCCGACAGCGTCTTCGGCGGCGAGGTGATGCCCTTCGACGCGAACATGTCGGTGTTGTAGTACATCCCGTAGACGTCGGCGAGCATCGGCATCGCGCACCGCTTGCCCTGGTACTCGGTGTAGTTGCGGACGGCTTCGGGGATCTGGTTCAGGTCGATCTTGTCGCGCTCGATGTAGGGCTTCAGGTCCTGGAAGCTGCCGGTGGAGCACCACGCACCGAGGTTGTCGGTGTAGAAGGAAATCGCGACGTCGGGCGGGTTGCCGCCGCGGATCGACTGGGTGAGCTTGTCGTCGTCCTGGTTGCCCTCGTGCTTGATCTCGATGTTCGGGAACTTGGCCTTGAGCTTGTTGAGCCCCGCCGTCACCACGCCGTACTCGCGGTCGGTGAACTTCGAGTACACGGTGATCGTGAGCTTGTCGTCCTTGCCGGGCGCGGCCGCGGCGTCACCCCCGCTCGGGGCGGCGGCGCCGGAACAGGCGCTGGTCAGCAGGACGGACGCCGCGGCGGCGGCCGCAAGAAGTGCGCCGCGACGGGTCCGGGTGGTAGGGGGCATGGCCCTCCTCCTCATCGGTTGGGGCTACTGGAGTCGGGGACGGGTGATGTCGCCCTCGGGCCTGCGCGACCCGAGGAGCGTGGGGGTGACGACGCCGAAGACGTCCTCACGGGTGGTGGCGAGCGCGGACTGCAGCGCGCCCGCGCGGACGGCGTTGCCCTGCACCGAAGCGCAGCCGACGGGCGTGCGCGGCAGGACGAGTTCGTGGAGCTTTTCTTCGACGAGCGCGGCGAAGTCCTCGCCGCCCGCGCGGCTGGTGTCCCCGCAGAGGAGCACGAGCTGCGGGTCGGCCACCGCGACGAGGTTGGCGACGCCGCCGGCGACCCGCTTCGCCAGGTCGTGGCGGAACGGGTGGCGCGGTCCGGTTTTCGCGACGGCTTCCCATGCGGTGCCGGCTTCGATCCCGTGCGCGGCGGCGAGCCGGCAGATGGCGGGCGAGTCGACCAGGTTGCCGAACCGGGCGCCGGCCTCGGGCCAGACGTCGCCGGTGTCCACAGTGGCCGGATCGGGCACGCGCATCCAGTCGATCTCGCCGCCACCGCCGGTCGCGCCGCGCAGCAACCGCCGTCCGATCACGACGGCACCGCCGACGCCTTCGGACAGCCAGACCATGACGAAGTCGTCGACGTCCTGCGCCTGCCCGGCGCTCATCTCCTCGACGGCGACGAGGTTGACGTCGTTCTCGATGGTGACGTCGACGCCGAGCTCGTCGGACAGCTTCTGCGGGACGTCGAAGCCGAGCCAGCCGGGGATGTGCGGCGCGGAGGACAGCAGGCCGGTCCGCGGGTCGAACGCCCCCTGCGCGCCGATCACGACGTGGGCCAGCCGGTCCCGGGTGATCCCGGCTTCCCCGGCGACGTGGCTCAGTGCCTCCCCGAAGGTCCCGACGACGTCGGCCCCTTCGTGCACGGGCAAGGGAGCCCGGTACTCGGCGAGCACGACCCCGGCGACATCGGCGACGACGAAGTCCGCGAAGTGCGGCGTCAGATCGACGGCGGCGACGAAGGCGAGGCTCCCGTTGGCCGCCCAGAGCTGGGCCCGCGGCCCGCGGCCACCGCCCCGAACGCCGGCCTTGACGACGAGGTCGTCCAGCTCCAGCCGGGTGAGCAGCTGCGCGGTGGCGGGCTTCGAGAGTCCGATGGCGAGCTCGAGTTCGGCGCGGGTCAACGGGCCTTCCCGAAGGAGGACCTCGATGGCGGCGCGATCGTTGATCTCGCGCAGCATCCGCGGGCTACCGGCTCGCACTCGTCGCTCCCGACTTAATTAGGATACTTTACAGACGGTTTCCGGGGACTGTAGTGAGCCCGAGCACAGCCGTCAACGGTCTCTTGAAACGGGCGGGTAACGCTTGGGCGGGCCGGTAGGCCACCTGGCGGAGGTGTGCACGGGGCGCAACGAAAACGGCCCCGGCGGGTAGCCGGGGCCGTTTTCGTGGTCGCGTTGCGTCGCGGGGCGGTTACGCAGGCGTCTCGCGAGCTGCCGGGATGTTGCCGGGTGGCCGCAGGTCGAACTGCTGCCCGGCGCCTGCTTGGCCGGCGCCGGGCAGCTGGACACCGCGATGATCCACGGGCGAGCCCGGCTCGACCGGCGATGACGATCCGGGGGCACCGCCGGGCCGCGGCCCTTCGATCCCACTCTCGGCTTCGGTGACCCGCCCGAGGGCGGGAGATCGATTCTCGGACGTGCCCGCCGGCTAGACCTCGGTGCCGATCCGTTGCGCCGGAGCCTCGACGTGCGCCGCACCGGCGGCATCACGGGCCGGCCACTCCGTCAGGTCGAGCCGCGGCAAATTTGTCGACGATGGCGGTTCGGCCTCGGAAATCCCTGGTGCCACTTGAGCCACAGGGGTTCCCCGTCGCCGCGAGCGATCGGGTGAAAAACGGGGGTGTACCGGCCAGGCACACCCCCGCACTCACTCCTCCGCGTCCGCCCAGGCCTTGAGCATCACGCGGGCGATCGACGAGTTGCCCGGCAGGATGATCTCCGCCGCGCCGCCGGCGATCGGGGTCGGGCGGGCGCCCTCGTTTCGCAACTGGCTGTTCTCGAACGCCGCGCGCACCTCCTCGCGGGACACCCACAGCGCCTCTTCGATCTCGCCGTCCGCCGGGACCAGCGGCAACGACCGATCGGCCCGGGCCGTGAAGCCCAGCATGATCGAACGCGGGAACGGCCACGGCTGGCTGCCGAGGTACCGCACGTCCGAGACCGTTGCCCCGACCTCTTCGCTGATCTCCCGGACCACGCAGGCTTCCAGGGACTCCCCCGCCTCCACGAAACCGGCCAGCACCGAATAGCGGCCGGCCGGCCAGATCGGCTGGCGGGCCAGCAGCACGTGCGAGCCGTTCGTGCCCTCCAGCGAATGGACCAGGCAGATCACCGCCGGGTCCGTGCGCGGGTACTCCTCGCGGCCGTCGTTGGTGCACTTGCTCGCCCAGCCGAACTGGATCAGCTCCGTCGGGTGGCCGCAGCGGGTGCAGAACTTGGCTTGACGGCGCCAGAAGCGCAGCGCCTGGGCCGTCGTGAACAGGCCCGCCGACGTGTCGTCCAGCAGGTCGCCGTAACCGCGCAGCTCGACCCAGATCTCGCCGTCGGCGCGCGGGACCTCCTCGACGAAGCCCCAGCTGCCCGCCATCTTCACCGTGTCGGCTTCGCCGGACGGGCCGCCCGGGAGCGACCAGTAGTCGACGTCCTGCCACTCGCCGAGGAACACCGCGTCCGCCGGTGGTGACGAGCCGAAGTCGACCGCCTTGCGGAACGACAGCGTCGACGCGCCTTCGACGACCGGCGTGCGCCCGGCGTCGTCCAGCAGGACGACCCGGGCGTCGGGCCAGCGCGACAGCAAGCGCGAAGGGTTGGTGCGCAAGCCTTCCTGCCGGTCCACAGTGGACCTGGAGAGGGTGGGCAGATCCCCCAGTGCGAACGGAACGGACATCAGGCGGGCTCGCCCACCACGACGTCGCCGAGCGCGAGGAGCTTGCTCTCCAGCACCGCCGCGTCGCCGACCACCACGCCGGTGAACCGCTTGGGGGCGAAGAACTTCAGCGCCGCTTCGGCCACCTCCTCGGCGGTCACCGCGGCCACCCGCGCCGGGTGCTCGTTCAGCCACTCCAGTCCCAGCCCGGTCGAAGCCAGCGCGAGCACCTGCCCGGCCAGCCCGGACTGCGACGACGTCGACGTCAGCAGCGAGCCGATCGCGTACTGCCGCACCGATTCCAGCTCGTCGCCGGCCGGCGGGACCTGGCCGAGGCGGCCCAGCTCGTAGCGGGTCTCCAGCAGCGCCGGGGCGGTCGCGTCGGTCGCGGTGTCCGCGTCGACGTTGACCACCGCGGTGCCGTCGGTGAACTCGAAGCCCGAGTGCGCGGAGTAGGTGTACCCCTTGTTCTCGCGGATGTTCTCCACCAGCCGCGACGAGAAGTACCCGCCGTAGGCCAGGTTCGCCAGCTGCAGCGCCGCGTAACCCGGGTCGGTGCGCGGGACCGTCTGCGCCGAAAGCCGGATCTGCGACTGGACGGCGCCGGCGCGCGGCACCAGCAGCACGTTCGGCCCGGTCAGGTCCGGCAGCGCCGGGAGCCGCACGGCGGCGCGGTCGGACGCCCAGCCGCCGAGCACCTTCTCCAGGTCACCGATCACCGTGGCCGGGTCGAGGTCGCCGACCAGCACCAGCACCGCACCGCGCGGCAGCACGGACGCCTGGTGCAGCGCGCGGACCTGCTCCGGCGTCACCACCGCGACGTCTTCGGCCTTGGGGACCTCGCGGGTGGCCGGGTGGTCGCCGTAGCGGTGCTTCTGCAGCGCTTCCCGCGCGATCGTGCGCGGCTGCGTCCGCGAGACGGCGATCCGCTCGACGAGCCGCTCCTTCTCGCGGGCGATCTCGTCGTCGGCGTACGTCGCTCCGGTGAGGACGTCGCCGAGCACGTCGAGGAACGTCGGGAACTTGTCGGCGAGCGCGGATCCGGTCAGCACCAGGCGTTCCGGGTCGACGCCGGCGCCGATGTCGCCGCCGATCAGCGCCAGTTCGGCGTCGATCTCGATGCGGTTGCGCCGGGCGGTGCCGGTGAGGATCGTCTCCGCGAGCACCTCGGCGGTCGCCGGGTGCAGCGCGTCGTCGCCCGCGAACGGGATCCACAACCGCGCCTCGACCATCGGCACGGTCGCCTTGCGCACGGCCACCACGCGCAGGCCGTTGCTCAGCTCGGTGTCCACATGGGACAGATCAGCGGCGGCGCGCTGCGCGCCGAGCGGGGGCAGCGGGCGGGGACCCTGCGCGGTGCGGCCGATCTCCTCCGCGCTGCGGTGCGTTGCCGAAGTCACTGCTCGTTGTTCCCTTCCGAAGCGGGCTTGACCACCAGCACGGCGCGCGCGTCCGGGCGCAGCGCCTTCGCCGCCGCCGAAACGGCTTCCGCGGTGACGGCCGACATCCGGTCCGCCAGCTTGTACACCAGCGACGCGTCGCCGTAGAGCAGCTCGAACGAGCCGAGCGCCAGGGTCCGGGACACCAGGCGGTCGTGCTCCGAGTGCAGGCTCGCCGTCCAGCGGGCCGTCACCTTGCGCAGTTCCTGCTCGTCCGGTGGCGTTTCGGCGAGTTTCTCGAGCTCGTCGTCCAGCGCGGCGAGCACGCGCTCGCGGGGCACCTCGTGCGGGTGGATGAGGGTGATGGTGAACGTGTCGGGGTCGCGGGCCTCGAACGGGCCGAACAGCCCGGCGCCCGCGCCGATGTCGACGACGAGGGGCTCGCGGTGCACCAGCCGCTGCTGGAGGCGGGAGCCGTCGCCGTCGGTGAGCACGCCGGCCAGCACGAGGTAGGCCAGGTAGCTGTCGACGTCGTTGATCGGGTCCGGCATCCGGTAGCCGACGGCGAGCGCGGGCAGCGGGGCGTGCGGGTCGATCGTCTCGCCCTGCAGCTCGCTGGTCGGCAGCGGCTCGGCGAACGACGGGCGCTCCGGCGCGGGCCGGTGCGGGACGTCGCCGAAGTGCTTCCCGATCAGTTCCTTGGCCGCGCCGACCTCGAAGTCGCCGGCCACCGTGAGCACGGCGTTCGCCGGCGAGTAGTAGGTGTCGAAGAACGCGGCGCAGTCCTCGACCGTGGCGCTCTCGAGGTCCTCGAAGCCGCCGTAACCGTTGTGCGCGTTGGGGAACGTCGAGTACAGGACCGGCGGGAGGGTGATCCAAGGGAACCCGCCGTAGGGCCGGTTCAGCACGTTCAGCCGGATCTCTTCCTTGACGACGTCGATCTGGTTCGCCAGGTTCTCCGCCGTCAGCTTCGGCGCGCGCATCCGGTCGGCTTCGAGGAACAGCGCGCGCTCGAGCGCGGCGCTGGGCAGGACCTCGAAGTAGTCGGTGTAGTCCGGGTGGGTCGACCCGTTGAACGTGCCACCGCTGGACTGGACGTGGCGGAAGTGCGCGAGCTTCTCGAGGCTTTCGGAGCCCTGGAACATCAGGTGCTCGAAGAGGTGCGCGAAACCGGTGCGCCCCTCCGGCTCGGAGCGGAAACCCACGTCGTAGTGCACGCTGACGCCGACCACCGGCGCGGTCGCGTCGGGGGCGAGAACCACCCGCAGACCGTTGTCGAGGGTGTATCGGACGAGCTCGGGATCGGCCATGGCCCCACCCTACGACGGCGGAGCGGATTGCGGCGTCCGGCCTCGTGAGTGGGAAACAGTGTCCTGCCCCTGTTTCCCACTCACGAGGGTGCGGAGGTGGGCGCGGCGGGCACCGGCGAACGCGCCCGCGAGCGCCGCCGCGAAGGATCCGGCCTGGTCAGGGGCGACGTCGCCGGCGTGCCAGTACACCGGCGGCGGGTGCGGGAGCGCCTCGAAGGCGGCCACCCACGGCGCCAGTTCGCCCAGAGCTGACGCGTACGGGAGGCCGCGCGAGAAGACGACTTCGCGCTGGGGCTTCGTGAGGTCCTTCGGCTTGGCCGACGCCAGCGCTTCGGCGACGCCGCGCAGGCGCCGGGCCACGTCGGTGCCCGCCCGCCGGCGTGCGGGCAGCGCCGCCGACGTCACGACGGCGGCGGCCCCGGCCAGGGCGAGGATGACGCCGAGCTGGGCGTAGCCGACGGTCAGCGCCAGCAGCACGGTGAGGAACACGCCGTAGACCACGATCCGGCTCCCCGCCCGGCCGAGGCGCCGGGGGTTCGGGGCGAACCAGCCGCGGCGGACGAGGTCGGCGAGCAGTTCGCGGTCGACGTCGAGGTGACGCCGGCGCAGTTCGGCGACGGTCCCCGCGGCCTCGGCGGCTTCGAAGACGGCACGTTCGAAGGCGGTCAGGTGCTCGTCGGGCGGGTTGCGGCGGGTCAGCCGCCAGTCGCCGTCCTCGGCGCTCACCCACAGGTAGTTGCGGACGGCGAGGTCGAGCACGGTCGCGGCGACGTCGGCGGGCCCGGTGCGCCCGTGCAGCAGGAGGCCGGCGTGGCCCGGCAGCACACCTTCCGGCGACTCGAACTCGCCCCCCGCCGTCACTTTCACGTGAAAGTGCCCACCTGGGGGCCGCACTTTCACGTGAAAGTGCCGCCGGGCGCCCCAGACCAGGGTGGCGGCCAGCAGCAGGAGCGCGGCGAAGCCGGCCCAGGCCCAGCCGACCGGGGCGGTGAGCACGAACGCGCCCGCGATCGTCTTGGCCGGGACCACGACGGCGTTGGCCGGCACGGTGCCCGCGGGCAGCTCGACGGTCGCCGTCATCCGCGCGCCCGCGGCCAGGTTCTGCTGGCTGAACCGGGTCAGCCCGGCGTGGTCGATCTGCGCGGCACCGCACGAGAAGTCGGAGTCCGGCGGCCCGGCGAGGCAGTCCACGGCGGTCGGGATCTTCGGCGCGGCGAAGGAGGCGCGGAGGAACTTCAGCTCGGTGCTCCAGCCGCCGGCCAGCTCCCAGGTGACCCGGTCGCCGGCCACCGCACCGTCCACTGTGTACCGGACGATCGAGGTGCCGGCGGTGAGGTGGACGGTGAAGGCGTCCTGGTCGACGCTCGCCGTCCCGCTGCCTTCGAGGACGACGTCGCGGACCCGGTAGAGCCGGTCGCGGTGGTGGGGCGCGGCGACGCGCAGCGCGACCCGGCGGTCCATCGTGACGCCGGTGGGCACGGAGATCGCTTCGGCGACCGACAACGAGCCGTCGCGCTCGAGCTTGAGCTGGATCTCGGCGCTCTGCGGCAGGGTGGGCAGCGGTGGCTGGCCGACCGGCGCCGCGGTGAGGAAGAGCGCGAGCGCGGCCGCGGCGAGCACGGTCAGCGAGCGGTGCGGCCGGACGCGGTGAGCAGCCCGTCGAGCGCGGTCAGGAACGACGGGAAGTGCGCGCCGAACCGCCGCAGGTCGGGGTCGGCCTCCATGCCGCCGTACCAGTACAGCCCGGCCGAACCGTCCGCCGCCGGGTTCAGTCCGGCGAACGCGCCGAGCCAGCGTTCGGTGTCGCCGAGCACCACGGCGTAGGGCAGCGACCGGGAGAACACCAGCTCGCGGTCGGCGGGCGGGATGTCCTCGGCCTTGGCGGTGTGCAGGTAGTCGAGCAGCCCGCGGACCTGACCGGCCAGCGCCCGGCCGCGCGCGGTGCGGGTCGGCAGCAGCGCGGCCGCCGCGACGACGCCGAGCCCGGCCAGCGCGACGGCGACGCCCAGCAGCGCGTCCCCGACGGTGAAGGTGAGGACCGCGGTGGCGGCGAGACCGAGCGCGAAGATCCCGGCCCCGAGCCAGGTCAGCCGTCCGCGCGCGCTGCCGGGACGGCGGGAGAACCAGCGCTTGGTGACGACGTCGGCGTACATCGCGTCGCTGATCCGGCGCAGGTCGAGCCCGCCGCGGGCGCGCAGCTGCGACACCAGGACGGTGTCGGTGCCCTCGGGCAGCAGGGTTTCGTAGACGGCGCGCTCGAAGTCGTGGAGGTGCTCGTCCGGCGGGTTGCGGCGGGAGATCTGCCAGTCTTGCCCTTGGGGGCCGGGGATTTCGGCCAGCCAGAGGTAGTTGCGGACGGCGAGGTCGACCACGGTGGCGCTGATGTCGACGACGTCGACGGTCTCGTCGACGACCGTGCCGACCTGGCCCGGCAGCACGCCGTCCGGGCTGGCGAAGAAGACGCGGTCGCCGTCGCGGAGGAGGACCTCGACCGGGCCGGTGGCGGTGCGCAGCGCACCGGCGTCCTGCTTGCGGCGCCGCCACACGAAGATCCCGGCGGCGACGAGGAGGACGAGCAGGACCGCGAAGACGGCGCCGGTCAGCGGGGTCAGCGCGAAGGCGTTGGCGAGCAGGCCGATGTCGGCGAACTTCGCGGTGGCCGGCGCGGTGCCGGCGGGCAGCCCGACGAGCAGGTCGACGCGGTCACCGGGCCGGACGTCGTTCTGTTCGAGGCGCACGACGCCGGTGTGGTCGAGCTCGGCGAGGGTGCAGCGCTGGCTCGAGCCGACGGGGCCGGCGAAGCAGTCGACCGGGGACAATTCCGGCGAGGGCGCGAGGAAGGACGCGGTGAGCTTGGTCAGCGGGGTGTCGAAGCCGCTCGCGACCTGCCACCGCGCCTGCTGACGGCCACCCTGGTCGGCGATCGCGCCGTCGACGAGGTAGGTGACGGTGCCGGCGCCCCCGGTGAAGGTGAGCACGAGCTGGTCACCGGTGAGCTGGCTGCTCGCGGCGCCTTCGGCCTTGACGTCGCGGACGGCGAAGACGCGGTCCTGGTCGTCGCTCGCGGGCACGCGCAGCGGGACGCGGGAGGTGAGCTGCTTGCCGCCGGGGACGGTGACCTTTTCGGTGACGGAAAGGGAGCCGTCGCGCAGGACCTTGAGGGCGACGTCGGCGACCGGGCCGTCCGGTGGCTGGAGGTCTTGGCCGTTTTCGCCGTTTTCGCCGTTGAGCTGCTGAGGTTTGGGCACCAGGTCACTCGGCTGGTTGGGCAGGCTGGGCCCGGCGTTCTGCGCGACCGCGCTCCCCGCGCCGAGTACCCAGGCCACGACGACGATCGCGGCCGTGGCCCCCCATTTCATCGACACAGCACCACACCCTAGAGCACTCGATCTATGCTGACGCCCGGAACGGCGAGATCACCGCAGGTACGCCGCTTCCGACGGGGAAAAGTCTTGGGGGGTTCCACTCGATGACGCACGGCCCGCAGGGTCCTGGTCCGTTCGACCCGCGCCGCCCGCCACCGGGGGCCCGGCCGTTGCCGCCACCGGCTGCGAGGCCGTTGCCGCCGGGGAGGCCGGGAGCGGGTGGGGCGCCTGGGTCTGGTGGCGCGCCTGGGTCTGGTGGCGCGCCTGGGCAGCCGCCGCACCCCGGCAACCACCCCGGCGCACGTGGGCAGGGCCCCGGCGGACCTGGGCACCCGCCACAGCATCCCGGCAACCACCCCGGCGCGCCCGGGCAGCGCCCCGGCTCAGCCGGACCCGAGCACCCGCCACAGCATCCCGGCAACTCCGGCGCACCTGGGCAGGGCCCCGGCTCAGCCGGACAGGGCCCGCAGAACCCCGGCTCGGCTGGGCAGGACCCGCAGGGCCCCGGCTCGGCTGGGCAGGGCCCGCAGGATCCCGGCTCGGCTGGGCAGGGCCCCGGCGTACCCGGGCAGCAAACAGCCGACGCGCCAGGTCATCCGCAGCATCCCGGCAACAACCCTGGCGCACCTGGGCAAGGCCCCCAGGGCCCCGGCGCGCCCGGGCAGCGGCCCGCCGGCGCACCAGGCCACCCGCAGCAAGGCCCAGCCGGCACGCCCGGTCAACCGCCGCGCTATCCCCCGCCGCCGCAAGGGCCTGGGCGTCCGCAAAGCACCGCGCCCTACGGGCCGCCGACCGGGCCGAGTCCCGTTCCTCCCTTCGGGTACCCCGCACCGCCGCCCGCGCGGAGTCCGCTTCCGCCGCCCGCCGCCGCTCCGGCCGCCTTCGTGCCCGGGTACTCCGCGCCGCCGCCCTACGCTCACTACGGCACTCGCTTCGCGCCCTACCCCGCCAAGAAATCCAACACCGGGGTCATCGTCGCCGTCGCGATCTTCGCCATCGTCGCCGTTGCCGGGGGGCTGGTCGCCGCCGTCGCGCTGATCGGGGGCGGGCACACGCGGCACGTCGCCGACGCCGGGTACTCCAGCACCTACCCGACCAGCACCGAAGAAACCACCGAGACGACCGAGACGACCACGTCGTCGTCCTCGACCACCGAGGCAACAACCCGGACCTCGGCGCGCGAGACGCCGACGTCGCAACCGCCGGCCGGCCCCCGTTCGGTGGTCGCCACCGGGAACAACCCGCTGTTCGGCAGCGCGAACTACGGGCTGCAGAACGTCTCGTGCTCGCTGAGCCGCTGGGCGACCGACCAGAACAGCGCCACGAAGTTCTTCCAGTCGGCCATCACCTGCCTCGACGCGATGTGGTCGCGCATGCTCGGCGGCGTCGACCTGCCGTTCGAATCGCCGAACCTGGCCGTGCCGCGCTCACTTTCCGAGTCCTCGACGCCGTGCGGCAGCGGGGGCACGACCACCGGAGTCACGCCGTTCTACTGCCCGAGCAACAACACCATCTACATGCCGATGGACCGGATCGAGATCGACGTCTGGGGCAACCACCCGGGCCCGTACCTCTCGATCCTGGCCCACGAATACGGCCACCACGTGCAGAACATGGCCGGCATCTCGGAGGCGTACGGCAACCAGCGCTACGACGCCGGCGCCGACTCGGCGGCGGGCCTGGAGCTGTCGCGGCGGATGGAACTCGAGGCGCAGTGCTTCTCGGGCATGTTCCTCGGCTCGGCGTCGGTCTCCGGCGGCTCGGTCGACAAGAAGATCTACAACGAGGCCTGGAACGCCCAGGACCGCGGCGACGACTACGCCCGCAACGGCAAGCGCGACCACGGCAGCGCCAAGCACAACATCTCCTGGTGGCAGCACGGCGCGACGACCAACCGCAACCAGCAGTGCAACACGTGGCTCGCGTCCTCGGGAGACGTTTCCTGAGCCGGTGACCGGTTTCCGCGCGGTGTTCGAACGAGCTTGAACCCTCAGCTCGGCGGCGTGAACGGGTTGGCGGGCAGCCCGGACGGCGGTGTGTCCGCATCAGCCGAGGACGCGGGCGCCGGCGCGAACCCCGGCCCCGTCGCGGCGGACGGCGTCCCGTACCCCTGGCCCCGCGCCGCCTGCACGCGGGCCGTGTACGCCTGGACCGCGCGGGCGTGGTCGCGGTTGCGCCGCTCCGCCAGCACCGCCGCCAGGAACGCCCACGCCGGCACCCCGGGCGGCACCGGCGTCCCCAAGGCCTCGCTCACCTGCCGCGCGAGGCTCCAGCCCAGCGCTTGCGCCGCTTCCGGGCGCAGCTGGGCGAAGCGGGTCAGGAACTGGCGGCTCGCCAGGGCGAGGTCGTCCGGGAGCCGCGTCAGGTCGAGGTGGGCCGCCCAGCCTTCGAGGCCCGGGGGCATCGCCATCGCCGGGTGGCCGGTCGTTTCGGGGACGCGCTCGCGGACCACCAGCGTCCCGGCCAGGAAGTCGCCCACCCGGCGGCCGTCGGACGAGCACAGCGACACGATCACCGCGACCGCGCCGAACAGGCCGAGCGTCCAGAAGTCGACGACGAAGCCGGCGAGCCCGCGGACCAGGGCGTGCCGGAAGCGGATCGGGCCGCCGTCGACGCGGACCACGCGCAGGCCGACCGCCAACTTGCCGAGCGAGCGGCCGCGCGAGAGCGTCTCGGCCAGCACCGGGTAGCCGACCAGGATCAGCACCACGATGACCAGGATCAGCGTCACCGCGAGGGCTTCGTCCTCGCCCGGCACCGTCAGCGTGAGCACGATGAACGCGGCCAGCAGCAGCGCGAACTGGATGAGGACGTCGAGCGCCATCGCCAGCGCCCGGCTGGCGAGCTTGGCGACGCGCAGGTCCAGGACGACGGCTTCGCCGGTGACCAGCTCGGATTCCTCGTGCACGCGGCCCAGCGTATCGACGGATAGGGTGACGGCGTGGATGTGGACGTCTTCGTCGCGGCGCACGCGGCGGAGTGGAACCGCTTCGGCGAGCTGACCCGGCGCGGCGGCAAGCTGACCGGCGCCGAGGCCGACGAGCTGGTGACGCTCTACCAGCGGACGGCGACGCACTTGTCGATCGTCCGGTCGGTCGCGCCCGACCCGGCGCTGATCGGCCGGCTTTCCGAGCTGGTGGCGCGCGGCCGGTCGGCGATCTCGGGGTCGCACAACCCGGCGTGGCGCGAGGTCGCGCTGTTCTTCACGCGCCGCTTCCCGGCCGCGGTGTACCTGTCGCGGCGCTGGTGGATCCCGGCCGCGCTGGTGTCGATCGCGGTGATGGCGGTGATCGCGGTGTGGGTGGCGGGCGACCCGCACGTGCGCGCGTCGATCTCCACGCCGGACGAGCTGCGCGAGCTGACCCGGCCCGGCGGCGAAGCGGAGAACTACTACTCGACGGGCCCGGCGGGCTCGTTCGCGGCGCGCGTCTGGACGAACAACGCACTGGTGGCGGCGAACTCCCTGTTCCTCGGCATCGCACTCGGCATCCCGGTGATCGGCGGCCTCTGGCTGAATTCCCTGAACGCGGGCGTGATCATCGGCGCGATGAGCGCGGCCGGCCGCGGCGACGTGATGATCGGCCTCCTGCTCCCCCACGGCCTGCTGGAACTGACGGCGGTCTTCGTGGCGGCGGGCACGGGCCTGAAACTCGGCTGGACGGTGATCGACCCGGGCCGCCGTTCACGGTCGGCGGCGCTGGCCGAACAGGGCCGGTCGGTGGTGGTGATCGCGCTCGGGCTGGCGTGCGTGCTGCTCGTGACGGGCATCATCGAGGCGTTCGTGACGCCGTCGGGCTGGCCGACGTGGCTCCGGGTGGGGATCGGCGTGGTGGCCGAAGTGGCTTTCCTGGTTTACGTCTTCACGCTCGGGAGACGGGCGGCGAAGGAAGGCGAAGTGGGGGATCTCGACTCGCGGGACGCTGGGGACGCGCTGCCGGAGTCAGGCTAAAGGTCGGGCGTCCCAGGGTACTTCCTTCGAAATAATTCAGCATAAGCCTGGTCGGAAACCCGAACTGCCGTTCGCACGACGCCCACCTGACTGTAATTGTATCCCCTCGATTCGACCGCAAGAGCCTCAGAGAGCCCGCTGCCGAGCTTTTCGTCGAGCTGACGGATCGACAAGATCCCCACCGTGGCGAACTCCTCGACGAGCTCGGAAACATGGGTTGGGTCTGTCTTCATTCGATCCGGAAAATTCCTGTCCAAGAAGGCCTGCATCGAACTCAGGTCGAGCAGACGGTCGCGCCCCTCGTGCAAGGCATCCGCCACACCCTGCACAGCTTCATCCTGCGATTTTCGGGCGGCACTCAGCAGAGCTTGGAACTGCCGGTCCGCAACGTAGAGCAGGCCGCTCAGCGCGTGGAAGTCCTTGCGCAACTCCTGCGGAATACTGCTCTCACCTTTGTAAGCCAGGTGGTGCGAGACGTTCGCCCACGCGTCCATGAGCAGCGTCCGGCACTGGATCTCGAACTTCTGCCCCTTGATCCGGTCGTACCGCCGCCCATGGAACTCGGGCCGCAGCCTGCAGATGTAGTGCTGGGACATGTACCCGAACGAGGCCACATCCGCACCGGTGACCTTGTCCTCCACCTCGAGCACGTCGAACTCGTCCTTGATGATCTTCGTGAGCTTGGGCAGATCGTCGGTGAAGAGGCAGACCACCCGCAGGCCCACCAGGTCCTCGGTGTCCCTCATCGGATTCCGGTACTTCTTGCGCTCGATCTTCTCCAGGAAGCTGTCCCGCTCCTTGACCCGGCCCGTGATCGAATGGATCTTGATTTCCCGCAGATCACCGGACTCACGCAGGCAATGCAGCGCTTCTTCCTTCAGATTGTCCAGATCTTTGTGCATCAGATCGTAGAGGTTGCCAAATTCAAGATCAGGGGAATCGCCCACCCCGGCATCGTACTCGGCACCGGAAAGCCCCACTCAACACAAGCACGACCCCTCGAAGGCGATCGACGATCCGTCCTCCAGGCCCGCCGACCCGACGAACCGCGCCTCGAACTCCCCCACCTCCGTCAGCACCACCTTCGGGCTCGACGCCGACCCGTCCGCGTCCGTCTTCACCGTCACCGTCTCCCCACCTCCCTCGAACACCAACGCGCTCTTCGGACGCGCCGCCCGCACGAAGAACGTCACCGGGACGTCCGCCGCGGGTTGGCCGTTCTCGCCGATCACCCGGACCACGAACGGCGCGCCCGGGTCCTTCGAAGCCAGCCGCTGACCGTTCCCCGACAGGATCGCCAACGTCCGCCCGCCCGCGGCCCACGTGTTCGCGATTCCCGTCAACGAACAGACTTCCTGGTACAGCCGCGCACCCACCGAAGCGCTCTCCGCCGTCAAACAGCGCGCCGTCGCCACGTTCGCGATCTCCACCAAGCCCGGCAGTCCCGCGACCCGCCGCCACGCCTGGTGCTTGTCCGCCGCGTCGCACGCGGCCAGCTTCACCGCGACCCCGTCCACCGGGCTGGACGCCGTCAAGCACTGTCCACTTGAGACATTCGTGAGGTGCTGCGAACCGTACGTCCACGCAGCACCCCCGTCCACCGGCACCGGCCGGCCGGAAACCACCGCCAGTTAGAGCCGGCCCGCCGCCTTCAACGCCAGATAACGGTCCGCCAGCGCCGGGGGCAGTTCCTCCGGGACCGCGTCCACCACGCTCACCCCGTGCCGCCCCAGCCGCTCGGTCACGCGCTGCCGCTCGGCCACCGTCCGCGACGCCGCCGCCGCGTCGTACACCGCTTCCGCGTCGCCGCGGGCGGTCAGCATCTCCGCCACCCGGGGGTCCGCCACCGACGCCACGATCAGCTCGTGCCGCGCGGTCAGCGAGCTCAGCACCGGGAACAGGCCTTCCTCCAGCGGCGCCGCGTCGAGGCCGGTCAGCAGCACGACCAGCGCCCGGCGCCGGGTCCGCTGCAGCACCTCCGCGACCATCCCGCGCGCGTCCGTCTCGATCAGCGACGGCTCCAGCGGCGCCATCGCGTTCACCAGCGACGCCCCCGACGAGCCCTGCACCGCGGCCCGCAGCCGGCGGTCGTAGGCCAGCAGGTCGACGCGGTCGCCCGCCCGGGAAGCCAGTGCGGCCAGGAGCAACGCCGCGTCCATCGCCGCGTCCAGGCGGGGCGCGTCGCCCACACGGCCGGCCGAAACGCGGCCCGTGTCGAGCACCAGCACCACGTGCCGGTCGCGCTCGGGGCGCCACGTCCGGACCATGACGTCGGCCGCCCGCGCGGTCGCCCGCCAGTCGATCGAGCGGACGTCGTCGCCGATCACGTACTCGCGCAGCGAGTCGAATTCCGTGCCCTGGCCCCGGATCAGCACCGCGTTGCGGCCGTCGAGCTGCTGCAGCCGCGCCAGCCGGGACGGCAGGTGCTTGCGGCTGTGGAACGGCGGCAGCACGCGGACCGTCCACGGCACCTCGTGCGAACCCTGCCGCGCGGCCAGGCCCAGCGGCCCCACCGACCGGACCGTCACCCGCGCCGCCGTCCGGTCACCGCGCCGCGTCGGACGCAACGCCGTCACGAAAGCCCGTCGCTCCCCCGCCGGCACCTTCACCGCGTGCCGGTCCAAGGCACCCGCCGAAGGTGGCCACGCGTCGCGCAGCGCTCCCCGCACGGTCCGGCCGCCGGGGTTGGCGACCACCAGCGTCACCTCGCACGGCTCCCCGAGCCGCACCGAAGTGTCGCCGGAGCGCGAAAACGCCAGCGCCCGGACGCTGCCCGCCAGCACCAGGTCGACGACGACCAGCACCAGAAGCACCCCGCCGACGGCCAGCAGCCCGGCGTCCGACGGCGCCAGCAGCCCGACCACCAGCGCGCCGAAGAGCGCCAGCAGCCCGAGCCTCCCGGTGACGGCCATGTCAGCGCGGCACGGGCACGGACGCGAGCACGCGGTCCAGCACGCCGTCCGCGGTGACGCCCTCGAGCTCGGCTTCCGGCCGGACGTCGAGGCGGTGCCGCAACGCGGGCCGCGCCAGCGCCTTGACGTCGTCCGGGGTCGCGTAGTCGCGCCCCGCCAGCCACGCCCAGGCCCGGGTGACCGCGAGCAACGCCGTGGCCCCGCGGGGAGAAACGCCGATGCGCACCGACGGCAGCGACCGCGTCGCCCGGCACAGGTCGACGACGTACCCGATCACCTCGGGCCCGACGGTGACGCGAGCGACGGCTTCGCGCGCAGCCGCGAGTTCCGGCGCGCCGGCCACCGAGCGAAGTCCCGCCGCCGCGAGGTTGCGCGGGTCGAAGCCCTGCGCGTGGCGCCACAGGATGCCGATCTCGTCCTCACGCGAGGGCGCCGGCATGGTCAGCTTGAGCAGGAACCGGTCCAGCTGCGCCTCCGGCAGCGGGTAGGTGCCCTCGTACTCCACCGGGTTCTGCGTGGCGATCACGATGAACGGATCCGGCAGCGGCCGCGTCTTGCCGTCGAGCGAGACCTGCCGCTCCTCCATGGCCTCCAGCAGCGACGACTGCGTCTTCGGCGGCGTCCGGTTGATCTCGTCGGCGAGCAGCAGGTTCGTGAACACCGGCCCCTCCCGGAAGGAGAACTCGCCGCTGTGGGCGTCGTAGACGATCGAGCCGGTGACGTCGCCGGGCATCAGGTCCGGCGTGAACTGCACCCGCTTGGTCTCCAGGTCCAGCGCCGCGGCCAGCGCCCGCACGAGCAGCGTCTTCGCGACGCCGGGGACGCCTTCGAGCAGCACGTGCCCCCGGCACAGCAGGGCCAGGATCAGCCCGGTGACGGCGGCGTCGTTGCCGACGACGGCCTTGCCGACCTCGGCGCGCAGCGCGATCAGCGCGTCACGGGCCCCGGTCGCGTTCTCGCTGGTCAAGTTCGCCCTGCCTCTCGTTCCACCCTGTCCAGTTCGCCCGCCAGCCGGACCAGCCCGGCGTCGCCGGTCACCGGCGGGCCGTAGAGCACCGCCCCGACGTCGTTCGCCGCGCGGCCGGTGCGCTCGGCCACCGAGGCCACCAGCGCCGCCGGGTCGGCGTCGCGCGGCAGGCCCAGCGCGGTCCGCAGCCGGGTCCGCGCCGCCTTCCGCAGCGTCTCACCCGCGTGGTCGGCCGCCTTCGCCCGCCGGTACAGCCGCGCGCGCCCCTCGGCGGTTTCGGCCGCGCGGACGACGATCGGCAGCGGCTCGGTGACCACCGGGCCCAGCCGCCGAGCCCGCCACAGCGCCAGCAGCGCGACGGCGATGCCCGCCTGCGCGACGCCGTAGTACCAGCCGGCCGGGATCAGGTCGAAGATCGACTTGCGGGTGTCGTCCAGCCCCGGGTCCGAAACCGACGGCAGGTACCAGACCAGCCGCGGGTGCGTCCCGAGCAGGTGCAGCGCCAGCGCCGCGTTGCCCTCGTCGGCGAGCCGCGAGTTGGTCAGCGGCGCGGCCGAGCCCAGCAGCGTCGTCGTGCCGCCCGCGTCGGCGAGCTGCAGCAGCGTGCCGCCGCCGTCTTCGCCGGGGTAGCAGGATCGCGCGCCCGGGGACGCGTACCCGGTGCCGCCGAGGGTGACGTCGCCCGCCGCGACGGCCGCGGCGACCGTGCACCGCGGGCTCAGCGTGGCGACGTCGCTGTCGCCTTCCCGGCGCACCAGCGGCAGCGAGTCGTGCAGCGTCGGCGTTCCCGGCGTCACCAGCACGACGTCGGCGGAGCGCTCCCGCAGCGCGTCGAGCCGCTTCGCGGGCACCAGGTCGGGCTGGGTGACGAGCAGCGTCGCGTTCTCGCCCGCCACCTCGTCCGCCTCGGCCATCGTGTGCGCGGTCCGGACGTCCACGCCCTGGTCGCGCAGGAGCTTCGCGAGCGCGTGGGCGCCGCCGGGTTCGTACGAGCCGGGTTCGAGCGCGCCGTGCGTCTGCTCCCCGCGGCCGAGCAGGAGCAGCGCGCCGGCGGCGAAGATCAGGGCGACGAGGGCGAGCGGGATCCGGGCCCCGCGCCAGATCCGGCGCACGTCCGGCGAGACCGAGGTGCTGCTCATACCGCGACCGGCCGCTCACGGCGGCACTGCTCGTCCAGCTCAGTCAGCGTCCGGTACGCCGCTTCGGTGCCTTCGCGGCCGCCGTAGTGGACGTCGTCGAAGAGCCGCGCGCCCGTGCGCAGCGCGTCGGCCACGGTGGGCAGCAGGGTACCGGCTTCCGCCGCGGCCTCGTCCGCCGTGCGGCCGGAGCGGGTGTCGAGCAGCGCGCGCTCTTCCAGCGCCCGCACGACGGCGCGGAAGCGGTCGCGCACGGCGTCGTCGTAGCGGCCCGCCGCGGCGGCTTCGGCGGCCGAGCGGCGGTAGTCGGCGGCGTTCTTGCGCTGCCCGCCGAAGACGACCCGGTCGGCGCGGGCGGTGCGGGCGACCTTGCCGGTGCGCAGCCGGACCACGACGACGAGCACGATCAGCAGCACGAGGACCAGCAGCAATCCGAAGGGGCCGCCCGGGACCACCGACGACATGCCCCGAAGCAGCTTGTCCACCTGCTCGCCGAGCCACTGCCCGACCTGCTGGAGGAAGCCCGGCTGCGCGTCGCGGTACTTCGGGTCCGAAAGCTCCTCCGCGGCGGCGCGGCGGGCCGAGTCCCGGTCGATGTCGACCGGGACGTCAGTGAAGAACAGCGTCACCACGCCTGCGGGGGCTGGACCCCGGCCGCGCGCGCCAGCTCGATGTCCATGCCTTCGCGGCGCATCCGCTGGTCGAGGTAGACGATCGCGGTGACCAGCGCGACGAAAGGGATCGCGATCGTGCCGGAGACGATCTGCCCCGCGGACTGCAGCAACAGCTCGCCGGTGCCCGGCACGGACACCTTGCCCGGGTTGAGGAAGCCGTCGAACACGCCGGTGCCGAGCGCGAACGGCAGCTGGATGATGTTTTCGAAGAACGACTCGATGATCCGCGCCAGCACGAGCACGCCGAGCACCCGCCAGAACGAGCCGCGCACCAGCTTGACCGACCGGGCGAACGCTTCCCGGAACGTGCCGCGCTCGAGCACCAGCGCCGGGGACGCCAGCGCCCAGAACACCCAGACGAGCACCCCGGGGACGATGCACAGCATCAGGCCGATCGTGCTGGTCAGCGCGTAGACGAACGCCACGCCGAGCAGCGGCAGCAGCCGCGGCTGGACCTCGCGCCAGGCGCTGCCGAAGGAGACGTCGCGGCCCAGCGCGGCGCGGCCCACGACCGCGGCCATCAGGCCGGTGGTGAACGTCATCAGCAGCGCGGAGATGAGCGACGCCGGCAGCGCCACGATCAAGAGGTCGCCGAAGGTGCCGAAGAGGGCGTTGCGCAGTTCTTCGTCGGTCGCGCCCGGCCCGAGTTCGGCCGTCGAGGCCAGGCTCTCGAGGTCGGCGTAGAGGAACTTCTGCGCGACGAAGGTCAGGGCGGCGCTGATCACCGCGACCACCGCGCCGATGCCCAGCACGAGCAGCGGGTGGCGGCGGAGCGTCGTGATCGCGCCGTCGAGGATGTCGCCGATGTTGAGCGGCCGGAGCGCGATCACGCCCGGCTTGCCGAGCCCGTGCGGGTTCCAGCGCGGCTGCGGCGCGTACTGCGGCGGCGCCTGCCACCCGGGTGCCTGCTGCTGCCAGCCCGGCGGCGGCGTCGGCGGGGCGGGCGGGGTGTCCGGCGCCTGCCAGCCGCGCGGCGGCGTGGCCGGTGACGCGGTGTGATCTTCTGACGGCTTCGGCTCACCCGATCCGGGAGCCTGAGCCGCGGGCACGCCCTGGCTCGGTGTCGGCGTGTCGGCGCCCTCTCCGCCGGACGCGCCACCGGTGTCTGTCATCGAAGCCCCTCGCCTGCGGTACCTGCTTGCCGACACTCTCTCAGAGGCGGTTGTACCCGGCCAGACCTGGGGTGACGTCGGGTCGCCGTGACACCACGCGCACGGACGGGTGCGAGACGGCCCGTTCCCCCGATATGCTGAACCGCGGGATCGGGTACCCCCGGTCCGTACCGAGACCCTTCGGGACTGCCTAGTGACGCAACCGCCCCACGGCCAGGTACCGCCTCGCGGAACCGTTCAGCCGCCGCCGGTGCCGGGTGCGCAACCGGATCTCCCGTGGCTGGGTCAACCGCACACCATGGCCGCACCGAAGCGCCGCTCGCCGGCGGCGGTGATCGGCGTGTGCCTGGGCGCGGTGGCCGTGCTGGTGCTCGGCCTGGTCGCGATCGTCGCGCTCAACCGCACCGAGACGCCGCTGGCCGACCCCGGCTTCCGGGACGCGCCGTCGTCGCAGGACAGCCCGGCCCCGCTGCCCCCCGGCGGCGCGGGCGCCCCGGCCTCGGCGTCGACGCCGGCGTCCGAAACGCCGTCGCCCAGCGCGACCGGGCCGCAGAAGGTCCTCAAGCTGGCCGACCACCCGATCCTGCAGGACCCGAACGCCGGTCTCCAGAACCGCGTGTGCACGCTCCCGGCCTGGCAGAGCACCCAGGAAGGCGCGGAGGCGTTCTTCACCGCGGCGAGCAAGTGCCTGGACGCGGCGTGGGGCCCGTTGCTCGAGGCCTACCACCTGCCGTTCACGCCGCCGGCCCTGCACTTCCCGACCGGCGCGAGCTTCGAAACCGAGTGCGGCACCATCCAGGTCGGCATCGCGACCGCCGCGTACTACTGCGAAAACAACCTGTACGTCCCGTTCCGCGGGCTGCAGACCGACCAGTACGGCAACAACCCCGGCGTCTACCTGGCCCTGTTCGCCCACGAGTACGGCCACCACGTGCAGGAAGTCGCGGGCTTGATGGACGCGGCCTGGCAGAAGATCTACGAAGCCGGCCAGAACAGCCCCGCCGGGCTGGAGATGTCCCGCCGCAAGGAACTGCAGGCCCAGTGCTTCTCGGGCATGTTCCTCGGCGCGCACGTCGACCAGGGCGGCACGATCAGCCGCGACATGTACAACAAGGCGTGGAACGATCAGGAAACCCGCGGCGACAACACGTCCCGCAGCCACGACCACGGCACGAACGCGCACTACGCGGCGTGGTGGCGTGCGGGCGCGACGAGCAACCGGATCTCCGACTGCAACACGTTCGCGGCCCCGTCGTCCGAGGTCAGCTAGCGGGTTTCGGGCGCAGCGGGATGCTCAGCCACAGGTAGCCGAACATCCCGCCGGCGAAGCAGGCGAACACCAGCAGCGCGAGCCCCAGCGGCCGGCGAGCGTCCGAGGCACCGATCGACGTGTCGGCCGCGTGGACCGCGACCGGGCCCTGGTCCGGCAGCGTCTCCGGGACGGCGACCTCGACGCGCTCGCCCTGCCCGTGCCCGCAGCCGTTCAGCGTGCCTTCGTGCGCCTTGCCGGCGACGGTGAACTTGACCGTCTCGACGGCGTCCGGTTTGTCGCACGCCGCGGGCTTGGTGACCTCGGCCTGCACCGGCGCGCCGAGGCTGTCACTGGTGATGCCCAGCAGCCCCGGCCCGGCGAGCCAGGCGAGCAGCACGACGAGCACGCCCGCCGCGGCGGGGATCGCCACCGTGGGCCACGTGAGGGCGAGGGATCGCGGGGGCACCCGGCCATGGTTCCAGATTCCGCGGCCGAAACCCAGGTGCCGTCACCGCTGCTCGATCTTCTCCGCCTGCGTGACCTTCTTGACGTAGAGGAGCTTGTCGCCGGGTTCGATGGCGTCGGCCTGCGGGGCGTCGACGCGGTAGAGGACGCCGTCGCGGACCAGGCCGAGCACGAGGTCGGGCAGGTGCCGCGGCGAACCGCCCTCCTCGGCGGGCTCGACCGCCCGCTCGGCGATCGCCAGGCCCGACTCCGGGGTCAGCAGGTCCTCCATGATGTCGACGACCAGCGGCGTCGACGTCGCCATGCCGAGCAGCCGCCCGGCCGTCTCGCTGGAGACGACGACCTGGTTGGCGCCCGACTGCTTGAGCAGGTGGACGTTCTCCGCCTCCCGCACCGACGCCACGATGTGCGCCTTGGGCGCCAGCTCGCGGGCGGTGAGGGTGACGAGGACCGCCGTGTCGTCCCGGTTCGGGGCGACGACGACCGCGCGCGCGTGCTGCACCGCGGCGACGCGCAGGACGTCGGACCGCGTGGCCGAGCCGTGCACGGCGACCAGGCCCAGCGCGCTCGCCGCGTCGAGGGCCTGCTGGTCGGTGTCGACGACGACGATCTGGCCCGGGGCGACGTTCTCGTCGCCGAGCAGCGCGTTGACGGCGGACCGGCCCTTGGTGCCGAACCCGACGACGACCGTGTGGTCGCGCACCTTCGTCCTCCACTTCTGGATCTTGAACGCCTGGCGGGAGCGCTCGGTGAGCACTTCCAGGGTGGTCCCGACCAGGACGATGAGGAAGAGCACCCGCAGCGGCGTGATCACCAGGACGTTCACCAGCCGGGCGGACGCCGTGGCCGGCGCGATGTCGCCGTAGCCGGTGGTCGAGAGCGAGACGGTGGCGTAGTACAGGCTGTCCAGTAAGGACAGGCCGTCGCCGTTGGTGTCGCGGTACCCGTCGCGGTCGACGTAGACGATGATCACGGTGGCCAGCAGCGCGAGCAGCGCGCCGATGATCCGCTTCACGATGGACCGCAGCGGGCTGACCGTCAGCTCGGGCATCCGCAGGACGCCGACGAGCTCGTGGTCCGGCCGATCGGTGAGACTGCCCAGCGGCAACCGCCTCAGGGCCTTCATGCACCGGCTCCCAGCGGCTGGTGTCGAGCGTCACTCACGCCCGGAGGATAGCCCAACCGGGTGGCGGACCGCCGCGTGGAACGCGACGATGCCCCCATGGCTACCTCGCAACGGCCCGCGCACCTCTTGGCGGGGGCACTAGGCTTCATGGGCGTCCTGCACTTCGCCGTGCCCAAGCCGTTCGACGGCCTGATCCCGCGTTCCCTGCCGGGTTCGCGCCGGGCGTGGACGTACGGCTCGGGGGTGGCGGAGCTGGCGGTCGCGGCCGCGGTGGCGACCCCGCGCACGCGCCGGCTGGGCGGGCTGGCGGCGGCGTTGCTGTTCTTGGGGGTGTTCCCGGGGAACGTGAAGATGGCGGTGGACGCGAAGACCCCGCCGCAGCGCGCGATCGCGTGGGGGCGGCTGCCGCTGCAGTGGCCGCTGATCGCGTGGGCGCTGAAGGTCCGCGACCGCGGCTGACGCCGTGCACGCCGAAATCACCGAGGTGCTCGACGGCGGCCTGGTCCGCTTCACTTCCCCGCTGGGCACCGCGAACGCGGCCTGGCGGGGCACGGAGCCGCCCCGCGTCGGGTGGGTCCACGTGGAGCTGGACTTCCCGGCCGCGCTCCGGACCTGGGCGGTGGTCCCGGCCGGCACGCCCGAGCTTCGCGGCACCGGCGACCAGGTCCGCGTCACGGCCCGGGTGGCCGCGTACACCCCCGAGGACGGCGTGCTCACCCTCGAGCTGGGTGACAGCGTGGTGCTGGCCGAACTCCCCGCGCCCGCACCGGAAATCCGACCCGGCGGCTGGCTGCGGGTGACCGCCGGCCGCCTCGACCTCTACCCGGTCGACCTGTAGTCACTCCTGCGGGATGTCCCGCAGGAGCCGGCGCAGGCCTTCCGTGTCCAGCAGGTCCGCCGGGCGGATCGTGCGGTTCGCCCGGACGTAGTGGAACGCCGCCCGCACCTGCTCCACCGGGACGTTCTTCAGCGCCGCCCAGGCCATCCGGTACGCCGCCAGCTGGACCGCCAGTGCCGGGATCCTCGACTCGGGCGGGACCGAGCCCGTCTTCCAGTCCACGACCTCCCAGTACCCGTCGGCGTGCCAGAACACCGCGTCCATGCGGCCGCGCAGGGTGATGCCCTCGACGTCGGCCGAGAACGAGACCTCCACCGCCGCCGGGACGCGCTCCGCCCACTCGCTGGCCTCGAACGCCTCCCGGAGTTCCTCGAAGTCCGTGTCGGGCGCCTCGTCGAAGTCGGCCGCGCCCGGGAGGTCGTCGATCTCGATCAGCTGGTCGCCCCCGAAGCGGCGTTCCAGCCAGCCGTGGAACTCCGTGCCGCGGCGGGCGAAGCTGTTGGGCTCCATCGGCAACGGGCGGCGCAGGTCGCTCGCGAGCCGGGCGCTGTCGTCGGCCAGCGCGACCAGCTGGCTCACCGTGAGCCGCGACGGCAGCGGGACCCGCTTGACGTGGTCATCCTTGCGCGCCCACTCCTCGAGCAGGACGTCGGTGTCGGTCAGCCAGCCGTCCGGGTCGTCGTCCTCCTCTTCCGCCGGCGGTTCCTCAGCGTCCGAAGTGGACATCGCCTCGGACACCAGCTCGACCCCGGTCTGCACGCCGGTGCGGCGGTCGGCCAGCGGGTCGACCGGCCACCGCGACTTCCGCGAGTCCGACACCAGCGGGTTTTCCTCGTCCGACGCCGGTTCCGGCGCCCAGTCGGCCAGCTGCCCGACGCCGGTTTCCCGCAGCACGCCGGCGATCTCGGTGAGGAACTCCGACGGCCCCTTCGCGCGGCTGCTGCTTTCGTTCCACCAGTGCCCGGAGACGATCAGCGCGCGCTCGGACCGCGTCAGCGCCACGTAGCAGAGCCGCCGCTCCTCGGACTGCTCCCGCTCGACGAACCCGGCCTCGTGCAGCTCCAGTCCTTCTTGGACTTCCTTGCGGTCGTAACCCTCGGCGACGCGCAGCTCCGGCAGGTCTTCGGCGTCACCGCGCAGCACCGCGGGCAGCGAAGTCGCGGTCCGCAGCCACGACGACGACCGGCGACGGCCGGGGAACACCTCGTGCACCAGGTGCGGGACGGCGACGACCTCCCACTCCAGGCCCTTCGACGAGTGCACGGTGAGCACCTGCACCCGGTCCGGGACGACCTCGACCTCGCCGGGGGTGAGACCGTCTTCGGCGTGCGCGGCCGTGTTCAGGTAGTCCACAAAGGACAGCAGGGTCGCCGTCGGCGCGGTCTCGGCGTAGTCGGTGACGACTTCGGCGAACGCGTCCAGGTGCGCGCGGCCCGCGGAACCGGGGCGGGCCAGCGATTCGACGTCCAGCAGCATCGTGCGCTCGACGTCGGCGACGAGCTCCGGCAGCGACTGGTCGAGCCGCCGCCGCAGCGCGGCCAGCTCCCAGCCGATCCGCCGGATGCGCCGGTAGCCCTCCGCCGAATACCGTTCCGCCGCACCGGGTTCGTCGACGGCGTCGATCAGCCCGGCCTGCTCGACCCGCTCGACCACCAGCTCCGGGGTGTCGGACTTCTCCGGGCTGGACAGCTCGCCGGCCCGCCGCCACAGCGCCGCGACGTCGGCGGCCGCGAGGCGCCAGCGCGCGCCGGTCAGGAGCCGGGCCGCCGCACTGCCCGACAGCGGGTCGGCGAGCACCTTCAACGTCGAAACGAGGTCGGCGACCTCGGGTTCGTCGAGCAGGCCGCCGAGCCCGACGACCTCGACCGGCAGCCCGCGCGCCCGCAGTTCGGCGGCGATCGGGGCCATGTCGGCGCGGCGCCGCACGAGGACGGCGGCGGTCGGCGGCTTCCCGGTCTCCTCCTGCACGGCGTACCAGCGCCGCGACAGGGCGTCGGCGACCCACTCGCGTTCGGCGCGGATGTCCGGCAGCAGCGCGCACGCGATGTCCGCCGCGCCGGCGCCTTCGCGGGCCCGCAACCGTTCGACGCCGAGGCCGCGGGCGCGCAGCGGTTCGGCGATCGCGTTCGCGAGGTCGAGGATCTCCGGCGGGTTGCGGAAGCTGGTGAGCAGACCGAATTCGTGCGCGGGGACGAGGCGTTCGCCGTCGAAGCGCGGGAAGTCCGAGGTGAACCGGGGCAGGTTGGCCGCGCTGGCGCCGCGCCAGCCGTAGATGGCCTGCGCCGGGTCGCCGACGGCGGTCACCGGCATCGGCGGGTTCTCGACGCCGCCGAACAGCGCGCGCAGCAGGACGCGCTGGGCGTGCCCGGTGTCCTGGTACTCGTCGAGCAGGACGGCGCCGTAGCGTTCCCGTTCGCCGCGCACCACCGACGGGTAGCCGCTCGCGAGCTGCGCGGCGAGGGACATCTGATCGGCGAAGTCGAGCGCGCCTTCGTTGCGCTTGCGACGGTGGTAGTCCTCGACGAGCGGCAGCAGCGCGAGCCGGAAGTGCTGCGCCGCCATGATTTCCGTGAGCTTCTGCGGCAGCCCGGCCCGCTGTCCCTTGGCGCGCGGCGCGTTCTCGATGATCCGGCAGAGCCACTTCGTGTACTCGGCGAGCTGCTCGGTGGAGACCAGGTGCTCGCCGAGTTCGCCGGCGAGGGCGAGCACGTCGGCGGTGACGGTCGGCGGGACGCGGTCGGTCTCGAGCTCGTTGTCCCAAGTGGACACCACGCGGTGCGCGATCTGCCACGACGACGTCTCGGACAGCAGCCGGACACCGGGCTGCACCGGCAGCCGGAGGCCGTGCTCGGACAGCATGCGCCCGGCGTAGGCGTGGTAGGTGAGGACGGTCGGCTCGCCGGCGACCACAGTGGACCGCAGCCCGCCGGTGGGGTCGAGGCGGTCGAGGAGGCCGGACCCGGCGAGGCGGCGCAGCCGTGCGCGGACGCGTTCCCCGAGCTGGCGGGCGGCCTTGCGGGTGAAGGTGAGGCCGAGCACACGGTCGGGGCTGACGATCCCGTTGGCGACCAGCCAGACCACCCGCGCGGCCATCGTTTCGGTCTTCCCCGCGCCGGCCCCGGCGACGACGAGCGAGGGTTCGACGGGCGCGGCGATGACGGTCGCCTGCTCGGGGGTCGGCCGGTGCAGCCCGAGCGCGTCGGCGAGTTCCGCGGGCTCGACGGGGTTGGCGACGAGGAGCGGGCTCACTTCCCCACCCCCCGAGCCGCACTTTCACGTGAAAGTGCGGCTTTGCGGCACAAAGCCGAGCTTTCACGTGAAAGTGGCGCGGTGGTCGTGGCGGTCACGGGCCTGGTACCTGCCGGCCTTCGGGGCGCAGGGGGCAGCAGCCGCGGGCCGGGCAGCGGTCGCAGTCCGGGTTCTCCTGCGCCTGGTAGTCCGGCCCGGCGGCCGACGCCGCGGCGTCGCGGACCAGCTCCAGCCACTGCTTGCCGCCCACCTCGTCCAGCGGCGGCTGGGACCGTTCGGTGGCGCCGGTCTGTTTGTTCGCCTTCGCGACGTAGACCAGCTTCGCGCCGCCGGGTTCGTTGCTGCCCTTGATCGCCCCCAGCAGCACCGCGAGCTGGTACGCGGCCAGCTGCGGGTGCGCCTCGGCGTCGGCGCCCGAAACGGGCACCTTCCCCGTCTTGATGTCGACGATCACCGGCCGCCCGTCGGCGTCGAGCTCCACCCGGTCGACGCGGCCCCGCAGCAGCACCCGGACCTCGTCGGCGCCGCCAGCCGGCAGCTCCACCTCGATGTCCTGCTCGACGCCGGCTTCCTTGAGCTCCGCCCGGCTGCGCTCCAGCCACGTCACGAAGTTCTGCAGCATCTGCTCGACGCGCCGCCGTTCCCGCCGCGAGAACCACGGCGCCCCGGCGTCGACGCGCACCCAGGCATCGTCCAAAGCGGACTGCAGCTCCGCGTCCGTGCGACCGGACGCGACCGCCTGCGCCAGCCCGTGCACCAGGGTTCCGGTCACCGCGGCCAGCTGGGCGGGGTCGCTGCCGCCGTGGCGCTCGATCATCCAGCGCAGCGGGCACTTCGTCAGGATTTCCACTGTGGACGGTGAGATCCGGATGAGGTCGCCGGGCGGGTGCACCGGGACGTCGGTGGACGCCGGGAGCAGGCCGTACCACGTCGACGGGTGCGCGCCCGGCACCTTCGCGTCGGCCAGGCGCGCCAGCTGCTTCGCCGCCCGGCGCCGGCGCGCGGGCTCCGCCTTGTCGTCGCAGACGACCTCGCGCAACTCCCCCACCAGCTCGGCCAGCACCAGCGACCGCCCCGGCGGCTTCATCCGCGAGTCGAGACCGCCGTCGTCGGCGCCGTTCTCCTCCAGGTCGTCGAGGAACCGGGACGGCTGCTCGTCCTCGCCCGAAACCGCGGTGACGAGCAACGTCTGCTTCGCGCGGCTCATCGCGAGGTAGAACAGCCGCCGCTCCTCGGCGAGGATCGGGGCGGTCTGGGACACGGCGTCGTCGTCGACCCCGGCCATCAGGTCCTTGAGCCGTTCCACGCCCAGCACGGATCCGCGCAGCCGCAGGTCCGGCCACGCGCCCTCCTGGACACCG
The DNA here is from genome assembly GCF_046548815.1 of Amycolatopsis sp. cmx-4-83. Taxonomy (NCBI): domain Bacteria; kingdom Bacillati; phylum Actinomycetota; class Actinomycetes; order Pseudonocardiales; family Pseudonocardiaceae; genus Amycolatopsis; species Amycolatopsis sp. cmx-4-83. Next base: position 929,370 of record NZ_JAEBEF010000001.1, on the reverse strand, counting down.
GCGACGGCGACGACCGTCCACTCGCGACCGGCGGCCGAGTGCGCCGTGAGCAGCGAAACGCCGTCGCCCGGCACAGCGGCCGGAGCGAGCGTGTCGCCCGCGATCCGTTGCGCACCGAGGTAATCCGCGAAGGACGCGACACTCGCGCGCGGTAGCCGGTCGACGTACCGGCCGGCGGCGTCGAACAACGCGACCACGGCGTCGAGGTCGCGATCGGCCTGCGCGGCCAGCGACCCGCCGCGCTCGACCTGGCGCAGCAGCTTGTCCTGCAGGCCGCTTTCCCGCCACAGCTGCCACAGCACCTGCTCGACACCGTCACCGCGGGCCACGGCCTGGTGCGTGACGCGCAGCAGCCCGCCGACGCGCCGCACCGGCTCGGCCTCGGCGTCGGCCAGCCCGGCGAGGACGTCCCCGCCCCGCAACGCTTCCACGAGCAGCTCGTCGCTCGAGCGCTGCCCGCCGCCGGCCAGTTCGAGGCGGCGCAGACCGCGCCGCAACCGCCGCAGCGCCAGGGGATCCGCGCCGCCGAGCGCGGACGACAGCAGCATTTCCGCGAGGTCGACGTCGAGGAGGTCGGGGGCGGGCGCGAGCTTCAGCACGGCCAGCAGCGGACGCACCGCGGGCTGCTTCGCCAGCGGCAGCTCCTCGGTCGCCGACCCGATCGGGACGCCGGCGGCACGCAAAGCGCGTTGCAGCACCAGGAAAGTCCGCGCCGGCGACCGGACGAGCACCGCGATCTCCGACCACGGCACGCCGTCGACGAGGTGCGCGCGGCGCAGCTGGTCGGCGATCCAGCTCGCCTCGGCGGCGGGCGTCGGCATCACGCGGACGCGCACGTTCCCGCCGGTGGCGCCCTTCGGCGGGACGATCTTGCGGTGCTGCGACGCACCCGGCAGCGTCGCACCGATCTTCGCCACCGCCAGGCGCACGGCCGGGGCCAGCCGGTGCGACGTCGTGAGCGTGACGGTCCGGCTGCCGTCCGGGTCGGCGTCGGCGAACAGGCTCGCGTCCGCGCCGCGGAAGGAGAACACGTTCTGGTCGGGGTCGCCGGCCACGACGAACTCGGCCGCGGTGTGCCCGATCACCCGGACCAGGCTGGTCTGCAGCGGGTCGAGGTGGTGGGCGTCGTCCACGAACAGGTGCCGGACGCGGGTGCGCTCGCGTTCGCGCAGCTCGTCGTCGTCCTCGAGGGCGAGCAGCGCGGAGGTGACCAGCTCCGCGGCGTCCAGCGCGGGCGAGCTCGCGACGCCGAGCGCGTTGCCGCCCGCGCCCTGCAGCTGCGTGACTTCTTCGTACTGGGCCCAGAACTGGCCGGCGGCGATCCACTCGTCACGGCCGCGGCGGCGGCCCAGCTCGGCGAGGTCCTCCGGCCCGAGCCCGCGCTCGGCCGCGCGCATCAGCAGGTCGCGCAGCTCTTCGGCGAAGCCGGGGACGACCAGGGCGGGCCGCAGCGGTTCCGGCCAGTACTCGGCTTCTTCGTCGAGGTCACCGGCCAGCAGTTCGCGCACGACGACGTCCTGCTCGGCGCCCGCGAGCAGGCGTGGCGGCGGGAGCTCCCCGGCCGTCGCTTCCAGCCGCAGCAGGGAATAGGCGTAGGAGTGCACGGTGCGCACGAGCGGTTCGCGGACGGTCCGCGGCAGCGGCCGCGCCTGGTCCGGGTCGGCGGTGAGCCGGCGCGTGATGTCGGCGCGCAGGGCGTCCGCGGCCTTGCGGGACGTGGTGAGCACGAGCACGCTCTCGGGGTCCGCGCCCTCGGCGATGCGGCGGGTGGCGGCCGAGGCGAGCAGCGACGTCTTGCCGGTGCCGGGCCCGCCGAGCACGCGGCGGAACCCACCGGGTGCGGAGAGCACGCGCCGGGCGCCTTCGTCCCAGGTGAACGTGGGTGCGTCGGGGACCGGCGTGCGCACCAGCCGCGCGTCCGCCTGCGCCGTTCGCCTCCCGTTCACCCCGCGATGGAACCACGTCCGGAGTAGTGGGTGCGGCACCGGCACGGCTTAGCGGCGGACGGCCACGAAAAGTGTCGTACCCATCCGGCAGAGTGTCGGTATGGACGACGTTCTGCACGAGCGCGTGCGGGAGATCATCGAGTCGGTGCCGGCCGGCTCGGTCGCGACGTACGGCGACATCGCAGCGCTCGCCGGTGCGCCTTCGCCGCGGATGGTGGGCGCCATCCTGGCCGAGGACGGGCACGACCTGCCGTGGCACCGGATCCTGCGCGCGAACGGCACCCCGGCACCCCACCTGGTCCACGACCAGCTGGAGCGGCTGCGGGCGGAAGGGGTGCTGGCCGACGGCCAGCGCGTGGACCTGCGGAAGTACCGCTGGAAGCAAGGAGGTGACGAGGATCCCGGTCCGGAAGGGCTGTTCTGACCGCTATTGCTTAGGTTAGCCTCGCCTAATGACGACTCAGGCGGAGCGCACCACCCTGACTTACCACCGTGCCTCGGTCACGGTGGCCCGGCCGCTGTCGCCGCACCTGGTGCGCGTGACGCTCGCCGCGGAGACGTTCCGCGACCTGGTGCCGCAGGCGCCCGACCAGTACGTGAAGCTCTTCTTCCCGCTCGCGGGGCAGGAGGAGCCGGTGCTGCCGGAGACCGCTTCCGACGTCATGTCCTGGTACCGCACGTACCTGGCGATGCCGGACGATCTCCGACCACCGATGCGCACGTACACGGCCCGGGCGATCCGGCCGGACGCGGCGGAGGTCGACATCGACTTCGTCCTGCACGGCGACGAGGGCCCGGCGTCGGCGTGGGCGTCGCGCGTCAGGCCGGGCGACCAGGTGGCGTTCATGGGCCCGCACGGCCTGTACGCGCCCACGCCCGCCGCCGACTGGCAGCTGCTGGTCGGCGACGAAACGGCGTTGCCCGCGATCGGTGCGATCATCGAGCAGCTGCCCCCGGGCACGCGGGCGTCGGTGTACGTCGAACTGGCGGACCGGGCGGACCGGCAGACGTTCGACACCCTGGGCGCGGTCGAGGTGCACTGGGTGCTGCGCGACTCGCGTCCGCTGGGTGAGGCGTTGCTGGAAGCCGTCCGCGGCGCGACGTTCCCCGGCGGGACGCCGTACGCGTGGGTGTCCGGCGAGGCGGGCGTGGTGAAGCTGGTGCGACGGCACCTGGTGCGGGAGCGCGAGGTCGGCAAGCGGGCGATCTGCTTCACGGGCTACTGGCGGCGCGGGCTGAGCGAGGAAGCCGCGAGCCGGGAAGCGGTCCGGGCGGCCGAGGCCGGCGAGGTCCCGGCCGAGGAGGACTGACCTCGGCGGCGCCCCGGCGAGGAGCTGCGCGAGGACAACTCCACGCTGGCCGGCTGCCGACGCCCGGGGGCGTCTTCGAGACGTACTGGACGAAGCTCTGCCCCGGCAGCTCAGTGCTGACTGTCGCCGAGGGTCGCGACCAGCAGTTTGACCAACGCGCCCAGCCGCTGGCGGTCCGGCTGCAGGGTCGATATCCCGGCCTCCTCCAGCGGTGCCGCCGTCACCGGCCCCACGCACGCGACCACCACCGGCCCCCGCAACGCGGCCACCACCGCCTCGTACCGCCCGTAGGACCGCGCCAACGAAAGGAAGTTCGCCGCCGCGGGAGCGCTCGTGAACGCCAGCGCGGCCACCTCCCCCGCCACCGCCGCGTCGATCAGCTCGTGCACCGGCGCCACGTCCGCCGGCGAATGCCACCGGTACGGCTGCACCTCCACCAGCGACGCCCCGGTCAACAACCCCGTGTGCTCCGGCAACGGCGTCCCGTGCAGCTGGACGGCCACCCGCGCACCCTCGACACCCGCCGAAGCCACCGCCCCGAACAGCTCCGCGTTCGACTCCGACTCCGCCGAAAAGAACTCCCGCAGCCCGGCACCCCGGACCGCACCGACCGCCTTCGGGCCGCGCGCGTAGATCCGGGACTCCCGAAGCCGCTCCAGCAACGGCTCGCGCAGGCCCCAACCATCAGCCGCGTCGAGCCAGCCGCGGAAGCCCGCGCCCGTCGTCACCACCGTGAACGCGACCGGCTCCGCCAGGACCGCTTCGGTGGCCGACCGCAGCGCGGGATCCGACTCGAGTGGCACGATCGTGATCGTCGGCGCGTGGCGGACCTCGGCGCCGTAGCGTTCGAGGGCCGCGATGAAGTCCTCCGCCCGGCGTTCGGCCGTGACGCCGATGGCGATGCCGCTCAGCTCACCCATAGATCGCGCCCATCTCCTCGATCGCTTCCGCCAGCTCCGCCCGCAGGTCCGCCGGTTCGAGGACCTCCAGGTGCGACCCGAAGCGCAGCAGCTCGCCGATGGCCGGTTCGCCGCGCTCCACCGGCAGCTCCACGGTGAGCCAGCCGTCCGCGTCGGGTTCGCCCACGGCCGACCGCAGCGCGCGGGCCCCGGCCGGACCCGCGTAGAACGGTACGAGAGCCTGCGCCCGCGGCGACAGCCGCACCACGGCCACGCGCGGGAACATCCGGCGTTCGAACTGCTCCGACCACTCCTGCCAGTACCGCGCGAGGTCGAAGCCGGCCGGCCGCTCGAACACCTCGCCGAGGTCCTCCAGCGCCTGCACCCGCGAGATCCGGTACGTCCGGTCGGTGCCTTCGCACCGCGCCGCGAGGTACCAGTTGCCCGCCTTGAGGATCAGTCCCAGCGGCTCGACGTCCCGCTCGACGACGCGCTGCCCCCACCGTTCGTAGCGGATCCGGATCCGGTGCGACGACCACACCGCGTCGGCGACGGCGGACAGCGCCGGCAGGCTCTCGATCCCCCGGTGCCAGCCGGGAACGTCCAGGTAGAACCGCTCGGCGACGCGGCCGGCCCGGTCGCGCAGCTCCGACGGCAGCGCCGCGTACAGCTTGAGCTGCGCCGCCGCGAGGACCGTCCCGAGCCCCAGCTCGGCGGCCGCGACCGGCAGCCCGGCCAGCGACAGCGACTGCGCCTCTTCCTCGGTCATCCCGGTCAGCCGGGTGCGGTAGCCGTCGACCAGGCGGTACCCGCCGGTCCGCCCGCGGTCGGCGTACACCGGGACACCGGACGCCGACAGCGCGTCGATGTCCCGGTAGATCGTGCGCACCGAGACTTCGAGCTCTTCGGCCAGCTCCTCGGCCGTCATCCGGCCGCGGTTCTGCAGCAGCAGGAGGACGGACAGGAGGCGGCTCGCGCGCATGCCGCCGATTCTGGCAGAAATACCTGACACAAGCTGACAGGTATGTCCGGCAGGGTGACTTCCATGAACGAGTTCATGACGAAGAACTGGGAAGAGAAGATCGTCAGCGGTACCGAAGGCGGCCCGCGGGTGGCCTACGCACACGTCACGTTCGCGTACGAAGGCGTCGTCGAGGGTGAATCGATCTGCGACCTTCTGCTGTACTACGCGGGCGAAGGCTACAACAGCGGGCAGACGACGTCGCCGAGCTTCGAGCGCTTCGAAGGCAAGGTCGACGGTCGCGAAGGGACGTTCATCGTGCGCCACGAGTACACGTTCGACGACAAGGGCTTCACCTCGACGTTCAAGGTCGTCCCCGGTTCGGGTACCGGCGGACTGGCCGGCCTGACCGGCAGCGGGACCGCCGGCGGCGCGACCGGCGTGGACAAGGTGGGCTACACGTTCGAGTACGCGTTCTAGGAGTCGCAAGTGGACCGCCGCCAGGTACTCGCCTACCGCATCGCCGAGCACGGCCTGCACCGCACGGCCGGCGACGTCGCCGACCTCGCCGTCGTCAAGGCCGGGCTGCAGGACAGCATGCGCGACACCGCGCTGCTCGCCCTCGTGGCCCGGCTCGACGGCGAAGTGTCCCCAGTGGACGATCCGCGGCTCGTGCTCGCCTGGACGTTGCGCGGCGCGCCGCACTTCCACCTGGACCTCGCCGAGGTGACGCGGGCCTTGGTGCCCCTCGACGACGCGGACGCGCTCGCCCGGATGCTGTGGCAGCGCAAGGAACTGGCGGCGACCGGCCAGTCGGCGACGGAAGTGGTCTTCACGGCGGCGGCCGCGCTGCGCAAGGTCGTCACCAAGCCGATGACGAAGGGCGCGGCGAGCACCGCGGTGACGAAGGCGCTGCCGCCGTCGTTCTCCCGGTGGTGCCGCGGGTGCGGTGCCACCCACATCCAGGAACAGCTGATGCGGATCGCGGCCCCGCACGCGGGTGTCCGCCTGGTCGCGGGCGCCTCCCCCGCGACGCTGGCGCCGCTCGAAGGACGCGGCCGGCTGCGCCGCACCCCGGACCCGGCGGCCGCGGCGAAGGTGGTCGAGGACTACCTGCGGCTCAACGGCCCCGCGTCCCCGGGTGAAGCGGCGGAGTTCGTCGGGACGGCCAAGGCGGTCGTGGACCGGACGTGGCCGGCGGACCTGGCCGAGGTGAAGGTGGACGGACGGCGGAAGTACCTGCCGGCCGCGCAGCTGTCCGCCTTGGAGAACCCGCCGGAGCCCGACGTCGTGCGGCTGCTTCCACCGCTGGACCCCTTCATCCAGGCACGCGACAAGGCCCTGCTGGTCCCGGATCCCGCGCGCCGCAAGGAGGTCTGGAAGATGCTGGGCAACCCCGGCGTCCTCGTGGCCGACGGCGACATCGCGGGCACCTGGCGCACGAAGGGCAGCGGCGCGAAGCTGACGTTCACGGTGACGGCGTTCGACCCCCTCCGCCCGGCGGTCCGCGAGGACGCCGAAGCCGAAGCGGCGCGGGTGGCGGCGGCGCGCGGGTTCGAGAAGCACGCGGTCACCTGGGTGGGCTGAAGCGCGGCTCCAGCCCACCCCGAGCGCGGTCATCGGGCGGCCGCGTCGATGTCGCCGTACGCCGTGGTCGCGTGGATGGTCAGGGCCGCCGCGCCCTCGGTGTTCTTGAGGGAGTTGCGGATCCGGCCGTACGTGGTGCCGGCGTCGAGGGACGCGGACACGCCGGTGGCCGCGCCGACCGTGATGTCGCCGGCCTGGGTGCTCAGGACGAGGTTGCCGCTGACGGCCTCCGCGATCCGGATGTCGCCCTTGCCGGTGGTGATCTCCGCCGGGCCGGTGAGGCGCCCGACCGAGACGTCGCCGGCGTGGGCGGTCAGGTGCAGGCTCGCGGCCTCGTCGAACACGGCCTCGCCGTGCGCGCCTTCCACGGTGACGTCGCCGAGGCGGCCGACGCCCCGCAGCGCGACGCTGGCGGCCTTGGCCCGGACGTCCGAACCGGCGGGCAGCTTGACCACCACGTCGAGGGAGCCGGACGGGCCGAAGTACTGGTTCCCGGCCGCGCCTTCGATGTGCAGGACGCCGTCGGCGAAACCGACCTCGACCTGCTCGGCCGCCTTCACGTCGCGGCTCTTGGCGGGGTCGGCGGGCCGGACGTCGACGGTGGTCTCGCCCGGCTCGGCGGCGACGAACCGGACGCGGCCGGCGGGGATGTCGAGGACGGTGGCGATCGGGGCGGTGGTGGCGAAGTGCTGCATTTCGGGGCTCCTGAGTGGCTCTGTTCCGGTGATGAAGCCACTTTCACCGGGGCCGCTGACACCGGGTGGCCACCGCGCTGACACGCCCGCTGACACGCCGGTCAGGCCTCGACGGCCAGCCGGTACCCCCGCTTCACCACCGTCTGGACGACCTTCCCGCCGCCCAGCGCCGTCCGCAGGCGGCCGATCGCCGTCTCCACCGCGTGCTCCTCGCCGCCGCCCGGCAACGCCGAGATCAGCTCGCGGCGCGACACCACCCGGCCCGGTGACGCCGCCAGCGCGCGCAGCAACGCCATCGGTGCCGGTGCCACCTCGCGCCAGTCACCGTCCACGATGGCCGCCTGGCCGCGCAGTTCGATCTCCCGGCCGCCCGCGAGGAACCTCGGCGACCGCGTCACCAGCGTCTCCGCCACCGTGCGGGCCAGCGCGCCGATCCGCGCCCGGTGCGGCTGGACCGTCGGCACCCCCAGCGCCGCCAACGGTCCCGCCGTGATCGGGCCGACGCACGCCGCCACCACCGGGCCCGACAGCGCCGCGACCAGGCCCGGCAGCCGGCCGGTGCGCCGGGCCAGCGCGAGCAGCGAAGCCGCCGCGGGCGCGCTCGTGAACGGCAGCGCGTGGATCGAGCCGTCCAGCACCCCGTCCAGGAGCCGGTCGACCGGGCCCGGGTCCACCGGGCCGACCCAGCGGTACACCGAGATCTCGATGACCTCCGCCCCCGCCGCCCGAAGCGTCTCCACGAAGTACGGCAACGGTTCGCCGTGCAGCTGCACCGCGATCCGCTTCCCCGACACGTCCGCCGCCAGCAGGTGCTGCAGCAGCTCCGCGTTGCTCTCCGACGCCGGCGAGTACGCCTCCGTCAGCCCCGCCGCCCGGATCGCGCCGGTCACCTTCGGGCCGCGGGCCAGCAGGGCGCACTCCGCAAGGCGCGAGAGCAGCGCGTCGCCGAGGCCCCAGCCTTCGGCCGCCTCGAGCCAGCCGCGGAAGCCGATGCCCGTCGTCGCCACCACCGCGTCCACCGGCGCCTCGAGCAGCCCGGCCGTCGCCGCGTGCAGCTCCGTGTCGTCGGTCAGCGGCACGATCCGGATCGCCGGGCCGTAGCGGACACCCGCCCCCTTGCGCACCAGAAGCGCGCCGAGCTCGTCAGCCCGGCGCGCCGCGGTGATGCCGACCACGAACCCGGTCAGCGGGAGGACATCGGTCACGGGCTCTCCACTTCGACCACTCCTCCTCGCACGCGCACCTCGTACACCGGCACGGACACGTCCTCGGCGTCCAGGCACTGTCCACTGTCGAGCGCGAACCGTTCCTTGTAGACGGGCGACGCGACGACCGGGACGCCGCCCGTGTCCCCGACGATCCCGCGGGAGAGCACCGCCGCGCCGCTGCACGGGTCCCAATTGGACAGTGCGTACCAGCGCTCGCCCGGCAGGCGGAAGATGGCCACCTGCACGCCGCCGTCGAGCAGCGCCGCCACCCCGGCGTACTCCGGGACCGCCTCGGCGGCGCAGACCGCCGTCCAGGTTCGCTCGATCGACGTCGTCATCGCCGCACCTCCGGGACACCCAGCATGACCGGGACCTTCTGCTCGCGCTCCGAGCGGAACGAGATCGCCGGGTCGGGCGTGCCCGGCGCGTTGACGAACGACGAGAACCGGGCCAGCTTCTCCGGGTCCTCGAGGACGCCCTTCCACTCGTCGGCGTAGTTGTCGACGTGCTTGGCCATCGCCGCGTCGAGGTCTTCGCAGATGCCGAGGGAGTCGTCGACGATCACCGCGCGCAGGTGGTCGAGGCCGCCGTCGAGCTCCTCGATCCACGGCGCCGTGCGCTGCAGCCGGTCGGCGGTGCGGACGTAGAACATGAGGAACCGGTCGATCGTGCGGATCAGCGTCCCGGTGTCCACATCGGACACGAGCAGGTCGGCGTGCCGGGGCGTGGTGCCGCCGTTGCCGCCGACGTAGAGGTTCCAGCCGTTCTCCGTGGCGATGATCCCGAAGTCCTTGCTGCGCGCCTCGGCGCACTCCCGCGCGCAGCCCGAGACCGCCGACTTGAGCTTGTGCGGCGACCGCAGCCCGCGGTAGCGCAGCTCCAGCTCGATCGCCAGCCCGACGCTGTCCTGCACGCCGTAGCGGCACCAGGTCGACCCGACGCACGACTTGACCGTGCGCAGCGCCTTGCCGTACGCGTGCCCGGACTCGAAGCCCGCGTCCACCAGCCGCCGCCAGATCAGCGGCAGCTGGTCCACGGTGGCGCCGAACAGGTCGATCCGCTGGCCGCCGGTGATCTTGGTGTACAGCCCGAAGTCCTGGGCCACCTGGCCGATCACGATCAGCTTCTCCGGCGTGATCTCGCCGCCCGGGATCCGCGGGACGACCGAGTACGTGCCGTTGCGCTGCAGGTTCGCCAGGTACCGGTCGTTGGTGTCCTGCAACGTCATCTGCTCGCCACCGAGCACGTGCCCGTTGCCGAGGGTGGCCAGGATCGACGCCACCACCGGCTTGCAGACCGCGCAGCCGCTGCCCGAGCCGTAGCGGCCGATCAGCTCGCTGAACGTCGTGATGCGGGTGGCCTGGACGATCTCGAACAGCTCCGCGCGCGACTGCGCGAAGTGCTCGCACACGGCCTTCGACTGCTCGACACCGGCCGCGCTCAGCAGCCGTCCGAGCAGCGGGACGCACGAGCCGCACGCGGTGCCCGCGCGGGTGCACGCCTTGAGCCTCGGCACGGTGTCGCAGCCGTCTTCGTGGATCGCGCGGGTGATCGCGCCCTTGGACACCGCGTTGCACGAGCAGATCTGCGCCGCGTCCGGAAGCGCGTCGACGCCGACCGCCGCCCCGCCACCGGCCGGGGCGAGGATCGCGCCCGGCTCGGCCGGCAGCGGACGGCCGACCAGCGCGCGCAGGGTGTTGTACTCGGTCGCGTCGCCGACGAGCACGCCGCCCAGCAGCGTCTTGCCGTCGTCGGTGACCACGAGCTTCTTGTACGTGCCGGCGACCGCGTCGTTGACGGCGACTTCCAGCGCGCCTTCGGTGCGGGCGTGCGCGTCACCGAACGAAGCGACGTCGACGCCCATCAGCTTCAGCTTCGTGGACGTGTCCGGCTCCGGGAACTCGCCGGCGCCGCCGGTGAGCTGCGCGGCGACGATCTCCGCCATCGCGTACCCGGGTGCCACGATGCCGTAGACGCGGCCGTCGACCGCGGCGCACTCGCCGATCGCGTACACGGCCGGATCGCTGGTGCGGCAGGACGAATCCGTCAGCACACCGCCACGCGGACCGACGTCCAGACCGGACTGCCGGGCGAGGTCGTCCCGCGGCCGGACACCGGCGGAGAACACGACGAGGTCGACGTCGAGTTCGGTGCCGTTGCCCAGCTTGGCGAGCAGCCGCGAGCCGTCGGCCTCGATGGCGTCGGTCGACGTTCCCGTGTGGACGGTGACGTCGAGGTTGGTGATGAGCCGCCGCAGCAGCGAGCCGCCGCCCTCGTCGACCTGCAGGGGCATCAGCCGCGGCGCCATCTCGACGACGTGCGGCGAAAGACCCATGTCCCGCAACGCCTTCGCGGCCTCCAGGCCGAGGAGGCCACCGCCGATGACCACGGCGGACCGCCGGCCGCGGCCGGGCTTGTCGACGGCCGCGGCGCGGATCGAGTCGAGGTCTTCGATGGTCCGGTAGACGAAGCAGCCGGGCAGGTCGTGGCCGGGTACCGGCGGCACGAACGGCCGCGAGCCGGTCGCCAGCACCAAGGCGTCGTACCCGACTGTGGCACCGGACGCCGTGGTGACCGTCTTCGCGGTCCGGTCCACCGAGACGGCCGGCTCACCGAGCCGGAGGTCGACGTGCGGGTCGCCCGCGTAGTCCGAGCCGGGCAGCGCGAGCGCGGCCGGGTCCCAGGTGTCCACATAGGACGTGAGCGCCACCCGGTCGTACGCCGGGCGCGGCTCCTCGGACAGGACGACGACGTGCCAAGCGCCGGGGCTGTCTCGATGGCGCACCGCCTCCACGAGCCGGTGGGCGACCATGCCGTGTCCGGCGACGACCAGGGTGGGCATCTCAGACCTCCGCTCCCGCGAGCGCCAGACCGCGCTCACTCGTGGGCTGTTCGGCGGGCTTGCGCAGGTAGACCGCCCAGGTGACGGCGAAGCACAGCCCGTAGAAGACGAGGAATCCGATGAAGGCGGGGACACCGCTCTTCGCGTCGGCGAACGACTGCCGGAAGGCGAGGTTGATGAACAGCCCGCCCTCGGCACCGATCGCGCCGGCCAGGCCGATCAGCGCGCCCGAGAGGCGGCGCGCCTTGAGCAGCTCGGCCGTCTCTTCGGCGCCGTTCGCGATCGCCACCTTCGCCTTGGCGCGGAAGATCGCCGGGATCATCTTGTACGTCGAGCCGTTGCCGACGCCGGTGAGCACGAACAACACGATGAACGCGATCGTGAACAGCGCCAGGGACTTCGAGGTCGAGGCGAGGATCAGCACGACCGTGGCCAGCGCCATCCCGATGAACGTGAAGAAGGTGATCTTGCCGCCGCCGACCCGGTCGGCCAGCCAGCCGCCGGTCGGCCGCGAGAGCGAGCCGAGCAGCGGACCGAGGAACGTCACCGCGGCCGCCTGCAGCGGGGTGCGGCCGAACTGGTTCTGCAGCACCAGGCCGAAGGCGAAGCTGTAGCCGATGAACGAGCCGAACGTGCCGACGTAGAGGAACGACATCACCCAGGTGTGCGGGTCCTTGACGACCTCGCGCATCGCCTTGGTGTCGCCCTTCATCGTGGCGAGGTTGTCCATGTAGAGGTACGCGCACACGGCGGCGACGACGATCAGCGGCAGGTAGACGAAGAGCACCACCCGCGGCGCGGTCGCGCCCGCCGTGCCGATCACCAGCAACCCGACGAGCTGGATCGCGGCGACGCCGAGGTTCCCGCCACCGGCGTTGAGGCCGAGGGCCCAGCCCTTGTGCTTCTCGGGGTAGAAGGCGTTGATGTTCGTCATCGACGACGCGAAGTTGCCGCCGCCGACGCCGCCGAGCGCCGCGACCAGCAGGAACGTGCCGAGCGACGTCCCGGGGTGCAGCACGACGGCCGCGAGGACCGTCGGGATCAGCAGCAGGACGGCGCTGACGATCGTCCAGTTGCGACCGCCGAACTTCGCCACGGCGAAGGTGTAGGGCAGCCGCATCAGGCCGCCGATCAGCGTCGGCGTCGAGACGAGCAGGAACTTGTCGGCGGCGGAGAACCCGTAGTCCTTGCCCATGAACAGGACGATGACCGACCACAGTGTCCAGACCGAGAAGCCGATGTGCTCGGCCAGCACGGAGAACCAGAGGTTGCGGCGGGCGATCTTCTTGCCCTTCGCCTCCCAGAACTCTTCGTTCTCCGGTTCCCAGTGCTCGATCCAGTGCTTTCCTTGGTGTACCACGGCGTTCTCCTCAGAGCGGGTCGGGTCGGTCATTGCGCCGCGAGCCAGTTGGCGATGCCGCCGACGGTGTCGGTGCACCCGCCACAGCCCGTCGTGGCTCGCGTGGCCCGCGCCAGTGCGGGAGTGTCGGTGGCACCGCCCTTCCAGGCTTCGATCAGGCGGCTCTTGGTGACGTTGTTGCAGCGGCAGATCACCGCGGCGGCGGGCAGGTCGGCCGGGCTGGCGGCCGGGGTGCTGCCGGTGGGCAGCGCGCGGCCCAGCAGGACGGCGAGCCGGTCGTCGGGCAGCAGCGTGCCGCGGTCGTGGAACTGGGTGATGGTCGCGGCCGCGTCGGGCAGCCCGAGCAGGATCGCGCCGGCCACGCGGTTTTCGCGGACGACGAGCTTGCCGTACCGGCCGCCGGTGGGGTCGTTGAACGTCAGCACCTCGGCGTCGGGGGTACCGGCTTCGAGCTGCGTCTCGCCGAGCGCGGCGAGGTCGATACCGCGGGCCTTGAGCCGGGTGACGGCGGTCGTGCCGCGGTAGCGGGCGGCCGCGTTCGTGCCGGTCAGCACGTCGGCGAGGACCGCGGCCTGTTCCCACGCGGGCTGGATCAGCCCGGCCGGGGCGCCGGGGTGGCGCGCGCAGTCGCCGAGGGCGTGGATGCGGCCGTCGCTGGTGCGCAGGGTGTCGTCCACGAGCACCGCGCCCTCGACGTCCAGCCCGGCTTCGGTGGCCAGGCGCGTTTCGGCGCGGACACCGGCGGCGACGACGACCAGGTCGGCCGGGACGAGGGTGCCGTCGTCGAGCTTGAGCCCGTCCCCGGGGAGGTAGCGGGCGGCGGTGGCGCCGAACTTGAACGTCACGCCCATGTCGGTGAGCCGGCGGGCCAGCACGTGCCCGGCGGCCGCGTCGAGCTGGCGTTCCATGACGTGACCCAGCGGGTGCACGACGGTGACCTGGTTGCCGCGCCCGGCCAGGCCGCGGGCGGCTTCCAGACCGAGCAGGCCGCCGCCGAGCACCGCGACGGGCGCGCCGAACCGGGCCGCTTCGAGGATCTTGGCGCAGTCGTCGAGGCTGCGGAAGGCGACCACGCCCGGCCCGGCTTCGAGACCTTCGACCGGCGGGATCCACGGGTTGGCGCCGGTGGCGAGCACCAGGGCGTCGTAGTCCACGCACGCACCGTCGGCGAGTTCGACGCAGCGCTTCTCGCGGTCGATGCTGGCGACGTCGACCCCGAGCCGCAGGTCGATGTTGTGGCGCGCGGCCCATTCGTCGTCGTGCAGGCGGACGCTTTCGGCGCTCATCCCGCCGGCGACGACGGCCGAGAGCAGCACCCGGTTGTAGGCAGCGTGCTTCTCGGCGCCGAGCACGGTCAGCCGGACGCGTTCGGCGATCGGGTCACGGCGGCGGATCTCGTCGGCCAGCCGGGCACCGGCCATGCCGTAGCCGACGATCACGACTTCACGCGGTGTCATGCGGCACCATCCACAGTAGACAGAGAAACGGCACACACCTTGAACTCCGGCATCCGGCTCACCGGGTCGAGCGCCGGGTTGGTGAACAGGTTCGCGCGCTGCTCACCCGGGAAGTGGAACGGCAGGAACACGAGATCAGGCTTCAACGACTGCACGAACCGCACCTTGGCCACGGTCTCGCCGCGCCGGGAACGGATTCTCGCGGGATCGCCTTCCTCGAGACCGGCACGCTTGGCCGTGTCGGGGTGGACCTCGACGAACGCCTCCGGCACGACGTCGTTGAGCTCGTCGATCAGCCGGGTCTGCGCGCCCGACTGGTAGTGCTGGAGCACGCGGCCGGTGGTGGCCTGCAACGGGAACTCCTCGTCCGGCAGCTCCGCAGGACCGGTGTACTCGACCGGCACGAACCGCGCCCGGCCGTCCGGGTGGGCGAACGCGTCGAGGAACATCCGCGGGGTTCCGGGGTGGTCAGCCGCGGGCACCGGCCAGTGCAGGGCCTCGCCGTCGCGCAGCCGCTCGTAGCTGACGCCGGAGTAGTCGGCGATGCCGCCCTTGGACGCGATCCGCAGCTCTTCGAACACCGTCTCGGCGTCGACGGGGAACCGGTTTTCCGGCTGTCCGAGCCGTTTCGCGAGTCCGTTGAGGACGTCCAGATCGGACCGGACACCGGGCGGCGGATCGAGTGCCTTGCGGCGCAGCAGGATCCGGCCTTCGAGGTTGGTGAGCGTGCCGTGCTCCTCGGCCCACTGGGTGACCGGCAGGACGACGTCGGCGAGGGCCGCGGTCTCCGACAGCACGAAGTCGGCGACGACCAGGAAGTCCAGTTCGGACAGCCGATCTTGGACGCGCTGCGAGCGCGGCGCCGAGACGACGACGTTGCTGCCGAACACCATCAGCGCCTTCGGGCCGCCTTCCTGGCCGAGCGCCTCGAGCAGTTCGGTGGCCGAGCGGCCGGGTCCGGGCAGGCTGTCCGGGTCGACGCCCCACACGCCGGCGACGTACTCGCGGGCGGCCGGGTCGTCGAGCTTGCGGTAGCCGGGCAGCTGGTCGGCCTTCTGGCCGTGCTCGCGCCCGCCCTGGCCGTTGCCCTGCCCGGTGAGGCAGCCGTAGCCGGAGCCGTCCCGGCCCGGCATGCCGAGCGCGAGGGCGAGGTTGATCCAGCCGCCGACGTTCGCGGTGCCGGTGGCGTGCTGCTCGGTGCCGCGCGCGGTGAGGATGTAGGCGTTGCGGGCCCCGGCGAGCTTCTCCGCGGCGAGGCGCATGTCGGCGGCCGACACCCCGGTGACGCGCTCGGCGCGTTCCGGCCACCAGGACGCGACGATCCGCCACACGTCCCCGAAACCGTTGGTGCGATCATCCACATAGGACTGATCGAGGTGACCGCCTTCGACGACGGCGTGCAGGATGCCCAGCGCCAGCGCGAGATCGGTGCCGGGCCGGGGAGCGAGGTGCAGGCTCGCCAGCTCGGCGGTCGGCGTCCGCCGCGGGTCGACGACGATCAGGTCGGTCCCGCGCAGGTGCTGGGTGAACGGCGGCATCGTCTCGGCCGGGTTCGCCCCGGCGAGCAGCACGACGTCGGCCCGCTTGAGATCGGTGACGGGGAACGGCATCCCGCGGTCGGCCCCGAACGCCTTGATCCCCGCGGCGGCGGCCGAGGACATGCAGAACCGGCCGTTGTAGTCGATCTGCGAGGTGCCGAGCGCGACGCGGGCGAACTTGCCGAGCAGGTAGGCCTTCTCGTTGGTCAGCCCACCGCCGCCGAAGATCGCGACGCCGTCCGGACCGTGTTCGCCGGTGATCCCGGCCAGCTTGCGCGCGACGAAGTCAAGGGCGAAGTCCCAGCTGACCGGCTCGAGCCCGCCGTTGACGCGCAGCAGCGGGGTGGTCAGCCGCTTCGGCGAAGTGAGGAGACTGCCGGAGGTCCAGCCCTTCTGGCAGAGGCCGCCGGCGTTGACCGGGAAGTCCCGCGGCGTGACGCGGGCACCGTCGAGGCTCATCCCGCACTGCAGCGCGCAGTACGGGCAGTGGGTGTCGACCTGCGGCACGGGCACCTCCTCGGCGGTTCGGGAATGCCCTGACGCTAAGGAGGCCGTGTTACTCGGAATCGACCGAATGTTTCAGGCAGTTGACATTGCGGCGGCGCGCCCGCCGCCCGGCCGGTGAGATCCGCGTCCACGGACCGGGAGACCTGAGGTCAGCGGCGCCTCCCCGGCCGTGACGGCGACCTTGCGACCTCGGTCACAGCCGTCCCCAGCCGCTTTGCTCGAACAGCCGCCGCTCGAACCACCACGGCGAGGGGTTGAGCGGATCGGGCAGCGTCCGCGCGGCGAACCGCCGATCGACCCGCGACAGCACGGCGCCGACCAGCGCCCGGTCCCGGCGCGGCAGCTCGGCCAGCACCCGAGCGAGGAGCCAGCGTGTGCCGACCGGGTCGCAATCTGGGTGCGGGGAGGCCGGCAGGGTCAGCCGGAAGGGCGGCCGGGTGGCGCGGTCCCAGTCTTCGAGCAGGTCGGCCACGAACCCGGGCGAGCCGCCCGCGGCGGCTTCGGCGAAGGCGAGCTGCCGCTGCGCGCGCCGGGAGAGGTGGGGAATCTTGGCCGGCGGCGGTCCGGCGACGTCGAGTCGCTGGGCGCGGCGCAGGCTTGCGGGCCGCCTACGCGGCATCGCCCTTTCGGCATTGGGTGCTCATGAAGCCAGCATCCCAGGCGGCCGGGGCCCGTCACAAGACAGCGGGCGCCGGGTACCCGAGGCGCGATCCCGCAGCGACGGCCGGGCCGCCACCCTTACAAAACCCCGCTCACCTCGCGAGCCGCGGCCCGCAACCCGTCCAGCGAGGCCTGCGTCGAGCGCGGGTTCAGCGCGTTCGCCGCCAGCCGGAACAGCACCGCCCGCAACAGCAGCTGCGGCCACTCCGGCAGGTGCGCCCACCGCTCCAGCAGCTCCCGCGTCGCCCCGCCCCACGCCAGCGCGTCCACCGCGACGATCGCGGCGCCGTACTCACCCGGGCGGTAGTACGGCACGAAGTCCACCAGGCCCGGTGCCCCGGTGCCGTCGAACAGCAAGCCCGCCAGCAGTTCGCCGTGCGCCACCTGCGACGGCAGGCGGATCGGACGGCGGGCACCCGCCAGCACCTCGAACCAGCGGCCGCCCTTCGTCTCTTCCAGCGGAACCTCGAGTTCCTCCCACGCCACCCGGTCGGCGATCGCGTCGACGTCGCGGCGGGTGGCCAGGAACTCCGGCCGGGGCAGGCCCAGCGTCGCGCGGTGGAGCTTCACCGCCGCCAGCACCGACGCGTCGCCGCGGTGCTCGGGCGTGCCGGAGACGAAGCGGGACGCCGTCCAGCCGCCGACGATCCAGCGGCCGTCGCTGGAGCCGACCGGCTTCGCGACCCGCAGTCCCGGCTCGGCGATGTAGTCGAGGGCGCGGGCGGTCCACAGCGTCTTCGCCTTGTCGGTGACCGGCTTGAGCACGAGGTCGCCGCAGCGCCACGCCGTCGAGTCCGGCAGCGGTTCGCTGGCGTCGTCGAGGCCGCCGAAGGCCGAGCAGACGTGCGCCGGAGGGCGTTCGAGGGTTGACCGCACGAGTCTTGACGTTACCCGGCCGGGTGGTCCACGTTCGAGAAGACGCGCTGGTCACACAGTGTTTTGCGACTCGGACGAAACGCCGCGAAGGCCGCCCCCGGAAGCCGGGGGCGGCCTTCGCGAAAAGCCACTGTCAGTAGGTCGGCAGGCTCGGGTCGATCTGCTTCGCCCACGCCAGGACACCGCCACCGAGGTGCGTCGCGTCCTTGAAGCCGGCCGCGTGCAGGGCGGCGAGGGCCTCCGCCGAGCGGGCGCCCGACTTGCAGTGCAGGACGATCGGCTTGTCCTGCGGCAGTTCCGCCAGCGCCTCGCCCGAGAGGATGCGGTCCTTCGGGATCAGCGTCGCGCCCTTGATGTTGACGATCTCGTACTCGTGCTGCTCGCGGACGTCGATCAGGGCGAAGTTGTCGCCGTTGTCGAACTTGGCCTTGAGCTCCGCCGGCGTGATCGTGCTGCCCGACGCGGCCTGGGCGGCCTCGTCCGAGACGACACCGCAGAACGCCTCGTAGTCGATCAGCTCGGTGATCTTCGGGGTCTCCGGGTCCTTGCGGATCTTGACCTCGCGGTACTTCATCTCCAGCGCGTCGTAGCTGATCAGACGGCCGAGCAGCGGCTCGCCGATGCCGGTGAGCAGCTTGATCGCTTCGGTCACCATGATCGAGCCGATGGACGCGCAGAGCACGCCCAGCACGCCACCCTCGGCGCAGGAGGGGACCATGCCCGGGGGCGGCGGCTCCGGGTAGAGGTCGCGGTAGTTGAGGCCCTTGCCGTTCGGCGCGTCCTCCCAGAACACGCTGACCTGGCCCTCGAACCGGAAGATCGAGCCCCACACGTACGGCTTGCCCAGCAGCACGGCGGCGTCGTTCACGAGGTAGCGCGTGGCGAAGTTGTCGGTGCCGTCGACGATGAGGTCGTACTGCTCGAAGATCTCGAGCGCGTTCGACGAGTCCAGCCGGTCGGTGTGCAGGTGCACCTTGACCAGGGGGTTGATCTCGGCGATCGACTCCTGCGCCGACGCGGCCTTGAGCTTGCCGACGTCGGACTGGCCGTGGATGACCTGGCGCTGCAGGTTCGACTCGTCGACGACGTCGAAGTCGACGATGCCGAGCGTGCCGACGCCGGCCGCGGCCAGGTAGAGCAGCGCGGGGCTGCCGAGGCCGCCGGCGCCGATGACCAGGACCTTGGCGTTCTTCAGCCGCTTCTGCCCGGTCACCCCGACGTCCGGGATGATCAGGTGACGGCTGTACCGCGCCACCTCTTCCTTGGTGAGCTCGGCAGCCGGCTCGACGAGCGGCGGCAGTGCTGACATGGGTCCTCCATCTCGCGCGCGGTTCGCGTCCATCCCACTATGCACAACACGCGCAGGCAAACAGACCTTCCCCCATGCCACATACTGGGAAGGTCTTACGGAGTGGGATTGGGCCAGGCGTTCGGCGTGCAGACGCGGCCGTCCTTGGCCACCTTGCCCTTGTCGCCGCCGGGGATGTCGTTGAGCATCGAGACGTAGTCGTCGGAGACGCCGAACGACTGCTGCATCATCACCGGGGCCGGCTGGCCGTTACCACCGCAGCCGACGTGCTGGTTGCCCAGTGCGTGGCCGACCTCGTGGTTGATGGCGTACTGGCGGTAGCCGGTCATGTCCGCGTAGAACGCCTTCGCGCCGCGCACCCAGCGGGCCAGGTTGATCAGCACCCGGCCCATGCTCTTGCGGTAGCAGGACGCCTCGAAGGTGATCTGGAAGCCGCACGCGTCGGCGCGGTGCGTCGTCTCCGGCGTGGTGAGGCTCACGCGGAACGACGGGTTCGGGAAGTTCGCGTCGACGCGCTGGAGGGCGATCTTGCCGTCCCACGTCCAGCTCTTGGGATCGGACAGCGTGCCCTGGACCGCGGCGGCGAAGGCGTCGTCGCCGGCGTAGCTCGAGGCGTCGATGCCGTCCTCGACCTCGACGGTGTAGGTGTAGAGC
Source organism: Amycolatopsis sp. cmx-4-83 (assembly GCF_046548815.1). Taxonomy (NCBI): domain Bacteria; kingdom Bacillati; phylum Actinomycetota; class Actinomycetes; order Pseudonocardiales; family Pseudonocardiaceae; genus Amycolatopsis; species Amycolatopsis sp. cmx-4-83. The sequence continues at coordinate 909,561 of NZ_JAEBEF010000001.1, read as the reverse complement.
TTGCCGCTGCCGACCTTGGGGCCGCTGCCGGGGACGACGTGCCAGCTGCCCCGGCCGGCCTGGGTGAACGGGCTGCCGTTCGGCAGGTCCGCCGTCGGGACCTTGAGGTCGACCGGCTTGGCCGGGTTCTCCGGGATGCCCGCTTCGCCCTCGCCGTCGATGGCGCCGCCGGCCGCGTCGCCGCCCGCCGACTCGACGCCGGGCGCGGCGCTCTGCTCGGCGATCGGCTGGGCCGGGCTGGTGGCCGTGTTGACCACGACGAGCACGGTCAGCACGACGAGGATCGGCAGGGCGTAGACGCGCCAGCCGTAGGTCTTGGTGAGCTTCGCGAGACCGGACTTCGGCGGCGCTTCCTTCGGCTGCTCGCGCGGCGTCTCGACGTGGGGCTTCCAGGAGGCGCTCAGCGGCTCGGCGCTGGTCCGCCGCCCGCCCGGGCGGTAGCGGTCCTCGGTGACGCGCTGCGCCGGCGCCTTCGACGACGGGCGGTACTGCCCGGTGCGCGGCGACTCCTCGGGCTCTGGGGTCCGGCGGCCCGACGCGCGGTGGGGAGCCCGCCGATCGTCGCCTCGCGCGTCCTGCTTCACCCGGTCCACCGCACCAGGGTGCCACAGCGCCACCGAACCGTTATCGGCGACTGGCTGACCACGCAGGGGTTTGTCCTCACTCGATCGGGCTACCAGGTACCGGCTTCGACGTGCTCCCACATGCCCAGAACGGCCTTGGCGACGACCACCGGACGCTCCATCTGCGCCACGTGCCCGGTCCGCGGCAGCACCAGCAGCCGCGCCCGCGGGATCGCCCGCGCGGTCCGCACGGCCCGCTTCACCGAGATGACGCGGTCCTCCCGGCCCCAGACCACCAGCGTCGGCGCCGTCACCCGTGGCGCGACCGACCACAGCGACGCCTTCCCGAGCGTCGACCAGGCCCGGAAGATGGCGAACGTGCTGCGGGCCATCGCGGGCGCCGCCCAGGTGAAGCCGGCGCGGGCGCCGTGCTCCTCGGTGAGCTCGTCGAGCCGGCTGTCCGGGAACCTCGACGGGTCCGCGAAGCAGAGCTTGATGACCTGCGCGGCGCGTTCGCGCGGCCCCAGCGCCGCGAGCTGGGCCCGCACGCGGGCGCCGACCAGCGGCAGGTAGGCGAGCGCCATCCGCGGGTCGGACAACCGGCGCGGGTCGGGCCGCCGGTCCGGGACCGCCGGCGAGATGAGCGTGAGCGTCTTGACCAGCTCCGGGCGCCGCGCGGCGACGAGCAGCGCGATCGCCCCGCCCATCGAGTTGCCGAACAGGTGCACCGGCCCACCGACCGCTGCCGAGACAGCCGGAGCTTCGCCCCGGGGCGGGGACTCCGCCACCCGCGCCCCCGAAAAACCGGTTTCGATGTGCCGCGCGACGACGTCGGCGTGCGCGTCGAGGGTGAAGTCGAAGCCCGCTTCGGGCTCGGAGTAGCCGAATCCGGGCAGGTCGGGGGCGGTGCCGCCGGCGACCGGGGCGAGCAGCGCGGCCAGGTCGGTCCAGTTCGTCGACGAGCCGCCGAGGCCGTGGACGTACACCGCGGGCACGCCGTCGGGTCCCGGCGTGCGGCGGACGTGGAGCCGCGCGGTCCCGACTTCTTCGAAGGCCGCCGGCCACGGCGGTTTCAACGGCTCGAGAGACGGCAATTCCCTGGTCGACAGGGGCACGTGCGTCAGCGGCGCCCGCGCGGTCACGGCGGTGTTCACGGAACCAGGATGCCCGACCCGTGGCACGGCATACATACCGGCGAGTAATCTTCAGGACGACTTCACGCGGTGGCGACCCCGCCCGTCGAAGGTGTGAAGACGGGAGGATGAGCATGACGGAGATGACGCGGCTGCAGCAGCGCGGGGTGCGGCTGCCCCGGACGGAGCGCCGGGCCCAGCTCCTCGCCGCGGCCCAGCGGGTCTTCGCCGAGAACGGCTACCACGCCGCCGCGATGGACGAGATCGCCGAAGTGGCCGGTGTCAGCAAGCCGGTTCTCTACCAGCACTTCCCCGGCAAGCTCGATCTGTACATCGCGCTGCTGGAGAGCCACGTCGACGAGCTGGTCAAGCGCGTGCAGACGGCGCTGGACTCGACCACCGAAAACCGCCAGCGCGTCCCGGCGACGGTCGGGGCGTTCTTCGACTTCGTCAGCGAGGACGCGGGCGCGTTCCGGATGGTGTTCGAGTCCGACCTGCGCGGCGAGCCGGCGGTCCAGGAAGCGGTCGACCGCGCGACGTCGGCGAGCGTGGACGCGATCACGGAGACGATCACGGCGGACGCCGGCCTCGACGAGGACAAGGCGCGGCTGCTGGCGGTGGGGCTGGTCGGGATGAGCCAGGTCAGCGCCCGGTTCTGGCTGCAGCACCACCAGTCGATGAGCCAGGAGGAGGCGGTGGCCCTGACGGCCAACCTCGCCTGGCGCGGCATCGGCGGCGGCTTCCCCCTCAAGGACGCCTGAACCGCACTTTCATAGGGAAAGCTCCGCTTTGTGTCGCAAAGCGGAGCTTTCCCTATGAAAGATGCCTAGTTGCCGCGAGTGGCGACGCGGACCAGGGTGGAGATGCGGCGGGCGACCTCGAAGGGGCGTTCCTGCGGGAGCATGTGACCCGCGCCCGGGAACCGGACGAACTCCGCGTGCGGCAGCTCGTCCGCGATCACCTTCGCGTGCGCCAGCGGGCACAGCCGGTCCCGCTCCCCCGCCAGCACCACCGACGGCACGTCGCACAGCGCGCCCAGCCCGCCCACACCGCGGTGGGCGGCGATCGCGTCCAGGAACAGCCCCGCGCTCGCCGGGTGCGCGCACAGCAGCTGCTCGACGACGCTGTCGACCTGCGCCCGCCCCGGGCGTGCCCCGAAGACGAGCTGCCGGGCGCCCGAGCGGACCATCGCCGGCCGCAGCCGCAGCGTGTCCGACCGCAGCCGGGCGAGCAGGCGGGCCACCCGCGGCTCGAAGCGCGTCACGCCGCGGCCGACCAGGCCCGGGAACCCCAGCGTCAGCTGGTCCATGTCCCCCGACGACGTCGCCACGAACGCCGCGCCCGCCAGCCGCTCCGACACCAGCTCCGGGTGCCGTTCGGCCAGCACCATGAGCGTCATGCCGCCCATCGAGTGCCCGGCCAGCACGAGCGGGCCCGACGGGACGCGGTCGGCGATCAGCTCGGCCAGGTCGTCGGCCAGCCGCGAGATCGTCGCCGAACCGGGGCGCGCGTGCGCCGAACCGCCGTGGCCGCGCAGGTCGTAGCGCAGCACGCGCACGCCGGGGTCCAGGTGCGGCAGCACGAAGTCCCACGTCCGGTGGTCCTGCGTCCAGCCGTGCACCAGCACCAGCGTGACCGCCGAGTCGGCCGGGCCCGACTCCTCGACGTGCAGCGCGGCGCCGTCGCTCGCGACGAACCGGTGCCCGATCGAGGGGTCGCGCAGCCGCGACGCGGTCGTCACCGGCCCGCCGGGAGCAGGAAGGACTTGCGCCAGAAGTACTTCCCGGGCAGCCCGACCAGGCCGGACTCCTCGAGGAACGGCATGATCTTCTCCCCCGCCCACGCGATCGTCCCCTGCCAGTGCGGGTTGTTCAGCGCCGCTTCGACGCCGTCGCGCGGCCGGATGCCGACCGCCTTGTAGACGTTCGGGTTGATGAACGCCCGCGTCACGAAGTACGAGATCAGCGCGATGATGAACTGCTGGTAGGCGATCTCGGCCTTCGACAGCTTCGCCATCCCGCGCGTGACCTCTTCGCGGGCGAAGGTGACGTGCCGGGCCTCTTCGAGCACGTGGATCCGGTTGACCATCCGGACCAGCGGCTGGACGCCTTCGTCGTTCATCTGCTCGCGCTGCAGCCGGTCGAGGACCTCCTCGGCGACCAAGATCGCGCCGTAGCGCGCCGGGCCGTAGGAGATCGACGGCATGAGCTTCGCCAGCTTCCGCAGCCACGGCACCGGGCCGTAGGCGGGGCAGCCGATCCGCGACGCCATCCGCGCGAACATCGTCGAGTGCCGGCATTCGTCGGCGATCTCGGTGAGCGCGAACTGGGCGTGCGCGGACGTCGGGTCCTGCTCGTAGACCTCCTTCAGCAGCATCTGCATCAGGAGGATTTCGAACCACAGCCCGGTGGTCGCGACGCTGGCGACCTCGTGCTTGCCCAGCTCGATGCGCTGCTCCGGGGTCAGCTCGTCCCACAGCTTCGTGCCGTACAGCGAGGAGCGTTCGTCCAGGATGAAGCGTTTGCCCTCGACCAGCGGCGCGGCCCAGTCGATGTCGACGTCGGGGTCGTAGAACTTGTTCGCCGACGACTTCAGCAGGCGTTCCGCGGTCTTGTCGCGGTCCGGTTCCTTCAGCGTCCGCGTCATTGCCGACACCCCTTCCGCAATGTGTAACTTGAGGTAACAGTTACCTGTGCGTAGCATGACCTTCGTGATCGAACGTGTCAAGCGCTCCGGCAAGCAGTCCAGCAAGGCCTCGCGTGGCGAGGAGACGACCGGCGACGCCCGGCGCGACCGCTGGCGCAAGCACCGGATCGCGCGGCGCAAGGAGTTCGTCGAAGCCGCGTTGCGGGCGCTCGACACGCACGGCCCCGACCTCGGCATGGAGGACGTCGCCGCGGAGGCCGGCGTCACGAAACCGGTGCTGTACCGGCACTTCGACGACAAAGCCGACCTCTACGTGGCGCTCGGCCAGCGCGGCACGGAGATCCTGTTCGAGCGGCTGATCCCGGCGATCAACGCCGAACTGGCGCCGGTGCCGCGGATCCGGATGGCGCTCGACGCGTTCTTCACCGTGATCGAGGAGCACCCGAACCTGTACCGGCTGCTCGCGCACGGGCGGCCGGAGAAGCCGGTGTCGTCGGACGTCGTGGCCGAGGACAAGGAGCTGATCGCGTCGGCGCTGACCGCGCTGCTCGGCGACTACATGCGGATGTTCAACATGGACTCCGGCGCGGCCGAGCCGTGGGCGCACGGCATCGTCGGCATGGTCCAGAACACCGGCGAGTGGTGGCTGGACCGCCGGTCGATGGGCCGCGACTCGGTCGTGGAGTACCTGACGCAGATCATCTGGGCGGCCATCGACGGGCTGAGCCGCCAGCACGGCGTCGTCATCGACCCGAACCAGCCCCTGGAAGCCAACAAGGTGGTCCAGCTGGGCCGCGCCGAAGCGGTGGAGGAGACCTCATGAGCGAGCACGACGAAGACGGCTACAGCGGCGAAGCGACCCTCGTGGTCGACGGCGTGTCCGTGTCGACGACGGTGGAGCTGCGCGGCTACTTCCAGCCGATCGACGGCTATTACCGCTGGTACGGCCGGGTGGCGGTGAACGAGGAGCTGACCAAGCTCGCCGGCGGCAAGAAGAAGCCGGTGTCGATCCAGGCGGGCGAGTACACGGCGGACGGCGAGCTGTCCGACCCGGACCCGTGGGGCCGCTACCGGATCATGGGGACGAGCACCCCGCCGTTCCACGTCCCGACGTCGCTCGAAGAGCTGAACGCGTAACGGCGAGGCGCTCGCGGGCCTCAGGGCAGGCGCGGGCCGGGCAGCTCGACGCCCGGGATCAGGCCGTTGGCGATGTCGGTGGCGCGCCACTTCCGCACGGTCAGCTCGACGGCCGTGACCGGCGCGTCGAGGAACGGCGCCGCCTCCGGCACCTTCGCCACGAGCAGCTCGCGCACCCGCGCGTCCCCTTCGCCGCCGACGACCTCGGCGAGCGCCTGGGCCTGCAGGAACGGCTGCATCGGCGAGCCGGTGGAGACGACCACCGAAACGACCGGGTTCTCCCGGATGGCGGCCAGCGTCCGGCCGCGGTCCTCGAGGACGAGGTTCAGGGTGAACTCGCCGCTTTCGGCGAAGTACACCCCGCCGACCCACGGCCCGGTGCTGCCCGAGGTGGCGAGGAACAACGACTTGTGCGCGGAGAGCGTGCTCCGCACGAGGTCCGCGACGGCGGACTGCTCGAGAGTGGTCACCGGCCGAAGCTAGGTGGCGGAAACCCGACACACCAAGCGAAACACCACAATCCGGTGAACCCGGGGCATGCTTAAGGCCGCCACGGGCTCGCGCCGGCAACGTCGGGTCAGGCGCCGGGCGCGGCCGCCCCCACCGGCATCGCGGCGCCCGCGCCACCCGAGCCGCCAGCAGCAGCTCGCCCGCCCCGATCGACGACGCCCGCCACGGCGCCGGCGCCGAGGGGTCACTCGACCAGCCGACCTTCGACGCCCGAACCCAGGCATGCGAAAGGCCGCCACGGGCTCGCGCCGGCAACGCCGGGTCAGGCACCGAGCGCGGCCGCCCCCACCGGCGTCGCGACGCCCGCGCCACCCGAGCCGCCAGCAGCAGCTCGCCCGCCCGGCCGACGACGCCCGCCACGGCGCGGACGCCGAGGGGCCACTCGACCGGCCGACCTTCGACGCGCGAACCCGGGCATGCGAAAGGCCACCCCGGGAACGTCCCGGAGTGGCCTTGGCCGCGAGGGATCAGTCGCCGACGCCGAAGCCGACCTTGCGGACGTCGGACGGGGCGATCTCGACGTACGCGATGCGGTCGGAGGGGACGATGTACTTGCGCCCCTTCTCGTCGCTGATGCGGAAGAGCCCGTCACCGGCCGTCAGGGCCTCGGCGACCAGCTTCTCCACCTCTTCGGGAGACTGGCCGCTGGACACCACCAGCTCGCGCGGTGTGTCCTTGATGCCGATCTTGACCTCCACGTGGGACCTCCGCTGGAAATTCGTAAGGGATGTGCTCGGCAAGGCTAACCGAACGGGCTCGTTCCGGTGGCGCATGACCGCGCCTGACCGCGTCGTCAATTCCGGGTACTCCATCGGGGTCAGCCCAGGCCGAGCGCCTGCATGCGCTTGGTGTGCCCCTGCTGCAACCGCCGGAACAGCGCCGCAATTCCGGAGAGGTCGCCGGAGCCGCCGATGATGAGCTCGGCCAGGCCGTCGCGCTCGGCGACGACGTACTGGGCCTGGGTCAGTGCCTCGCCGAGCAGGCGGCGGCCCCACAGGGCGAGTTTGTCGCGGGTCTTGGGGTCGGCTTGGATGCCGGCGGCCACTTCGCGCTCCGCGAACGCCGAGTGGCCGGTGTCGGCGAGGACGGTGAGCACCAGGTCCTTGGTCTCCGGGTCGAGCCAGCTGGCGATCTCGCGGTAGAGGTCCGCGGCCAGCCCGTCGCCCACGTAGGCCTTGACCAGCGATTCCAGCCACGACTTCGGTGGCGTCGAGGCGTGCCAGGCGTCGACCTGGGCCACGAACGGCGCCATCGCGTCCTCGATCTTGACGCTCTGGGCGGCCAGGTGCTGGGCCAGCAGCCCGTAGTGACCGATCTCGGCGGCCGCCATCGTCGCCAGGGCGGCGCGCCCGGCCAGCGTGGGGGCGGTGCGTGCGTCCTCGGCCAGCCGGTCGAAGGCGGAAAGTTCGAGGTAGGCGATCACACCCAGCAGGTCGACTACGCCTTCGCTGATCTCTTTCGGGTCGGTCACGGCGGCCAGGGTAGCGCCGAAGCACCCGGACGTGCCGCGACGAGACCGATCCCACTGGCTCCGGCGCGGCGGGTACTGTCGAAAAACTGCTGACCAGGTACACTGTCTTTGATAAAGAAGCTTCCGTACGTCATACCGACGTCGGGAAACAGGCAGGTCACGTGGCTTGCCGACGTACTGCAATGTGCGTGCACGCCTCTTCCGGCATTCCCGGGACGGACCGGTTCCGCGCTCCAGTTCAGCGCCAGGGACCAGGGTTTACTCCCGGTCGAGTGTCGAGCGGACCCACGGCTGTGCGCGCTGGTCACGAGAGAGGCGATCACCCTGACCGCAGAAATTCCCACAACCGAACAGACCCCCGCCGTCGCGCTGGAGCACAGCGAGACCGGCCCGGCCGCGCTCGACACCTCGCACCCGCTGCAGGCGGGTGTCGAGGTCGAGCCCGAGAACCCGACCTTCGCGTCCTTCGGCGTCAAGCCGGAGATCGTCAAGGCCCTGGGCGAGGCCGGCATCGAGCGCACCTTCGCGATCCAGGAGCTCACCCTGCCGCTGGCGATGGCCGGCGACGACCTCATCGGCCAGGCCCGCACCGGCATGGGCAAGACGCTGGGCTTCGGCGTCCCGCTGCTGCACCGCGTGCAGGTGCCGGGCGACGGCACCCCGCAGGTGCTGGTCGTGGTGCCGACCCGCGAGCTGTGCATCCAGGTCGCCAACGACCTCAAGGGCGCCGGCAAGCACCTCGGCATCCGCACCCTGGCCATCTACGGCGGCCGCCCCTACGAGCCGCAGATCGAGGCCCTCCGCAAGGGCATCGACGTCGTGATCGGCACCCCGGGCCGCCTGCTCGACCTGGCCGAGCAGCAGCACCTGGTGCTCGGCAAGGTCCGCGGCCTGGTGCTGGACGAGGCCGACGAGATGCTGGACCTGGGCTTCCTGCCCGACATCGAGCGCATCCTCCGGATGGTGCCGGACGAGCGGCAGACCATGCTGTTCTCGGCCACCATGCCCGGCCCGATCATCACGCTGGCCCGCACGTTCCTGCGCCAGCCGACCCACATCCGCGCCGAAGAGAACGACGCGAGCGCGATCCACGAGCGCACCACCCAGTTCGTCTACCGGGCGCACTCGATGGACAAGCCCGAGGTCATCGCCCGCGTCCTGCAGGCCGAGGACCGCGGCCTGACGATGATCTTCAGCCGCACCAAGCGCACCGCGCAGAAGGTGGCCGACGATCTGGTCGAGCGCGGCTTCGCCGCCGCCGCCGTGCACGGTGACCTGGGCCAGGGCGCCCGCGAGCAGGCGTTGCGCGCGTTCCGCTCCGGCAAGGTCGACGTCCTGGTCGCGACCGACGTCGCGGCCCGGGGCATCGACATCGACGACGTCACGCACGTGATCAACTACCAGTGCCCGGACGACGAGAAGACCTACGTCCACCGCATCGGCCGCACCGGCCGCGCGGGCCGGACCGGCGTCGCCGTCACGCTCGTCGACTGGGACGAGATGCCGCGCTGGAAGCTGATCTCGGACACCCTCGGCCTCGACAAGCCGGAGCCGGTGGAGACGTACTCGTCGTCGCCGCACCTGTTCGAGGACCTGGGCATCCCGGAGGGCACGAAGGGCCGGCTGCCGCTGGCCAACCGCACCCGCGCGGGCCTGGCCGCCGAGGAGGAAGAGGACCTGGGCGGCAAGAAGCGCGGCCCGCGTGGCCGGGGCAAGGCCGGCGAGGCCGCTCCGGAAGAAGCGCCGCGCAAGCGCGCCCGCGCCCCGCGCAAGCGCACCCGCGGTGGTTCGCGGGCGGCCGAGGCGATCGAGTCCGCGGACAACGCCGCCACCTCCTCGGAAGACGCTCCCGCCGGCGAGGGGCGGAGCCGTTCGCGGCGCCGCACCCGCACCGGCAACGCCCCGGAAGCGACCGGCCCGGCCGTCGAGAAGGAAGCCGGCGAGAACGCCGAGCGCCCCGCTCGTCGGCGCCGCCGTCGCCGCCCGGCGGCCACGTCTGATACACCTGCGTCGGCAGACTGAGGCCTACGCACGGGGGTCGGGTAAGTGAGCGAAGACGAGAAGGCGCCCGAGAGCGCGCCTGAACCGGTCGAGCCCGCGGAAGAACCGGCCCCCGAGTACGGCTCCGAAGACGTCCTCGAGGACGTTCCCGCACCTGCGCCCGCTCCGCGCGTCAAGGCACGTCGTTCGCCTTGGAACCGCGGACGGGACCGGGTGCTCGCCGCGGGTCTCGCGGTGGCCGTGGTGGCGGTCGCGCTGGTCATCGGCGCGACCAGCGACAGCGCGGCCACCGACCACACCGAGGCGGCCCCGCCCCCGCCGTTGCCCGCGGCCCCGGACAAGGTGCCGGGCTCGCTGGCGGAGCTGTGGAGCGCCCGCAGCGGCGCGACCCCGGTCCCGGTGGTGGCGGGTGACGCGGTGGCCACGGCCGACGGCGGCGAGGTCGCCGCCCGCGACCCGCTCACCGGCCAGATCCGCTGGCACTACGCGCGTGACCGGCAGCTCTGCACGATGAACGAGACGTGGGGGCGGCTGAACGCCGTCTACCACAAGGACGTCAACTGCAGTGAAGTGACGCAGCTGGACCCGGCCACGGGCCGGATCACGGCGCAGCGCAACGGCAACGCCGAGCTGGGCACGCAGCTGGTCAGCGACGGCTCCCACGTGACGGCGACGGGCAAGAAGCTCCTCGACACCTGGCGCGACGACCTCGTGAAGAGCGCCGAGTACGGCGAGGTCCCGGCGCTGGTCAACGCGGGAAAGCAACCGCGCACGGGCTGCATGTACGGCACGGTGGCGGCGTCGTCGGGCAAGGTCGGCGTGATCGAGCGCTGCCCGGGCGACCCGGCCGACCGCCTGACGGTCTACAAAGCGGCCCCGGAGAAGGACGACGAGCCCCAGGTCAGCTTCAGTTCGGTGCTGGCGGGCAAGCGCGCCCGCGTGGTCGCGATGTCGGGTGAGCTGACGGCGGTGGTGCTGCCGGACCAGAAGCTCCTGGTCACGTACAACGGCGACGGCACCCAGCGCGCGGCGTACCCGCTGGACGTCCCGCCTTCGGACCTGGCCCAAGACCCCCCGGCGGGCGTCGAGGCGACCACCCAGACGGCGGCGAACGTGTACTGGTTCAGCGGCTCGAAGGTGCTGGCCCTGTCCCGCGACGACCTGTCCCCCCGCTGGACGCTGGGCAGCGCGATGGGCCCGGGCATCACGTTCGCGAACCAGCTGGTGATCCCCATCAAGGGCGGCCTGGCGGTGCTGAACGAAAACGACGGCTCGACGATCCGGACGGTCGGCGTCGACCGCCGCGGCTACACCGGAGCAGTCCGCCTGGGTGCGGCCGGGCCGGTGCTGCTGGAGGAGCGCGGGGACACGCTGACCGCGCTCAAGTGAGCCAGAAGAGGGTCACCGCGGAGGCGGCGAAGAGGACGACGGCGACGCCTGCCCCGGCGGCGGCTGGACCGTTTCGCCGGTCGGCGACGCGCTGGGCGAGCAGGGCGAGGGCCGCGGCGATGGGGTGGCCGACGAGGAGCGTCGCCCCGGGGCCCGGAGCGCCGGTGTAGAGACAGACGCCGGCGACGACCAGGACACCGAGGGCGAGCACGGTCAGGCCGGCGGCCAGTGAGCCGGTGAGGCCTCGCCACCAGCGCCCACGTTCTTTCGCCGGGGCTGGGGTTTCTGCCGCTTCGGGTTCCGGTTCGGCCGGATCCGGTTCGATCCGCTCAGGCGCGACCCGCTCTTGCGGCACGGTGTGCGCTTCAGCCCGGTCGGCGGCGGGCAGCTCGTGCGGCGCGGTCTCGGCCTCCGCCGCACCCGCAGCGGGCAGCGCGTGCCGCGCGGTCTCCGCCTCGGACGCAGCAGCTTCACCCTCGCCGACGGTGGGCAACTCGTGCCGCGCGGTCTCCGCCTCCGCCGCCCCGGCAGCAGCCAGCTCGCGCGGCGTAGTCACCGCTCCCGCCACACCGGCAGCGGGCAACTCCTGCCGCGCGATCTCCGCCTCTGCCGCACCGGTCGGAGCGCCGGTCTCGGCCGCACCGCGCGCAACCCGCCCCCGCGCCACCTGCTCCGGCGCCGCAGCACGCTCCTCGCCGACGGTGGGCAACTCGTGCGGCGTGGTCTCGGCCTCCGCCGCGCCGGTCCGAACGCCGGTCGGAGCGCCGGGGTCGGCGGCACCGCGCGCAACCCGCCCCCGCGCCACCTGCTCCGGCGCAGCAGCTTCACCCTCGCCGTCGGTGGGCAACTCCTGCCGCGCGGTCTCCGCCTCCGCCGCACCGGTCCGAACGCCGGTCGGAGCGCCGGTCTCGGCCGCACCGCGCGCAACCCGCCCCCGCGCCACCTGCCCCGGCGCAGCAGCTTCACCCTCGCCGACGGTGGGCAACTCCTGCCGCGCGGTCTCCGCCTCCGCCGCACCGGTCCGAACGCCGGTCGGAGCACCCGTCTCGGCCGCACCGCGCGCAACCCGCCCCCGCGCCACCTGCTCCGGCGCCGCAGCACGCTCCTCGCCGCCGCCGTCGGGCTCCGCCCGCTGCGGCGGCGCGGGCGTACCTGCCGCCACGGGGAGCGTCGCCAGCTTGTCGGTGTCCGGTGAAGCCACATTCCCTCCCGTTCAGGGCGCGAGCAGGTCCCACGGCTGCAACTGCTGGGCCGTCTCCTGGCCCGCCGCGCAGCTCGGCCTGAAGTCGCACCAGGCGCAACGCCGGTCCGGGCGGGCCGGGAACAGCACGTCCCCGTCGCCGCCCGCTTTCAGGGTATCCGTGGCGAGCCTGAGGTCTCCGGCGGTCTCGTCGGCGCGTTGGAGGTGGCGCCGGAGGCTTTCCGGGGTGTGCTCCGCCGCCGCGATCGTGCCCGTCGGGAGGTGGTGCAGCTCGACCGTCGTGCACGGCATGCGCAGCGTCCGCGCCGCCGCGACCGCGTACAGCGCCAGTGCCTGCGACGCCCGTGCTTCGTACTCGTCCGGGGGACGGCGGCCCGTCTTGTAGTCGACGATGACCAGTTCGCCCTCGCGCGCGTCGATGCGGTCCGCGCGGCCCTCGATGATCATCGACGGCCGCTCCCCCGGCACCGGGTTGACCGGCGCCGACACCCAGCGCTCCAGGCCGGCCGGCTCGTGCGTGACGTCGTTGTCCTCGACGTACTCCGCCACCCAGCCCTTGGCCCGCGCCCGGTAGCGCGCCGCCTGCTCCTCGCTCTCGAAGCCCGCGTCCTTCCAGAACTCGGCCACCAGCGCCACCGCCCGCTGCGGCACCCGCTTGAGCACCGGCAGGTCGAACAGCGCCCGCAACGCGTTGTGCACCACCGCGCCGAGCGTGCTGTGCGCCCACGGCCCGGTGCGCTGCGGCGTCGGCCGGTCGAGGTAGGCGAGGCGGTATCGGCGCGGGCAATCGTCGAAGGTCGCCAGCCGCGCCGGCGAGACCTTCGTGAGCCGAACCGGTTGCGCGACGCCGAAGTCGAACCCCATCTGCTCCTTCACGGCTGCCACGCTACGCACCACCACCGACACTTTTTTCGGGGGTTCGGGTGGCGGAGCCCCCGACCTGGGGCGAAGCCCCAGATGTCACCGACACTTTCCGCGCGGGGCGAGGCCACCCCGCGCAGAAAGTGCGGCTACCGCACCACCAGCACCGTGTGCGTCCCGCCGGAAACTGCCATCGGCCCCGCCGCGCGGATCGGCCGCCCGTCCAGCAGCACCACCCGGCCCGACGGCACCACCAGCGACCCCGACGTCCCGCGCGGCGCGGAAACCGTCAGCGAGAACACCGAACCCCGCTGAGACCACGAAGCCGACAACGCGCCCTTCGGCGTCGGCACCGCTCCCCGCGCCCACTCGACGCCGCCCGGGTTCGGCGCGACAGTCCACGTCGCGAACCCCGGCGAAGTCGGTGAGACACCCAGCAGATCGTTGGTCAACGCCGGCACGACACCGGTCGACCAGCCGTGCGCCGCCGACGTGTAGCCCTGCTCGTAGTGCGAGCCGCCTTCGCCGATGCCTTCCCACGCCGTGATTCCCGGGTCGTGCGTGGCCATCCAGCCGTACATCCGCTTGATCTGGTCGATCGCCGACGCCGCCTGCCCGGTCCGGAACCGCGCCTGCAGCTCCGGGAACGACGTGAACGCGTACACGCGCTTCGTGCCGTCCGACACCAGGGTGTCGTTGTCCATGAACGGGTTCCCGTACGGCAGCGCACCGGCCGCGAGCCGCGCCAACGCCGAGGAAGCCTGCGCCGGCGAAGCGATCCCGGCCAGGATCGCGTGGCTGTTGCCGTCTTGGCCGTGCCGCACCGCGCCCGTCCCCGAGTCGAGGTACGCGGCCGCCGCCGGGTCCCACAGGTACTGGTTCACCGCCGCCGAGACGCCGGAAGCGCGCGAAAGCCACCGGTCGGCGTCCGCAGGATGCCCGGTCGCCCGCGCCAAGCCCGCCGCGCCTTGCAGCGCCCGGACGTACAACGCGTTGTAGTACGTCACTTCGCCGGTGCGCGGCAGGAACGCGTAGTCGCCGTAGCCGCCGGTGCCGTTGAGGCCCTTCGCGAGCAACCCGCGCGAATCGGTGACCGACGGATACCAGCTGTCGAGCGTCTTCACGAGGTGCGAGTAGTACGAGGCCGCGTACGCGGTGTCGCCGGTGTAGAGCACGTAGTCCCAGCTCGACGTCACCCACCAGAGCGGGTAGTCGAACAGCGGCAAGGTGTAGCTGTTGATCGACGCCGGCGGGATCCAGCCGTCCGCGCGCTGGTGGTCGGCCAGATCGGCGAGGACGTTCTTCGCCGCCGTCCCGTCCTGGTGCGTCAGGTACTGGGTCAGCCCGGACACCGCGACGTCCCCGACGTACGGGTCGCGGTCGCGCTTCGCGCCGTCGTGCAGCACGAGCTTTCCGTCCAGTGACGGCGAAAACGCGCCGCGCGGGTCCACATCGGACTCGCGGAACGTGTCCATGCCCAGCTCGTTCGTGTAGGACGCGGCGTACCAGTAGCGGTTCAAGGCGTCGTCGGACGACTCGAACCAGCCGCGGTAGCTGGCCGGCGTGCCGAGGAACGGCGTGAAGTCGAGCGAGACGCCGCTGATCCGCACCTCACCGGACGGCTGGGTCAGCGGCGCGTCCGACGCGAGCGCGTCGAGGCTGATCCGCAGGTAGCGGAAGCCGCGCAGGCCGTCAGCGCACACCTGCGTGCCGCTCTGGCAGCCCTTCGCGTCCCGCCAGACGGCCGGCGTCGCGGGCACGGCGATCTGGTCGCTGCCCGGCCCGCCGGCGAAGTCCGACCGCGAGAAGTCGGAGCGTTCGCCCAGGTACTGCTGGGTTTCCGAGGTCGACACCCGGATGCCGGGGTGGTTCGCCGACGCGCCCGCGAAGGCGATCTTCGGGTACCCCGCGACGACCTTGCCGAAGTCGACCACCGCGACCGGCACCGGCGGGTCGGCGACCAGGCCGGGCCAGACCTCGGCGACGCGGCTGAACTCGCCGGACGGCGTGTTCTGGTCCTTCGCGATGGTGATCCGGACCTGCGTGGTGGTCACCGGCCGGTCGAACGCGACCGCGCGCTGCACCGCGGTGTTGCCGGTCACCGAAGCCGCGACGCGCCACGCGCCGCCGTCGAGCACCTCGACCGTGAAGTCCTGCGGCACGCCGTCCACATGGGACAGCACGGTCACGCCGGGCAGCGCGGCCGGCGCGGCCGCGGTGACGGTCAGGACGTCCGGGTAGGCGCCGATCGTGTCGTCGTTCCAGAACGTGTCCGGGTTGCCGTCGACGGCGTTGCCCGGGTCGTACGTGCGCGGCTGCCCGTTCCCGCCGTTGTTCGGCGCGTGGAACGACGACGCGGCGGCCGTCGTCCCCGGGGGCCAGGCCGGCTTCGGCGGCGGCGCCTGCCGCTTGAACGTCGCGACACCCCGCCCGAGCAAGCCGTCCGGGTTCGTGACGTCGCCGGTCGTGGACAGCACCTTCACCGGCCGGACGTCCCGGCTCGACGGCGCGACGACGTACTTCTGCCACCCCGGCGCGGCGTCGGCGGGGGCGGCGACCACGCCGCTCGCCACCAGCACCGTGACCGGGAGGAATGCTCTGAGCCACTTCATCGAGGCCTCCGAAAACCGACGCAGGACGATTGAATCGTTTCAAGCGCTGAGCTGAGGTTCAGGCTGCGCGAGCGGTGCCAACGATGTCAACGAACGCGGGAGTTCCTGTCCGGCAGGACAACCCGAAAGGCGGGGGTCAGTTGCCGCCGGAGATGAAGCCGCGCACGGAGTTCGCGACAAGCTCGACGGCGATGGCCGCGAGCAGCAGGCCGGCCACCTTGGCCAGCAGCGTGATGCCGCTTTCCTTGATCAGCCGGATGACGACGCCGGAGTAGCGCATGCAGATGTAGATCACGAAGTGCGTCATGACGATCGCCGCCGCCAGCGCGATGTACGCGCCGATGTGCCCGTCGGCCTGCCGGACGAACACGATGGTCGCGGCGATCGCGCCGGGCCCGGCCAGCAGCGGCGTGCCGAGCGGCACGAGCGCGACGTTGACGTCGTCGGCGGCCGCTTCCGGTTCGTGGCCACTGCCGGTGAGCAGCTGCAGCGCGATCAGCAGGAGCAGCAGGCCGCCCGCGCCCTGCAGCGCGGGGATGCCGATGCCGAGGTAGGCGAGGATCGCCTGGCCGGCGACCGCGAACAGGCTGATGACCAGCAGCGACACCAGCACGGCCTGCCGGGCGGCGCGCGCCCGCGTCGCGACCGGCTTGCGGCCGACGAGGCTGAGGAACACCGGCACGGTGCCGGGCGGGTCCATGATGACGACGAGGGTGATCGTCGCGCTCATGAAGAGCTTCGCGTCGAAGACGTCGGCGAGCGCCATGTCAGCCCTTCACGACCTGGTACCCGGTCGCGCGCGCCACGAGCTGCTCCAGCTGGCCGGGGTCGGTGGTGCACGCGCCGAGCGGAATCGTCTTGTTCGTGCCGTGGTAGTCGCTGGACCCGGTGACGAGCAGGCCGAGCTCGCCGGCGAGCGCCCGGGTGCGGGCGCGCGTCGGCTCGTCGTGGTTCGGGTGGTCGGCCTCGACGCCGGTGAGCCCGTGCGCGGCCAGCCCGGCGAGGGTGTCCTCGCTGATGGTGGCGCCGCGGCTGAAGGCGAAGGGGTGCGCGATGACGGTGACGCCGCCGGCCGCGCTGATCATGTCGATGGCCTCTTCGACCGGGGTGTCCCGGCGGGCGACGTAGTAGCCGCGGCGCGGGCTGAGGTAGTCGGCGAAGGCCTCGTCGACGGACTTGACCAGCCCGGCGCGGACCAGCGCCTGGGCCAGGTGGGGCCGCCCGGGCGGCGAGTCCTCGGGCAGCAGGCCGAAGATCTCGTCGGCGTCGACCGGCAGGCCGTCGGCGGCCATCCGCTCGGCCATCCGGCGCAGCCGCGTGCGGCGCTCGACGCGCAGCCGGGTCTGCTCGGTGACGACCGGCTCGGACGTCGGGTCGAAGAGGTAGGCCAGCAGGTGGACGCTGATCTGCCGCCCGGTCGCGGGGTCGATCGACACCGTGGAGAGCTCGGCGCCGGGCACGAGCGTCAGCCCCGGCGGCACCGCCTCGGCGGCGGGCGCCCAGCCCGCGGTGGTGTCGTGGTCGGTGATCGCGACGACGTCGAGCCCGGCGTTGACGGCCGCGGCGACGAGCCCGGCCGGCGTGTCGGTGCCGTCGGAGGCGGTGGAGTGGGCGTGCAGGTCGATGCGCATCGTGTCCATTGTCGACGATGCGCTGCGTCACACGCTCGGCGGGATGAGGCTAGCCGACGGGCTTCTTGCCGCGGGCGGCTCGCTGGGCCTTGATCATGGAGAAGCGCTCGGCCTGCTTCTGCTTGTCGCCGAAGACGAGCTCCGAGATCGTGTCGTAGAACTCTTCGGGCCGCGGCAGGAAGTCGATCTTGTTGAGGGCCTGGATCTGACCGGCCGACTCGACGACCATCGTGCCGTACCCCATCATGCGGCCGGTGGCGGTGCGCACGTAGCTGAGGTCGGTGACCTTGCTGATGGGCATCATCAGCACCTTGGTCGTGAACACCCCGGTGGTCATGACGAACCGCTTGTCGGTGACCACCAGCCGCTCGACCCACCACTCCATCACCACGTAGGCGAACCGCAGCACGACGATCAGCGCGACGTACCAGAGGATGTTCTGGCCGATGTAAAGCGCCGGTGGCAGCAGGTAGGACACCAGGACGCAGATGGCCAGCAGAGCGGCCGCCTCGAAGGTGTCCCACAGCAGCACCGCCCAGTGGCGGCGGATCCGGATGACCCGCCGCTCGGTGTCGAGGAGGTACTCGTCGGGGTCGCGTGGCGCGAACATGGCTCGAGGGTAGCCCCCGATCAGCCCTTGAAGACGTTGCTGACGAAGGTGATCACCGATTCGGCCGAGTCACGGAGGAACTGGATGATGTTGCCGACGAGGCCAGCGGCCTGCCCCGGCTGGGCAATGACGAAGAACAGCACCAACGCGATACCGGCGAGGCCCGCAATCTTCTTCACGTTCACCGCGATCAAATCCCGTCTCTTACGGTGACACCGGACAACAGACTTTTACGTTGTACCGCACTCAACTGGCGCACGGGAGGTAAGTCCCGCGCTTGGGTCAGCACGCGGTCCGAAGTGTACCGCACGGCTACTCTCCGTGTACAGGACATCCGTTTTCAGTTCGGTCACGTCTACCGTTGGGGCCATGGAGGCTCCCACCAGCACCACGATCCGCTGCATCGGCGGCATAGCGTTCGACGACCACGGCCGATTGCTGCTCATCCGCCGGCGCAACGACCCCGGTTCGGGGCAGTGGTCCCTGCCGGGTGGCCGAGTCGAACCGGGCGAAACGGACGAACAGGCCGTGATTCGCGAGCTTCGCGAAGAGACGGGATTGGACGTGATTCCGAGCACAGTGATCGGCAGTGTCCGGCGCGGGCCGTACTTGATCTTCGACTACGCCTGCGCGGTCACCGGCGGGGAGCTCACGGCGGGTGACGACGCCTCGGACGCGCGTTGGGCCGATGCGGCAGACCTTTCGGACATGGAGGCGGCCGGGGAGCTGGTGGATCTCCTGTACGTGACGTTGCGTGACTGGAACGCCTTGCCGCGTGCTTGAGCGCTCCTCGGCGGCGGCCGTTGGGGTGCTGGGAGGGGCCGAGCGCTCCGGAACGAGCGCGGAGCGGGTCCGGACGTCATGAACGAGTCGTTCATGACGTCCGGCGAGGTGAACGACTCGTTCATGACGTCCGGCGAGGTGAACGACTCGTTCATGACGTTGCGGACCGGCCGGAGGGCTAAAGCGGCAGCCAGGTCATCCGCTGCCCGTGCGGGGCGGTGCGGGCCAAGGCGTGGGCCTCCGCCTTCCCGTCCTCCCACCGGACCACGCCCAGCGTCGCCAGCCCGTCCCCGCCCGCGAGGTCCGACCGCCCGGGCAGGACCTGCTCGAGACCGGCCCCGTAGAACTCCTCCGACACCCACCAGACCGGCCGGGAAGCCGCCAGCGAAGCCAGCTCCGAGACGAACTCGGCCCGCCGCGAAGCCCCGAAGTACGCCAGCACGTGGCTGGTCAGCACCACCAACGGCCCGTCCAGCGACGCGGCCGCCGCGGCGAAGTCCGTGACCCCGTCTCCGGTGATCAGCCGCGGCCGGTGCTTGGCCTGCTCGGCCGCCGCCGTGCGCAGCAGCCTGATGCGGTCCGGCTGGTCGGCCCACACGCACGCCTCGAGCCACGCCAGCTCGTCCTCGTCCGACAGGTCCACCGGGGCCCGGTCGAGGCCCGCCCGGTCCGTCACCGCCAGCTTCTTCGGCAGCTTCGGCGCGACCGCGCCCGGGGCCAGGTCCAGTGCGCAGTGCAGGCCGACCGCCGACTTGGCCGGGCCGGCCGTCAGCTGCTCGCCGCCGTCGCACTGGTAGCGGTAGCCGAAGCGGTCCATGCCCAGCAGGAGGCCCGCGGAGCAGCCGACCTCCAGCAGGGCGACCTTCCCGCCTGCTTCGCGAGCCGCCCGCGCCACGCCCGGGTACAGCAGCGCCGCCCGGCGGACCTCGTTCGTCTGCGTGTACCGCGACGAAATCAGCGCCCGCGCCTTGTCCGCCCGCTCCAGCAGGAACGACCGGAACAGCGGCCACGTCTCCGAATCGACGCCGTCGAAGCCGCCCAGGGACGGGTAGTAGCGGGACAGCGGGTGGATCGGGTCGGCCTGCACGAGCCGGTGCGCGGTCGCCATCAGCAGCGTCGCGCGCACCTCGCCGTCGCGCGCGACCGACAGCAGCCCGGCGACGTCGTCGTCCTCGGCCGCCTGCAGGGCCAGGTGCTCGTACAGCGGCGAGACCCCGCGGGCCTCGACTTCCGCGAACGTGCGGAGTACGTCCTTGATCGCGTCCAGGTCCATCAGAGCCTCATTCGTGCGGCACCGGCCGGCCCGGCTGCTCCCCGCCCCGAGTTTCCCCGTAGGAGCGCTTTGGCACCATCACCTTCCGCCGGAAGGTGCACACGATCAGGCCGTCCTGCTTGTAGCCGCGCGTCTCGACGTACACGACGCCGCGGTCGTCCTTCGACTTCGACGGCGTCTTGTCGAGCACCTCGGTCTCGCCGTAGATGGTGTCGCCGTGGAACGTCGGCTTGACGTGCTTGAGCGACTCGACCTCGAGGTTCGCGATGGCCTTGCCGGAAACGTCGGGCACGGACATGCCCAGCAGCAGCGAATAGACGTAGTTGCCGACGACGACGTTCTTGCCGAAGTCGGTCGTCTCCCCGGCGTAGTGCGCGTCCAGGTGCAGCGGGTGGTGGTTCATCGTGATCAGGCAGAACAGGTGGTCGTCGTATTCGGTGACCGTTTTGCCCGGCCAGTGCTTGTAGACCGCACCGACCTCGAACTCCTCGTAGTACCGACCGAACTGCACTCGTCTTCTCCTGTCCCGCGTAACACCGCGTGAGCCTGGTACGACACGCATCCGTAGTGAGGAGTACCCTCAACCATCGGTTCTCGTGCGTCAACGCGAGCCCCACCACTCTGCACCCGGCCCGAAGGAGGTGAGGAACCCGATGAGCAGTGGCGATAGTCCGCTCCCTAGTAGTCCCAGCGTTCCCACCTCACGGGTCGTCTCCAGGTAGGCCTTCTTCCACCCCCTCGGGAACGCTGGTGTCGCCGGGCGGACGTACTCCGCCCCTGGTCAGTCGTCTCGCACGACCACGCACGACGCCCAGGAGATCCCATGCCTGCCATTCCCTCGCTCGGCGGCCTCCGCGGCCGCGGCAACAAGGGCGCCGTCCCCGTCCGGCCCGTCCCGGTACCGCTGTCCGCCTACGTCGTCGACTGCGCGGTGTACGTCGCGGGCGAGCGCCTGCCCGGCCGCTGGACGCACATCGAGGCGATCAAAGAGGTCCGCAAGCGCCACGAAGGCTTCGTCTGGATCGGCTTGCACGAGCCGGACTCGCAGCAGATCCAAGGCATCGCCGAAACCTTCGGGCTGCACGAGCTGGCGGTCGAGGACGCGCTCGAAGCGCACCAGCGGCCGAAGCTCGAGCGCTACGACGACACGCTGTTCCTCGTGGTGAAAACCGTCCGGTACGTCGAACACGAGTCACCCACAACGGCGAACGAAATCGTCGAGACCGGCGAGCTCATGGTGTTCCTCGGCCGCGACTTCGTCATCACCGTGCGGCACGGCAACCACTCCGGGCTGGCGCGGCTGCGCCGGGAGCTGGACGACGACCCCGAGCGCCTGCAGCTGGGCCCGGCCGCGGTCGTGCACGCGATCGCCGACCACGTCGTCGACCACTACCTCGACGTCACGGGCCGGATCGAAAACGACATCGACGTCATGGAGGCGCAGGTCTTCGCGCCCCGGTCGCAGGTCAGCGCCGAGCAGATCTACCTGATGAAGCGGGAGGTGCTGGAGCTGCGGCGCGCGGTGATGCCGCTCGCGACGCCGGTGCAGCGCCTGGCCGAGGGCTACACGCGGCTGGTGCCGGACGAGGTCCGCTCGTACTTCCGCGACGTCGCCGACCACCTCACGACCGTGTCCGACCGGGTGGCGGCGTTCGACGAACTGCTGTCCACCCTGGTCGACGCGACGGTGGCGAAGATCTCGCTGCAGCAGAACACCGACATGCGCAAGATCACGTCGTGGGCGGCGATCATCACCGTGCCGACGATGATCGCCGGCATCTACGGGATGAACTTCGACTACCTGCCCGAACTGCACTGGAAGTTCGGGTACCCGCTGGTGATCACCGTGATCCTCGGCATCTGCCTGTTGCTGTACCGAATATTCCGGAAGAACGGCTGGCTCTAGGTCCCCTTTCTTTCCACCGGAATCAGTGCAGGAGAATTCGTGATGCCCCGGATGCTGTCCAACCTCAAGTTCTGGGCGCTCGCGCTCAGCGTGCTCTGGATCGTCGTCATCACTTTCGTCATCGTCGCCGACCCGGGGTTCGCGCACGGCATGAAGTAGGGCCGCCCGTCGTACCCTGGGTGCGTGCCGAAAGCGCTGGTCGTCTCCGACGAGGTCGACGAGCGGTTGTGGACCGACGCGGTCCGCACCGTCTCCGTCGACCTGGTCATCGGCGCCGGCGACCTCCCCTACGACTACCTCGCGTTCCTGGCCGGCGCGCTCGACGTGCCGTGCGTGTTCGTGCCCGGCAACCACGACCCGGACCTGAGCGGCTACACCCGCTACGGCGGGCTGTCCATGAAGGACGGTTTCCCGACGGTCTGGCCGGGCCCGGCGGGCGGCGTCAACGCGGACGGCCGGGTCGTCGACGTCGCCGGGATCCGGTTCGCCGGGCTCGGCGGCTCGATCCGCTACAACGACGGGCCGAACCAGTGGACGCAGCGCCAGCAGGCGCGCCGCGCCCGCGGCCTGGTGCGGCGCGCTCGCCGGCGGTCCCGTCGTGACGGCCGTGCCGTCGACGTCCTGCTGACGCACTCACCGCCGCTCGACCTCGGCGACCGGGCGGACCCGCCGCACCGCGGGTTCGCGTGCCTGCACCGGACGATCGACGCCTTGCGCCCGAAGTGGTTGCTGCACGGGCACATCCACCCCCACGGCCAGCCGGTGCCGGACCGCGTCGTCGGCGAAACCCGGATCCGCAACGTGGTGGGCCACCGGATCATGGAGTTCTCATGAAAGAGACGGGGTTCCCCCGCGCCGACGCGGAGAACGACTTCCTCCGCGCGCGCCGGGGCCAGGTGCTTTCGCGGCTCTCGACGTGGCTGCGCCGCGAGCCCGACGACGTCAACATCATGCTGCCGTTCCACGAAGTCGTGGAGGCGCTCGGCTACCTCGGCGAGCACCGGATCGGGCTGCGGGTGATCAAGCTGGACTCGATCGCCGGCACGGTCGACCGCAGCCGCGACTTCGACCGCCGCTTCCGC
Source organism: Amycolatopsis sp. cmx-4-83 (assembly GCF_046548815.1). Taxonomy (NCBI): domain Bacteria; kingdom Bacillati; phylum Actinomycetota; class Actinomycetes; order Pseudonocardiales; family Pseudonocardiaceae; genus Amycolatopsis; species Amycolatopsis sp. cmx-4-83. Next base: position 886,752 of record NZ_JAEBEF010000001.1, on the reverse strand, counting down.
CCGACGTCGGCCCGCGTCCGCGAACGCTGGGAGCGGCTCGCCTTGGCGGCGCGCCGAGGCGAGGAAATCCCGCCGATCGAGGTGTACCGCGTCGGCGAGCTGCACTTCATCATCGACGGCCACCACCGGGTTTCGGTCGCGATCGCGCAGGGACTGTCCACAATAGAGGCGGCGGTGACGGCGGTCCGCACCAAACTGGACCCGAGCGGCATCCGCCACCGCGGCGACCTGATCGTCAAGGACTACCGGCGCCTGTTCCTGGAACGGGTTCCGCTGACGGGCCACGCGCGCGCGTCGGTGATCGTGTCGGACCCGTGGGACTACGCGAAGCTGGGCGAGCACGTGGAGGCGTGGGGCTTCCGGCTGATGCAGGACGAGGGCAAGTTCTGCGACCGGGCGAGCGTGGCCCAGCGGTGGTTCGAGGAGGAGTTCGTCCCGGTGGTGGCGATGCTGCGCCAGGCCGGCCTGATCGGCGACCGCACGGACGCGGAGGCGTACATGTGGGTGGCGGCGGAGCGGTACCGCCTGATCCGGACCCACCGCTGGGACGACGAGGTCATCGAGACGCTCCGGTCCCGGCGGCACTAGAAGTCCAGCCCCGGCGTCAGCGCCAGCTGCCGCACCTGGGCCGCCGTCAACGTCGGCTCCGGGCGCTGTCCCGGCAACCTCACCCCCGACCGCTCCAGCACGCCGCTGTTGTTCGACCAGAACTGCACCTGCGCGTCCGGTCCCGCGCGGGCCACCCGGTGGGTCACCACGTCACCCGACCGCAACGTCGAGAGCCACATCAACCCCTGCGGTGTCGGTTCCGTGCGGCACGAGAGCTCCTCCGGCGCGCCGCACGGTGGGCCGCCCGAGCTCCCCGGCAGCATCAGCACGTACACCGATCCCGAGCCCTCCGCGTCCGTCACCCGGACGCCCATGTGGAACAACGCCTCCCGCGGGGCGTCGCCCGCCGCGTCGGCGATCAGGTGGAACGGGTCCTCGGGCGGGGTCTCGCCCGGGATCGTCAGCCGCGTGATCTGCGCGTCCGGGGACACCAGCGCGCGGATCGCGCGGCCCACCACGCAGCTCAGCCGGTCGACCAGCGCCTCCCGCGTGTCCGACGCGGTGGGGCACGGGACGTTCGCCACCGAGCCGCGGTGCGGCAGGACCACCACCGCCACCCCCAGCGCCAGGACCACCACCGCCAGCGCCGCCGCGCCCGTCAGCAGGTGACGGCGGCGAGCCGCCCGGGCCGCCGCGAGGACCGCCTCGCCGGACAGGCCGATCGGGGGCTCGTCTTCGGTCACGTACGCCGTCAACACCGAGCGGACGTCTTCCATCACCACTCCTCGCTCGTCGGCGCCGGCAGGACCGCGCGCAGGGCTTCGACCCCGCGGGCCGTCTGGGACTTGACCGTGCCTTCGGCCACGCGCAGCAGCGCCGCCACCTCGGCCACCGGGAGGTCCTCCAGGAACCGCAGCACGACCATCGCGCGCTGCCGCGGCGTCAGCCCGCCCAGCGCCCGCTCGACGTCGAGGCGCAACGGCGTGTCCCGGCCCGGTGGGGCCGCCGGTTCCGGCACCGCCGGCGTCACGTACTCCCGCCCCGATTTCCGCCGCCCGGCCAGGAAGAGGTTCAGCAGGATCCGGCGCGCGTACGCGTCGGCCGTGTCCGGCCGCACCCGGCGCCACCGGCGGTAGAGCTGGACGAACATCGCCTGCACGAGGTCTTCCGCGCCGTGCCAGTCGCCGCACAGGGCGAACGCCACCCGGCGGAACCGCTGGACCCGCGCGGCGAAGTACTCGCTGAAATCGGAATCTCCCGACGCCCCCACCCGGCCTCCTTCGCCCGTTCAGTCTTACTAGTGCGCGAGGGGCCGGAAAGGTTCAAGCGTCCCCCGTGCGAGCTACGCGCGGGTGTCCACCGCGTGGGGACGATTCCGGGCCGCCGGATCCCTAGCGTTCTTCCCAGTCGCGGCACGTCGGTGCGCGAATTCGGCGAAGGAGTTCTGATGAGGCTGCTCTGGCAGTTGCCGGCCGTAGTGGCGATCGCGTTCGTCGGCGGCCAAGCCGTCAACGTCGTGGCCGGGAACCCGTGGCTCACGTTCGTCCTCGGCGCGGTGACCGCCGTGCTCGCGGTGCTGGTCTACCGCTGGGTGGTCCGGCGGACCGAGCAGCGCCCGGTGACGGAGCTGGCCGGGCCGGGCGCCCCGCTCGCACTCGGCCGGGGCGTGCTGGCCGGGTTCGCGCTGTTCGCCGTCGTCATCGGGAACATCGCGCTCCTCGGGGACTACGAGGTCCGCGGCTGGGGCACGGTGACCGGCGCCGTCGGGCTGGTCGGCTTCATGGCCGCCGCCGCGGTGACGGAGGAACTGCTCTTCCGCGGCGTCCTGTTCCGGATCGTCGAAGAGCGCACCGGCACCGCGATCGCCCTGGTGCTGACCGGGGTGTTGTTCGGCCTGTCCCACCTGTTCAACGCGCACGCGACCCTGTGGGGCGCCGTCGCCATCGCGATCGAGGCCGGCGGCCTGCTGACCGCCGCGTACGTCGCCACCCGCAAGCTGTGGCTGCCGATCGGGCTGCACTTCGGCTGGAACTTCGCCGCGGCCGGCCTGTTCGGCACCGAGGTTTCGGGCAACGGCACGCCGCAGGGCCTGCTCGACGCCGTGACGTCGGGCCCGGTCGCCGTCACCGGCGGTTCCTTCGGCCCGGAAGGCAGCCTCTACTCGGTGCTGTTCTGCCTGCTGGGCACGGGTGCGTTCCTGTGGCTGGCCCACCGGCGCGGGAACCTGGTGCCCCGCGGCGGGCGCGCCGAGCGGGTCGACAGCGTCACTACACTCGCCCGGTGATCGAGCGGACGCCGGCGCGGTGGCGCCGGTTCGACGTCGTCGTCCGGGACTTCCCGCTCGCGGTGGTGTTCCTGGCGGCGGCGTTCCTGCCCGCCGTCCAGAGCCACGGCACGCAGCTCGGCGGGCTCCCGCAGCGGCCCTTCGACGCGCTGGCCCTCGTGGCCGTCGCCTTCGAATGCCTCCCGCTGGCCGTCCGCCGGCGGTGGCCCGCCCTGTGCCTCGTGCTGGTGTCGCTCGGCTTCGCCCTCGACCAGCTCCGCGGCTACCACTCGGTGTCCGGCGCGGCGCTGGCCGTCGCGCTGATGAGCGCGGGCGCGCACTTGCACCGGCGAAGGCTCGTTGCCGCTTCGGTGTTGTCCGCGGCCTACGTGCCGCTGGCGGTCGTCCTGTTCCGGCTCGGTTCGGAGCCGCCCGCCGAGTTCGTCACGTTCTACCTGCTGCTGGTGTTCGCGTGGGGCGTCGGGGCGTGGCTGCGCGCCTCCCGCGCCACCGAGACCGAACGCCGCCGCCGCGTCGCCGACGACACGCGCGCGGCCGAACGCGCCCGCATCGCGCGCGAACTCCACGACGTCGTCACCCACCACGTGACGGCGATGGTCGTGCAGGCCGAGGCGGCCCGGTACCTGACCGCCGCCCCCGACCGCCTCGGCGAGTCGCTGACCGCGATCACCGGCACCGGCCGCCGCGCCATCGCCGACCTGCGGCACCTGCTGGACCTGCTCAACCCCGACCACGGTCCCGGGAGCACGCCGCCGCCGGGCGGGCTCCGCACGCTCGTGGAGCACGCGCGCGAAGCCGGGCAGCCGGTGGAGTTCGCCGAGGAGGGCACGCCGGCCGACACCGCCGGCAGTGCCGACCTCGTGGCCTACCGCGTCGTGCAGGAAGCACTGACGAACGCCCTCAAGCACGCCCGCGGCAGCCGGACGTCGGTCCGGGTGGACCACGGCGAACGGGAGATCGAAGTGGCCGTCAGCACCGAAGGCCCGGGCAGCGCGTCCCCCGGCGGCAGCGGACGCGGCCTCGCGGGTCTCCGCGAACGCGTCGGCCTCCTGGGCGGCGACTTCAGCGCCGACCACCACGGCACCGGGTTCCTCGTGCACGCCCGGATCCCCACCGGGAACCGGGCGTGACCGCGCGGATCCGGGTCCTCGTCTGCGACGACCAGATGCTGATCCGCACCGGCCTCGTGACGATCATCGGCGCGCAGCCGGACTTCGAGGTGGCGGGCGAGTGCGGGGACGGGAAGGCCGCGGTCGAGCTCGCCGGGCGGGTTCACCCCGACGTCGTCGTGATGGACGTGCGCATGCCGGTGCTCGACGGCATCGAAGCCACCCGCCTGCTGGCCGGGCCCGGCGTCGCGCACCCGGTCAAGGTGCTCGTGCTGACGACGTTCAACCTCGACGAGTACGTCTACGAAGCACTGCGCGCGGGCGCGAGCGGGTTCCTGCTCAAGGACGCGCCGCCCGAGCACCTGCTGCACGGGATCCGGACCGTCGCCGCCGGTTCGGCGCTGCTCGACCCCGAAGTCACGCGGCGGCTCGTGGGCCGGCACGCCGCCCGGATCCGGCCGGCCGGCACCGCGCCCGAGCACCCGCTGACCCCGCGCGAACTCGAGGTGCTCCGGTTGATCGCGGACGGCATGTCGAACGCCGAAATCGCCGCGAAGCTCTTCATCAGCCCGGAAACCGTGAAGACCTTCGTCTCGCGCATCCTGACCAAGCTCGACCTGCGCGACCGCGTCCAGGCGGTCGTCTACGCCTACCGCCACGGCTTGGTCACCTGACGCGCCGAAGCGGGCCCCCCGAAGGCCCGCTTCGGCGCGAAGGGTCTTACATGTGGACGGCGCCGGGAGCGGCTTCGCCCTTCGGGACGCCCGGGCGCAGCAGCAGCCCGCTGAGCACCGCGCCGACCGCGAAGATCACGGCCGCCCAGGTGAACGCCGTCGTGTAGCTCTCGATCGACGCCTCGGCCGCGAGCTGCGGGGTCGGGACCTTGCCCGCGAGGTAGGCCGTCGCCGCGTTGCCGGCCAGCGTCGACAGCAGCGCCGTGCCGATCGAACCGCCGACCTGCTGCATCGTGTTGACCGCGGCCGACGCGACACCCGCGTCGTGCGCCTCGACGCCGAAGGTCGCGACGCTCATCGCCGGCGCCATCGCCAGGCCGATGCCGAAGCCCATCACCAGCAGCGGGCCCAGCACGCCGGAGGTGTACGTGCTGTCGAGGCCGATGCCGCTCAGCCAGAACAGGCCGACGGCGGCGATCGCCATGCCGGTCGGGACCAGCGGACGCGGGCCGAAGCGGGGCAGCAGCACGGCCGTCGCCGTCGTCGCGGACAGCATCAGCGTGGCGACCATCGGCAGGAAGCCGACGCCGCTCTCGATCGGCGTGAACTGCAGGTTCTGCTGCACGTAGAACGTCAGGAACAGGAAGATCGCGAACATGCCGATGGCGAGCAGGAACATCGCCAGGTACGAGCCGCCGCGGTTGCGGTCGAGCAGCACGCGCAGCGGGAGCAGCGGGTGCGAGACGCGCTGCTGCAGCCACACGAACACGCCCAGCAGCACGACACCGGCGGCGAGGAAGCCCCACACCGACACGGCGGACCACGAGTCCGACTCGGCGTTCGCGAAGCCGTAGACGAGGGCGAACAGACCGGCCGACGCCGTGACCGTGCCGGGCAGGTCGAGCTTCGGGCGCGGGCCTTCGGTCTCCTGGCTGCGCAGCAGGATCGAGCCGCCGACGAAGGCGACGACGGCGAAGATGATGTTGACGAACATGCACCAGCGCCAGTCGAGGTACTCGGTCAGCACGCCGCCGAGCAGCAGGCCGATCGCGGCCCCGCCACCGCCGATGGCCCCGAAGACGCCGAACGCGCGGCCACGCTCCTTCGGGTCGGTGAACGTCGTGGTCAGCAGCGAAAGCGCGGCGGGCGCGAGCAGCGCGCCGAACACACCCTGCGCGGCGCGCGCGATCAGCAGCATCTCGATGTTGGCGGCCGCGCCCCCGAGCGCGGACACCGCGGCGAAGCCGGCGAGGCCGACCAGGAACGCGTTCTTGCGGCCGAAGACGTCGGCGAGCCGGCCGCCGAGCAGCAGCAGGCTGCCGAACGCGAGCGCGTACGCGGTGACGACCCACTGGCGGGCGTCGTTGGAGAAGCCCAGGTCGACCTGGGCCGACGGCAGCGCGATGTTCACGACGGTCGCGTCGAGCACGACCATCAGCTGCGCGATGCCGATCATCACCAGGATCAGCCACCGCCGGCTGTGGTGGGGGTTCTCGGCGGCGCGCGCGTCCCCCGGCGGCGCGACGGCGAGAGTGGATTCGGACATGGGTGTCCCCTCACTGGGAGTGATCAGGAAGCTATGTGGAGTAGGTATCTCCCCTTACCCTTACGCGACCCAAGGTACACACAAACCGGAGATGGTGCCTCTACTTTGTGAGCTAGACTGAGGGAATGACACGGGACGCAGGTCCCGCCGCACCGGCGCGGCCGCTGCGGCGCGACGCCGAACTCAACCGCCGCCGCATCCTGGCGTCGGCCCGCGTGGTGTTCGGCCAACGCGGGCTCGAAGCCACGCTGGACGACATCGCCCACCACGCCGGCCTCGGCGTCGGCACGGTCTACCGCCGGTTCCCCAGCAAGGAACAACTGGTCGAGGCGATGTTCGCCGAGCGCATGGAGGAAATCGGCGATCTCGCCGAGGAAGCGCTGAAGGCCGAAGACGCGTGGCAGGCGTTCGTCGACTTCACCTGGAAGTCGATCGAGCTCCACTCGGGCGACCGCGGGCTGCGCGAGATCATGCTGTCCAACAAGTTCGGCCACGAACACGTCGCCGAGGAGAAGGCCCGCATGGTGCCGTTGATCACACGGCTCGTCGAACGGGCCCAGGAGGCGGGCGGCCTGCGCGCCGACTTCTCCCCGACGGACATCCCGCTGCTGCACATGATGATCGGCTCGGCGATCGAGTTCACGTCGGCGGTGGAGCCGGATCTGTGGCGCCGCTGCCTCGCGATGCTGCTCGACGGGCTGCGCGCCGAGCCGGGCAAGCCGTCGAAGCTGCCGCGGCCACCGCTCGGGGTGGACGAGGTCGACGAAGCCATGTCCTGCTGGCGCCCCTGAGGCTCAGCAGGTGCTTCCGGCCCGTTCGGGGATCGGGGCCGGCTGCGGGCGCCACCGCGCGGCGATCCCGCAACGGCAGCCGCACCCACAACGCCACGGCCCCCGTACCCGCCGAGCCGCTCCGCCGGGCAGCCGTCAGCGCGGCGAGGGCGCGCACGTCTCCGGCGGCCCGCGCGGCCAGCCTCGGGACCGCGGGCGAGTTCCCCGCCGACGCCGAGAACTTCGGGGTGCGCGGGTCCGTCACTCGGACGGGATGACCGCCCACATGATCAGGTAGGCCACGAACTGCGGCCCGGGCAGCAGGCAGGACAGCACGGCCAGCAGCCGGACCGTGCCGGGCTTCATGCCGAACCGCCGCGCCAGGGCCGCGCAGACGCCGCCGATCATGCGGCCGTTGCGGGGGCGGGACAGTCGCTGGGTGACCGGTGCGCTCATCGTCGTTTCCTTTTCCTCGAAGTTCCGATGACTCCACTTCACCACCGGAGTACCCGCTTCCGCATCGCTCGCGGGAAGGATCGCTCCCTTAGGGGACGGCAAAGCCGAAAAACATTCGTGAGTCCGGCGAAATCGCTGCCGCCCGGCCCGGATCGGGCTGAACTGCGGGTTTGCCGGTGGGCACTCCGAAAATACTGAGAGATGTCCCCGTCAGGGCTGGTTTTTCGGCCCGATGTGGTGATACTTGCTCCCCGTGTACCCGCTTGCGAAAAGCTTGGCCGTCGCGGTGTTCTGCGCCCTGCTCACGGCGGGGTGCGCGACGACTCAGGCCACACCCGAACCCGACCACTCCGGCCCGTCGCCGCTCACGGCGTCCGCCGCGCTCGGCGACTTCGGCACCGTCGACTACTGCAGCCTGCTGAACGTGGCCGAGGTCGCGCCGGGCGCGGTCGCCGTGCCGACGTTCGAGAGCTGCCAGGCGACCCGCGGCGCGCAGACGATCCAGCTCGGGCCGCTGGCCTTCGACTCCGACCCCAACATCAAGCCCTACGCCTACCCCGGCCCGGTGCCCGACGGCGTCGCGATCCAGCAGTCGGCGTTCAACGACCGCAGCGCGTGCACCCGCGCGATCACCTTCGCCGACGGCAACCGGCTCGACCTGTCGGTCACCGACACCGGGAACGACCAGGCGGCGCGCTGCGGTGTCGCGGACGCCGCCATCGGTTCGGCGCTGGCCGCCGTCACCGCGAACAAAGTCGGCAGGCTGACGTTCCCGGACCGCTCGTGGGGCCGGGTGGCGCCGTGCGTGCTGCTCGACAACCACGACCTCGACGCCGCCGCCGGCCCCGGCAGCAAGCCGACGACCGGGCTGTCCGGGCACAGCTGCATCCGCGGCAAGGTCAGCCTGAAGCTGACGGTCGAGACGGCGGAATCCCCCGCGCCGCCGGAAACCCTGGGCGGCCGCCCGGCCCGGGTCCGGACCGCGGGCGCGTTCTGCCTGGTCGACACCACCCAGCCGGCCCCGGGCCCGCCGGGCCGCCGCGAGCTGGCCGAGATCAGCGTGGTGGAGACGGCCGGCACGGCGAACGACGCCACCTGCGCCCTGGCCCGCACGGCGGCGACGTCGATCCTCCCGCGCCTGCCGACCGCCTGAACGCCGTGAAGGCCGCCCCGGAACCCCGGGGCGGCCTTCACGGTTTCGAAGCGGCTCAGTCCTCGTACGTCAGGTTCTTGCCGTTCGAGGGGTCGAACAGCTTGATCTTGTCCGCGTCGTACCAGACCTCGAGGTCCGCGTTCTCCGCCGCGGACGACTCGGCCGACAGGCGGGCCACGATCTGGGACTCCGAGCCCGGGACGTCGGACGAACCGCTGTCCGCGGCCAGTTCCGCCAGTTCCTCGGACGTCGCCACGTCGCCGTCCAGCGTGAAGTGGGCGAACTTCTCCGAGCCCATCGACTCGAGCACGTCGATGTGCGCGGTGAACGTGCCGCCGCCCGACTTCTGGCCGGCTTCGACCAGCGCCGCGTCCTCGAAGTGCTCCGGCCGGATGCCGAGCAGGACCTCCCGCGGCGCGTTCGCCTTCTCCACCAGCTGCCGGATCCGGTCCGTCAGCGGGGTGGTGCCCAGCGCGCTGCGCAGCTCGTTGTTCTCCAGCGTCGCCGGGACGAAGTTCATCGACGGCGAGCCGATGAACCCGGCCACGAACAGGTTCGCCGGGTTGTCGTAGAGGAACTGCGGAGCGCCGATCTGCTGCACGTACCCACCGCGCAGCACCACGACCCGGTCGCCCAGGGTCATGGCTTCGGTCTGGTCGTGCGTCACGTACAGCGTGGTGGTGCCGAGCTGCTTCTGGATCTTCGACACCGACGTCCGCATCTGGCCGCGCAGCTTGGCGTCCAGGTTGGACAGTGGCTCGTCCATCAGGAACGCCTTGGGGCTGCGGACGATCGCCCGGCCCATCGCGACGCGCTGGCGCTGGCCACCGGAGAGGTTGGCCGGCTTGCGGTCCAGGTGCGCGGTCAGGTCGAGGATCGTCGCCGCCTCTTCGACCTTCGCCCGCACCGTCTTGTCGTCCACTTTGGCCAGTCGCAGCGGGAAGGCCATGTTCTCCCGGACGGTCATGTGCGGGTAGAGCGCGTAGGACTGGAACACCATCGCGATGTCCCGGTCCTTCGGGGCCTTCTCGTTGACGCGCTTGCCGTCGATGCGCAGCTCGCCCGAGGAGATGTCCTCCAGGCCCGCCACCATGTTCAGCGTCGTCGACTTCCCGCAGCCGGACGGGCCGACCAGGATGATGAACTCGCCGTCGGCGATGGTGATGTCCACTTCGGACACGGCGAGGGCGCCGTCGGGGTACTTCTTCGACACCTTGTCGAGCACGATCTCTGCCATAGCGCTACCCCTTCACCGCACCGGACGTCAGCCCCGCCACGATGCGACGCTGGAAGAACAACACGAACACAATGATCGGGATGGTGATCACGACCGCGGCCGCGCTCACCTGGCCCGTCGGGTCCTCGAACTGCGAGGACCCGGTGAAGAACGACAGCGCGGCCGGCACCGTGCGCGACGCCGTGGTCGACGTCAGCGAGATGGCGAACAGGAAGTCGTTCCAGCAGAAGATGAACACCAGGATCGCGGTGGTGAACACGCCCGGCGCGGCCAGCGGCGCGATCACCTTCCGGAAGGCCTGTGCCGGCGTCGCGCCGTCCATCTTGGCCGCTTTTTCCAGCTCCCACGGGATTTCCCGGAAGAACGCCGACAGCGTGTAGATCGACAGCGGCAGCGCGAACGTGATGTAGGGCAGGATCAGCCCCGGCCACGTGTCGAACAGCGCCAGGTTCCGCTCGATGTTGAACAGCGGCGTCACCAGCGACACCTGCGGGAACATCGCGATCAGCAGCGAAAGCCCGACCAGCAGCTGCTTGCCGGGGAACTCCAGCCGCGCGATCGCGTACGCGGCCATCGTGCCCAGCACCACCGCGATCACCGTCGAGATGATCGCGATGCCGATGGAGTTGACCAGCGCCAGCAGGAACTCCGACGTCTGGAAGATGTCCGCGTAGTTCTGCCAGGTCCACGACTGCGGGATGAACGACCCGTCGGTCAGCGTGTCCTTGGTCTTGAACGACAGCGAAACCACCCAGAGCACCGGCACCAGTGCGAACACCAGCACGAGGATGTCGACCAGGCCCCACCTGAGCTTGCGGCCCGTCGTGACGGTTCCCATCACCATCAGCGCTTACCCCCGTCGTCCGAACCCGGTGCGGCCGTGCCGAACACCTTGATGAAGATGAAGGCGATGATCGCCACGGTGATGAAGATCAGCACCGCCATCGTCGACCCGATCCCGAGGTTGAGCCCCTTGACCAGGTTGTTGTAGGTCTGCATGGAGACCGACCCGGTGTCCTGCGCGCCCGAGGTGAGCACGTAGATGTTGTCGAAGATGCGGAACGCGTCGAGCGTGCGGAACAGCAGCGCCACCAGGATCGCCGGCTTCATCACCGGCAGCATCACCTTCGTGAACCGCTGCCACGCACTCGCGCCGTCCATCGACGCGGCCTTGAGCAGGTCGTCCGGCACCAGGGCCAGGCCCGCCATCAGCAGCAGCGCCATGAACGGCGTGGTCTTCCACACCTCGGCGCCGATGATGATGAACAGCGACGGCCACTGCTCGGTGAGCGGTGCCGCGTCGGCGGCCAGCCAGTTCGCCAGGTAGCCGGTCTTCGGCGTCCACGCGTAGTACCACGAGAACGCCGCGACGACCGTGACGATGCCGTACGGGATCAGCGCGACCGTGCGCACGAGCCCGCGGCCGACGAGCGTCCGGTGCATCACCAGCGCCAGTGCCATGCCGAGGACGAACTCGATCGCCACCGACACCACGGTGAGGAACATCGTGGTGCCGAACGCCGTCCACCAGTACGAATTGGACAGCACGGCCCCGTAGTTGTCGAAGCCGACGAACTCCTGCTGCGCGGGGAACCTGAGGTCGTACCGCTGCAGCGACAGCCAGATCGAGTAGAGGATCGGGTAGCCGGTGACCGCGATCATCACGAAGAACGCGGGCGCGCACAGCCAGAGCCCGAGCCGCCGCTCGGCCCGCTTCCCCTCGGACAGGGCGGGTTTGCCCTTCTTGTGGGACACGGGTTCCTGGGCGGCGGTGGCCCCCGCCGTGGTCGGGTCCTGGACGGTCACGGGATCACTCCCTTCGACTGGAGCGCGTCGTTGAGCTGTTCGCGGAGCTTGTCCGCGGTGGCCTTTGGGTCGATTTCCGCGGGCGGGGAAAGGACCTTGGACATCACCGTGGACAGGTTCTGGTAGGCCGGGGTCAGCGGCCGCACCGCGGAGTCCTTGATGGCGGCGATGATCGAGTCGCGCATCGGGTATTTGAGCGCCATGTTCGGGTTGTCGGCGCTCGCCGGCTTCGACGGGTCGAGCGGCGTGTCGTTGCGGTACACCGATTCGATGGTCGGCGGGACGCCGTCGTTGATCGCCGAGAACTTCTGGTTCTCCGCGTTGCGCAGGCACAGCGCCGCTTCGAACGCCTCGGGCTTGTGCGCCGACAACGAGCTGACGCCGAGGTCGTAGCCACCGATCGTGGTCTTGGCCGGCGTGCCGGCCTTCGCCTCGGGGTAGACGGCCCACTTCATGTGCGAGACGTCCTGCGGCTTGTCCTTGGCGTAGGAGGCGTAGACGAACGGCCAGTTGAGCTCGAACGCGGCGTCACCGCGCTGGAACGCCTGCCGGACGTCGTCCTCCTTCGAGTTGGTCAGCGACGGGTCGGTGATGCCCGACGACGTGACCTCCTTGAGCAGGGCCAGCGCCTGCACGGCGCCGTCGTCCATGACGACGGACTTGCCGTCGTCGGAGATGATGTGCCCGCCCATCGAGTTGACCAGCGTGTTGTAGAAGACGACGAGGCCTTCGTACTGCGCGCCGGTGAAGACGATGCTGTACGGCTTGCCCTGCGCCTTCAGCTCCTTCGACTTCGCGATCATCTCCTGCCACGTCTTCGGCGGCGTCGGCGTGATCCGGTCGTCGTACCAGAGCAGCTGGACGTTGGTGTTCTTCGTGGCCGCGTAGAGCTTCCCGTCGTAGGTCGCCGTTTCCAGCGGCCCCTGCAGGACGCCCTGCGTCGCCTCGGCCTTGTTCCGGCCCGTCCACTCCTCGACCCAGCCGGCTTCGGCGAACTCCGAAACCCAGGTCACGTCGAGACCGAGGACGTCCATCGCGGTGTCGCCCGCGGCGAGCCGCCGGGCCATCTGCAGGCGCTGGTCGTCGGCGCCCCGCTGCAGTTTGTTGTAGACGATCTCGTAGCGGCCGCCCGCCGCCTGGTTGCAGTTGTCGACGACTTTCTGGAAGCTGTCTTCGGGCGCGTAGTAGACGTTGATCTTCAGCCCACCGCCCGATCCGCAACCGGCCAGCAGACCGGTCACCAATGCCCCTGCCCCCAGCAGGACCGCGGCACGGCCGGGCGAGCGTCCCCGTTCGCCCGCGCCGATCCTCTTCCCCATAAGGCCTCCTCACCCGCGTGCACGCCGGTTACCGCGGTACCCGGTGGGCACCGCGACGCGATGAGGCGAACCGCGCCAGCACCCCGACGTGCTAGTGCTCGGGCCGCCGCGCTGGTTGGGCGAGGCCGCCCGACTGGTGTCGGACAACTTATGCCGGGCGATCACACCCCGCAAGCAGTATCGGTAACGATTCAGCCCACCGCGCGTCGAATCGTGATTTTTCCCTGGTAGGGGCGGAGTTTTTAGGGGTTCGGGTTCAGGGGTTCGGCTTGAGCGCGAGCTTGGCGAGCAGTTCGCGCGCCTGTTCGGCGGACCGCGGCTGGCACAGGACGTCGTACCGGCCGGCGACGAGCTGGCTCGCCGAGGAGAAGTCCCGCCGCCCGCGCGACATGCTGTACCCGATGGCGGCGAACATCAGCCCGGACAGCACGCCGAGCACGAGCCCGGTGAGCACCTGCAACGCGAAGCCCTGGTTGACGAACAACCCGAGCAGCAGCCCGGCGAAGATGCCGAACCAGGCCCCGGACACCCCGCCGGCGGCGAGCACGCGCCCCCAGGTCAGCCGCCCGATGACGCGCTCGACGAGCATCAGGTCGACCCCGACGATGGTGACGTCGGAGACGGCGAACTCGCTCTCCGCGAGGAAGTCGACGGCCTGCTTCGCCTCGCCGTAGGTCGCGTACGACCCGATCGGCCAGCCGGTCGGCGGGGTCGGCAGCCGTGGCAGGTTGCCGGGCGCCCGGCTCCCGCCGAAGGGACTACTCACCATCATCACCTGCGCACTCGTGGTCTCGGGCGTCCATCTTGTCAAGAACGCCCGGACCGTGCGAGCCGCTTACCCCGAAAGGCCGGACACTGCCCCATGTCGACAAGTCGCTTCGCACTTTCCCTATGAAAGTGTCGCCGGAGGGCGCCTCCCGCGCAGCTTTCGTAGGGAAAGTGGCGGCCTCAGGAGCGGGACTTGTACTCCCGCAGCAAGCCGCGGCTGATGATGGTCTTCTGGATCTCGCTCGTCCCCTCGCCGATCAGCAGGAACGGGGCCTCGCGCATCAGGCGCTCGATCTCGTACTCCTTCGAGTACCCGTAGCCGCCGTGGATGCGGAACGCGTCCTGCGTGACCTCCGCGCAGTACTCCGAAGCGATCAGCTTCGCCATCCCGGCCTCGACGTCGTTGCGCTCGCCCGAATCCTTGAGCCGCGCCGCGTTCACCATCATCAGGTGGGCCGCTTCGACCTTCGTCGCCATCTCGGCCAGCTTGAACGCGATCGCCTGGTGCTCGGCGATCGCCTTGCCGAACGTCTTGCGCTGCTGGGCGTACTCGACCGCGAGCTCGAACGCGCGGATCGCGATGCCGCACGCCCGCGCCGCGACGTTCACGCGGCCGACCTCGACACCGTCCATCATGTACGCGAACCCGCGCCCCGGCGCCTCGCCGAGCACCATGTCCGCGCCGATCCGGTAGCCGTCGAAGACCGCTTCGGTCGTGTCGACGCCCTTGTAGCCCATCTTGTCGATCTTGCCGGGGATGGTGAGCCCGGGCGCCACCTCGCCGAAGCCTTCCGGCTTCTCCACGAGGAACGTCGTCAGGTTCTGGTGCGCCTTCTCGGCGCCCTCGTCGGTCTTGACCAGCAGCGCGATCAGGTTCGACGAACCGCCGTTGGTCAGCCACATCTTCGAGCCGTCGATGACATAGTGAGCACCGTCGTCGTCACGCCTCGCCTTGGTCTTGATCGCGGCGACGTCCGAGCCGAGATCCGGCTCCGACATCGAGAACGAGCCGCGCACCTCGCCGGTCGCCATCCGCGGGAGGAAGTGCTGCTTCTGCGCTTCCGTGCCGTGGCGGGAGATCATGTGCGCCACGATGAAGTGGGTGTTGATCACACCGGACACGCTCATCCAGCCCCGCGCGATCTCCTCGACCACCAGTGCGTAGGTCAGCAGCGACTCGCCGAGCCCGCCGTACTCCTCCGGGATGGTGATCCCGAACAGGCCCATCTCCTTCATGCCCTCGACGATGTCCGCCGGGTAGGTGTCGGAGTGTTCGAGCTCCTGGGCGTGCGGGATGACTTCCTTGTCCACGAACTGGCGGACGGTCGCGAGGATCTCCGACTGCACGTCGGTCAGGCCGGCGGTCTGGGCGAGACGGGCCATCACGGCTCCCTTTCCGGAATACGACGCCGCTCCCGGCGCTGGGTTACCGGTGAGTATGACCCGAAACCCGCGACCCTGCTATGAGGGCGCTCACGATTCCCGCCGTAGAGTGCGGCGCGGAGGGGAGCACCATGACTTATCCGCAGGACCCGAACAACCCGTACGGTCAGCAGTACGGCTACCAGCAGCCCGGTTACCCGCAGTACCCCGGCTACCCGGGCGGCTACCAGCCCCCGGTGGAGGGCTCGGGCCTCGCCGTCGGGTCGCTGGTCTGCTCGATCCTCGGGCTCGTCCTGTGCTTCGTCGTCGGCATCGCGGGCATCATCATGGGCCACATCGCCTACGGCAAGGCCAAGCGCGGCGTGGCCGACGGCCAAGGCCTCGCGCTGGCGGGGATCATCATCGGCTACATCTCCATCGCGCTGAACATCGGCCTGCTCGCCCTGTTCATCGGTATCGGCGCGTTCAGCGGCTGGCGCTAACCTTGGCTTCGCGCACGCACCGAGGGGATCCGTCATGACCGACCCGTCCGGGGACAAGGACCGCCCGGCCACCGATCCGACCGTGGCCTACGACCCGCCGCCGGCCACCGAATCGACGTCGTACGAGCCGGAGCGGTACGACCCGCCGGCCGGCGACGCCACGATCGCGGACACCACCGTCGCGGACACCACCGCGACCGAAGAGCCTGCCGCCGCCCCGGAACAGCCCGGCCCGCTGCCGCCCGGCTCGTTCGAGACGCCGGCCGCGCACATCCCGGGCACGCCGTACGCCGCTCCCGGCCAGCCGGTGTACTCGCCGCCGCCCGGGTACCCGCCGCAGCCGTACCCGCAGTCGTACGTCACCCCGCCGCAGTACGGCTCGCCGTACGCGCCTTCGGCCCGCGGGCAGGACAACGCGCTGGCGATCGGCGCCCTGGTCTGCTCGATCCTCGGCTTCTGCTCCGGCATCACGGCGATCGCCGGGGTGGTCATGGCCCACATCGCGCTGAGCAAGACGAACCGCGGCGAAGCGGGCGGCCGCGGCTTGGCCACGGCCGCCCTGATCGTCGGCTACGTCGCCATCGCGCTCTGGGTCGGCTTCTTCACCACCCTGATCGTCCTGAGCGCGAACGGGCAGCTGACCTAGTCCGGCAGCACCGCGTCGCCGGGGCTGCGCGGCGCCGGTGTCGCGTGGCCGTTCACCTCCGGCTTCGCCTCGGCCGGCGGTTCCGGCGGCGGCGCGGCCTTCGGCGTCTGCGCGTCCAGGAACCGCAGCAGTTCCACCGGGAACGGCAGCACCAGCGTCGAGTTCTTCTCCGACGACACCTGCACGACGGTCTCCAGCAGCCGCAGCTGCAGCGCCGCCGGGGTGTCGGCCATCTGCGCGGCCGCCTGCGAGAGCTTGTACGACGCCTGCAGTTCACCGTCGGCGGAGATGACGCGCGCGCGCCGTTCCCGCTCCGCCTCGGCCTGCCGCGACATCGAGCGCTTCATCGCCTCCGGCAGCGCGACGTCCTTGATCTCGACGCGGTCGATGTGGATGCCCCAGTCCAGCGCGGGGCTGTCGATCATCAGCTCCAGGCCCTCGTTGAGGCGCTCGCGGTTGGAGAGGAGGTCGTCGAGCTCGCTCTTGCCGATGATCGAGCGCAGCGACGTCTGCGCGACCTGGCCGACCGCCGACCGGTAGTCCTGGACGTTGACCGCCGCGACGATCGGGTCGATGACCTTGAAGTAGACGACCGCGTCGACCCGGACGGTGACGTTGTCGCGGGTGATGCCGTCCTGGGCGGGGACCGGCATGGTGACGATCTGCATGTTGACCTTCTGGATCCGGTCCGCGAACGGCACGAGCACCGCCAGTCCCGGTTCGCGGACCTTCGCCCGCACCCGGCCGAACCGGAAGACGAGGCCGCGTTCGTACTGCTTCACGACGCGCACACTGGCCGCGAGCCAGGCTCCACCCGCGACGACGACAGCGCTGAGGATCTCCACCACCATGGCTGCTCCCGGGGTTGCGTTTTCCCCTGAAAACCCAGCGTACGCCGGTCGCGGTCCCGACGAAACGCGCTGGACGCGGCCACCAGACTGGGGTGGTGACCGATCTTCGCGTTCCCCCGCTGTTCGCCGCCCGGGCCCCGAAGGTGCTCGGGCCCGGGGCGGTCCCCTGGCTGGCGGAGCTGCCCCGGCTCGCCGCCCGCTACGCGCGTGAGTGGGGCTTGACGTTCGAGGGCGAGGCGATGCACGGCTACGTCGGCGTCGTGCAGCCCGCGCGCCTGGCCGACGGCACGCCGGTGGTGCTGAAGCTCGGCTGGCGCGACGAAGAATCGGCCGACGAGCCGCTCGCACTGTCCACATGGGCCGGTCGGGGTGCGGTGCGGCTGCTGGACTCCGCACCGGAGGACGGCGTCCTGCTCCTCGAACGGCTCGACGCCGGCCGCACCCTGGACGACCTCCCGCTGCGCGAAGCGATCCCGCTCATCGGCGGCCTCGCGCGCCGGCTCGCCGTGCCCGCACCGCCGTCGCTGCGGCGGCAGCTGCGCACCGAAGCCGGGAGCCTCGCCGAGGAGCTCCCCCGCCGGTGGGCCGAGCTCGGCGAGCCGTTCGAGCGGCGGCTGGTCGACGACGCCGTCGCGATCTGCCGCGAGCTCGGGCCGGGCGCGGGTGACCGGCTGGTGAACGAGGACCTGCACTTCGAGAACGTCCTCGCCGGTACGCGCGAGCCGTGGCTGGTCATCGACCCCAAGCCGCTCGCCGGCGACCTCGAGTGGGGTGTCATCCCGTTGTTCTGGAACCGCTTCACCGAGTCCACACTGGACGAACGGTGCACGCTGATCGTCGCTTCACTCGAACTGGACGCCGCGAAAGCGCGGGCTTGGACGCTCGTGCGGGCCGTGCAGAACTGGATCTGGATGATCGAGGAGCTCGCCGAGACCGGCGAGGACAGCGACGACCCGGCCTTCGTCACAGTGCCGGAAATCGCTGTCTGGGCAGCCAGCCGATAGTGTCAGCGCCATGGCCGCGGTCAACAGGGTTTTCGCTGCTCAGCTGTCCGGCTTGCCCGTGTTCGGCCCGGACGGCGAGTCGATCGGCCGGGTCCGCGACCTGGTGGCCGGGCTGCGGCTCGACGCGCAGCCGCCGCGGATCCTCGGGCTGGTCGTCGAGCTGAGCACGCGGCGGCGCGTCTTCGTGCCGATGCTGCGGGTCACCGGGATCGAGCCGACCGCCGTGACGCTCGCCACCGGCTCGGTCAACATGCGCCAGTTCGTCCAGCGGCCCAACGAGGTCCTGGTGCTCGGGCAGCTGCTCGACGCGCACGCCGCGCTGACCGCGTCCGGCACGCGGATCACCGTCGTCGACGCCGGGATGGAGCCGACCCGCACCCGCGACTGGGTGCTGGCCAAGCTGGCCATCCGGGAGCGGCGGAGCGGGCTGGGCCGCCGCCGCGCGGCGATGCAGGTGCTGCCGTGGTCGGAGGTCTCCGGGCTGGGCCTGGCCGACCTCGGCGCGCAGCCCCAGGGCGCCGGCCAGCTGCTCATGCTGTTCGACACCATGCGCCCGGCCGACATCGCCGCGACCGTGCGCGACCTGCCGCTCAAGCGGCGCCACGAGGTCGCCGACGCGATGGACGACGAGCGCCTCGCCGACGTCATCGAAGAGCTGCCGGACGACGACCAGAAGGAACTGCTGGCGTACCTGGCCGAGGAGCGCGCCGCCGACGTCCTGGAGGCGATGAACCCCGACGACGCGGCCGACCTGCTGGCCGAGCTCGCCCCGGCCGACCAGAGCCGGCTGCTGGAACTGATGGAGCCGGAGGAGTCCGCGCCGGTCAAGCGGCTGCTGGAGTACTCGTCCGACACCGCGGGCGGCCTGATGACGCCGGAACCGGTGGTGCTCACGCCGGACACGACGATCGCGGAGGCGCTGGCCCACATCCGCAACCCCGAGCTGCCGCCGGCGCTGGCCAGCATGGTGTTCGTCTGCCGGCCGCCGACCGCGACGCCGACCGGGCGCTACGTCGGCGTCGTCCACTTCCAGCGGCTCCTGCGCGAGCCACCGGCGGAGCTCGTGGCCAGCGCCGTCGACACCGGCCTGCCGCCGCTGAAACCGGGTGCCTCGCTGGCCGAGGTCACGCGGTACTTCGCGGCCTACAACCTGACCTGCGGGCCGGTCATCGACACCGAGGACCACCTGATCGGCGCGGTGACCGTCGACGACGTCCTCGACCACCTGCTGCCCGAGGACTGGCGCGAGACCGGGCTGCACGACACCATGGAGGAACACCGTGCCTGAGCTGACTCCGGGACGGCGGCTCGACCAGCCCCGCGGCCAGAACCGGTTCAGGCTGAACATCGACCCGGACACCTTCGGCCGGCTGTCCGAACGGCTGGCGCGGTTCCTCGGCACCGGCAAGTACCTGTTCTGGCAGACGCTCATCGTGATCATCTGGATCGTGCTGAACCTGGCCGCGGTGTCGTTCCGCTGGGACCCGTACCCGTTCATCCTGCTCAACCTGGCTTTTTCGACACAGGCTGCCTACGCGGCACCGTTGATCCTGCTCGCGCAGAACCGCCAGGACGACCGCGACCGCGTCTCCCTGGAGGAGGACCGGAACCGGGCCCTGCAGACGAAAGCCGACACGGAATACCTGGCCAGGGAGCTGGCGGCGCTGCGGCTGGCGGTCGGCGAGGTGGCCACGCGGGACTACCTGCGCAGCGAGCTGGACCGGCTCCGGGAGGACCTCGCCGTCCAGCCCAGGAAGGCCAAGCCGAGCCGCACTCCTACCGGCTCGTAACATGGACGGGGTGACCAGTACTCAGCAGCTCCCCAGCGTCGACGACGTCCGCAGCGCGCTGAAGAGCGTGCAAGACCCGGAGATCCGGAAACCCATCACGGACCTGGGGATGGTCAAGGACGTGGTCGTCGGCGACGACGGCGTCGTGACGGTCGGGATCTACCTGACGGTCGCGGGCTGCCCGCTGAAGGCGACGCTGACCAACGACACGAAGGAAGCCGTCGCGAAGCTCCCCGGCGTAGTCGACGTGCGCGTCGAGCTGGACGTCATGAGCGACGAGCAGCGCTCCGAGCTGCGGAAGTCGCTGCGCGGCGACGCGGCCGAGCCGGTGATCCCGTTCGCGCAGCCGGGCTCGATGACCCGCGTGTACTGCGTGGCGTCGGGCAAGGGCGGCGTCGGCAAGTCGTCGGTCACGGTGAACCTGGCGGCGTCGATGGCCGCGCGCGGCCTTTCGGTCGGGGTCGTGGACGCCGACATCTACGGCCACTCGATCCCCCGCATGCTGGGCGCGCGCGAGAAGCCGACCAAGGTCGACACGATGATCATGCCGCCGCAGTCCCACGGCGTGAAGGTGATCTCGATCGGCATGTTCACCCCGGGCAACACGCCGGTGGTGTGGCGCGGCCCGATGCTGCACCGCGCGCTGCAGCAGTTCCTGGCCGACGTGTTCTGGGGCGACCTCGACATCCTGCTGCTGGACCTGCCGCCGGGCACCGGCGACATCGCGATCTCGGTCGCCCAGCTGATCCCGAACGCGGAGATCCTGGTGGTCACGACCCCGCAGCAGGCGGCGGCCGAGGTGGCCGAGCGCGCGGGTGCGATCGCGCTGCAGACGCGTCAGCGCGTGGCGGGCGTCATCGAGAACATGTCGTGGCTGGAGCAGCCCGACGGCTCCCGCCTGGAGATCTTCGGCTCCGGCGGCGGCCGGACGGTGGCCGATTCGCTGACGAAGTCGATCGGCTCCGACGTCCCGCTGCTCGGCCAGGTCCCGATGGACCCGCGAGTGGTCGCCCAGGGCGACGCGGGCACGCCGATCGTGCTGTCCGAGCCGGAAGCGCCGGCGTCGGTGGTGCTGAACGACGTGGCGAAGAAGCTCTCGGTCCGCGCCCGCGGCCTGGCCGGGATGATGCTGAACGTGACCCCCGCGGGCCGCTGACCCGCTCGCGGAAGCCGAAGGCCACCCCGCGGGGTGGCCTTCGGTGCGTCAGGTGGCGTCCGGGTCGATCGGCGGGCGCTCGCCCGGCTTCAGCGGCTCCGGCCGCGCCGGGGTCTGGCTGACCGTCGAGCCGTTGGTCCCGTTCGTCCCGTTGCTGCCGTTCGTGATGCCCTTCAGGCCCAGCGGGTCCGCGTCGCCGTCGAACAGGTGCTGCGTCACCACGCGTTTGGGGTCGAAGTTGCGCAGCCCGCGGAGGTCTTCGAGGGGCTTGCGGAGCTGGTCGAACTCCGGGCCCATCTCCTCGCGCAGCTGTTCACGGGCACCGGTCGCGAAGTCGCGGACCTTCTTCACGCTCTTCGCCAGCCAGGACGCCGCCTCGGGGAGGCGTTCCGGGCCGAGGATGAAGAGACCGGCGATGATGAGGACGAGGATTTCGCCCCACCCGACGCTGTCGAACACCAGTCAACCTCCGCAGCTGAACCTACCCGCCCAGGGTACCCGCAGCCGGCCGTGCGCCGGCAGGCCGAACGCGGGAACTCAGTCGGAAGCCAGGGTTACGTCCACGACGAAGCTCGCGCCGTCGCGCGCCAGCGACACCGGGACCACTTCGCCGACGTCGTGCGCCCGGACCGCGACCGTCAGTTCCGCGGAGTCGCGGACCAGCCGGCTGCCGATCTTCGTGATCACGTCGCCCTCCTTGATGCCCGCGTTCGCGGCCGGCCCGCCGGGGGCGACGTTCTTGACCTGGGCGCCCATGGTGGACGACCCGGCGACCGTCGACGACGCGTTGATGCCGATGTCCGCGTGCTGGACCTTGCCGTCCTTGATCAGCGCCTTCGCGATCTTGATCGCGTAGTCGCTCGGGATGGCGAAGCCGATGCCGATGCTGCCGCCGTCCGCGCTGGACGAGCGGATCGACGAGTTGATGCCGACCAGCGCACCGGTGGCGTCGACGAGCGCACCGCCCGAATTGCCGTGGTTGATCGCGGCGTCGGTCTGGATGGCTTCGTAGGTGACCGGCGGGGCGCCACTGTCGCCGCCCGCGGTGATCGGGCGGTTCAGCGCGCTGACGATGCCCGCGGTGACGGAGTTCTGCAGCGCCAGCGGCGAGCCGATCGCCATCACGGTGTCGCCGACCTGAAGGTCCGCGGACTTGCCGATCTGCAGCACGGTCGGGTTGGTGACGTTCACCTTCACGACGGCGAGGTCGGTCTTCTGGTCGGCGCCGACCAGCTTGGCCTCGGTGCGGGTGCCGTCGACGAAGATCGCGGTGACCTTGACGCCCGGGTCCGCGGCGGCGGAGGCGATGACGTGCTCGTTGGTGAGGATGTAGCCCTGCGGGTCGATCATCACGCCGGAGCCCTGCTCGCCGGACTCGGCACCGGGCTTGAAGACCTCGAGCGAGACGACGGCGGGCGCGACGCGCTTGGCGATCTCGGCGACCGAACCGGCCGGACGTTCCTTGGCGGCCTCGGCTTCGGAGATCGTGGCGGAGCCGGTGAGCTCGGTACCGGTGTCGGCGACCCACCAGCCGACGAGGCCGCCGACCGCGCCGACGAGCAGCGCGACGACCCCGAGCAGGGCCAGCGCCTTGGGTTTGACGCGCCGACCGAAGAGCACCTCGGGCAGGCTGAGCAGCGCTCCCGGCGGGCGCTGGGCGGGCTTTTCCTCGTCCTCGGCCGGCATCGCGGGCCCGGCGAGCACGGCACCGGCGCCCGGATCGCGCCACGGGTCGCTGGTGCTGTTCCACAGCGGCGGATCGGCTTCCTTCGGGTCACCGGTGGCTTCGCGCGGCCGTTCGAGCAGGACGCCTTCGGCCCCGGGCGGCCGCCGGAAGGCTTCGGCGAGCGACTCGGGCGCGGGCGGCGCGAGGTTGACGCCGTTGGCCTTCTGCGGGGAGTAGAGCTTGTCGAACGCCCCATCGACACCCTGCGGCCTGCCGAACACGGCGGCCTGGGCGGGATCGACGGCGGGCCGCGCGAGCGGCCGCGGACCCAGCCGGTCGGCATCACGCGCGCCGGACTGCTCGGGATTCACGTTCGGCTCGGTCATCATTCCCCGGTGCAGAAGAAGATCAGGTGGCTGGGCGTGACGATACCCAAGCCCAGTGCTCCGAGTCTGCCGGTCGGCCGGTGAAGTGGCTGTTTCTTGGCACGGGCGGCCGAGGGGCCGGGCGGGAACGCGGGATGTGACGTGTTCGGCGGCAGGCTCTCCTGCTCGCGGCGGTCTCAGCACCCCAGCACGTGGGCTGCGGCCGAGCGCCTCGGCAAGCACCGGCGCATCCGCCACCGACATCGGCCCGGCGACGGCCTTGATGGCCGCTGGTAGGCGGCAGCCGCGGCTCGGCACCCCGCCCGTGAGCTGCGGCCGAGCACCCCGGAAAGCACCGGAGCGTTCGCCGCCGGCAGGCCCGAGGCGGGCGGCAGCCGGCGCGGTGGTCTCGACAAGCCGCCACTCGGCACCCGGCTGCCGGGCCCAGCGGCACCCTCAGCGCCGTTGCGGGCTCAGCGCCGCCCGGCCCCACCCCGCACACGGCAAAGGCCGCCACGAGGGCTTCCTCGCAGCGGCCTCGATCAAGCCGTTCAGCGGATGCCGACGGGCACCGCGGCAGGCGAAGTGCTCACCGGAATCGACTTCGGCGCGGGCTGTGGCGGCACCGCCAGCTGGGCCGGGAGCAGGTTTGCCGGCTGCGGCGCACCGCCGCTCTGCTCAGGGCCGCCGTCGCCGTCCGCGGACGTCCCGACCAAGGCCAGCGCGCTCAGCACCAGCCCGGACACGACGACCCCCGCGCCCTGCGCGGCGCGGCGCTTGAAGCGGCCGCCGCCGAGGACGTTCGGCGACTGGCCCAGCGGAGCCGACGATCCCAACGGCGCGACACCGCCCAGCACACCCGCGTCACGCAGGCCGGCGACCCGGTCGGGACGCTGGACCGCGACGAGCTGGCCGTCGGCCGTGATGGCCAGGTTGTCCGGGGTGCCCGGCAGCTCCGTGTGCTGCGGGATCGACTGCAGGCTCGCCAGGAACCCCGCCGACATCGAGGGGGCACCGGCGTGCCGGATCGTGTCGACCGTCTGCCGCTGGGCGCGGACCTCGGCCGCGCACGCCGGGCAGCGGGTGATGTGCGACGCCGCTCGATCGCGCGCGCCGTGCGAAAGTTCGCCGTCGACGAACGCCACCACGGCGTCCGGCAGCAGGTGCGACTCGGGGAGTCCCCAGCCTCGCGGTGCGGTCATACCGACACCTTCGCAGACTCCGGTGCGTGAGCGCGCCGACGCTCGAGCGAAGCGCGCAACGCCTGGCGGCCGCGGTGGATCCGGCTGCGGACGGTGCCGAGCTTGACACCCAGCGTCGCGCCGATCTCCTCGTACGACAGCCCTTCGACGTCGCACAGCACGACCGCGGCGCGGAACTCCGGGGGCAGCTCGTCGAGCGCCGCCTGCAGGTCCGGGTCCAGGTGGGTGTCGGAGTAGACCTGCTCGGGGCTCGGGTCGTCGCCCACGATGCGGTCGGTGTCCTCGGGCAGGCCTTCCATCCGCACGCGCGAGCGGCGGCGGGCCATGTCCAGGAAGAGGTTGGTGGTGATCCGGTGCAGCCAGCCCTCGAACGTCCCCGGCTTGTACGACGCCAGCGAGCGGAAGACCCGGATGAAGGTCTCCTGCGTGAGGTCCTCGGCGTCGTGGGTGTTGCCGGTCAGGCGGTAGGCGAGCCGGTAGACCCGGTCGCCGTGTTCGCGCACGACCTCGTCCCAGGACGGCGGCGTCCAAGCTGCCTCGTCCAGGGTCACCGGCTGAGCCCCGGCGTCGGCAACGGCGTTCTGCATAGCGGGAGCAGGCACCTCCATCTGCGTTTCTCCTGTCTGCTCCACCCAACGCGGGCTGTGGCCACGGTGTTCCCGTGTGTCTGGTTTTCAGTCTGTCGAGGTTCCTTATGGTTCTAGTGAGACTGGACTGAGAGCAGGCTGAGAAGTTCTTCCCGGGTGCTTACCAGGGAGCCTGCGAGGATTTATCGACAACCAACGCTAACCTCCGTGCGTGAACACGCCCACCCCTGCGGCCGCACCGGCCGATTCCGGGTTCGTCGACGGGTACCTGCCCGACGACGAGGTGCTGTCTTCGGCGCGGGCACGGGCCGAGGACCTGGGCTGCGTCCCGCTCAGCGCGGGCGCGGGCGCGACGCTGCGCTTCCTGGCCGCGACCCTGCGCGCGAAGGCGGTGGTCGAGGTCGGCACGGGCGCCGGCGTCAGCGGGCTGAGCCTGCTGCGCGGCATGGCCCCGGACGGCATCCTGACCTCGATCGACGTCGAGCCGGAGTACCAGCGGGCGGCGCGCGCGACGTTCCGCGAGGCCGGCTACGCACCGGGCCGCACCCGGCTGATCATCGGCCGCGCCCTGGACGTCCTGCAGCGGCTCACGCCGGGCGGGTACGACCTGGTGTTCGTCGATTCCGCGCACATCGAGTACCCGGGGTGCTACGAGCTGGGCGTGTCGTTGCTGCGGCGGGGCGGGATCATCGCGTTCCACAACGTGCTGGCCGGCGGCCGGGTGATCGACCCTTCGCACCGGGACCCGGAGACGCTGGCGCTGCGCGAGGTGGCACGGGCGTTCCGCGAAGACGACCGGCTGGTGCCGGCGCTCCTGCCGGTGGGCGGCGGCTTGCTGGTCGCGGCGGCGATCTGAGTCAGCTCGCCACGAGCTCCCGGCGCTCCAGCCGAACCCGCGTCCCAGCACCGACCGCCGCCACCGCCAGCAGGAGCCACACCACCACCAGCGCGATCAGCCACGACCAGCCCTCGTGGCCGTAGACCCACGCGCCCGCCGCGCCCCCGACACTGCTGCCCAGGTAGTACGTCGCCGTGTACGTGCCGCCGACCTGGCCGCGGGCGTTCTCCGGGGCGTCGGCCGCCGCCCAGCCGTTCGCGACCGCGTGCGCGGCGAAGAACGCGCAGGTCAGCACCAGGAACCCGGCGATGACCATCGGGAGTGAGTCGGGCAGGGTCAGCGTCGCGCCGATTGCCGTCAGCAGCAGGGCGCCGATCAGCGCGCGGCGGCGGCCGACCCGGGCGACCAGGCGGCCGGCCGCGGCGGACGACACCGAGCCGCTCGCGTAGGCGAGGAACACCAGCGACGCGATCGCCGGCGAGAGGCCGAGCGGGTCGCCGGTCAGGCGGAAGCCGGCGGCGTTGTACAGCGCGACGAACGAGCCCATCGCGAGCAGCGCGACCGCGTACTGCGCGAGCAGCACCGGCTTGCTCACTGCCGTGACCAGCCCTTGCGCGACCGCGCGGAGCTGGGCGTCCCCGCGCGGGCGCGTCCCCGGCGGCAGCGTCACGACGGTGATCGCCGAGCACACCGCGCCCACCCCCGCGACGACGTACAGCGCGCCGCGCCAGCCGAGCGGGCCCGCGGTGAACCCGCTGGCCAGCCTGCCGAGCATGCCGCCGATGGTGTTGCCGGCGATCATCGCGCCGACCGCGGCCGCGACGCCCGCGCGGCCCAGCCGTTCGGCCAGGTACGCGGCCGCGACGCCGGGGAAGCCGGCGATCGCGATCCCCTGCAGCGCCCGCAGGACGAGCAGCGCCGGGTACGTCGGCATCAGCGGCAGCAGCAGCCCGAACACGACCGACGCGATGACCGACGTCAGGATCACCGGCCGCCGTCCGACCACTTCGGACAGCGCGGCGATCGGCAGGACGGCGATGGCGAGCGCGCCGGTCGCGACGCTGACGGCGAGGGCCGCGCCGCCGGGGTCGAGGTGGTACTGCGCGGCGAGCTGCGGCAGCACCGGCTGCGGCGCGTAGAGCAGGGCGAAGGAGGAGATCCCGGCCGCGGCGACGGCGGTCTTGACTCGGCGCGTGGAAGTCACGATCTGAAAGTAAGCAGAGCTAACCAATACGTCCAATGCGTTCAGCTGGCATGATTCATGCGGTGACGCATGAATCGCTGTCGGCGCAGGTCGCGCCGCACCTGCCGCTGCTGGCCGCCTTGCGGAAGACGAGGAACGTCACACGCGCGGCCGAGCTGCTGGGCGTCCCGCAACCGACGGTGAGCCGCCGGCTCGCGGCGCTGGCGGACGCGCTGGGCGCGCCGCTGACGGTGCCGGACGGCCGCGGCATCCGCCTCACCCGCGCGGCCGACCTGCTGGCGGAAGCGGCGGAGCGCGGCCTGGCGGCGCTCGACACCGGCGTCCGGCTGGCGCGGGAAGAGGTGTCCCCGGAGTCGGGGCACGTGGTGCTGGGGTTCCTGCACCTGCTCGGCCGCTCGCTGGTGCCGTCGCTGCTGCGCGGCCACCGGGCGCGGTACCCGGGGGTGCGGTTCACGCTGGTGCAGGGCTCGCGGCAGGAGATGATCGACCGGCTGGTGGCCGGCGAGCTGGACCTGGCGCTGCTGGCGCCGCTGCCGTCCGTTCCCGGGCTGGCTTCCGCGGGCCTGGTGGACGAGGAGATCCTGCTGTCGGTCCCGGCCGGCCACCCGTTGGCCGGGCGGCGATCGGTGCGGGTTTCGGAGCTGGCGGACGAGGAGTTCGTGCTGCTGGAGCAGGGCTACGGCGTCCGGACGTTGACGGACGAGCTCTGCGCGGCGGCGGGGTTCACGCCGCGGATCGCGTTCGAGGGCCAGGAGTCGGACACGGTGCGCGGCCTGGTGGCGGCGGGCCTGGGGGTGGCGCTGCTGCCACGGTTCGGGCCAGGCAGTCCGGCGGGGGTCGCGGAGGTGCCGCTTTCGCCGCGGCCGTACCGGACCATCGGGTTGGCCTGGCGGGCGGAGGAGCCGATGACCCCGGCGGTGAACGGCTTCCGGGACCACGTGCTGGCCGGGGTTTGAGCCGGCGCACCTACCGCCGACGTGCCCCCGCCCAACGGCGGTTTCCGGCGGTCGTTGCACCACCGCTGCTCGGTCGTGGTGCCGAGCAATCCTGTCCTGCGTTCGGCCGGACTGTCCCGACCCAGCGTCATGCGTGGTCGGTCGTTGAGCTCAACCGCGACACGATCGAGATCGCCGGCGGTGTGCACCGGCAGATCGGTGGTTCGTGGGTCACGTGCCACTACGCCCGGTCGGGATGGTCCCGGCGCAGCCGAGCGCTGATCTGCTGGGGCTGCGCCGCTGATCCAGCCCATCCGGAACGACCGCCCGCAACCCCGGATCTGCGGCCAGCTTGCTCGCTTCCGGTCGCGGTCGGCGGCCACCTCGTGCGCCTGGTGGGGCTGGTAGCTGCCCTCCGGTTGCCGGTCACGCTCCAGCTCCCGGCTGATCGTCGAGACCGGACGCCCCAGCTCGGCGCGGTGGCGGCCTTCGCCGCGGCCCGCCAGTACTTCGCCGTCCGGTAGTCGACCCCGACCCTCCGCGCCGCTTCCCGGCTGCCCCCACCCTGAACCACCAGCGCAAAGGAGACGAGGTTCGGGGCTTGCCACGCATAGACCGATCCCGGCTCATACGATCCCTGGAAACCGGACCCTGGAGGCGGCCCTGCTCAGCCTATCGGCGCTCCCGGACAAACCGCCCACGAACAGCAGGTTGTCCACAGCCCCCACGACTTGTGGGCAAACCTCAGCCCAGCGAAGCAGCCAGCTCCACCAAGGTCCGCGCCGCGAAGCCGGTCGCTCCCGGGACCACCTCGTCGTAGTTCTTCTCCGACCGGGCCGGTCCGGCGATGTCCAAGTGCGCCCACGGCAACCCGGACGTGAACTCGCGCAAGAACAACGCCGCCGTGATGCTGCCCGGGCCGCCGGGTGTCTGCCGGACGTCGCCGAACTCGCCGCGGACGTTCTCCGCGTAGTCCTCCACCAGCGGCATGCGCCACCACGCCTCGCCCACCCGAGCGCCCGCCGCGACGACCGCCTCGGCCAGTGCGGAATCCGAGGCGAACAGGCCGCCCGTGCGCAGGCCGAGCGAGACCTTCATCGCGCCCGTCAGCGTCGCCGCGTCGACCACGTAGTCCGGGTTGAACTTGCGGATCCCGTACGCCAGCGCGTCGGCCAGTACCATCCGGCCCTCCGCGTCCGTGTTGGACACCTCGGTCGTCTTGCCGCCGTAGTGGCGGACGATGTCGCCAGGCCGGTACGCCGAGCCCGACACGTGGTTCTCCGCCGCGGGCACCAGGGCCGTCACGCGGATCGGGAGGCCCAGGGCCGCGATCGCGCGGGTCGCCGCGATCACCGCCGCGCCGCCCGCCATGTCCGTGCGCATCAGGTGCATGCCGTCGGCCGGCTTGATGGACAGGCCGCCCGTGTCGAACGTGATGCCCTTGCCGACCAGCAGCAGGTGCCGCGAAGCGCCCGCGGGCTTGTACGCCATCTCGATCAGCCGCGGCGGGCGCGCCGAGCCGCCGCCGACCGCCACGACGCCGCCGAAGCCCTGTGCCGTCAGCCACTTCTCGTCCCGGATCGTCACCTCGACGTCCGGGCCGGCCACCTTCGACGCCGTGTCCGCCAGCCACGCCGGGGTCTTCACGTTCGACGGCGTGTTCGCCAGGTCGCGGGTCAGCGCCGTCGCCGCGGCCAGCGCCGAAGCGCGGGCGACCAGTTCGCCGGCGGCCGGGTCCGCGGTCACCAGCCGCACCGTCCGGACCGACGGCTTGGGGTCCTCGCCCGTCACCTTGAAGCGGTAGCCACCCAGCAGCAGCCCCAGCGCCAGCTCGGTCACGTGCTCGCCGGACGCCTCCTCCGGCAGCGCCACCTGCACCGCGCGGAACGCCTTGGCGCCACTCCCGACGTCGTCCGCCAGCGCCGCGTTCACCGCGCGGACCAGCGCTGCGCCGGTCTTGCGGTACTGCTTC
Organism: Amycolatopsis sp. cmx-4-83; assembly: GCF_046548815.1. Classification (NCBI taxonomy): domain Bacteria; kingdom Bacillati; phylum Actinomycetota; class Actinomycetes; order Pseudonocardiales; family Pseudonocardiaceae; genus Amycolatopsis; species Amycolatopsis sp. cmx-4-83. The sequence goes on along the minus strand of NZ_JAEBEF010000001.1, from coordinate 857,000 downwards.
GGTTCGCCGTCGCCGAGGCCCGCGACCCAGCGGGGCCCGTCGCCGGGGACCGTCTGCACGTCGCCCGCCTTGCCGGTGATCCGGACGCCGCCGACCTCGAGCGGCTCGGACTCGACGTCGTCCGCCGGCGCGGTCACGAACCGGGCCGTCGGGGTACCGCGGCGGAGATCCGCCGCTACCTCGATGTCGAGCAGGCTGGTCGGAACGGGGGGTAGCGGATTACGCACAGTGAGCAACCTTCGGGCGCAGAGGAACCGCGACCCCGGCCTCCGAAGGGAGACCGGGGTGCGACGGAAGGACGGTTCGAGGGAGGCTTTTTAGCCGGTGACCTCCGCCAGTGCGGCGCCGAGGTCCTTCGCTTCTTCCGCGGAAAGTTCGACGACGAGTCGCCCACCGCCCTCGAGCGGTACGCGCATCACGAGGCCCCGCCCCTCCTTAGTCACTTCGAGGGGACCATCTCCGGTCCGGGGCTTCATGGCCGCCATAGCGTGCTCCCTCCGTCTCAACCGGCGCGCCCGGGTCGCGCTCGCGTGAAAGCCAGCCGGGTCTGGTGTCCATTGTCCCTCATCAGCGGCCGGGCGCATCAGCGGACCGATCTTTTGCCGCCGTATCGGTGCTGGTATGCGGCCCGCGAGGGGTGTGAGACTGTCGGACGACCGATGTTTCCGCGCAAGGAGAAGACGTGACCACATCCGACGTCCTGCTGATCGCCGACGCCGACGGGGTGCGCACCCTCACCCTCAACCGGCCGCAGGCGTACAACTCGCTGACCGTCGAGCTGAAGGAAGCACTGCTCGCGGCGCTGCGCGAGGCGGCGGACGACGAAGCCGTCCGCGCGGTGGTGCTGACCGGTTCGGGCAAGGCGTTCTGCGCCGGCCAGGACCTGAAGGAGCACGTGGGGCTGCTGCAAGCGGGTGACCCCGCCCCGCTACACACCGTGAAAGAGCACTACAACCCGATCGTCGACGCGATCGTCTCGATGGAGAAGCCGGTGATCGCCGCGATCAACGGCACCGCCGCCGGGGCCGGGGCCGCGTTCGCCTACGCCTCCGACCTGCGGATCGCCGCCGAGTCGTCGTCGTTCCTGATGGCCTTCGCCAACGTCGGGCTGGGCCCGGACTCGGGTGCTTCGTGGACGCTGCAGCGGCTGGTCGGCTACGGCCGCGCCGCCGAGCTGATGCTGCTGGCCCGGACCGTCGACGCCGCGGAGGCGCTGCGCCTCGGCCTGGTCGGCGAGGTCGTGCCGGACGAAGAGCTGCCGGCGCGCGCCCAGAAGGTCGCGGCGAAGCTCGCGGCCGGGCCGACGGTGGCCTACGCGAAGATCAAGAGCGTGCTCAACCTGGCCGCGCAGTCGACGTTCGAGGAGGCCCTCGCCGCCGAGGACGCCGCCCAGACCGCGCTCGGCGCGACCGCCGACCACACCGAAGCCGTCGAGGCCTTCGTCGGCAAGCGCAAGCCGAACTTCCAGGGCAAGTGAGCGCCGGGCTGCTTCCGGGTCAGGCGGCCCGGAAGCAGCCTTGGACGTGGTCGTCGACCATGCCGGTGGCCTGCATCAGCGCGTAGCACGTGGTCGGGCCGAGGAAGACGAAGCCGCGCTTCTTCAGCTCCTTCGCCATCGCCTTCGACTCGTCGGTGATGGCCGGCACGTCGGCCATCGTCTTCGGGCGCTGGTGCGAAGCAGGCGCGAACGACCACAGCAGGTCGTCGAGCGGGGTGTCCAACGCGGCGATCGCCTGCGCGTTCTTGATCGCGGCCAGGATCTTCGCCCGGTTCCGCACGATCGACGCGTCCTGCATCAGCCGCTCGACGTCGGCGTCGCCGAACTTCGCCACCTTCGCCGGCTTGAACCGCTTGAACGCCTTCCGGAAGTTCTCGCGCTTGCGCAGGATCGTGATCCACGAGAGCCCGGACTGGAACGACTCGAGGCACAGCCGCTCGTACAGCTCGTCCTGCCCGTGGAGCGGCACGCCCCACTCTTCGTCGTGGTAGGCCACGTAGTCCGGGGCCGAATTGCCCCAGCTGCACCTCGCGACGCCGTCGGCGCCGGCCAGCTCACTCATCCCCACCCACCGAATAGTCCTCCGCGAACCGCGCGAACCGCCGCAGCGACTGGCGCACGCCCAGTGCGAACGCCGGCCGCACCACCGGCCAGCCGAGCCGGCCCAGCGGCCCGAACGGCAGCCGCAGGTGCTCGGCCCAGACGAACGTCGAGCGCTGCGCGCCCTTCGGCACCACCTGGAACACGCCGGTGCCCTGCACGACGCGGCCGAGGTGCCGGACGGCGCACCGCACCGGCGGCTCCCAGCTCGTGATCTCCATCTTGTCCGTGAACCCGATGCCGGCCACGCCGGTGAACGCCGAGAGCCGCGACCCGACGCTGCGGCCGTTGCCCTCGACGACCTCGACCTCGGTGCCGAGCATCCACTCGCCCTGGCGCGTCCAGTCGGTGAGCGCGAGCCAGGTCGTCCCGGCCGGCGCGCGCACGTCGACCGACAGGATCAGATCCGTCACTGGGCGCCTTCGGGCGAACTCTCGCGCTCGCGCTCACGCTGCTCCAGCTCGGCCACGCGCTCGCGCAGCTCGTCGATCTCGACGCCGAGGCGCCGCAGCACCCAGTCCACTTCGGACATCTTGTAGCCGCGCAGCACCAGCTGGAAGCGGACCTCGGTCAGGTCCTCGCCGGTGATGTCCTCGGCGGGCAGCCGCGTCGGCGAGCTGCCCGGCGGCAGCGGGGCGAGCTCCTCACCCCGGCCGAAGACCACGGCGGCCAGCAGGAACACCACGGCGGCCACCAGCAGCATGACTACGAGGTAGATCAGCGCGGTCGTCACGCGACGATCGTGGCATACCCACCCCAGGATCGTCGCGCGAGCACGACGAGCCGCAGCGAAAGCAGCACCCAGACGACCATCAGCACCGCGCACGGGACGCTCAGGACCAGCCTCGACGCGTCGACGAACCCGGTCGTGCCGATCAGCAGCCCGACCGAAGCCAGGTTGACGCCGACCGCCAGCGCGATGAGGGTGCCGCAGAACCGCGCGAGCCCGGCGCCGTCCAGGTGCCGGCTCAGCCAGCGGATGCCGAGCAGGGCGAGCACGCCGATCACCGGGACGACGAACACGGCGCCGTGGGTGACGTGCGTGACGACCTTGTACCACTCCGGGGTCGGCGTCGAGATCTTCGTCCACTCGCCGAAGGTGAGGATCCGGGCGTAATCCCACGAAACCTGCATCACCGGGACGCCGATGACGAGCTTCCACAGCGTCCGGACGCCGCTGAGCATGCCGAGCTCGGCCTGGTAGTCGCGGGCGACGACGGCCGCCGGCCCGAAGTCGGCGACCGCGCGCCGCTCGGCGTCCTCGTCGCTCCAGCCGCCCGCGCGGTAGGCCTCGGCGGCGTCGTGCAGGCCGTCGCGGGCCTCGCCGAGCAGGTCGGCCTTGAACCGGCCGCAGCCGTGCAGCCTGCGGTCCAGGTCCCCCAGGTACTCCTCGATCATGCGCCCAGCACTCCCCCGATGACCGTCGTGAACTCCCGCCACTCGGCGCGTTCGGCGGCCAGGGCCTGCTGTCCGGAGCGGGTGAGCCGGTAGGTGCGTCGTTTGCGCCCGGAGACGACGTCCCACTCGCTGGCCAGCCAGCCGGCCCGTTCGAGCCGGCGCAACGCCGGGTAGACCGTGCCGGTCGGCAGGTCGAGCGCGCCGTCGCTGCGCAGCTGGAGCGCCTCGATGATCGCGTAGCCGTGCAGCTTCCGGCCGTCGAGGACCGCCAGCAGCAACGCGTCGAGGTGCCCGCGCAAGGTGTCCGCCTTCATAGGTACGCAGTCTACGCATCCCACCCTGGAGAGGCTATTGCCCGATCACGGGGGACGCACCCGGGGATATCCCGGAGATGACCCGGATCTCATGGATTTGACGGCTACATGTAGCCAGCCTACGTATATAGTCGGGCGCCATGGACGCACTCCCGGTCGCGAGACTCCAGTTCGCGACGACGACTTCGATCCACTTCCTGTTCGTGCTGCTCACGCTGGGGTTGGTCACGATGGTGGCCGTGATGCAGACGCGCGCGGCGGTCGGCGGCAAGCCCGAACTGCTGCGGATGACCCGTTACTGGGGCCGCTTGTACGTCATCAACTACGCGTTGGGGATCGTCACCGGAATCGTGATGGAATTCCAGTTCGGGCTGACCTGGACCGGGCTTTCCACATTCGCCGGCGACGTCTTCGGCGCACCGCTGGCCATTGAGACGCTGGTCGCGTTCTTCCTCGAGTCGACCTTCCTCGGCCTGTGGATCTTCGGCTTCGGGCGGATGGGCAAGTGGCTGCACCTGACGCTGATCTGGCTGGTCACGCTGACCGCGTACGCGTCGGCGCTGTTCATCATGCTGGCCAACTCGTTCCTGCAGAACCCGGTCGGCAGCCGGCTCGAGGGCGGCACGCTGCACCTCGACGACTTCGGCGCGCTGTTTTCGAACCCGGCACTGGCCGCGTCGCTGCCGCACGTCATCAGCGCCGCGCTGGTGACCGGCGGGTTCTTCGTGGTCGGCGTCAGCGCGTACCACTTCCTCAAGCGCACGACGGAGGTCGAGTTCTTCCGCCGCTCGATGCGGATCGGCGTGGTCGCCGCCCTGATCGGCTCGATCTTCGTGGTCAACCAGGGCTTCGCGCAGTTCGGCCGGTTGAAGATGTACCAGCCGGACAAGCTCGGCGGCAGCGCGGTGGGCGCGCCGCTGGGCGTGATGATCGTGCTCGGCTTCGCGATGTTCCTCTGCGCGCTCCTCGGCACGCTGCTGCTGTTCCGGAACTGGCTCACCCGAGCCCGGTTCCTGCACCACCTGATGGTCGCGGCGATCCCGTTGCCGTTCTTCGCGTCGATCATGGGCTGGCTGGTGCGCGAACTCGGCCGTCAGCCCTGGCTGATCTGGGGGAAGCTGCGCACCGCCGACGCCGTCGCGGACGTCCCGGCCGGCCAGATCCTGTTCTCCTTCATCGCCTTCACACTGCTGTTCGCCGCGCTCGCGGTCGCCGACTGGGTGCTCATGGCGCGGGTCGCCAAGCGCGGCCCGGAGCCGGTCGAGGAGCCCGCCGAACTGCCCGTCCTGAGCGGGGTCTGACCGGTGGTGACGATCTGGTGGTGCGTGCTCGGCCTGCTGACCTGCGGGTACTTCGCGCTCGCGGGCTACGACTACGGCGTCGGGATGCTCCTGCCCGCCTTCGAGACCGGCGAACGACGGCGGCGGCAGACGCTCGGCGCGCTCGGCCCGTTCTTCCTGGCCAACGAGGTGTGGCTGGTCGCGGCGGTCGGGCTGCTGTTCGGCGCGTTCCCGCACCTGGAGGGCAAGGTGTTCGCCGGGGCGTACGTCCTGGTCGTGACGCTGCTGCTCGGCCTGGTCACGTTCACGGCGTCGATGCAGCTGCGCAGCCGCCGCCCGGACGCGCGGCGCGGCGCCTGGACCGCGGGCATCGTCGGCGGCGCGGTGGTGACGGCGTTGTCGTGGGGGCTGTTCCTCGGCAACCTCGTGGTCGGGCTGCCACTGACCGCCGACGGCTCGCCGTCCGGGGACGTCCTCGCGCTCTTCAGCCCGTACGCCGTGCTGTGGGGGCTCGGGTTCGTGGCCCTGTTCGCCTTGCAGGGCGCGGCTTTCCTCGCCGTGCGCGCCCCGGCCGAGCTGACCGGGCGGGCGGTGCGGCTGGCCCGCGCGTTCACCGCGCCGGTGCTCGCGTTCCTCGTGATCGCGACGGGGTGGGGGTGCTTCACGCTCGACGGCGTGACCGCGCTCGGCGTGGGTGTGGTCGTGCTGGCCTTCGCCGCCCTCGCCGTCACCTGGCTCGGTCTCTTCGCGAAGCGGTACCGGGTCGCACTGCTCGGCTCGATGGTCCTGGCCGCGTGCCCGGCCCTGCTCGCCGGCACGCTGCGGTTTCCCGCCGTGCTGGTTTCGCCCGGGTACGCGCTCACGGTCGAGCAGGCGGCGACGGCGCCGGGGACGTTCGCGGTGCTGGCCTGGTTCGCGCCGCCGTCGGTGCTGGTGCTGCTGGTGGTGCAGTGGCTGACCTGGCGCGCCCACCGCCATCCCGTCGACCAGCGCTCGCTGCTGCACTTCTAGGGGGAACGCCGTGCCCGCTCTACCCGGACTCCGGCGCTACCTGGCCGTGCTGGCCGCGCTCGGGGTGCTCACCGCCGCCGCGGTGCTGCTCCAGGCCGAAGGTCTCGCCACGCTGCTCACCGGCGGCGGTGTGTCACCGGTGCTGGTCGTCGCGATCGCCGCGAGAGCAATGCTTTCGTGGGGTCACGGCGTCCTCAGTGGACGGTTCGCGGCTTCGGTGCGCGGCGGCCTGCGCCGCCGGTTGCTCGATTCACGCGCCGACCGCGCGGGCGTCGTGGCGACGCAGGTGACGCGCGGGGTCGACGCCACGGACAGCTACCTGACCGGGTACCTGCCATCGCTGGTCGTGTCGGTGGTGGTGCCGGTCGCGGTGATCGTGCGGCTGTTCACGACGGACCTGGTGTCGGCGCTCATCGTCGCGGCGACGCTGCCGCTGATCCCGGTGTTCGCGATCCTGGTCGGCAAGCACACGGCGATGCGCACCGAGCGGCAGTGGTCGCTGCTGACCAAGCTGGGTGGCCACTTCCTCGACGTGGTGCGGGGTTTGGGGACGCTCCGGCTGTTCGGCCGGGCGGCGGCGCAGGCGTCGACGGTCCGGTCGATGGCCGCCGCGCACGCCGACGCGACGATGAAGACGTTGCGGATCGCGTTCCTTTCCGCGCTGGTGCTGGAGTTGGTGGCGACGATGTCGGTGGCGCTGGTGGCGGTGCCGATCGGGTTCCGCCTCCTGGACGGCGGCCTCGACGCGCGGACGGCTCTCCTCGTCCTGCTCCTCGCCCCGGAGGCGTACCTGCCGCTGCGCGCGGCGGGCGCGAAGTTCCACGCGGCGGCGGAGGGGCTGACGGCGTTGCGGGAAGCCCTTGCGGTACCGGTGGTTGCTCGTCGTTCCGCGGCTTCGACCCGGCGGCGGGGTGCGCCTTCGCTGGCGCTGGAGCGGGTTTCGGTGTCTTATGACGGCGTCCCGGCACTGTCCGAAGTGGACTTGACGGTGCCGGCCGGGTCGCGGATCGCGTTGGTGGGTCCGAGCGGGTCCGGGAAGAGCACGGTGCTGGCGGTGCTGCTGGGGTTCGTCACGCCGACGTCGGGGCGGGTGCTCGTCGACGGGGTGGACCTGCGGTCGCTGTCCCCGGCGGACTGGCTCGAAGAGGTGGCTTGGGTGCCGCAGCGGCCGACGCTGTTCCGGGGGTCGCTGGCGGAGAACATCGCGCTGGGACTGCCGTCCGCGGACGTGCCGGCCGCCGCCCGGGCCGCGGCGTTGGATTCGGTGGCGGCGGGCTTGCCCGCGGGGTACGCGACGCGGGTGGGCGAGCTGGGCGAGGGCTTGTCGGCGGGCCAGCGGCAGCGGGTGGGACTGGCACGGGCACTCGCGCGGACGTCGTCGGGGCTGGTGCTGCTCGACGAACCGACGACCCGGCTGGACTCCCGCACGGAGGAGACAGTCCTCTCGGCGACCCGGCGGCTGCTGCCGGACCGGACCGCGGTGCTGGTGGCGCACCGGCCGGCGCTGGTGGCGCTGGCGGACCGGGTGGTCGAACTCCGCGACGGCCGGATTCGCACGGAGGTGGCGGCGTGAACCTCTGGGCCGTGTCCACGAGGGACACCCTCCGCCTCGTCCGTGCCGCACTCCTCGGGGCCGGGGCCGAACTCGCCGCCCTCGCGCTCATGGCCACCGCCGCCTGGCTGCTCCTGCGTGCCGCCGAACGGCCGCCGCTCGGGGCGCTCACCGTCGCCATCGTCGGCGTCCGGACCCTCGCCCTGCTGCGCGGCGGCCTTCGCTACGCCGAGCGGCTCGCCGGGCACGAAGTCGTCCTGCGGTGGCTCGGGGCGCTGCGCACCCGCGTCTACCAGGCCCTCGTGCCCAGCTCACGGTACTCCGGCGGAGACCTCGTCACCCGGCTCGTGTCCGATGTGGACGCTCTGCAGGACGCCGTCCTGCGGTGGCTGCTGCCCGCCGGGGTCGCCGCGCTCGTAGGGACCACCGCGGTCGCCGTCGTGGCCACCGCTTCCGCCGGTGCCGCCGCCGTGCTCGCCGCCGGGTTGCTCGTCGCGGGTGTGCTGCTCCCCTGGCTGGTCATCCGCACCACCGCCCGCGCCGCCCGCGAGAACGCCCCGAAACGCGCCGAACTGGCCGAGCGCGCGGTCGAACTCGTCACCGGGCACCGGGAGCTCGTCGCCGCCGGCGCGCTGGCCGAACACCGCGCGCGGGCGACCACCGTCGTCGACGGGATCGCCGTGAGCGAGCGGGCCACCTCGGGTACGGCCGCGCTGCTCGGCGCCGCCGGGGTGCTCGTCCAGCTGGGCACCACCGTCGCCGTCGCGCTGCTGGCCGGCGCCTCCGTGCCGTGGACCGCCGCGCTCACGCTGGCCGCCATGACGAGCTTCGAGGTCGTCCTCCCGCTGGTCGCGGCCGCCCGGCGGGTGCCGGAGATCCGCGCGTCGGCCGCCCGCGTGCGGGCCGTCCTGGCCCAGCCGCCCACTCCCGAAGGCACCCGGACGCCGGAAAAGGGGCACTTCCGGCTCGAAAGCGCCGGCGTCCGCCACCCGGGCCGGGCACCCGCGCTCCAGCGGATCGACCTGGACCTGCCGCCCGGCAAGCGCGTCGGGATCCTCGGCCCCAGCGGCGCCGGCAAGACGACGTTGCTCCGCCTCCTCCTGGGCAGCCAGGCACCCACCGAAGGCCGGGTGCTCCTCGACGGCCACCCGCTCGGCGAGTACGCCGACCTGTCGGGAACCATCTCGGGCGCCGAAGCCGACGCGCACGTCTTCCACGCGACCGTCCGCGAGAACCTCCTGCTCGCGAAGCCCGCCGCCACCGACGACGAGCTGCGGGAAGCCTGCGCGGTCGCCGGGTTCGACCTGGACCTCGACCGCGGCACCGGGCCGGACGGCGACGCGCTCTCCGGCGGTCAGCGGCAGCGGCTCGTCCTGGCCCGCGCGGTCCTCGCGGCCCCGCCGGTGCTGGTGCTCGACGAGCCCGTCGAAGGCCTCGACCCCGCGCACGGCGACGCCGTCCTGAAGAACGTCCTCGCGCACGCGAAGGGCACGGTCGTCCTGGTCACCCACCGCCCCGAGCACCTCGACGGCTTCGACGAGGTGCTCACCCTCGAGGACGGGCGAGCACTTCCCGCATCGGCGGCCGGTCGGCGACCCGGACGTCCGTGACGTCCGGCAGCCACTCCTCGTCGACCTGGACGAACTGCGTGAACGGCGCGTCGGCGGCCGGCACGCCGCAGCGCGCCAGCGCCGTGCCCAGGATCTGGCGGGACATCACGCCCAGCTGCGGCAGCGATCGGTTCCGGTGCTTGCGGACGCCGAGGTTGACCTGGGCGAGCCCGTCGAGGCCGTAGCGCGCCTCGGCGTCGAGGAGCAGCCCGATCTCGACGCCGTACCCGGCGGCGAACGGCACCGATTCGAGGAACTCGCGGGTGCCCGCGTACTCGCCGCCGAGGGGCTGGACCAGCCCGCTGAGCGCCGGGCGCAGCGCCGAGAGCACCGGCCGGGCCAGCAGCTCGGTGACGCGGCCGCCGCCGCCGCTCTCCAGCCGCAGCGGACGGCGGTAGAAGCCCTTGACCAGGTGCACGCCGGGCTCGGTGACCAGCGGCCCGAGCAGCGACGGCACGAACGCCGGGTCCGGGTCGACCAGGTCCGAGTCGAGGAAGACGACGAGGTCACCGCTGGTCGCGGCCAGCGAACGCCACAGCACCTCGCCCTTGCCGGGGACCGGCGGCAGGTCCGGCAGCACGTCCTCGCGGCGGACGACCCGCGCGCCCGCGGCTTCGGCGGTTTCGACCGTGGCGTCCGTGGAACCCGAGTCCACGACGACGAGCTCGTCGACGACCGAACCGACCAGGGGGCGGACGGACGCGACGACGGCACCGACCGTCCGCTCTTCGTCGAGGGCCGGTAGCACGACGGAAACCGTCCGGTCACCCTTCGCGGTCGCGATGTCCGCGGACGTCCAACCGGGTTCCTGCCACGTGCGCCGCTCGAACCAACTCACGAGTAACGATCGTGCCATGCTGGTGTCACCGCCACCGAGGAGGAGGACCACTTGATCGCGCAGCTTGTCCGCTTCGTGCTGGGGCCGCTGGCCAGGGCGCTGTACCGGCCCGAGGTGCACGGCGTGGAGAACGTGCCCACCACGGGCCCGGTGCTGCTCGCGGCCAACCACCGGGCGGCGCTCGACACCGGCGTGATCACGTTCGCGACCCCGCGCCAGGTGAAGTTCCTCGGCAAGGCGGAGTACTTCACCGGCAAGGGCCTCAAGGGCAAGCTGATGGCCGGCTTCGTCGGCGGCCTCGGCTACATCCCGGTCGAGCGCGGCAACGCCCAGGCCGGGCTCGCCGCACTGGAAGCGGCCCGCAAGGTGCTCGACGCGGGCGGCGTCTTCGCGATCTACCCCGAGGGCACCCGCTCCCTGGACGGCCGGCTGCACCGCGGCCACACCGGCGTCGCGGCCCTGGCGCTGGCGACCGGCGCGAAGGTGGTGCCGGTCGCGCTGACCGGCACCGAGCACCTCCAGCCGAAGGGCGCGAAGATCCCCCGGCCCGCGAAGATCTCCATCACGTTCGGCAAGCCGCTGGACTTCTCACGCTACGAGGGCCAGGACTACGCCCCGGCGATCCGCCGGTCGGTCACCGACGAGGTGATGTACGCGATCCTGGAGATCTCGGGCCAGGAGTACGTGGACACCTACCACAAGCGGCCGAGCGAAGGCGTCGCCTGAGCCGTCACCAGGGCACCGGGCCCTCGTCGTCGACGAAGGTGCCCGTCGGGCCGTCCGCTCCGATCGTCGCCATGCGGACCGCCGACACCGCACCTTGCGCCGGGGTGCGCGGGCCGGCGTGGTTGTTCAAGTCGGTCGCGCAGTGGCCCGGGCAGACCGCGTTGACCAGGATCCCGTCGGGCCGCAGGTCCCTCGCGTACTGCAGGGTCAACGACGTCAACGCCGTCTTCGACGGGGTGTAGCCGGCGGAAATCGGCAGCTGGGCGTCGGGGTCGGCGTTGCGCGTCAGTGACGCGCCGCCGCTGGAGACGTTGACGATGCGCGGAGCGGCCGAGCGGCGAAGGAGCGGCAGCAGCGCGTTCGTGACCGTGACGACGCCGAAGAAGTTCGTCTCGAAGATCGCGCGCAGCGTGCCCAGGTCGGCGGTGCTGGGGCGCTGGTGGGAGAGGTCCGTGCCCGGCGAGCGGCTGATGGCCGCGTTGTTGACCAAGACGTCGAGCCGCCCGTACCGCTCCTCGATGCGGGAAGCGGCTTCGGCGGCCGACGCCGGGTCCGTCACGTCGAGGACCACCGAAGAAACGCCCAGCTCCGCGGCGGCCTTCTCGCCGAGTTCCGCGCTGCGGGCGCCGATGACGACGGTGTGCCCGAGGGCGGCGAGCCGCGCGGCGATCTCGCGGCCGATGCCCTTGTTCGCGCCGGTGACCAGAGTGATTTCGTCCATGGCTCCAGCACACCAGCGGGACGCCCGCGCGAGCCAACACCGATGCCGCATCGGCCGATACTCTGGTGGTATGGAGACGCGGGAGCTCGCGTATTTCGTCGCCGTCGCCGAAGAACTGCACTTCGGCCGCGCGGCGCAGCGCCTCGGCATGGCGCAGCCCCCGCTGTCGCGCGCCATCCAGCAGCTCGAACGGCGCATGGGGGTCACGCTGCTGGAACGCACGAGCCGCGGCGTGTGCTTGACGCCCGCGGGCGCGGTTTTCCTTGCGGAGAGCCGCAAAGCGCTCGACGCCGTGGAGGCGGCCGTGCGCCGGGCGCAACGCGCGGGGGAGGAAGTGCCGAAGCTGCTCGTGGCGATGAAGCCCGACGGCGACGCCGGCCTGCTCGAGCGGATCCTGCCCGGCTACCGCGCCGACCCGGACGCGATCGAGGCCGAGATCGTCGTGTGCGGGATCGGCGAGCAGTCCCGCATGCTGCGCGACGGCCGCGCCGACCTGGCGTTCCTGCACGGCCCGCACGACGACGTCGCCGGGTTCGACACGGAGCTGCTGCTGGAGCAGGACCAGCTGGCGATGCTCCCCCGCGGCCACCGGCTGGCCGGCCGCGCGGCGCTGGTCATGGCCGACCTCGAGGGCGAGCCGTTCCCGCGCTGGCCGGGCAGCGAGGTGCCGGGCCCCGAGGTGCGCGACGCGGGCCAGCTGCTGCAGCTGATCGCACTGGGCCAGGTCGTCGCGGTCGTCCCGGAGTCGGCGCGGCGCCACGTCCGCCCGGACGTCGTGTGCGTGCCGGTGCTCGACGCGCCCCGGACCTCGGTGGTGCTGGCCTGGCCCGACCGGACGCGATCACGAGCCGCGGCCGCGTTCGTCCGGGCCTGCACCGGAGTCGCGGACGACAGCCGGGTGGCGGTCGATCGCTGATCTCGCCGGCCCGGACGCTCGGGTTCTCACCGCGACTCCGACGGAGAACTCGAGTCGGCGTCGAACGGGCGGCCCACCAGAGCCGCACGGCGCGTGATCTGAACCGGGCCGACGACGACGTCGACCTCGAGCAGCCACACCACCGCACCGATGAGCGACACGAGAACGACCAACACCACGACGAGTCGAGTGGTCGATCCCCCATTGGAGATAGCCAGTCCCAAAGTCGAGCGGGGCGCCGGCTCGCGCACGTCGCACTTGTCGCGTTTTCGACCTTGTTTCCTCGCGGTTCGGCGGCCTCGAAGCTCGTTGCTCATACCAAGGATCTCCTTCGCCACTCTCGCCGGGCATCGGTGGATCAGCGCAGCCGGCGCACACTCCCGGATCAGCAGAGCGGAGTATGCACACCGACAAGGAGCGCACCAACCTTCGTTGTGCACACATCGCTGTGTGCACCAAAGTTCGGGCCGTGCCAGCTTCGCGTCATGTTTCGAGTTGGCAGAACCCTGACCGACTCCGAACCAGACGTACGAGAGGCACGAGAAAACTGGCGTCCGTGTTGACTTCCATCGAATCCGGACATCGGAGAGGGTGTTTTGGCGATTCAAGGCACGCGGGGTCCGGCCATCCCGGGCAACGTGGCCGCTGCCATCAAGATCGTGGAGGGACTACTGGCAGGCAGTGAGGAAAGCGGGGTGAGCCTGACGCTGGGGACCCCCGAAAACACGGCTTGATCGGCGGCTGCATGTCCCTGGTCGACATCTTGTTTTTCGGCCCGGCACTCCGAGGAGGCAATCTCCGCGTCGAACTCGAGGACGGGACCAGTGAGGTCAAACTCGTCGCGGACACGCTGGTTCGCAAACTGCACAACCAACCGGAATTGCAGGCCTCGGCTCACGGCAAGCTGCCCTTGGTCGCAGGTAGCCTCCGGGCCGCACAGGTGAACGATTCCGCCGTGGAACACCGCTTGAGCATCCCGGTCGAAGTGTCCCCGGCCGAGGCGCTCATCTGGGTTATTGCGCTCTGCACCTTTGCGAATTCATTTGGCCCGTGTCCGCCACACTCCCGCGCGGTACATCTTGCTCACAGTGATGCCGCCGGCCAACGCAAGCCGGCGGCATCATTGATCGTCGTGGTCAGCCACTCGGCACCTGACCTGCACCGACGTCAGATCCCCGGCGCTTCCTTAGCCCACTTCGGCGGGGCCGGCGGCTCGTAGCTCTCGAACCGGTCCAGCAGCACCGCCGCGTCCGCGTCCGCCATCACGAGCTGCCGGTACTCCGGCTTGACGAAGCCCTCGGTCACCATGTGGTCGGCGAACGCCAGCAGCGGGCCGTAGTAGCCGTCCACGTCGACCAGGCCGATCGGCTTGCCGTGCAGGCCGAGCTGCGCCCACGTCCAGACCTCGAACAGCTCCTCCAGCGTGCCCGCGCCGCCCGGCAGCGCCAGGAAGCCGTCCGACAGGGCCGCCATCTTGGCCTTGCGCTCGTGCATGTCGCGGACCACGTGCAGTTCCGACAGGCCCGCGTGCGAGATCTCGACCGAGGACAACGCCTCCGGGATCACGCCGATCACCTCGCCGCCCGCCGCGAGGGCCGCGTCGGCGACGACACCCATGGTGCCGACGCTCGCGCCGCCGTAGACCAGGCCGATGCCGCGCTGGGCCAGGAGCTTGCCCAGTGCCGCCGCCTGCTCGGCGTAGCGGGGCGAGAACCCCATCGACGAACCGCAGAACACGCAGATCCGGCTCATCAGTGGGTGTCCTCCCACGCCTGGTAGGACTCCTGGACCACGCGGACGGCGTCGTCGATGTCGTCGGTGACGTGCAGCAGGTCCAGGTCGTTCGGGCTGATCTTGCCCTCGGCCTGCACGGTCTTGGCGATCCAGTCGTAGAGGCCGCCCCAGTAGTCGCTGCCGAACAGCACCACCGGGAACTTCGTGACCTTCTTGGTCTGCACCAGGGTCAGCGCCTCGAACAGCTCGTCGAGCGTGCCGAAGCCGCCGGGCAGGCAGATGAAGGCCTGCGAATACTTGATGAACATCGTCTTGCGGGCGAAGAAGTACCGGAAGTTGACGCCGAGGTCGACCCACGGGTTCAGGCCCTGCTCGAACGGCAGCTCGATGCCGAGCCCGACGGAGAAGCCGCCGGCCTCGGCCGCGCCGCGGTTGACCGCCTCCATCGCGCCCGGGCCGCCGCCGGTCATCACCGCGAAGCCGGCGTTGGCCAGCGCGCCGCCGATCTTGCGGCCGAGCTCGTACTCGGGGTTGTCGCGCTTGGTGCGGGCCGAGCCGAACACCGTGACCGCGCGCGGGACCTCGGCGAGCGCGCCGAACCCCTCGACGAACTCGGCCTGGATCCGCAGGACGCGCCACGGGTCGGTGTGCACCCAGTCGCTCGGGCCGCGCGAGTCCAGGAGCCGCTGGTCGGTGGTGCTGCCCTGGTCGCGGCGGTCGCGGCGCAGCACGACCGGGCCCTTGTGCCGCTCCACCGGGCGCTCGGGGTACTGGCCGTCGGGGAATTCAGACTGTTCACTCACTCAGCCATGCTACGGCCTGCCCGCCAGCGAAAATGCGAGCAGCGCCGTGGAGGTGAAGTCGATGGCCGGCTCGTTGCTGGGCCATGAACTCAAGTCGTCGGCGTAGCGGCTTCCCTGCCCGTCGAAAGATTCATACGGACGGGTGCATTCCTTCGCGCCCGCGGGGAACGGCAGGTCGGCGAAGTTGTCCGCGCCGTTGGGGCCGTTGACGACCGCGCCGTAGAGCACTTTCGACGGGCCGGCGAGGTTCGCGGCCTGGTGGTGCGGGCACCGCGGCGACGTCGTGCCGACGCCGACCACCAGGGAGACGCCCCACGCGTTGGCCCCGAGGGTGAAGTCCCGTTGTTGCGCACCGAAGGCGGCGTAGCGGGAGTCGCCGGTGACGCGCTGGTAGAGCCGCGCGGTGGCGGCGAAGCCGAAGCTCTTGCTGGCCGCGTCGAAGTCGGTGACGGCGACCGCCGTCCGGAATGGACTCCGCTTCGCCGCCTCGACGCCGGAGTCGAGCTGGCGCCGCAGGTCCGCGGCGAGGTCGCGGACGCCGAGCGCGGCGCCGGGGACGCCGGTGCGCAGCAGCCCGGCGAGGTCGGCGTGGGCGAGCGCGCTGGTGTCGTAGAGGTTCAACGTGCTCGTGTCGCCGCTGCCGATGTACGCCTTCGCCCACTGCGCCGCGTCGCGGGCCCAGCCGTTCGCGCGCGGGTCTTTCAACGCCCGCGCCGCCAGCGCGAGCTGCGTCGCGCCCAGCTCCAAGTCGTCCGCCCAGGACGACTCCGGGTAGTACGCGTGCGGGAACGCGGTGACGAGCTCGCCGACGTTCGCCGTCTCGGCCTGGGTGAACACCGCCGCGGCCTCGGTCAGGTAGTGGCGGGCCAGCCGCGGGTCGCGGTGCGCGTGGACCTGCGCGCCGAGCGCGAACGCGGCGGCGACGCGGCCGGCGAGGTTGGGCGAGAGCGGCGCGCCCGCCGGGGCGGCCGGGAACACCGGGCGGTGCTTGACGAAGTAGGCCGGGTCGCCGGGCTTCACGTCGAGGGCGTCGTCGTCCTGCGGGTTGCGCCAGACGTCGTGGTCGCCGAGGAAGCCGAACTCCTCGCTGCCGGTGCCGATGCCGACCTGCGCGTAGAGCGTCTTGGTCTTGCCGTCCCAGACCTTGTCGAGCCAGTCGAGGCCGAACCGGACCTCCTTGGCCAGCACCGGGTCCGGGTCCTCGCGCAGCACGAAACCCAGCTCCGCCAGCGAATACGCGGTGTTGGACGTGAACTTCACGAAGTCGCCGGCGTCGACCCAGCCGCCTTCGACGTCGACCGGGCCGCCTTGGGGCTTCAGCGGTTCGACGATTTCGTCGCCGCCCTCGCCGGCGAACTCCGGTTCCGCGTAGACGGTCGCGGTCCGGTCGGCCAGGTGCGAAGGCTTGCGGTCCAGGCGGCCGGGGACGACGTCGTGGCCGTCGCGCTGGGCCTGGAAGAACTCGGTGGTGGCGCGCACGAGCGGGCGGAACAGCCGGCGCGCGGTGTCGATCCGGAACGGCGGCGACGTCGCGCCCGCGGCCTTGACCCGGTAGGTGCCCGGACGGTCCAGAGTGGACAGATCGAGGTCGAACACCGCCGGGTAGCGGGCGTTCCAGGCCCCGAGGCTCGCGCCGGTGCGGCCCGTGCGGACGGTGTGCCCGCGCTCGTCGACGACGGTGAACGTCCCCGGCGCGCTCCCGAGCAGGTACGCGTGCTTCGCCTCCCCCAGCGCGTAACCGACTTGGTCGACGCGCACCTCGGCCGGGGTCGCGGCCTCGGCCGGGCCGGCGGCGAGGGGCACGGCGAGGACGGCGGCCGTGGCGAGGGGAAGCAGGCGCATGATCGGCCTCCGCTTTGTTAGGAAAGTTTCCTATTTAACGCTAGCCTGACGGCGACCGGGGCGTCAATATGTCCGTTTCCGCGACTTCACGGGCGATGACCTACCGTGGGGAGATGACCGAACCGCTCGGCGCGCGGATCCGGCGGTTGCGCACCGACCGCGGGTGGACCCAGCGCGAGCTCGCCGAGCCCGGCTACGACCGCGGGTTCCTGGCGAAGGTCGAGACCGGCAGCCGTCCCCCCTCGGACGAGATGCTGGCCTACCTGGCCGAACGCTTCGGGCTGACCATCGACGAGCTGAGGTTCGGCCGTCCCCCGGGCGTCGCGGACGAGTTGCACGCGGCGCTCGACGAGGGCTACCGCGACCTGGAGCAGGGCCGCGTCGCCGACGCGGAGACGCGGTTCGCGGCCGTGGCGAAGCAGGCCGCCGGCTACCACCTCGACGACGTCGAGTGCTACGCGCGGTTCTGCCGGGCCGAGGTGAAGTGGCAGCTCTTCGACGTCGAGGGTGCGCAGCAGGAACTGGAGCACGCGGAAGAACTGGCGGCGGCCGCGCCGCCGTGGCTGCGGGCGATGATCGTGCACCGCTGGTCCGGCTGCCGGTACCTGAGCGGCGACGCGGGCACGGCGATCGCGCGCGTCGAGGCCGAGCTGGCCACCCGGCCGGCCGACCCGGACGCCGAGCTGTGCCTGCTCAGCGCGTTGATCCACCCGCTGATGGAGATGGGCGGCCTGCACCGCGCCCGCCGCGCGGCCGAGGACGGCCGTCGCCTGGCCCGGGCGGCCACCCGGCCGGACTTCGTGGCGCGCTTCCACCGGCAGGCATCGCAGGTGTGGCAGGCGATCGGGCGTGCGGACCAGGCGTTGCAGGACCTGACGGAAGCGTGCCGGCTGTTCACGTCGGTGGGCTTCGACCGCGACGCGGCGCGGTGCCGGTGGGCGCGCGGCTATCTGCTGCGGCGGGTGGGCCGCGTCGACGAGGCCCGCGCGGAGCTCACGGCGGCCCGCGACCAGCTGGCGGCGATCGGGTCCGAGGAGGGTCTCGCCGGCGCGACGGTCGAGCTGGCCGAGGTCCGCCTCCGCCAGGGCGCCCCGGACGAGGCGGCCGCGCTGGTCTCCGAGGTCTGGCCGCTGCTGACCCGGGACGTGGAGGCCCTCGGCGAGGCGACCGGGCTGCGGGGGCAGATCGCGGCGGCCCAGGGCGACCCGGAGACGGCGATCCGCCTCCTGCGCGAGGCGGCGGAGATCCAGCGGGGAGCATCGCTGCACGGGGCCGCGGTTTCGACGTCGTTGCGGCTCGGCGACGCACTCCGACAACGTGGTCATCTGACCGAAGCCATCGAGGCCTACCGCCGCGGCCTGGACTCGGCGGCGGGCACCGAAGGCTGATTCGCCGGACCACTGGGCTCAGTGGTCCGGACCACAACCGAATTTCCTACCAAAGTTGGTGAATTGGTTCAGACCAGTCGCCAACCGGGCCGCTTCCTGCGGTTTCGCCCCGGGCGCCGTGATCTTGGCGGCACCCCGCTGGGCCGTTCGGCCCATTGACCCGCGCACCACCGGAACCTTTACTCGGATGCGTCCGGCGCAATAACAGCAGTTATTCCGATGGACACACTCCCCACGGTCCCCGGAAAGGTTCCCCCCATGAGATCCCCACGAGGGCTGGCGGCGATCGCCGGCCTGGCCCTGAGTTTCGCGGTGCCGGTGATCCCGGCCGCCGCTGCCGCACCTCCCGCCGCCACCCCACCCGAGGCGCTCGCCGCGCGAGCCGCCGACCAGGCTGCCCTCAACGGCGCCGACCGGCTCGCCAAGGGCGCCGGGGAGACCTTCGTCCGCACCGGGGTCACCCCGGGTGGCGGCGGGCTCTACTTCGCCTCCTACCAGCGCACCTACCACGGCCTGCCGGTCGTCGGCGGGGACGCGGTCGTCGTCGCCGACGGGGCCGGGCGCGTCCGCGGCACCGAAGCCGCCAAAACCGCTCCGATCACCGTCGGCACCCAGGCCACGCTGAACGCCGCGCAGGCGAGCAGGATCGCCGCGGCCAAGGTGTCCACAGTGGACAAGGCCGAGGCGCCGAAGCTGGTCGTGCTGGCCGGGGACGCCCCCAAGCTCGCCTACGAGGTCGTCGTCAGCGGCCGCACCGGCGGCCACCCGACCAAGCTGCACGTCTTCGTCGACAGCGCGACCGGCGCGGTCCTCGACACCCGGGACGACGTCCGCGAAGCGGGCACCGGCAACTCCTACTACGCCGGGACCGTCTCGATCGACACGTCGGGCTCCGGCAGCTCCTACTCGATGACCGACCCGGCCCGCCGCGGCATCGCCTGCGGCCGCGAGGGCGGCTCGATCTTCACCAAGAGCAGCAACACCTGGGGCAACGGCTCCGGCACCGACCTCGAAACCGGCTGCGTCGACACGCTCTACAGCGTCCAGACCGAGTGGAAGATGCTCGGCGACTGGCTCGGCCGCAACGGCATCGACGGCGCCGGCGGCGGCTTCCGCGCGAGCGTGGGCCTCAACGACGTCAACGCCTACTGGGACGGCTCGTCGACGCACTTCGGGCACTCGCAGGACAACCAGCGCCAGGCGACGCCGATGGACGTCGTCGGGCACGAGTTCGGGCACGCCATCTTCCAGACGACTCCGGGCGGCGCCGGTTCGGGCAACGAAAACGGCGGGCTCAACGAGTCCACCGGCGACATCTTCGGCGCGCTGACCGAGTACTACGCCAACAACCCGAAGGACACCCCGGACTTCACCGTCGGCGAGGGCGTCAACCTCGTCGGCCAGGGCCCGATCCGCTACATGTACAACCCGGGCCAGATCGGCGACCCGAACTGCTACTCGTCGTCGATCCCGAGCACCGAGGTGCACGCCGCCGCGGGCCCGCAGAACCACTGGTTCTACCTGCTTTCCCAGGGCAGCAACGGATCCGGCGGGCCGACCAGCCCGACGTGCAACAACTCGAGCGTCACCGGCGTCGGCATCCAGAAGGCGGGCAAGATCTTCTACAACGGCCTGCTGAAGAAGACCTCGTCGTGGAACCACAAGGCCGCCCGCAAGGCCACGCTCGAAGCCGCGATCGCGCTCTTCCCCGGCAGCTGCACGGAATTCAACTCCACCAAGGCCGCCTGGGACGCGGTGAGCGTCGCCGCCGTCAGCGGTGAGCCGACGTGCAGCGGCCAGCCGCCGGCCGGCAACGACTACTCGCTGACGCTGTCGCCGACGTCGGCGTCCGTCCAGCCCGGACAGACGGCGACCACGACCATCACCACCCGGGTCACGTCGGGCAACGCCCAGACCGTCCAGCTGCTGGCCTCCGGCCTGCCCGAGGGCGCGAAGGCGACGATCAGCCCGGCGAGCGTCCAGTCCGGTGGCACCGCCACGCTGACCATCACCACCTCGGCGAGCACGCCGCAGGGCACCAGCCAGGTGACGGTCAGCGGTGACGGCCCCGATGCCGACCACAGCGCGCAGTTCTCGCTGACCGTCGGCACCGGCACCCCGCCGACCGGCTGCGGCGGCCTCACCGAGTGGGACGTGGCGAAGGCGTACGTGCCCAACGACGTCGTCGGCCACAACGGTCACAAGTGGACGTCCCTGTGGTACTCGACCGGTGCCGAGCCCGGCGCGCCCACCTCGTGGGCCGTGTGGAGCGACGGCGGCGCCTGCTGATCCCGGCCGCGCGGTGGCGGGCGACTCCCCCGCCACCGCGCGGCCTACCCTGGAACGTCCACGGCGGAAAGGCACCCGAGTGAGCGAGAGCGTCGGCGAACGCCTGCGTGAGCTGCGTACCGAACGCGGGCTCACGCAACGCCAGCTCGCCGGGCCGCAGTACTCCGCGGCCTACGTGTCGTCGGTCGAAACCGGCGCGCGGACGCCGTCGGGCGACGCGCTGCGGTTCTTCGCCCGGCAGCTCGCCATCGACTCCGACGAGCTGCTCGGCGGCCGCTCCCCGCGCGAGCTGCTCGAACTGGACCTCGACCTGATCGAGACGGCGGAACGGTTCCTGGCCGGTGACGTCCGCCGCGCGGCACCCCGCATGCAGCGGCTCCGCCGGCACGCCGAACGCCTGGACCGGCCGCGGCAGACCGGGATCGCGCTGCTGTGGCTGGCCGGGTACTCGACGGGCGACGTCCGCACGAAGTACGTCGCCGAAGCCGAAACGGCGTTGTCGGGCGAGCCGCCGCCGGTGCGCGCGATGGTCGTGCCGCTGCGCGCGGCCGTGCTCAGCGGCTGGGGCGAGGCGCAGTATTCCCTGCACCTGCTGGAAACCTGCCACGCGGAGCTGCTGCGCGACGGCTACCCGCAGCCGTCGATGCTACTGACGCTGCGGGCCTGCCTGGCCGAGCGGCACCTTCGCCAGGGCGATCTGGAGCGGGCTTCGGAGTACGCGGATT
This sequence comes from Amycolatopsis sp. cmx-4-83, assembly GCF_046548815.1. Lineage (NCBI taxonomy): Bacteria > Bacillati > Actinomycetota > Actinomycetes > Pseudonocardiales > Pseudonocardiaceae > Amycolatopsis > Amycolatopsis sp. cmx-4-83. The sequence goes on along the minus strand of NZ_JAEBEF010000001.1, from coordinate 835,755 downwards.
CGGCGCTGCGGCTCACCCGGGGCGGCCCCGCGGTGCTGGCCGAGCTGACCCGCAGCCACGTCGAGGTGTGCCGCAGCCACCTCGCGGCGGACCGGTTCGCCGACGCGGCGGCGTCGGTCGCCGCGGCCTACGACCTCATGCAGGAACGGGCCCTGCACCCGGCGATGGCGCACTGCCTGCTGGCCAGGGCCCGGGTTCGCGGCCGCGCGGGTGACGTCGAGGGCGCGCTGGCCGACCTCGGCGCGGCGCGGGAGACGGCGGGGCCGGCCGACGTCCCGGCGATCACCGTCGAGCTCGCCGCCGAATACCTGGCGGCGGGCCGGCTGGAAACGGCGGCCGCGCTGCTCGACCAGGTCCGCCCCTCGGTCGTGTCGGGCACGGCGCTGGCCGCGGAACTGCGGCTGCAGCTGGGTTCGCTGGCCAGGGCCCGCGGGGACGCCCGGCGCGCGGCCGAAGACCTGCGTGCCGCCGTCGAGCTGGCCACGGGCCTGGGCGCACGCGGGGTGCTGGTCCGCGCGCTGCGGCCGTTGAGCGAGCTGCTCGGCGAGGCCGGGAAGCGGGCGGAGGCAGCGGACGTGCTGCGCGACGGGCTCATCGCGCTGGGCGCGGAAGCCGACTGAGCAGGCACGACAACGTTTTCCTTTGCAGCACTAACGATTCCCGATGATCGAGATCGTCCGGCGTTCGGATGGTGTCGGGGACAATCCCTACGAAAGTCGTTCCGGGACGGAACACACCGTGAATCCCCTGCTGCGGTGGCCTTTGTACGAATTGATCCGAGAATCCTGAACGCGGCGTTGGTCCGTTCGGCGCATTGACGCCCAGATCTGCTGATCCTTTACTCGGATGCGTCCGGACGCATACCTGCTGTTAGCGGGCCGGACACGTCTCCCCTCTTTCCCTTACCGGACCTCGATTCTGCCTTCGTGAAAGGTTGACCTCGATGACCCATCGTGGGTTCAGGACGGGCTTGGCGGCCGCCGCCGGGTTCGCCATGACGCTCGCGCTACCGGTGACCCCGGCGAGCGCGACTCCCCAAGCACAGCCCGCAGCTCCGGACGTGGCCGCGGCCCGAGCGGCCGACCAGGCCGCCGCGAACGGCCTCGACGCGCTGAAGCGCGGCCCGGCCGAAGCGTTCCAGCGCGTCGGCCTGACCGCCGGTGGCGGCGGCCTGTTCTACGGCGCCTACCAGCGGACCTACCAGGGCCTGCGGGTCGTGGGCGGGGACGCGGTCGTCGTCGCCGACGGGGCCGGGCGGGTGCGCGGCACCAGCGCCGCCGAGACCGCCCCGATCGCCGTCGGGACGCAGGCACTCGTCGACGCCGCGAAGGCCGCGGCCACCGCGCGCGCCCAACTGGCCACTGTGGACAGTGTGAGCACGCCGGAGAAGGTCGTGCTGGCCGGGACGAGCCCGAAGCTCGCCTACGAGGTCGTCGTCGCCGGGCGCACCGCCACGGCGCCGAGCAACCTGCACGTGTTCGTCGACGCGGCGACCGGCGCGGTGCTCGACAAGCGGGACGACGTCAAGACGTTCTCCCCGGGCGCCCGGACGCAGGCCCAGCCCGGCACGGTGAACGTCGCCGGCACCGGCAACAGCTACTACGTCGGCAACGTCTCCATCGACACGACGCAGTCCGGCAGCACGTACACCATGCGCGACCCGGGCCGCACCGGCATCAGCTGCGGCCGCGAGGGCGGCTCGGTCTACAGCGGCCCGGACAACGCGTGGGGCAACGGCACCGGCACGGACCTCGAGACCGGCTGCGTCGACGTGCTCTACAGCGTCCAGACCGAGTGGAAGATGCTCGCCGACTGGCTGGGCCGCAACGGCATCAACGGCAGCGGCACCGGCTACCCGGCTTCGGTCGGCCTGGCCGACGTCAACGCCTACTGGAACGGTTCTTCGACCCACTTCGGGCACTCGCAGGACAACCAGCGCCAGGCCACCTCGATGGACGTCGTCGGCCACGAGTTCGGCCACGGCATCTTCCAGTTCACCCCGGGCGGTGCCGGTTCCGGCAACGAGAACGGCGGCATGAACGAGTCGACCGGTGACATCTTCGGCGCGCTGACCGAGGCGTACGCGAACAACACCAAGGACACCCCGGACTACGAGGTCGGCGAGGGCGTCAACCTGGTCGGCCAGGGCCCGATCCGCTACATGTACCAGCCGTCCAAGGTCGGCGACCCGAACTGCTACTCGTCGTCGATCCCGAGCACCGAGGTGCACGCGGCCGCCGGCCCGCAGAACCACTGGTTCTACCTGCTGGCCGAAGGCTCGAACCCGGGTGGCGGCAAGCCCACCAGCCCGACGTGCAACAGCTCCAGCGTCACCGGTGTCGGCATCCAGAAGGCCGGCAAGATCTTCTACAACGGCCTGCTGAAGAAGACCTCGTCGTGGAACCACAAGGCCGCCCGCAAGGCGACCCTCGAAGCCGCGATCGCGCTCTTCCCGGGCAGCTGCACCGAGTACAACGCCACCAAGGCCGCGTGGGACGCCGTCTCCGTCACCGCCGCGACCGGTGAGCCGGCTTCGTGCAGCGGCGGCGGCGCCGACTACTCCGTCGCGCTGAACCCGGCTTCGGGTTCGGTGCAGCCGGGCGCCTCGGCGACCACCACGCTCAGCACCGCGATCACCTCCGGCGCGGCGCAGTCGATCACGCTGTCGGCGTCGGGTCTCCCGGCCGGCGCGACCGCGTCGTTCAGCCCGGCGACGATCTCCTCCGGCGGCAGCTCGACGCTGACCATCGCGACGACCGCGTCGACCCCGACCGGCAGCTACCCGATCACCGTCACCACCGACGGGGCGACCACCGACCACACGGCGCAGTACACGCTGACCGTCGGGACGACGTCCTCGTGCGCCCCGGTGACCAACTCGACGCGCCTCGACATCCCGGACTACCCGGCGAGCGCGGTCAACAGCTCCAGCACCGTCAGCGGCTGCGCCCGCAACGCGTCCAACGCCACCAAGGTCGAGGTGCACATCACCCACACCTACCGCGGTGACCTGGTCCTCGACCTGGTCGCGCCGGACGGCACCGCCTACCGGCTGAAGAACTCCAGCAGCGACGCCACCCCGAACATCGACACCACCTACACCGTCAACGCTTCTTCGGAAGCCGCGAACGGCGCGTGGCAGCTCCGCATCCGAGACGTCGGCCCCGCCGACACCGGTTACCTGTCCTCCTGGACGTTGACCGTGTAGCACGCCCCACCCCGTGAAGGCCGCACCAGCCCGGTGCGGCCTTCACGGCCGTTCTCCCCAACCCCCATCGAAGGAACTCACCGCCATGAAGTGGAAGAGCAAACTCGGCGCCGGGGTCACCGCCCTGGCCGCCGTGCTGGGTGTCGTGACGGCTCCGGCGGCCACCGCCGCACCGGTCACCGCGCTCGCCGCGCCGGACATCTCGCTGGCCAACATCAAGACCCACCTCAACCAGCTGCAGACCATCGCCAACAACAACGGCGGCACGCGCTCGCCGCGTGGCGCGGGCTACGCGGCGTCGGTGTCCTATGTGGAGAACCTGCTCAAGAACGCGGGTTTCACCACGACCCGGCAGACGTGCACCAGCTGCATCGGGCAGTCGCAGAACCTGATCGCCGAGTGGCCGCAGGGCGACGCGAGCCAGGTCATCATGCTCGGCGCGCACCTCGACTCCGTCAGCGCCGGCCCCGGCATCAACGACAACGGCTCCGGCAGCGCGTCGATCCTCGAAACCGCGCTGACGCTGGCCCGCACCAACCCGGCGATGGCCAAGCGCGTCCGCTTCGCCTGGTGGGCCGACGAAGAGTCCGGCCTGGTCGGCTCCAAGTACTACGTCAACAACCTGCCCAGCAGCGAGCGCACGAAGATCAAGACCTACCTCAACTTCGACATGATCGGCTCGAAGAACTGGGGCTACTTCGTCTACGACGACGTCGCTTCGGTCAAGGCGATCTTCGACGAGTACTTCTCCTCCATCGGCATCCAGACCGAGGGCGACAGCGAAGGCGACGGCCGCTCCGACCACGCGTCCTTCAAGAGCGCGGGCATCCCGGTCGGCGGCCTGGCCACCGGCGCCGGTGACATCAAGAGCTCGGCGCAGGCGCAGAAGTGGGGCGGCACCGCGGGTGCGGCGTTCGACAACTGCTACCACCGCGCCTGCGACACGACGTCGAACATCCCGGACGCCCCGCTGGAGAAGAACTCCGACGCGATCGGGTACGCGCTCTGGAAGCTGGCCGTGGCCACCACGCAGGGCAACGACTTCTCCGTCAGCCTGAACCCGACCGCCGGCACCGTCCAACCCGGACAGTCGCTGCAGGTCGCCGTGGGCACCGCGACGACGTCCGGCTCGGCCCAGTCGATCTCGCTGTCCGCCTCCGGCCTGCCCGCGGGCGCGACGGCGTCGTTCAGCCCGGCCACCATCTCCTCGGGCGGCTCGTCGACGCTGACCATCTCGACGTCCTCGACCACCCCCACCGGCACCTTCCCGGTCACGGTGACGGCCGACGGCGCGAACGCCGACCACACGGCGACGTTCTCGCTGGGCGTCGGGACGTCGTCGTGCGCGCCGGTGACCAACGGGTCGCAGCTGACCATCCCGGACTACCCGGGTGCCGCGGTGAGCAGCACGGCGAACGTCGGCGGCTGCGCGCGCAACGCGTCCAACGCCACCAAGGTCGAGGTGCACATCACCCACACCTACCGCGGTGACCTGGTCATCGACCTCGTCGCCCCGGACGGCACGGCGTACCGGCTCAAGAACTCGAGCAGCGACTCGACGCCGAACCTCGACACCACCTACACCGTCAACGCTTCTTCGGAAGCCGCGAACGGCACGTGGAAGCTGCAGATCAAGGACGTCGGCCCGGCCGACACCGGTTACCTGTCCTCCTGGACGCTGACCGTCTGACCCACCCCGGGGGCGGCACTTTCACGTGAAAGTGCCGCCCCCAGGTCCGCACTTTCACGTGAAAGTGCGAGTTGTCTAGACCACCCGTTCGTAGGTAGTCACCGGTTCCCCGCGGCGCTTATCTTGATCGGACACGCCGCGTTCGCCCTCAACGACGATGGGAATCGGTATGTCCGGTCGCAGAACCCGCCTGTTCGGAACCCTTCTGGCAGCGGCGCTGGCCGTCCCGCTGCTCGTGTCGGCCCCCGCGCAGGGGGCGGTGCAGGCCGACACGTGCGCGGTGAAACCGCGGCCCGCGGGCAAGGTCCTCCAGGGCTACTGGGAGAACTGGGACGGCGCCGCGAACGGCGTCCACCCCGGCCTGGGCTGGGTCCCGATCACCGACGCCCGCATGGCCCAGCACGGCTACAACGTCATCAACGCCGCGTTCCCGGTGATCCGGTCCGACGGGACCGTGTTGTGGGAGAACGGGATGGACGCCGGCGTCAAGGTGTCGACGCCGGCCGAGATGTGCGCGGCCAAGGCCGCGGGCGCGACGCTCCTGATGTCGATCGGCGGCGCGGCCGCTGGTATAGATCTCTCGTCGTCGACGGTGGCCGACAAGTTCGTCGCCACGGTCGTGCCGATCCTGAAGCAGTACAACTTCGACGGGATCGACATCGACATCGAGACCGGGCTGACCGGCAGCGGGAACATCAAGACGCTGTCGGCGTCGCAGTCGAACCTGATCCGCATCATCGACGGCGTGCTCGCGCAGATGCCGGCGGGCTTCGGGCTGACGATGGCGCCGGAGACCGCGTACGTGACCGGCGGCAGCATCACCTACGGCTCGATCTGGGGCGCGTACCTGCCGATCATCAAGAAGTACGCGGACAACGGCCGGCTGTGGTGGCTGAACATGCAGTACTACAACGGATCCATGTACGGCTGCTCCGGGGATTCGTACCAGGCCGGGACCGTGCAGGGCTTCACCGTGCAGACGCAGTGCCTCGACAAGGGCCTCGTGGTGCAGGGCACGACGATCCGCGTCCCGTACGACAAGCAGGTGCCGGGGTTGCCGGCGCAGCCCGGCGCGGGTGGCGGGTACATGTCGCCGAGCCTGGTTTCCCAGGCGTGGCGGTCGGTTCCGGGCCTCAAGGGCCTGATGGACTGGTCGATCAACTGGGACGGCTCGAAGGGCTGGACCTTCGGCGACAACGTCAAGTCCCTGCAGGGCCGGTAAGACCTCGTGAGTGTTCAGGCGGGTTGGAACCCGCCTGAACACTCACGAGTCGCCGGCGGGGATGGGGTCGTCGTACTCGCCCGGCGGGCCGGCGTACTCGCGGGCGCCGTCCGGGAAGGGCCAGGGGTTCGGGACGCAGCCGTGCAGCCCGAGCGTCTGCTGCTCCATCACCGGCGCCGCCTTGCCGGGGCCGGGGCACAGCTCGTGGCCCTGCCCGAGCCGGTGCCCGGTCTCGTGCGTGACCATGTACTGGCGGTAGACGTCCAGCGGGGCCCCGTAGTTCGGCACGGCGTTGGCCCAGCGGGCGACGTTGAGCACGACGTTGCTGCCGTTGCGGCAGGACGTGTAGCTGTCCGCGGTCCCGCCGCACAGCCTGTCGCGGCTGGCGGGGGTGGCCAGGTAGATCGTGAAGTCGGCGCTGTCGGCCGGCCCGACCTGCTGCAGCCGCCACTGCCCGCCGGCGGTCCAGCCGCGCGGGTCGCCGAGGATGCCGCGGATCTTCTTCGCGAAGTCGGCGGGCCCGACGCCGTCGATGTCGGTTTCGAGCGCGATCCGGTACCGCATCAGCCGGCCCTGGGTGCCGGCGACCTCGGCGCTGCCGGGGGTGAACATCCACTGCCCGGACCCGGTCCGCGGGAAGGTGATGGCGACCTCGACGGGCGCGGCCTGCGTCACGGGCACCGCCGGCTCATCGGGCGGCGGCGGCAGCGCGGTGGCCTCCCCGATGGCCATGACCACGGGCCCGGCCGCGGGCGCGGCCACGGGCTGCTGCTCACAGGCGGTGAGCACCCCGGCCACCGCCACAGCGAGCACGGCAGCAACCGCGCCCCGTCCGGCGGTTTTGGGCATGGATCCTCCCCAGGTGCGGCTTTCACCAGGGAGTACGGGCGGGAAGCCGGAAAAGTTGCGGTGACCTGTGGCGACGGAGCGTCACCGCAGCTCAGAACCCCCGATTGTGACGACGGCCACAACACCCCTCCGCGGCTACCCCGGAGTGAGGAGAGCTTCGAGGTGCCGAGTCCGGACTGATGAGGCACGAAGTGATGGCGGCCTGTACGAAGCCGACGCCTGAAGCTCAGCCCAGGAACTTGCGAAGCACTTCCGTCACCTGGCGGATCTCCGCCGTCCGGACGTTCTCCTGCTTCGTGTGCGCCAGGGTCGGGTTGCCCGGGCCGAAGTTCACCGCCGGCATGCCCAGCGCCGCGAACCGCGCCACGTCCGTCCAGCCCAGCTTCGCCGCCGCGCGGCCGCCCGCTGCCTTCACCAGTTCCGCGGCCGCCGGGGCGGACAGGCCCGGGAGGGCGCCCGGGGAAAGGTCCACAACGGACAGTTCGTAGCCGTCGAAGACCTCGCGCAGGTGGCGCTCGGCCGCGGCCGGGTCGCGGTCCGGGGCGAAGCGGTGGTTCACCGTCAGGACCGCCGAATCCGGGACCACGTTGCCCGCCACGCCGCCGGTGATCGCCGTCGCCTGGAGGCCCTCGCGATACGTCAAGCCGTCGATGTCGACGATCCGCGGCTCGTACTCCGCCAGCCGGCGCAGGGGGCCGGCCAGCGCGTGGATCGCGTTCTCCCCCATCCACGCCCGCGCCGTGTGCGCGCGCTTGCCGGAAAACCGCAGTTCGACGCGCATCGTGCCCTGGCAGCCGGCCTCGATGACGCCGTTCGACGGCTCGCCGACGATCGCCAGGTCGCCCGCCAGCCACTCCGGCAGCTCGCGCTCGATCCGGCCCAGGCCGTTCTTGGCCGCCTCGACCTCTTCGTTGTCGTAGAACACGAAGGTGACGTCGTGCCGAGGCGACGGCAGCGTCGCGGCCAGGTGCAGGAAGACGGCGTCGCCGCCCTTCATGTCGACCGTGCCGAGGCCGTGCAGCACCTCGTCGTCGCCGGTGCCTTCGCGCCGCGCTGGGAAGTTGCCGTTCTCCGGCACCGTGTCCAGGTGCCCGGCGAGCACGACCCGCGAACCGCGGCCGAGGTTGGTGCGGGCGAGGACGGCGTCGCCGTTGCGGACGACCTCCAGGTGCGGTGCCTGCTCCCGCAGCGCTTCCTGCACCAGCGTCGCGAGTTCGGCCTCGGACCCGGACACGCTGAAGACGTCCACGAGGGCCGCGGTCAGGTCGACGGGGTCGGCGTGCAGGTCGAGGCTCATGGCCAGCACGCTACCGTGGGGGTGTGCGTAGGTTCGCGGTCGCGGTCGGCGGCTCTCTGCTGGTCCTCGTCCTGTCCGGCTGCGGCAGCGAAGCCGGCCCGACCCCCAAGCAGGGCGGCGAGCCGGGCCCGGACGCGCTCCCGACGAAGCTGACCGCGCTGACCGCCGACCAGTGCTACGCCAGCCCGCGCACCCAGCTGCCCAAGGGCTGTGAGAAGTACGTCACGGAGGTCGCGAACGTCCCCGGTTCGGCCCGCAAGCGCGCCGACGACCGCGACCCACAGCTGGTCGCCGAGGCGGACAAGCTCCAGCAGGCGGTCGGCGAGTTCCGCGGTGCCGGCTGCACCACCGTCGCCGACCCGGGCGGCGCCTGCACGCAGGCGCTGGTCGACGTCGCCGCCGCGCTTTCGGGCCTGAAGAAGCAGGTAGACGCCCGGCCCACGAGTGGTTGATCCGCGTCACTCCACTACGGTGGTGGCCGTGAGCGAGCAGAGCCCGAACCCCGAAACGACCGGCGCCAGCGGCGTCGGGCTGGCCACCGTCGCGACCGACGGGACGGTCCTCGACACCTGGTACCCGCAGCCCAAGCTCGTCGAAGCCGGCACCGCCGGCACCGAGCGCCTGAGCGCGGAGAAGACCGCCGAACTGCTCGGCGAGGCCGCCGCGGCGCTGCTCGGCCCGGACACCGACCGCGGGGTCGAGGTCGTCGCCGTCCGGACCACGATCGGCAAGCTCGCCGACACCCCGGCCGACACGCACGACCTGTACCTGCGGCTGCACCTGCTCTCGCACCGCCTGGTCCGCCCGCACGGCCAGAACCTCGACGGCATGTTCGGCCTGCTGGCCAACGTCGTGTGGACCAACCACGGCCCGTGCCCGGTCGAAGGCTTCGAGTCGACGCGGCTGCGGCTGCGGGCGCGCGGCCCGGTGACCGTCTACAGCGTGGACAAGTTCCCGCGGATGGTCGACTACGTCCTCCCGTCCGGCGTCCGGATCGGCGACGCGGACCGCGTCCGGCTCGGCGCGCACCTGGCCGCCGGCACCACGGTCATGCACGAGGGCTTCGTCAACTTCAACGCCGGCACGCTCGGCGCGTCCATGGTCGAAGGCCGGATCTCGGCCGGCGTGGTCGTCGGCGACGGCTCGGACGTCGGCGGCGGCGCGTCGATCATGGGCACGCTCTCCGGCGGCGGCAAGGAGACGATCTCGCTGGGCGAGCGCTGCCTGATCGGCGCCAACGGCGGCATCGGCATCTCCCTCGGCGACGACTCGGTCGTCGAGGCCGGCCTGTACGTGACCGCGGGGACGAAGGTCGTCGTCGACGGCAAGGTCGTGAAGGCCCTCGAGCTCAACGGCATTTCCGGCGCGGTGTTCCGACGCAACTCGGGCACCGGCGCGGTCGAGGTCGTGCCGCGCGCCGGCACCGGCGTCGAGCTGAACGCGATGCTGCACGCCAACGACTGACGCTGCGAATTCACCTACCATTCATGGGGTGACCACCGAATCGTTGCCTCGCACCCCGGCCGAGCTGGGCCTGCCGGACGCACCGGTGGAAGCCGGGCCTGCCGATCCGGCCGCGCACCACGTGCGGGCCAAGCTCGACCGGGAGATCCGCGCCCTGCTCGCATACGAGGCCGGGACGCGCTCCGGTGCCGATCCCGAGGACCTGCACCAGATGCGCGTCGCGCTGCGGCGGATGCGCAGCGTGCTCAAGCTGTCCGGCGGGCTGGTCGGCGACGGCGCCGAGCCGGTGCGCGCGGAGCTGGGCTGGCTCGGGCAGTCGCTCGGCGAGGTGCGTGACTTCGACGTCCTGATCGGGCACCTGCGCGAGGTCATCGCCGACTTCGAGGTCCGCGACCAGGCCGCCGGGCACCGCCTGGTCGCCCGGTTCGTCACCGAGCGCGCGACCGCGAAGCGGCGGCTGACGAAGGCGCTGACCAGCGCCCGCTACTCGACGCTGCTGCGTGAGGTCAGCCTGCTGACCCGCGACGGCGAAGCACCGGCCGCGGCGGCGGCCGAGACGCACGACCTGGTCGCGGGGCTGGCGAAGCCGCACCGCAAGCTCGCCAAGGCCGTCCGCGCGCTGCCCGCCGACCCGCCGGACGACGACCTGCACGCGTTGCGCATCCACGGCAAGAAGCTGCGCTACGCGGCCGAGCTGGCCCAGACGTCGGCGAAGAAGAAGCGGGCGAAGCGGATCAAGACCCTGATCAAGGCGACGCGCGACTTACAGACCGTGCTCGGCGACCACCAGGACGCGGTGATCGCGGCCGAGCGGATGCGCTCGGTGCTGGCGTCGGCCGACAGCGAGGTCGGCTTCGTCGCCGGCCGGATCGCCGAGCGCGAGCTGGCCCGCCGCGCCGAGGCCCGCGCGGCCTGGCAGGCCTCCTGGACCGCGGTCGACACCGCCGCCCGCGCCCTGCACGCCTGACCGGACGTCATGAACGACTCTTTCATGACGTCCGACGCGGTGAACGACCCGTTCATGACGTTCCACCGGGCCGGGCCGGCCAGTGAGCGGCCCCGCCAGGCCTCCCGAACGGCCTGCCGGACGCCACCGGGCCAACGAGCCCGCACTCAAGCGAGCGCGAATCCCCAGCCGCGCACGGCTACCGAAATGCCATGAACGACCCGTTCATGACATCCGGCGCAGTGAACGACCCGTTCATGACGTTCCACCGGGCCGGACCGGCCACAGAGCGGCCCCGCCAGGCCTCCCGAACGGCCTGCCGGACGCCACCGGGCCAACGAGCCCGCACTCAAGCGAGCGCGAATCCCCAGCCGCGCACAGCTACCGAAATGCCATGAACGACCCGTTCATGACATCCGGCGCAGTGAACGACCCGTTCATGACGTTCCACCGGGCCGGACCGGCCACAGAGCGACGCCGCCAGGCCCCCCGAACGGCCTGCCGAACGTCACCGGGCCAACGAGCCCGCACTCAAGCGAGCGCGAATCCCCAGCCGCGCACAGCTACCGAAATGCCATGAACGACCCGTTCATAACGTCCGGCGCGGTGAACGACCCGTTCATGGCATTTCGACCGCCCCCGGGACCGGCGCCGCAGCCCTAGGCTAGAGCGATGGAGACCGCGCTGACCCTGGCCATCGGCGGCGTCGTCCTGCTCGTCCTGAGCATCCTCACGGCCGGCGTCCTGGCCGGGCGCCGGGTGCGGCGCGGGCGGAAGCGCGGCCGCTACCCCTACCGCGCGAAGCCGAACGGCACCTACGACAACTCCACGCACACCGGGATGTCGTGATCAGGCGATCGACCAGACGTACCCGTCCGGCCGGATGAGCACCCGGCGCCCGGACGAAGCCTCGTAAGCCGCGTACGCGTGGCCGCCCTCGTCGATCAGCGCGTCCGGGGTGGGGGCGCTGCCCGCCGGCAGGATCCGGTACGCCGGTTCGGCCGACGCCGGCCCGTCCCCGAACACCAGCTCCGTCGCGTGCGGGCCGCGGAACAGCTCGAACAGCCGCACGCGCTTGCCGTTCGCGTCGGCCAGCGGTGCGTCCGGGGCGCGGTCGCCCGGGCGCAGTGTGCCGGTCCCCGCCGGGGACAGCGGGCCGCCGCGGTAGTTGACGTCCAGCTGCTGCGTCTCCTCGCCGCGCCGGTGGGCGTCCTCGTCGCCGTCGACGTACTTCCGCATCAGCTCCGACGAGATGCCCAGCACGCGGGCCGCGTTCGCGCGCCGCTCGGGCTCGTAGCTGTCGAGCAGCTCCGGTGATCCGTCGGCGAGCTTCCAGCCCAGGTTGTAGCCGTCCTGGATGCCGGTGTTGAGGCCCTGGCCGCCGGTCGGCGGGTGGACGTGCGCCGCGTCGCCGGCCAGGAACACGCGGCCGTCGCGGAACCGCGCGGCCAGCCGGACGTTCGGCCGCCACACCGTGGACCAGGCCAGGTCGGACAGCCGGACGGTGCCGCCGCTCAGCGCGTCGAGCCGCGCCTGAACCGCGGGCAGTGCCGTCTCGACGTCGGTCTCGCCGTCGCCGAGCGGGGCGCCGAACTGGAAGTGCGGCGTCCCCGGCAGCGGGCTGAACATCATGCCGCTCATCGGGTCTTCCGGCGTCGCGAACCAGTGGCCGTAGGCCCGGTCGAGGCCCTCGGCACGGACGTCGCCGAGCAGCATCCGGATCGACTCGTCCGTGCTGCCCTCGAACGCGATCCCCAGTGCCTTGCGCACGAAGCTCTTGCCGCCGTCCGCGCCGACCAGGTAAGCCGCGCGCACGGTCTCGCCCGTGCTCAGCGTGGCCGTGACGCCGTCGGCGTCCTGCTCGAACCCGGTCAGCCCGGTGTTCAGCTCGACGCGCACGCCGAACTCGGCCAGCCGGTCGCGCAGGATCCCCTCGGTCTGCGACTGGCCGAGGAACCAGCCGGTCGGGTACGGCTTCGACGGCGTCGGCTCGACCGGGTCGAACATCATCCGCTCGCCGACCACCTCGCCGCCGAGGTGGATCTTCATCGGCACCGGCGCCGCGCCCGCGGCCAGCACCGCGTCGAGCACGCCGAGGTCTTCGAAGACCTCCAGCGTGCGCGGCTGCATGCCGTCGCCGCGCGAGCCGACGAAGTACGTCTCGGCCTTGTCGACGATCCGCACGGCGACGTCGCGCCGCGCCAGTTCGATGGCCAGGGTCAGCCCGGTCGGTCCGGCTCCCGCGATCAGCACCCGTGTGTCCATGTCGTCCTCCCAGTGAATTGCGATTCAGTGAATCTAGATTCAGAATGGCGCTGCTAGCGTCCCGTGTCAAGGGAGGTGCCGATGACGGCGACGAGCCGCAAGGAGAAGGCCGCGGAGACGGAGGGCGCGCTCAAGGCCGCGGCCAAGCGCGTCTTCGCGCGCAAGGGCTACCTGAACACCAAGATCACCGACATCACCGCCGAGGCGGGCCGGTCCGCGGGGTCGTTCTACAACCACTTCGCGGGCAAGGAAGAGCTGCTCGAAGCGCTGATGGCCGACATCGCGGCGTCCGGGGACGAGAGCGCCGAGCGCGAAGACCACCTGACCGACTTCAGCGACCCCACGGCGGTGCGCTGGCACGTCAAGCAGTACTGGGAGTTCTACCGGGACAACGCCGCGACCATGCTGGCCCTGCGGCAGGCGGCGATGGTCAGCGAGACGTTCGCGAGCACGCTCGCGCGGTTCGGCGCGTCCCAGGCCGCCGACCTCGACGACCACCTCGCGCACATCACCCGCGCCGGGCTGAAGCTGCCCACGACGCCGGACCGCTGCGGGATGCTGATGTACAACCTCGTCGACGCCTTCGCGGCGACGTGGCTGCACGGCTCACCACCGGGCTGGACCCCGCCGTCCGACGAAGAAGCCGTCGAGCTGCTGACCCGGTTCGTCTACCGCGGCCTGACCGGCCGGGACTACTGAGCGAGCCGCTCCACGGCGGCGTCGACGCGCTCGTCGGTCGCGGTCAGCGCGACGCGGACGTGCTTGCCGCCCTTCGGGCCGTAGAACGTGCCGGGCGCGACCAGGATGCCGCGTTCGGCCAGCCAGGCCACCGTCGTGTCGGCGTCCTCGTCGCGGGTCGACCAGAGGTACAGGCCGGCCTCGGAGTGGTCGACGCGGAACCCGTTGTCCTCCAGCGCCTTCCGCAGGACGAGCCGGCGGCGCGCGTAGCGCCCGCGCTGGGCTTCGAGGGCCTCGTCGTCGGTCAGCGCGGCGACCATCGCCTCCTGGACCGGGCGCGGCACGATCATGCCCGCGTGCTTGCGGATGTCGAGCAGCTGCTTGACCAGGCGGGGGTCACCGGTCAGGAACCCGGCGCGGTAGCTGGCCAGGTTCGCCGACTTCGACAGCGAGTGCACCGCGAGCAGCCCGTCGGTCCGGCCGCCGGAGACGTCCGGGTGCAGGATCGACAGCGGCTCGGCTTCCCAGCCGAGGGCCAGGTAGCACTCGTCGGAGACCACGACGACGTCCCGCTCGCGCGCCCACTCGACGACCTTGCGCAGGTGCTCCACCGGGAGCACCTGGCCGGTCGGGTTGGACGGCGAGTTCAGCCAGATCATCGCCGGTTTCTGCGGGCCGAGCGCGACCGTGCTGTCGGCGCGCAGGATCGACGCGCCCGCCAGCAGCGCCCCGACCTCGTACGTCGGGTACGCCAGCTCCGGGATGACGACCAGGTCGCCCTCGCCGAAGCCGAGCAGGCGCGGCAGCCAGGCCACGGCCTCCTTGGACCCGATCGTCGGGAGCACGGCGTCCGGCTCGATGCCGGTGACCCCGTGGCGTCGCCCGAGCGCCGCGATGGCGGCCGCGCGCAACGCCGGGATGCCGTGCGTCGTCGGGTACCCGGGGATCTCCGAGACCGACGCCAGCGCGTCGCGGATGCCGGCCGGGACCGGGTCGACCGGGGTGCCGATGGAGAGGTCGACGACCCCGCCGGGATGCGCCTGCGCCGTGGCCTTGACCTCGGCGAGCGAATCCCAGGGGAAGTCGGGCAGCGCGACCGGGCTCATTCGCCCTGCGGGGGCAGCGCCTTGACGAACGACGGGTCGTTGGCCGTCTTGCCCACCTTGGAGGCACCGCCGGGCGAGCCCAGCTCGTCGAAGAAGTCGACGTTGGCCTTGGTGTAGTCCGACCAGTTGTCCGGGACGTCGTCCTCGTAGTAGATCGCCTCGACCGGGCAGACCGGCTCGCAGGCGCCGCAGTCGACGCACTCGTCGGGGTGGATGTACAGCATCCGCTCGCCCTCGTAGATGCAGTCCACGGGGCACTCGTCGATACACGCCTTGTCGAGCACGTCGACGCAGGGCTCGGCGATCACGTAGGTCACTGCGCACTCCTGCTTTTCTCTGCAAACAGCCAGACCGTGCCGACATTACGCGGCAGCGGCACCCGTTCGGTTGGTGAGGCAAGCCTTAGCCATACCCAGGGTATGGAGCTCACCGCTCGCGGCGGCGCGGGGGCGGGGTCGCCCGGGCGTCGCCGGTGATGACGAAGCGGGGCTTGGGGGCCTCTTCGTCGGCCTTCTTCTCCCCGACGGCCCGGTTGAACCCCTCGGAGATCTCGTCGACGAGCTTCTCGTTGTGCCGCTCGTCCTTGCGCTGGATGCCCACGGCCACCTCCTCAAGAAATCCGCTCCGCGACTTTCACCGCCTCGGTCCACAATCTAGCGGTGAACGCACCCGAGACGCTCGAAATCGCCTGCAGCAGAGCATGGCCGCCGGTGGTCGAGGAGTTCGCCGGCGAGTGGCGCCTGCGCTGGGCGGACGGCTTCACCGGGCGCGCCAACAGCGTCCTCGCCGTCGGCGAGCCCGATCGGCCGGTGCCGGAGGCGCTGCGGACGGCGTGTGACTTCGCCCACGATCGGGGGATCCCGCCGATGGTGCAGGTGATCCGCGACAGCCCGAACGAGCACGCGATCGCCGCGGCGGGCTGGGTCCCGGCCACCTCCCACGGCGCGGGCCACGAGGTCGTCGTCCTGACCGCCCCGCTCGAGAAGCCGCACTTTCACGTGAAAGTGCGGCCCCCAGGTGGGCACTTTCACGTGAAAGTGCGGGATGAGCCCTCGGCGGGCTGGTGGGAGCTGGCGCTGGGGTCGGACGCCGGCACCGCGGCCGCGCGCGCCGTCCTGACCGGTGGGAAGGTCGGCTACGGCGTCGCGACCGACGGCGAAGTCACGACGGCCGCGGTCCGGGGGGCGCTGGTGGACGGCTGGCTGCACGTCGGACGGCTCGCCGTGCGCCCGGAGCACCGGCGGCGAGGGCTGGCGTCGGCGCTGATGGCGGCACTGGGAACCTGGGGTGTGGAACAGGGAGCGGACCGCGCGGTGTTGCAGGTGGCGGAGGGGAACACGGGCGCGCTCGCGCTCTACGCGGGGCTCGGCTGCGCCCCGCACCACAGATACCGGTACTGGGTGCCCGCACCCGGCTCGTGCGAGGATTCGACGTCGTGAAGATCGTGGTAGTGGTCGGCGGAGTGGGCGGGGCCCGTTTCCTGCTGGGTGTCAAGGCGGCGCTGGGTATGCCGGCGGAAGGTTCCGGGGACTCGGAGCACGAGGTGACGGCGCTGGTCAACACCGGCGACGACGTCTGGATGCACGGGCTGCGGATCTGTCCCGACCTGGACACCTGCATGTACACCCTGGGCGGCGGGATCGACAAGGAACGCGGCTGGGGGCACTCGGGCGAGACCTGGGTGGTCAAGGAGGAGCTGGCGGCCTACGGCGCCGACCCGGACTGGTTCGGGCTCGGCGACAAGGACATCGCCACCCACCTCATCCGGTCGCGGATGCTGCGGGCGGGCTACCCGCTCTCGGCGGTGACCGAGGCGCTGTGCGACCGCTGGCAGCCCGGCGTCCGGCTGCTGCCGATGTCGGACGACCGCGTCGAGACGCACGTCGTGATCGACGACCCGGAGCAAGACGGCCAGCAGAAGGCCGTCCACTTCCAGGAGTGGTGGGTCCGGTACCGCGCCGAGCCGAAGGCGCACTCGATCGTCGCGGTCGGCGCCGACGAGGCCACGCCCGCGCCCGGCGTGCTGGAAGCCCTCGAGGACGCGGACGCGGTGCTGTTCGCGCCGTCGAACCCGGTCGTGTCGGTGGGCACCGTGCTGGGCGTGCCGGGGGTCCGGGACGCGCTGCGCGGCGGCAAGTCCCAGGTCGTCGGGGTGTCGCCGATCATCGGCGGCAAGGCGCTGCGCGGGATGGCCGACGCGTGCCTGACCGCGATCGGCGTCGAGACCTCCGCCGAAGCGGTGGGCCGGCACTACGGCTCGCGCAAGGACGGCGGCGTGCTCGACGGCTGGCTGATCGCCGAGGGCGAGACCGCCGACGTGCCGGGCGTGACCGTCCGCGACGTCCCGCTGCTGATGTCCGATGTGGACGCGACCGCGGCGATGGCCCGCGCGGCGCTCGAACTCGCCGGAGCCCCTGTTGAGTGACCACGCTTCCGCCAAGCTGGAGATCCTGCCCGTTCCCGGCCTCCCGGAGTTCCGGCCCGGCGACGACCTGACCGGCGCGATCGTGGCGGCGGCACCCTGGCTGCGCTCCGGCGACGTCCTGGTCGTGACCAGCAAGATCGTCTCCAAGGTCGAGGGCAGGCTCGTCCGCGTGCCGACCGACCCCGAAGCCCGTGACACCGAGCGCCGGAAGCTCGTCGAGCAGGAAGCCGTCCGGGTGGTCGCGCGGATCGCGCGCACGGTGATCACCGAAAACCCGCTGGGCATCGTGCAGGCCGCGTCCGGGATCGACGCGTCCAACGTCGCCGGCGACGAGGTCGCGCTGCTGCCCGCCGACCCGGACGCCTCCGCGCTGGCCCTGCGCAACGGGCTGCGCGAGCGGCTCGGCGTCGAGGTCGCCGTGGTCGTCACCGACACGATGGGCCGCGCCTGGCGCGTCGGGCAGACCGACAACGCGATCGGCGCGTCCGGCCTGCGCGTGCTGCACGCCTACCGCGGGCAGATCGACGGGCAGGGCAACGAGCTGGCCGTCACCGAGGTCGCCGTCGCCGACGAGCTCGCCGCGGCCGCCGACCTGGTCAAGGGCAAGCTCGGCGGGACGCCGGTCGCGGTCGTGCGCGGGCTCGCGATCGAGGACGACGGCTCGACCGCGCGGTCGCTCATCCGTCCCCTGGAAGAGGACCTCTTCCGGCTGGGCACCAACGAAGCCATCGCGCAGGGCCGCCGGGAAGCCGTGCCGGCCCGGCGGTCGGTGCGGCAGTTCGCCGACGAGCCGGTCGACCCCGACGCGCTGCGGCGGGCGGTGGGGTCCGCGCTGACCGCGCCCGCGCCGCACCACACGCACCCGGTGCGGTTCGTCTGGCTGCGCGACGGCGGAACCCGCGAGAAGCTGCTCGACGCGATGCGCGAATCGTGGCGGGCCGACCTCTCCGGCGACGAATTCACCGAGGAACAGATCGCGAAGCGGCTCAGCCGCGGCGACATCCTGTACCGGGCGCCGGAAGTCGTCATCCCGTTCCTCGTGCCGGACGGCGCGCACACCTACCGCGACGAACGCCGCAACGCGTGCGAGAAGACGATGTTCACGGTCGCGGGCGGCGCCGCGGTGCAGGGCCTGCTGGTCGCGCTGGCGGCCGAAGGGCTCGGCTCGTGCTGGATCGGGTCGACGATCTTCGCCGCCGACCTCGTCCGGGACGTCCTGGGCCTCGACGAACGCTGGCAGCCGCTCGGCTCGGTCGCGATCGGCGTCCCGCTGGATCCGCCGCCCCCGCGTGGCGAAGTTTCGCCGGGCGAAGGGTTGCTGGAGCTGTGACGTTGCACGCGGACGCCGTCACGACGCTGGATTCGTGGCGGCCGGCCGATCCTTCGCAGGAGTCGCTGCGGCAGGCGTTCCTCGGCTTCCTGGCCGCACGCGAGGACAGCTGCCAGCGCTCGTGCGCGGCCGGGCACCTCACGGCGTCGGCGGTGCTGCTGGACCACACCGGCACGAAGGTGCTGCTGACGCTGCACCCGCGCGTCGGCCGCTGGCTGCAGCTCGGCGGGCACTGCGAGCCGTCGGACACGTCGCTGGCCGGGGCCGCGCTGCGGGAGGCCACCGAGGAGTCCGGGATGCCGGGGTTGCGGATCTCCGCGGAACCGGTGCACCTGGACGTCCACCCGATCACCTGCTCGCTCGGCGTCCCGACGCGCCACTTCGACGTCCGGTTCGCGGTGCACGCCCCGCCGGGCGCTTCGCCGGTGCGCAGCAGCGAGTCCGACGACCTGCGGTGGTGGCCCGCGGACGCGCTTCCCGAGGGGTCGGAAGATCTCGCCGATCTGGTGAAAGCGGCCGTTCCTGTCGGTGCCGGGCACTAGCCTGGATCGCGGACAGGGAGGGGACCACATGGCCACGCAGTTCCCCGAGCGGGTGCACTACCACTCCGGCAGCGGTGGGGACACCGGGGTGTTCGGGTACATCGTGCTCGGCTTGATCATCCTGGGCGTCATCGTGTTCATCGTCGCGGTGATCGTCCGGGTGTCGAAGATGCGCCGCGAAGAGGCGATGAAGAACAGCGGGCAGTTCCCGAACTTCCCGCCGCAGCAGGGGTTCGCGCCGCCACCGCAGGGTGCTTTGCCGCCGTCGCAAGGGTTCGCGGCGCCGCAGCCCGGGTTCGCACCCGCGCAGCCGGGGTTCGGTTCGGTGCCGCAGCCGGGGTTCGCGCCGGCGGGTGCCGCGCCGCAGCCGGGGTTCGCACCGGGACAGGCGGGTTCCCCGCCGCCGCAAGGGTTCGCGCCGCCGTCGCAGGGTTTCCCGCAGCAGCCCGGCTACCCGCCTTCGCCGCAGCAAGGGTTCCCGCAGCAGCCGGGGTACCCGCCCGCGCCGCAGCAGTACGCGCCGCCGGGGCCGTCCTTCCCGCCGCAGCAGCAGCTGCCGGGTCCGGGCGCGGGACCGCAGAGCTGGTGATCGTCCCCTTCGACGGCAGCTCGCCGGTGCCGCCGTTCGAGCAGGTCCGGTCCGGCCTCGCGGCGCGGATCAACGACCGGAGCCTGGCCGTCGGCACGAAACTGCCGACGGTCCGGCAGCTCGCGGCCGACCTCGGCATCGCCCCGAACACGGTCGCGCGCGCCTACCGCGAACTGGAAGAAGCCGGGCTGATCGAGACCCGCGGCCGCGCGGGCAGCTTCGTCGCGGCGTCCGGTGACCAGAGCCGCCGCCGCGCCCAGGAGGCCGCCGCGGAGTACGCGAAGATCGCTCGTAAGCTGGGCCTGGATTCCGGCGAGGCGCTGTCGATCGTCCGCGCCGCACTCGACGAGGGGACCTCTTGACGTGAGTGTGCTGATGCTGCTGATCCTCCTGGTGGTGCTGGGGGGCATCGTCGGGGTGGTGCTGCTCGTCGTCAACGCGAGCAAGCCCAAGCAGCCGCCGTACCCGCCGCAGTACCCGGGCTACCAGCAGCCGGGATACCCGCCGCAGCAAGGCTTCCCGGGCCAGCAACCGCCGGGCTACCCGCCTCAGCAGCCCTACCCGCCCCAGCAACCGCCGTACCCGGGCCAGCAACCCCCGTACCCGCCCCCGCCCGGCGGCTACCCGCCGCCGCCCCCGCAGTAGCCGGCGCTCACATGGCGCGGTAGTCGCGCAGCTCGATGCGGGGCCCGAAGCGCGGCCGCGTGTGCCCGGCCGCCGCCAGGTACCGCACCGCCCGCTGCCGGTGCGGGGCGTACGGCGCCAGCAGCTCCGCCATCCCGGCGTCGTCGGTCTTCGTGCCCGCCAGCGCGTGCCCGACCATCGACGGGACGTTGTAGTCGCCGAAGCTCACCGCGTCCGGGTCGCCCCAGGCGCGCTGGGCGATCTCCGCGGCCGTCCACACGCCGATGCCCGGCACCTGGCGCAGCCAATGCCGTCCCTCGAGCCCGCGCAGCTCCACGGCCCGCTCCAGGTGGGGCGCGACGCGGGCGGCGTTGAGCAGCGCCGTCCGGCGCTTGATGTCGACGCCCGCGCGGTGCCAGTGCCAGTCCGGCAACGAGCGCAGCGCCACCGGCGTCGGCGGCACGCGCAGGCGGTCCGGCCCCGGTCCGGGCGCCGGCGCGCCGAAGCGGCGGCACAGCTCGGCCCACGACCGGATCGCCTCCTTGCCGGCGACCTTCTGCTCCAGCACGGCGAGCACCAGCCAGTCCCACACGACACCCGTGGCGCCGAGCCGCAGGCCGGGGTTCGCCCGCCGGGCCCGCGCGACGACGTCGTGGTGCGCGACGAAGCCGGAATCGTCGTCGTCGGCCCCCAGCAGCGCCGGGACGCCGCTGAGCAGCCGGTCCTTGCCGTCGCCCCAGGCCGCGGCCTCGACGCGCCCGTCCGCGTGCCGCCGCAGCGCGAGCGTGCCGGGGCCGTCGGGGGTGTTCATCGCCAGCCAGGTGATCCCGCGTTCGTCGGTGAGGATGTTCTGCGACCCGCGGCCGCGCTTCAGCGGACTCAGGACCTTGCCCAAGTCGACTTCGAACGCGGGACGCCAGAACATCGGCTACGCGTCGCTCGAGAAGCGGATGGCGCCGTCGGGCAGCACGGTGTCGGGCCAGACGCGCGCGCCTTCGAGCAGCTCGCAGCCGGCGCCGACGGACGCGCCGTCGCCCAGGACCACGCCCCGCAGGACCGCGCCGGCGCCGACGCGCGCGCCGTGCCCGAGCACCGAACGCTCGACGATGGCGCCCTCGGAGACGGCCGCACCGTCGAACAGGACCGAGCCGTCGATCTTCGCGCCCGGGCCGACCACGGCGGCGACGCCGATGGTCGAACCACCGGAGAGCTGGGCGTCCTCGGCCACCGAAGCGCCGTCGAGGACCAGGAAGTCGCCGGGGCGGCCGGGCAGCGCGGACGTCGGCGCGACGCCCCGCACCAGGTCCGCCGAGCCGCGGACGAACGCTTCCGGCGTGCCGACGTCCAGCCAGTAGGAGGCGTCGATGAAGCCGTGGATGTGCGCGCCCTGCTCCAGCAGCTGCGGGAACGTCTCGCGCTCGACCGACACGCGGCGCCCGGTCGGGATGGCCTCGATCACCGGGCGGCGGAAGACGTAGCAGCCGGCGTTGATCTGGTCGGTCGGCGGGTTCGGCGTCTTCTCGAGGAACGCCTGCACCCGGCCGGTTTCGTCGGTGGGCACCGAGCCGAACCGGCTCGGGTCCGGCACGCGCTGCAGGTGCAGGGTGACGTCGGCCCCGGACTCGCGGTGCACGCGCAGCTGCTCGCCGAGGTCCGAGCCGGAGATGATGTCGCCGTTGAAGACGATCACGTGGTCGGCGCGCAGCTTGTCGTAGACGTTGCGGATGGCGCCGGCGGTGTCGAGCGGTTCCTCCTCGACGACGTACTCGAGGTCCAGACCGATCGACTTGCCGTCGCCGAAGTACTCCCCGAACACCTCCGCCCGGTAGCTCGTCCCCAGCACGACGTGCCGGATGCCGGCCTCGCGGATGCGCGAGAACAGGTGGCTCAGGTAGGGCGTCCCGGCGGTCGGGAGCATCGGCTTCGGCGCCGACAGGGTCAGCGGCCTCAGCCGGGTGCCCTTGCCCCCGACCAGGACGACGGCGTCGACAGCGTCGGTTCGGACCTCGGACGTCACGGAAATCTCCTCCTGTATCACGCACCGCTGAGCGACAAGCCGCGGGAAACCCTGACGGAGGTCGCCCGGAGGGCCTACCCTAGACAGGAAACAGGCGGGCCCCTCCCCAGAGGGCCCCCGGGTCAGTCGGGAGGCCGAGGGGATGGACCCCCGCGATCGGGCGGACGCCCTGCTCGCACGAGCCCAAGCGCGTGGTGTGTTCGTCGTGACACCCGACAGCGCGACGTCACCGATGGACTCGTCGAACACCCAGCAGATCCCGCGCGCGGCGATCGACGGCCTCGACCGGAGCCGGGACCCCGACACGACGACGCAGCTGCCGGCGTCGCTGATCGAGGAGAACGACCACCCGCTGGCCGGCTCGTCCCCGACGCGCCGCCTGGAGGTCCCGGGCGGCCGCCGCCCGCAGCCGACGACGCCGTTGAGCACGCCGACGCCGACCACGCCGATGCCCACGCCGCTGTCCCGCCGTCCGCAGGCCGAGCCGATCACGAGCCCGCTGAAGGAGCCCGACCCGGAGGACACCGGACTGGTGCCGACGGTCACGCAGACCAACGGCAAGTCCGACCTGTCCCGCCGGCTCGACGGGATCTAGCGGGTTTCGAGCTTCAGCCGCAGCGCGAGCCCGAGCTTCGTCGCGGCCAGCACGGGCTTCCAGAGCAGCCCCGGGTGCCGGTCGGCGAGGTACTGGTAGGCGCTCGCGTGGTGCGCGGCGAGCATCTTCTTGGACGCCTGCGACGTCGAGTGCCCGCCGAGGTGCATGACGCCGGCCGAGGGCACGTAGACGTTGAGCCAGCCGGCCTTGCCGAGCCGGTCCCCGAGGTCGACGTCCTCGAAGTACATGAAGTACCGCGAGTCGAAGCCCCCGACGGACTCGAAGGCCTCCCGGCGCAGCAGCAGGCACGACCCGGACAGCCACTCGGCGACGCGCTCGACGGGCGTCCCGGTCTCCTGCCGGTACTGCTTGGTCCAGGGGTTGCCCGGCCAGATCTTCCCGAGCGCGGCGTGCCCGATCCCGCGGCCGAACGAGGGCAGCAGGCGGGCGGAGGGGTAGGTCGTCCCGTCGAGCTCATGGATCAGCGGCCCGAAGGACCCACCGCGCGGCCACCGCTTCGCGGCTTCGAGCAGCGTGTCGAGCGACCCGGGCTCCCATTCGAGGTCGGGGTTGGAGATGACGACCCACCCGTACCGGTCGTCCAGTTCGGCGACCCCGCGGTTGCACCCGGTCCCGTACCCGACGTTCTCCCCGATGCTGAGCAGGTGCACGTTCGCCCGCTTCGCGGCCTTCTCGGGAGCCCCGTCGGTGGAGACGGTATCGGCGACGACGACCTGCACGTCGCGATCGGTGGCCTTTTCGAGGGTGTCGAGGAACCGCTCGAGGGTCTCGCCGGAGAAGTACGTCACGGTGACGACGCCGATCTGGTCGCCGTAGCGGGTCTGCTCAGTCACCGGGCCATTGTCCCTTCGTCACGCAGCGCTTCCCCAGCACCCCGGCCCAGGGGCACGCTGAGAGAAATCAGCGGCTGCGCAGGTGGCGTGACCAGGCCTTCCCGTACGCCTCCCGGTGACGCTCCGCCGTCGTGGCCCAGGAAAACTCCTTCGCCCGCTGCTGCGCCGCCGTCGCCAGTTCCGCCCGTCGCCCCGGGTCGGCCAGCAGCTCGCTGATCGCCGCCGCCACGTCCCCGGCGCCCACGCCGCAGTACGCCACCGCGTCCCCGCCGACCTCCGGCAACGACAGCCGCCGCGTGGTCAGCACACAGGCGCCGCAAGCCATCGCCTCCAGCACCGGGAGCCCGAACCCCTCCCCCAGCGACGGGTACGCCACCAGCTCGGAACCCCCCAGGAACCCCGCCAGCGTCCCGAACGGCAGGTACCCCGCCCGGATGACCCGCAGCCGGTGTGGCACGGCGTCCAAAGCCCGCTCGACCTGGGTGTCCCACCCCGGCTGCCCGGCCAGCACCAACGCCGGCGCGTCCGGACGCCCCACCACCGCCCGCGCGAACCCCCGGATCAACGCCGGCACGTTCTTCCGCGGCTCCAACGCCCCCAGAAACGCCACGTACGGCGTCCGCCCCAGCCCGACGGCCGCCCGTGCCGCGGCGATCTCCGCCGGGGACGGTGGGTGGAAGCGCTCCGTGTCGACCCCGTGGTGAATGACTTCCAAAGACGCGTGCCGCACCGGGCCGACGCGGGCCAGCTCCGTCGCCGTCGCCGCCGACGGGACCACGCACAGCGTCGCGCGGCGCAGGGCCGTCGCCGTCCACGCGCGGAAGAAGCGGGCCTTCACCGACGAGTGCAGGACCGCGTCCGTGAAGAACGTCGCGTCGTGCAGCGTGACCACCGAAGCCGCCGACGTCGCGAGCGGCATCGTGTAGTGCGGGGAGTGGACGACGTCCGCGCCGAGGCGGCGGGCCAGCCGCGGGAGGGTCGCCTGTTCCCAGGTCAGGCGCGCCGTGCGGGTGGTCGTCGACGGCGATGCCGGGACGACGCGTGAGCGCGGCGCCAGCCGATCGTAAAGCTGCAGGTCGCGGGGCTGGCAGACGACCGTGAGCCGCGCGCCGTCCGCGTCCAGGGCGGCGACCAGCGAATCCACGTACCGGCCCACCCCGCCGCGGTCCGCGGGCACCGCGGTCGCGTCGATCAGCACCCGGGGGTCATCGCTCACCCCTGCAGGGTACGGCGGCGACCCTCCGTGCTGGTGGGGAACTGGCAAACCGGGCTAGTCGTGGGCCCGCCGGTGGATCGCCCAGACGGCTTCCGCGGCGCGGCGCCAGGTGAACGCCTTCGCCCGGTCCCGGCCCGCGCGCACCAGCTCCGCCGCGCGCGACGGCGAGCCGAGCACCTCGCGCAGCGCCGCCGCCAACGCCGTGGCGTCGCCGCGCGGCACCGTCACGCCCGCGCCGCCGGCCACCTCGACCAGGGCCGGGACGTCGGTGTGCACCACCGGGACCCCGGCCGCCATCGCCTCCAGCAGACCCAGCCCGAAGCCCTCGGCGAGGCTCGGGACCGCCAGCACGCTCGCGTGCCGCAACGCGGTCGCCAGCTCCGCGTCCGACACCTTCCCGAGCATCCGCAACCGCTCCGCCGGGAGGCCGCGCTCGGCGGCCACCGCGACCGGGTCGACGCCGCCCCAGCCCGGCTGCCCGGCGATCACGAGCATCACGCCGTCCAGCGCCGCGACCGCGTCGATCAGCACGTCGATGCCCTTGCGCGGCTCGATCGTGCCGACCGCCAGCACGTACTCGGCGGGCAGCTCCAGGTCCGCTTCCCCGGTGGGCACCCGCACGCCGTGCGGGACCACGCGCACCGGGACGTCGAGGTCGATCAGCACCGCCAGCTCGTCGGCGACCGCCCGCGTCGGCACGACCAGCCCGGACGCCCGCCGCGCCGCGCGGGCGATCATCGACCGGTGCCAGCTGACGCCGCGCGCGGTCAGCGTCTCGGGGTGGGTCCACGGCACGGTGTCGTGCACGGTCACGCTCAGCGTCTTCCCGGCCGGGGCGCGCGGCGGCGCGAACGGCGTCGGCGCGTGCACGGCGTCGCCGCCCGGCCACCAGCGCAGGCCCAGCTGCCACGCGGCGACCAGCCCGCGCGGCGGGATCCGCAGCACCCGCGGGCCCTCGACGCCTTCGAGCTCGGCCGCGGTCACGTCGGCGTGCCGCGCGACGACGCTGGAGACCGACCAGCCCGGCGGCGCGGTCTTCGCGAGCGCGGGCAGCAGCTCGGCCGTGTACCGCCCGGTGCCACCGGGCACGGGCGCGAGGAGCTGCTCGGCGAGCACGACCAGTCTGGGCACGCGGCTATTGTGCGGGACGTGACCGCGAATCCCGCCACCACGGTGGTCGTCGTGACCTGGCGGGGTGCCGGGCACGTCACCGCCTGCCTCGACGCGCTCGCCGCGCAGACGCGTCCACATCGGACGCTCGTGGTGGACAACGCCTCCGACGACGGCACCGCCACCCTGCTCGAAGCCCATCCTTCGCGTCCGCAAGTAATCCGCCTCCCCCGCAACACGGGGTACGCGGGCGCCCTCGCCGTGGCGCTGAAAAAGGTCGGGACGCCGCTGATCGCGTGGCTGAACGACGACGCCGAACCGGCCCCGGACTGGCTCGCGACGCTGGAGGACACCCTCGAAAAGGCGCCGCTGGCCGCCGCGGCGACGTCGCTGCTCGTGCGGCCCGACGGCACCACCCAGTCCGCCGGGGTCCGGCTGACCGCCGACGGGCACGGCGCCGACCTGACCGAGCCCGCCGGCGAGGTGTTCGCCTTCTGCGGCGGCGCGGCCCTGCTGCGCACGGACGTGCTGAGGAGCGTGCACGGCGTCCCGGCGGCCTTCTTCTGCTACTACGAAGACACCGACACGGCGTGGCGGTTCCGGCTGGCCGGGTGGGACGTCGTCGCGGTGCCCGGCGCCCGCGTCCGGCACGCCCACGGCGTCAGCAGCAAGCCCGGTTCGCCGCTGTTCCACCGCTGGAACGAGCGCAACCGGCTGCTCATGCTGCTGCGCTGCGCGCCCCGCGGCGTCGCGGTGAACCAGCTGCTCAGGTTCGCCGTGGTGACAGCGGTGCTGCCGCTGCGGCCCGGGCGGCCGGCCGCGCCGAACTTCCGGTTCGGCCTGCGCTGCCGGGTGCTGGCCGAGGTGGCCGCGCGGCTACCAGCGACGTTGCTCGCGCGGCGCGGGATCGGCCGCGGCGCGGCGCTCGGCCGAGGCGCGGTCTGGGAGGCTTGGGCGGGCCTTTAAGCTGACGCCCATCCGACGAAGGAGCTGCTTTGGCGCAGGGGGAACCGCAACCGCTCGTCTCGGTGATCGTGGTGAACTACCACGGCGCCGACGACACGATCACCTGCCTGCGCGCGCTGGCCGACCACGACTACCCCGAGCTCGAGCTCATCTGCGTCGACAACTCGGACGAAGCCGCGCGCATCCGCGAGGCCGTGCCTCAGGCCCAGGTGATCGAGGCCGGCCGCAACACCGGCTTCGCGGGCGGCTGCAACCTCGGTGCGAAGCACGCGAAGGGCACCGTCCTCGGCTTCCTCAACAACGACGCCCGCCCGGCCCCCGGCTGGGTCTCCGCCGCGGTCGCCGAGCTGCGCGCCCAGCCCCGCGTCGCCGCCGTGGCCAGCAAGGTCCTCGACTGGGACGGCACCGGCACCGACTTCGTCGACGGCGGCCTGACCTGGTTCGGCATGGGCTACAAGCGCCACGCGGGCTCGCCGCTGGCCGACGTCCCGGCCGCCGAGCACGAGGTCGCGAAGGACGTCCTGTTCGGCACCGGCTCGGCGCTGTTCGTCCGCGCTTCGGTCTTCGCCGAGCTCGGCGGCTTCGACGAGCGCTTCTTCATGTTCTACGAGGACGTCGACCTCGGCTGGCGGCTCAACCTGCGCGGCTGGCGCGTCCGGTACGTCCCGGAGTCGCTGACCTACCACCGCCACCACGGCACGATGGCGGCCGTGGACGCGCCGGAGACCGGCCGCGAGACCTTCCTCCTCGAGCGCAACGCCCTCGCGGCGCTCTACAAGAACCTCTCCGACGAGACGCTGGCCCGGGCGCTGCCCGCGGCGCTCGCCCTGGCCGTGCGCCGGGCCACGGCCCGCGGCGAGCTGGACGCCACCCAGCTCGACCTCGAACAAGGCGTCGGCCCGATCGAATCCGGCGACGTCGCCATCCCACGGACCACGCTGGCCGGGCTGCTCGCGATCGACCAGTTCGTCGAGCAGCTGCCCTCGCTGGCGGCGTCCCGCGCGGTCGAGCAGGCCGCCCGCGTCCGCACCGACACCGACCTGCTTCCGTTGCTGCGCAAGGCGTTGGAGCCCGCCTACCCGCTGCCCCGCTACCTCGCCGCGCACGACATCCTCGTCGAGGCGTTCGGCATCGAAAAGGCGTTCGGGCAGCGGCGCAAGATCCTCGTGCTCACCGGCGACGCGCTCACCGAGCGGATGGCAGGCCCGGCGATCCGCGCCTGGAACATCGCGCTGGCGCTGGCCGCCGAGCACGACGTCCACCTGGTCACCACCAACCCGCTCGCCACGCCGCCGCCGGCGCCGTTCCGCGTCAGCGCCGGCAAGCACCGCGAGCTGGACGCGCCGATCGCCTGGGCCGACGTCGTCGTGCTGCAGGGTCACGTGCTCGAACTGGCGCCGTCGCTGAAGAAGCAGCACAGCGGCAAGATCGTCGTCGCCGACCTTTACGACCCGATGCACCTCGAACTGCTGGAGCAGGGCAAGGGCGTCGCCGACGACCAGCGCGCGGCCGACCTCGCGGGCGTCACGAAGGTGCTGGACGCGCAGCTCGAGCGCGGCGACTTCTTCCTCTGCGCGTCCGAGCGGCAGCGGCACTTCTGGCTCGGGCACCTGGCCGCGCTGGGCCGCCTTTCGCCGCGGCTCTACGACGCCGACCCGACGACGCAGTCGCTGCTCGCGGTCGTCCCCTTCGGACTGTCGCCGGAGCCGCCCACGCGGACCGGGCCGGGCCTGCGCTCGTCGCTGGGCATCGGCGGCACCGACCACGTCGTGCTCTGGGCGGGCGGGGTCTACAGCTGGTTCGACCCGCTGACCCTGGTCCGCGCGATCGACGAGCTGCGCCGCCGCCGCGGCGACGTCCGGCTGGTGTTCCTCGGGATGAAGCACCCGAACCCCGAGGTCGCCGAGATGGACATCGGCGCGCGCACGATCCGGCTCGCGGATTCGCTGGGCCTGACCGGCAAGCACATCTACTTCAACGAGCAGTGGGTGCCCTACCACGAGCGCCAGAACTGGCTGCTCGACGCGAACTGCGGCGTGACGACGCACTACGAGCACGTCGAGACGACGTTCGCGTTCCGCACCCGCGTCCTCGACTACCTGTGGGCCGGGCTGCCGATCGTCACCACCGACGGCGACGCGTTCGCCGACCTGGTGCGGGCGGAGAAGCTCGGTGTCGTCGTGCCGGCCGAGGACGCTTCGGCGCTGGCCGACGCGCTCGAGAAGTCGTTGTACGACGAGGAGTTCGCGGCCGGCTGCGTGGAGCGGATCGCCGTCGTCGCGCAGCGGTTCGCCTGGCCCGAAGCGCTCAAGCCGCTGGTGGAGTTCTGCCGCGACCCGCGCCCGGCGGCGGACCGGCTGCCCGGCTCGGCCGACCTGGTGACGACGCCGGCGGTGCGCGGGCGGGCGATGCTGCGCCGCGACGTCGACCTGGTGCGGGAGTACCTGGCCGCAGGCGGGGCGGGCGAACTGGCCCGGCGCGTCGGCGGGCGTGCGGTGAAGGTCGCGAAGCAGCGGTTGCGCCGTGGGTAGGTCCCTCAGCGTCCTCCTCGACGGCACCCCGCTCCTCGGCTCGCGGACCGGGATCGGCCGGTACACGTCCGCGCTGATCGAAGAGCTCGTGTCGATCCCCGAAGTGGACACGCGCGCGGTGGCGTTCACGCTGCGCGGCTGGCGCCGGCTGCGGCACGTGCTCCCGTACGGCGCGCGGGCCCGCGGGATGCCGGTGGCGGCGCGGCTGCTGCGGATGGCGTGGGTGCGCTCGGAATTCCCGCCGGTGGAACTGTTCGCCGGCCCGACGGACGTCGTCCACGGCACGAACTTCGTGCTGCCGGCCCGCTTCCGCGCGGCGGGCGTGCTGACGATCCACGACCTGGCCTTTTTGGACAACCCGGCCGAGCTCGCGCCGAGCGACCGCGACCTGCCGGAACTGGTCCGCCGCGGCGCCCGCCGGGCCAACGTGATCTGCACTCCCACGGCGGCGGTCGCCGACTCGGTGGCGGAGCGCCTCGACGTCTCCCGCGACAAGATCGTGGTGACTCCCCTGGGCGTCAACCCGGCGTGGTTCACCGCGCGTCCCCCGGACGACGAGCGCCGCGCCCGCCTGGGCCTGCCCGCGCGCTACCTGCTGTTCGCGGGCGCGGCGGGCCCGCGCAAGGGCCTGGACTGGCTGACCCGGGCGCACGACGCTGCCCCGGACCTCCCGGACCTGGTGTTCGCCGGCCCGGGCCCGTTCCCCCACGGCCCCCGGCGGTCCCAGACGGGCTATCTGTCCGATGTGGACCTGCGCACGGTGGTCGCGGGCGCGTCCGCGGTGGTGCTGCCGTCTCGTGACGAGGGCTTCGGCCTGCCGGTCCTGGAAGCGATGGCGTCGGACGTCCCGGTGGTCTGCACGGACATCCCGGCCCTGCGCGAAGTGGCGGGCGACTGCGCGAGCCTGGTCCCGTACGGCGACGTCGACGCTCTGGCTTCGGCCCTGCGCACGGCGGTGACCGACCCGCACGCGGTGGCGACGTCGGCGGCCCGCCGCACGCACGCGGCAGGCTTCACGTGGCGCACGTGCGCGGAACTGACGGTGGGCGCGTACCGCCTGGCTTCCGGCCGTCACTGACCTTTGTAGACAGCGAGGACTTCGCCGAGCGGGCCGCTCGCGCGGATCCGGCCTTCGTCCATCCACAACGCGGTCGTGCACAGGTCGTTGAGCAGCTCGTCGGAGTGCGAAGCGAAAACGAGGACCCCGGAGCGGCGCGCGAGGTCGACCAGTCGTTCGCGAGCCTTGGCGAGGAAAGCGGCGTCGATCACGCCGAGACCTTCGTCGAGGATGAGGATTTCGGGGTCGATGGTGGTGACGACGCCGAGCGCGAGCCGGACGCGCATGCCCGCGGAGTAGGTGCGCAGCGGCAGGTGCAGGTAGTCGCCGAGTTCGGTGAACTCGGCGATGTCGTCGACCCGCTTTTCCATCTGCGCGCGGTTCATGCCGAGGAACAGGCCCCGGATCAGGATGTTTTCGCGCCCGGAGACTTCGGGGTCGAGGCCGACGCCGAGGTCGAACACCGGCGCGATCCGCCCGGCGACGCGGGTGTGGCCCCGGGTCGGCTCGTAGATGCCGGCCAGCAGGCGCAGGAGAGTGGACTTGCCGGCGCCGTTGTGCCCGACCAGCCCGACGCGGTCGCCGTCCTCCAGCGACAGCGTGATGTCCTGCAGGGCCTCGATGACCGGCGTCTTCGCGCCGGTGCCGATCTTCCCGCCGACCTTGCCCAGCACGCGCTTCTTCAGCGACCGGGTCTTGGCGTCGAAGATCGGGAAGTCCACGTAGGCGTTCCGCACCTCGATGCTCACCATGCTGCCACCCCTCCACGGCTCGGATGCGAATGCAAGTTATCATTCGCATCTGAGCCGTTCCTGGGAGGTATCCGTGCAGCAGGGCTTTCACCCGCCCCAGCAGGCCCGCAGCCGGGCGTCGCTGGAGAAAGTGCTGGCCGCGGCAGAACACGTCCTGGCGCACCAGGGGCACGAAGAGTTCACGATCGGCGGGGTCGCCGAGCGGGCCGGGCTGTCGGTCGGCGCGATCTACCGCCGGTTCGACGGCAAGGACCAGCTCCTGTACGCCGTGAAGGACCAGCTGCTCACCCGGCTCGAAACGAACGTCACCGAAGCACTCGCCGAGTCAGGACCGCACGACGTCGTCGCCGCCTTCACGCGAGCGCTGGCGGAGACGTTCGCCGCCCACGACCGGATCTTCCCCGAGCTGCTCGACGGCCAGCGCGCCGACGGCCGCGACCGCGGACTCCTAGCCCTGGCGGCGATCCAGCGGACCTTCGTCGAAACCGCGGGCGACAGCCCGGCGACGAGAACCGCCGCCCGGACCGTCATCGGCGCCTGCGTGCACCGCGCCGCGACCTGCCGCTACTGGCCGGACGGCCTGGACTGGACCACGTGGGCCGCCGAGACGACCAAGATGACGCTCGCCTACTTGGCGGCCGCGAAGTAGGCGTCCAACGCCTCTTCCCACGGACGCATCGGCGTCAGCCACGCCTCTTTCCACGACGACGGCGACAGCACCGAGTACGCCGGACGTGCTGCCGGGCGCGGGAACTCCGCCGTCGTGCAGGGGTGCACCCGGGCGGGATCCGCGCCCAGCCGCGTGAAGACCGCGCGGGCGAAGCCGCACCAGCTCACCGAACCGGCGTTCGTGCAGTGCAGGATCCGGGCCTCCGGGCCGTCCCCGCCCGCCACGCGGGAAGCCAGCTCCAGCAGCCCCGCGGCCAGGTCGGCCGTCCACGTGGGACCGCCCACCTGATCGTCCACAACGGACAGCGTGTCCCGCGAAGCCTCCAGCGAGGCCATCGTCTTCACGAAGTTCGACCCGGACTTCCCGTACAGCCACCCGGTCCGCACCACCCACGACGACGCCCCGGAGCCGAGGATCGCGTCCTCGCCGGCCGCCTTCGTGCGGCCGTACGCCGACCGCGGCCCCAGCTCGTCGGAAGGCTCGTAGGGCACCGAACCGTCGCCCGCGAAGACGTAGTCCGTGGACACGTGGATCAGCGGCACGCGCCGCGCCGCACACGCGGCGGCCAGGACCCGCGGGCCGTCGGCGTTCACCGCGAACGCGCGCTCCTCGTCCTTCTCCGCCGCGTCGACCGCCGTGTACGCCGCCGCGTTGACCACCACCGGCGCCGAACCCGTCTCCCGCGCGCGGTCGGCCAGCGCGCCGACCGCCGCCAGGACCTGGCCCGTGGCCGTCACGTCCAGCTCCGCGGAACCGGGCGCCACCACGTCCACCGAAGGGGACGCCAGCGCGGCGAGATCCCGGCCGAGTTGTCCGGAACCACCGGGCACGAGCACCGTCAGCCGCACAGGAAAGTCCCTTACTTCTTCAGCGCGGCCCGCTCCGCCAGGGGCTCCCACCACGCGCGATTGTCCGTGTACCAGGCCACTGTCGCGGCCAGACCGTCCTCGAAGGACACGCGCGGAGCGTACCCCAGCTCCGCGCCGATCTTCGTGATGTCCACCGAATACCGGCGGTCGTGGCCCTTGCGGTCCTCGACCGGTTCGACGCTGTCCCAGCCGGCCCCGACCGCGGCCAGCAGCTTTTCGGTCAGGGACCGGTTGGTCAGCTCGGTGCCGCCGCCGATGTTGTAGATCTCGCCCGGCCGGCCACTCTCGGCGACCAGCTGGATGCCCTGGCAGTGGTCGTCCACGTGCAGCCAGTCACGGACGTTCAGCCCGTCGCCGTAGAGCGGCACCTTCCGCCCGTCCAGCAGGTTCGTGACGAACAGCGGGATGACCTTCTCCGGGAACTGGTACGGACCGTAGTTGTTGGAACACCGCGTGACGCAGACCGGCAGCCCGTGCGTGCGGAAGAACGACCGCGCCACCAGGTCCGACGACGCCTTCGACGCCGAGTACGGCGAGTTCGGCTCCAGCACGTGGTCTTCGGTCCACGAACCTTCCGCGATCGAGCCGTACACCTCGTCGGTGGACACGTGCACGAACTTGCCGACACCGGCTTCCACGGCCGCCTGCAGCAGGTTCTGGGTGCCGAGCACGTTCGTCAGCACGAAGTCCGCGGAGCCGAGGATCGAGCGGTCCACATGGGACTCGGCGGCGAAGTGCACGACCAGGTCCACGCCCCGCATGACGTCGGTGACCAGCGCGGTGTCGCAGATGTCGCCGCGGACGAAGCGCAGCCGCGGGTCGGCGGCGACCGGGGCCAGGTTGGCCTCGTTGCCGGCGTAGGTGAGCTTGTCCAGCACCACCACTTCGGCGTCACGCAGCGCCGGGTAGGCGCCGGTGAGCACCTGCCGGACGTAGTGCGACCCGATGAAGCCCGCACCACCGGTGACCAGGACCCGCATAACCCCGCCTTTCTCCGCGCCCCGGACGGGGCAATCCGCCCCCAGCCTACGGAGGTCCTACAACACCCTCAGTAGAGTCTCACTCGAGGCACACTGGTGCCCTGGGGGAAGCACGGGGTTCACAGGGGAGGAAGCGCGTGACCGAATGGCCTGCGCCGCCCGTCCCGGCGCGCCGCGGCACCGGCGCCGCGATCTTCGCGCGGCGCGGTGGCAAGGTCGTCGTGTCCCTGCTCTCCGTCGCGATCCTGGCCCTGACCTGGTACGGCTGGCACTTCATCGGTGACCCGAACACCGGCCTGACCACGACGAACGTCTTCGCCGACACCGAGGCGCACGCGAAGCCGCTCGACGGCGCGATCGACATCCTCCTGGTCGGCCAGGACAGCCGCACCGACGCGCAGGGCAACCCGCTGCCCCGCGAAGTGCTGGACATGCTGCACGCCGGCGTCTCCGACGGCGAACTGAACACCGACACGATGATCCTCGTGCACATCCCCCAGAACGGGAAGCACGCGATCGCGATCTCGTTCCCCCGCGACTCCTGGGTGGAGCTCGCCGGCGGCTACGGCAAGCACAAGCTCAACAGCGCGTTCGTCTACGCGTACACGGACACTTACAAAACGTTGCAGCGCCAGGGCATGACCGACCTGAAGCAGGCCGACGCGGAAGCGAAGGTCGCCGGGCGCAAGAACCTGATCGCCACGATCGAGAAGTTCATCGGCAAGCCGGGCATGATCGACCGCTACGCCGAGGTCAACCTGGCGAGCTTCTACGAGATCACCAAGTCGATCGGCGGCGTCGAGGTCTGCCTCAACGGGCCGGTCAAGGAAGTGAAGTCCGGCGTGGACCTGCCGGGCGGGCGCCAGACCATCGAAGGCGTGCAGGCACTGGCCTTCGTCCGCCAGCGCTACGGCCTGCCCAACTACGACCTCGACCGGATCGCCCGCCAGCAGGCGTTCCTGTCCGGGCTGGCCCGCAAGGTCATCTCCTCCGACGTGCTGACGAGCCCGGGGAAGATCGCCGATCTGGTTTCGGCGGTGAAGAAGTCAGTCGTGCTCTCGCTGGGCTGGGACCTGACCGAGTTCGCCGAGCAGATGCGCGGCCTGACCGGTGGCAACATCGAGTTCCACACCATCCCGACCCTGGGCAACGCGGTGATCGGCGGCGCGGACGTGCTCCGCGTCGACCAGCCGTCGGTGGCGGCGGAGGTCGCGCGGCTGACGTCGGACGGCGACACCCCGGCGGCCCCGGCGTCGACCCAGCTGCCGGGCGCGAAGGCCGTCACGGTGGAGCTGTTCGACGGCACGGGTTCCCCGGCGCTGACCGCGCAGACGCACGCGACGCTGCAGGGCAAGGGCTTCACCCTCGCCGCGGACCAGAAGCTGAGCACCCGCAACACGACGATCGTCCGGTACAACCCGGCCGACGACGCCGCGCTGGCCCTCGTCAAGCAGGCGCTGGGCGCGGGCCTGCAGGCCGAACCGGACCGGGACGTCACCGCCGGGCACGTGCGCGTGCTGCTCGGCAAGGACTTCCGGAACTCCGCCGCCGCCCCGGGCGGCGCGCCGACGTCCACGGCCGCGAAGCCGCCGGCGTCCAGTGCGACGCCAACCACCCCCGCCGCTCCGCCGATCACGGCGGGCGACGTTCCCTGCGTCAACTAGACTGCGTACGCAGGGTGGTCGGGGGAGGTAGGCCAGGGTGGATGACGAGCAGGAAAAGCCGGACGCGGCCGCCGAGCCGGTGACGCAGAGCGACGAGTGGAAGCCGTCGCCGTTTCCGCGGACGGCGCCCGCTCCGGTGCCGTCGCGCGCGCGACGGGCCGGCCGGGTGACCCGCCGGGTCGCGCTCGGCCTGGTGTCGCTGCTCGCGCTCGGCGCCAGCGGCTACGCGTACGTGACGAAGGACCAGCTGCAGAGCACGGTCCCGACGACCGACGCGCTGACCCCGCGCGCGGGCGAGCCGGCGCCACCCCCGGCGGACGACGGCGCCGACGACATCCTCCTGGTGGGCAGCGACGCGCGCACGGACGCCCAGGGCAACCCGCTCCCGGCGCGCCTCCTGCGCCAGCTGCGCACGGAAGCCAACAACGGCGCGGTGAACACGGACACGGTGATCGTCCTGCGGGTGCCGAAGAACGGCGGCAAGCCGTCGGCGGTCTCGATCCCGCGTGACACGTGGACCGACGTCCCGGGCCGCGGCAAGGCGAAGATCAACTCGGCGTACGGCATCGCGAAGGCGCACTTCGCGCAGGAGCTGCGCGGCCAGGGCGAGCGCGACCAGGCGAAGATCGAGCGCGATTCGGACACCGAGGGCCGCCGCGTCCTCGTGCAGGCGGTGCAGGACCTGACGCAGGTGCGGATCGACCACTACGCCGAGGTCAACCTGCTGGGTTTCTACCTGCTGACCGAGGCGCTCGGCGGCGTGAAGGTCTGCCTGAACCACGCGACCGAGGACAAGGACTCGGGCGCGAACTTCCGCCGCGGCGAGCAGACGGTGTCCGGCGGCGAGGCGCTGTCGTTCGTCCGCCAGCGCAAGAACCTCCCGCGCGGCGACCTCGACCGGATCGTGCGCCAGCAGGCGTTCCTGTCCTCGGCCCTGCACCAGGTGCTGTCGGCGGGGACGCTCACGAGCCCGGGCACGCTGAACGGCCTGATGGACGCGGTCCACCGCGCGCTGACGATCGACCCGGGGCTCGACCTGCTGCAGTTCGCGCAGCAGGCGAAGGGGATCGCGTCGGGCGACCTGGCGTTCGCGACGATCCCGGTGATCACGGCGAACGGGCGGAGCGAAGACGGGCAGAGCATCGTGGAGATCGACCCGAAGGCGGTCCGCGAGTACGTGGCGGGCTTGGCGGGCCGAACGGCGGCCCCGGCAGGCGGCGGCTCGGGCAGCGGCACCGCCCCCACCGCGGCACCGCTGCCCCAAGCCTCCCCCAGCGTCCCCTGCGTCAACTGACCCGAGCGCACTTTCACGTGAAAGTGCGCTCACCTCACACGGATTTAACGCCACTTTCCCTACGAAAGTGCCGTCACCTCACACGGACTTCACGCCACTTTCCCTACGAAAGTGCCGCCACCTCACACGGAACCGACGTCCGCCGGTCAGGTGAAGTCGGCGCGGTGGTTCTCTGCCCACTGCCGGAACGTTCGCGGTGCGCGGCCCGTCACCTCGCGCACCACGTCCGTCACCAGCGACGGCTCCCGCACCGTGCGCGCCCAGGCCCGCAGGATCTCCGGCGGGACCTCGGGCGGCCAGCCCAGCGCGGTCATCCGGCCGGCCGCCTCCTCCGCCGTCAGCTCCTCGACCGGCAGCGGCCGTCCCAGGACGTCCGCGAGGGTCGCCGCCTGCTCGCGGAACGAGATCGGCTCCGGGCCCGTCAACGCGAGCGCTTCCCCGACGTGCGAACCGTCGATCAGGATCCGGGCCGCGACCGCCGCGATGTCGCGCTCGTGGATGGCGCCGATGCGCGAGTCCGGGTACGCCGTGCGGACCACGCCCTCCGCGATGTCCGCGCGCCAGCCCAAGGTGTTCGTCGCGAACGCGCCCGGGTTGAGCACCGTCGAGGCGAACGGCGCCGCCGCCAGCGCCTGCTCGACGGCGTGGTGCAGCTGCGCGATCCGACTCTGCGCGGACTCGGGTTCGAGCGTCGCCGCCGACGACAGCAGCACGACGTGCCCGACGCCGGCCGCGTGCGCCGCCTTCACGAACCCCTCGATCCCCTGCGGCCGCGTGTACAGGAAGACCGCCGACACGCCCGCCACCGCGGCGTCCAGCGTCGAGGGGTCTTCGAGGTCCGCGCTCACCTTCGCGACGCCGTCCGGCACCTCGAGCGCGGTCGCGTCCCGGCTCGCCGCGCGCACGTCCTGACCTGCGGCGACGAGCTCGTCCAGCACCGCTCGCCCGACGTTCCCCCGGGCTCCGGTGACGAGAATGGTCATGGTTGTTCCCCAGTTCCGAAATAGATTTGCTTGCAAAGCAAAGCTACTCAGCTCGGCGATCAGGTGTCAACCGGCGAGGCCCCTGGTCCGCGCTTTAGCCTTGTCCCCATGAGCCTGACCGACGAGCTGCTGCGCCCGCTGCTGGCCTCGCCCGCCCGACCGTTGATCACCCACTACGACGACCAGCTCGGCAGCCGCGTCGAACTGTCCGTGGCGACCACCGCCAACTGGGCGGCGAAGACGGCCAACTGGCTGACCGAGGAGTTCGACGTCGAACCGGGCGACGCGGTGGCCGTGCAGCTCCCGGCGCACTGGCAGACCGTGGGCGTGCTGCTCGGGGCGTGGTGGTGCGGGGCGCGCGTGGTGGCCGAGGGCGCCGGCGCGCGGGTGGCGTTCGTCGGGCCGGACGACCCGGAGCCGACCGGCGCGACCGCGACCGCCGTCGTCACGCTCGACCCGATGGGCCGCGGCCTCTCGGAACCGCCCGGCGGCGGCGCGTTCGACTACCTGACGGAGTCCCGGCTGGCGGGCGACCAGTACCGCCCGCTCTTCCCGATCCCGGGCGACACGGCGGCGCTCGAAGGCTCCACTGTGGACGAGGTACTGGCCGAAGCCCGCGCCCGCGCGGCGAAACTGGGCCTGTCCGGGGACGACCGCGTGCTGTCCACAAGGGACTGGGACGGTGCGGAGGGCATCCTCGACGGCCTGCTCGTCCCCCTCGCCGCCGGCGCGCACCTGGTGCACATCAGCAACGCGGACCCGGCGAAACTGGGTGCCCGCCGTGATGCGGAGCGCACCACGGCGGACCTCCCCGCTTAAGCGTTCTGCAGTTCCCCGGCTTCGGCGCGGCGGGCGCGCTTGCGGCCCCACAGCAGGTGGTCCAGGGAAAGCCGCCCGCCGTTGAAGCCGAGGGCGAGCCCGGCCAGCGCCAGCACCAGGACGAGCTCGTAGCCGCCCTGCCCGGTCAGGCCGTTGTCGATGTGCACCGACAGCAGCGCGCCGACCGAGATCACGACGTAGCCGATGCCGACCAGCGGCAGCAGGAACCCGGCGATGAACGCGATCGAGCCGAGGATTTCGACGGTCATCGCGAAGACCGCGGCGGCCGTGGGCATCGGGATGCCCGTCATCGAGAAGAACTTCGCCGTGCCGTCGATGCCGTTGTTCCACTTCTGGAGCCCGTGCGCGAGGAAGACGACCGCGACGCCGATCCTCCCCAGCAACAGGGCCACGTCCTTGAATCGTCCGAACATCGGTTTCAGCTCCCCGGTGGGTGAATTTTCAACTGACCCGCCCCAAGTTAGGGCCCCGGAACCCCCGACCGAAGCATCGGAGGGTGATCGACAGGGAACCGACAGGGACCGGAAAAGCGATTGGCGGCGGCCGCCGCGAGCGCTATCTTCGCCCTGACCTGCGCCAACGAACGTGAGGAGACCCCGATGCGCCGACAGACCGATCCGCCCGGCCTGTCACCCGCATCACAAAGGATCCCCCACGACCGTGAAAACCCTGAACATCGGCATCCTGGCCCACGTCGACGCCGGTAAGACCAGCCTGACCGAGCGCCTGCTCTTCGAAGCGGGCGTCATCGACCACCTCGGCAGCGTCGACCGCGGCGACACCCAGACCGACACCCTGGAGCTCGAACGCCGCCGCGGTATCACCATCCGCTCGGCGGTGGCCTCCTTCGTGACCGGCGGCACCCGGATCACGCTGATCGACACCCCGGGCCACTCCGACTTCATCGCCGAGGTCGAGCGGGCCCTGCGGGTGCTCGACGGCGCCGTCCTGGTGGTGTCGGCCGTCGAGGGCGTCCAGGCCCAGACCCGCGTGCTGATGCGCACGCTGCGCCGCCTGGCCATCCCGACGCTCGTCTTCGTCAACAAGGTCGACCGGGTGGGCGCGCGCGACCAGCTCGCCGACATCCGCGCGAAGCTGGCGCCGCGGGCGTTCGCGCTGAACGCCGCCACCTCCCCCGACGAGCTGGGCGAACTGCTGGCCGACGGCGACGACACGTTCCTGGAGTCCTATGTGGACGACCGGGCCGACGCCGCCGCCTGCCGCGCCGAGCTGGCCCGGCAAGTCGGCGCGGCCACGCTGCACCCGGTGCTGGCCGGCTCGGCGATCACCGGTGACGGCGTCGCGGACCTGGTGACGGCGATGGCCGAACTGCTCCCCACGACCGAGCGCACCGGCGACGGGCCGCTCGCCGCGACCGTGTTCAAGATCGACCGCGGCCGGGCCGGGGAGAAGATCGCCTACGCCCGGCTGCACTCGGGTTCCCTGGGCGCGCGGCAGCGAATTTCTTTCTACCGCGGCGGAACCGAGCTCACCGGCCGGGTCTCCGCGGTCGAAGTCGCCGGCGACGACGTGGCGCTCGCCGGGGACGTCGCCCGGGTGCGCGGGCTGCGCGAGGTCCGGATCGGCGACCGGCTCGGCACCCCGGGCACCGCGAGTGACGGCGTGTTCGCGCCGCCGAGCCTGGAGACCGTCGTCCGGCCGGTCCGGCCCGAGCAGGCCGCGGCCCTGTTCACGGCGCTGACCCGGCTGTCCGAAGAGGACCCGCTGATCGACGTCCGCCGGTACGGCCACGACGTTTCGGTGCGGCTCTACGGCGAAGTGCAGAAGGAGGTGCTGCGCTCGATGCTGGCGGACGGCGCCGGCATCGACGTCACCTTCGAGCGGACGCGGACGCTGTACGTCGAGAAGCCGGTCGCCCGCGGCGAGGCCCTCGAAGAGCTGGATCCGGAGCAGCGCCTGTACTTCTTCGCGACGGTCGGGCTGCGGGTCGAGCCCGGTCCCGGCGTCACGTTCGGCCTGTCGGTGGAGCTGGGGTCGCTGCCCCTGGCGTTCCACAAGGCGATCGAGGAGACCGTCCACCACACGCTCGAACAGGGGCTCTACGGCTGGGAGGTGCTGGACGTCGCCGTCACGCTGACGCACACGGCGTTCTTCAGCCCGCTCAGCGCCGCGGGCGACTTCCGGAAGATGACGCCGCTGGTGCTGATGGCGGCGCTGAAGGAGGCCGGCACCCGGGTGCACGAGCCGGTGCACCGCTTCGAGCTGGAAGTGCCGGTGACCGCCGTCAGCGCGGTGCTGCTCAAGCTGGCCGAGCTGCGCGCGCTCCCCGGCGAACCCGTCACCGGGCCCGGTTCCTGCACGCTGCGGGGCACCATCCCGGCGGCGCACGTCCACGAGTTCGAGCAGGCGCTGCCGGCGCTCAGCCAGGGCGAAGGCGTCTTCCTCGCCGAGTTCCACGAGTACCGGCCGTACCCGGGGCCGCCGCCGGTCCGTCCCCGGACCGGCGACAACCCCTTGGACCGCAAGGAATACCTGGCGCAGGTGGCCCGGCGTTAGCGCTTGTGGGCCCAGGCCGCGCCGAAGCAGTACGCGCCGAACGCGGCCAAGCCGAGGGCCACCACGACCAGCAGCACCGGGCCGAAGGGCTGGGCGACGAGCGTCTTGAGCGCGGCGTCCAGCCCGCCGGCCTTGCCCGGGTCGGCGTTGAACCCGGCGATGGCGAGGAGGATCGCGACGATCGCGAGGACGACGCCCTTGGCGAGGTAG
The DNA here is from genome assembly GCF_046548815.1 of Amycolatopsis sp. cmx-4-83. NCBI lineage: Bacteria > Bacillati > Actinomycetota > Actinomycetes > Pseudonocardiales > Pseudonocardiaceae > Amycolatopsis > Amycolatopsis sp. cmx-4-83. Next base: position 794,395 of record NZ_JAEBEF010000001.1, on the reverse strand, counting down.
CCCGTGGTGCCGACCCCGCCGATCCAGCGCTTGGTCTTCCCGGGCAGCTCGTTCGTGTTCAGGTCTTCGAGGAACTTCTTCTTGGCGCCTTTCACGCCGGCGGCGATCGCGACACCCAGCACGCAGGCCGCGGCGATGACCACCAGCGCCGGCCCGGCCGGCAGCTGGAGCAGCTTGGCGGTGAACTCCTGCTGGCTCTGGTTGCTCGAGCCGCCGCCCCCGCTGCCGGTGGCGATGCGGATGGCGGTGAAGCCGAGCGCGATCACGACGACGCCGCGCGCCGCGGCCCCGATCCGCTTGCGCGTCCGCTTGCCGCCGCTGACCCATTCGTAGCCGGTGGCGGCCATCAGAAACTGCCACAGGCCGAACAGGATCAGGCCGACGGCGACGATCCAGAGCAGGATCTGGCCGAACGCCGTGGAACCGATCTGCTGCAGTGCACCCTTCTGGTCGGCCTGCTCGCTGTCGCCGAAGGCGACCTGCAAGGCGAGGTAGGCGATGACGAGGTGCACGACGCCGTAGCACGCCATGCCGATGCGCCCGAGCAGTTGCGCGGTGTCGCTCTTCTCGCCTCTGTCGGCGGTGGCCTCTGTCCGGTTCATGACTTCTGGGGTACCCAGTCCGGACCGGCTTGCGCTGGGCTATGCGGCGGAATTCCGTGCGGCGATGGGAGGATCCCGGTATGGACGCGCGACTGATCGGCTACTGGTCGGAGTCGGAAGTGCACCCCGGCTCGACCGAGTACACCGAACTCGGCTTCCGCGCCGACGGGACGGGCTGGCAGTACTGGTCGAGCTGGAGCACGGAGTTCGTCGTCCACCGCTTCACCTGGGACGGCGCCGCGAGCCGCCTCGCGCTCCGGCTCGGCATGGTCCTGGACGGCACCTGGTCGCTCGACGGCGAACGGACGCGCCACCGCGTCGAACGCCGCGAGCACGTCGACACGCGGCTCACGCTGGGCTGTTCGCTGACCGACGAGCCGAAGCTGGAGCTGGACCGCCCGATCGACGAAATGCTCGGCGGCACGCAGTTCCTCTTCGTCCCCGGCGGCGGAGCCGACCCGACGCTCGCCTAAGCGGGGCGGCGCCGGACCTCGTCGAGCCCCGTCCAGCCGCCGTTGACGGCGAGCAGCGTCAGGACCTGCTCGGCCTGTTCGGCGAACCGGGCGAGGTCGTCGTGCAGCAGTGCGGCGCGTTCCCCGTCGAGCTGGTCGACGTCGTCGAACCAGAGCGAGATCACCGAACCGGCGGTGACGGCGAGCCCCTGCGTCAACCGGAGGAAGCCGTCCGACGGCTCATCGGCGTCCGCGCGGTAAGCGGTTTCGATCTCGTCGCACGCGGCGAGCAGCTCCCGCAGCTGACGAACGGCCCCGGCCGGCGTCCCGTCCCAGGCGGCCGTCGGCCAGGCACGGTCGGACAGCTCGAGCCACAGCCGCCAGCCGGCGACCAGCTCGGCTTCGTCGTGGGGCGTCCAGGACGCCGGAACCGGCCAGTACATGCTTCGAGGGTGACACCGCCGGAGCGGAAATCCGCCCCGGCGGTGGGTTATGTCTCATGTGGCGAAACTCAGCTGATCACGGGTGGCACCGGCACGCAGGGCGGCGTCTTGGCGTGCGCGGGGTCGAGCGCGTTGAGCACCAGCCCCTGGGCGACGGGGTCGTAGGTGATGCCGAGGTGGTCGGTGAAGTCGAGCCCGCAGACGTTCTGCAGCAGGATGTTCTTGACGTTCGGTTTCGCGGGCAGGAACGCGCTCGTGTACGGCGTGACGACGTCGTCGTACCGGGTCTGGATGACGGTGTACTGGATGCCGTCGACGGTCTCGCCCCCGGCGTTCAGGTCGGCGAGGAAGTCCGACCCGACGGCCTGTTCGTTGCACGCCTGGCAGACGGTCCCGAGCGCGGCGGGCACCCCAGGGATCAGCTCGAGCGTGCTGAGCAGCCCGAAGAGGTCGGTCCCGTGGTTGGACGGCGACAGCCCGACCAGCCGGCTGATCTTGTCCGCGCCGCCGAGGTACTTGATCCAATACCGGACGTTCATCCCGCCCTGCGAGTGCCCGACGACGTCGAGCTTCTTCGCACCGGTGGCTCGGAGGACCTTGTCGCCGAAGGCCGCAAGCGCTTTCGTGGTGTCGGCGACGGGCCCGACGGTCTGCAGGAAGGCCCCGGGCGCCCCACCGAAGTTCCCGGCGAAGACGCAGTACCCGGCGTTGGCGAGCTTCTGCGAGAGGTTGGCCCAGTTCTCGTAGGCGTTGGCGGTGGTCCCGTTGGAGAGCAGCACGGGATTGGGGTGCTGCGCGGAGGGCTTGCAGTTCCAGTCGTTCGCCCCGGGCGGCGCGATGGTGGGCGCCCCCAGCGAGTAGACCGCGGCCGTGAGGATGTTCGGCTGCACGGGCCCGGTGGGTTCCCGTTCGGCAGCCCGGCCGGTCCCCGCCCCCAGCACCAGCACCGCCACCGTGGCAGCGGCCGCCGTGAGCCACCTGCGCGTCGTTGCGCCCATCCGCTTCACCTCTCTGTGAACCGATGGTGATCCGCGTCACCGCAGGTTTAACGCGCGAGTAACTTGTCCGGACACTCCCCCTGGTGAGTGATTTTCTTTCGGCGTTCGGGCTGGTAGGAGCCACGTGTTGCGAAGCGGACACGGAAGAGAAACGACGATCAAGCCCGCGTTGCATCCTCCCCCGGCAGAGCGACAAAGAGTGACCCCCGCGATCACTCAATGGAACCAGTCAGCCCAACCGGAGGCAGGGATGAACGAGGAATATGTCTTCGGCGTGGACCTCGACGGGGTGTGCGCCGACTTCTACGGGAAGATGCGCGAAATCGTGGCCTTCTGGCGCGGTGTACCCCTCGACGAACTGACGCCGGAGCCCGACTACGGACTGGGCAACTGGGGAGTCCCGGACAAGCGGGAGTACGAACGCATCCACCGGTACGCGGTCAGCGAGCGAAACCTGTTCCGCGACCTGGAGCCGATCCCCGGCTGCGTCCAGTCACTCCGGCGGTTGAGCACCGAGGGGATCCGCATCAGGATCATCACTCATCGCCTGTACATCTACCACTTTCACAAGACCGCGGTGACCCAGACAGCCGAATGGCTCGACAAGCACGCCATTCCCTACTGGGACCTTTGCTTCATGCGGGAGAAGGGGCACATCAACGCCCACATCTACGTGGACGACACCGAGATGCACATCCGCGACCTGGAGAACGGCGGTAGATCGGTCATCGCTTTCACCAACTCGACCAACGTCCACATGGATCCGCCACCCGCGCTGCGCGCGAACAGCTGGGCCGAAGCGGAGAGCATCGTGCGAAGCCGCTACCGAGCCTGGCGGGCGACCACGAATCCGCCGGCCCCGGGCAGCCCTGATGCCGCACCACCCGAAGCGGCGTGAGGCCGTGACGGCACTGGTCGGCCAGCGCCGTCACGGCTCGTCACCGAGCGGGGTCAGCCCTTGAGCAGGGCCCGGGCCATGACGACCTTCTGGATCTGGTTCGTGCCTTCGTAGATCTGCGTGATCTTCGCGTCGCGCATCATGCGCTCCACCGGGAAGTCGCGGGTGTAGCCGGCGCCGCCGAACAGCTGGACCGCGTCCGTCGTCACCTCCATCGCGATGTCCGACGCGTACATCTTCGCCGCCGAGGCCATGAAGCCCGCGCGCTTGTCGCCGCGCTCCGAGGCCGCTGCCGAGGCGTAGACCAGGTGGCGGGCCGCTTCGATCTTGGTGCCCATGTCGGCCAGCATGAACTGGACGCCCTGGAACTCCGCGATCGCCTTGCCGAACTGGCGGCGGTCCTTCACGTACGCCACGGCCGCGTCGAGGGCGCCCTGGGCGATGCCCAAAGCCTGGGCGCCGATCGTCGGGCGGGTGTGGTCGAGGGTGCGCAGGGCCGTCTTCAGGCCGGTGCCCGGCTCGCCGATGATGCGGTCCTCGGGGATCGTGCAGTTCTCGAAGTAGATCTCGCGCGTCGGGGAGCCCTTGATGCCGAGCTTCTTCTCCTTCGGGCCCACCGAGAAGCCCGGGTCGTCCTTGTGCACGACGAACGCCGAGATGCCGTTGGCCTTCTTCTCCGCGTCCGGGTCGGTCACCGCCATCACCGTGTACCAAGACGACTCGCCCGCGTTGGTGATCCAGCACTTGGTGCCGTTGAGCACCCAGTGGTCGCCGTCGAGCCGGGCGCGCGTGCGCATCGACGCGGTGTCCGAGCCCGCTTCGCGCTCCGAAAGCGCGTACGACGCCGAAGCCTCGCCCGACGCGATCGAGGGCAGCACCAGCTTCTTCACGCTCTCCGAGCCGGACAGGATGATCGGCTGCGTGCCGAGCTTGTTCACGGCCGGGATCAGCGACGCCGACGCGTCGACCCGGGCGACCTCTTCGATCACGATGCAGGCGCCGACGGCGTCCGCGCCCTGGCCGTCGTACTCCTCGCCGATGTGGACGGCGTTGAAGCCCGACTTGACCAGCGCGTTGTACGCCTCGATCGGGTAGCGCTCGTTCTCGTCGACCTCGGCCGCGTAGGGCGCGATCTCCTTCTCGGCCAGAGCCCGGACCGCGGCCCGCAGCTCCTCGTGCTCCTCGGCAAGCTGGTACAGGCCGTCGGTCACTTCGGGTCACCTTCTCTGCAACGTCGGAAGAGTTCTGTCGATGTTAGCGCTCGTTCACAGCAGGTGGCGCCCTCGTCCTTGTGTCGTTGACCGCAGAATTCGTATGGTCGAGTGATGCCGCTCACCGCGCCGACGACGCCGCCCGGTTTGCCCGCCTCCCTCGACTACCCCGAAGTCCCCGTCGGTTCGATCCTCGCCGCGGGTGCCGCCCGCTGGGGCGGCCGGACCGCCTTCGAGCACGACGGCCGAAGCCTGACCTTCACCGAGACCTACCGCGCGGCCTGCCGGTTCGCGCACGCGCTCGGTGACCGCGGCATCGGCCGCGGCGACGTCGTGGCGCTGCACCTGCCGAACTGCCTCGCCTTCCCGGTCGCCTACTACGGCACGCTGCTGGCCGGGGCCACCTTCAGCCCGGCGAACCCGCTGCTCCCGCCGGCCGACCTCGCGTTCCAGCTCGCCGACTGCGAGGCCGCGGCCGTGGTGACGTTCGGCCCGGTCGCGGGCGCGCTGGCCGCCGTGGCCGACCGGATCCCGGCGCGCCTCACGGTCGTCGTCGCCCCGGCCGGCGACCTGGCCGAGGGCGCCGTCGAGTTCGAAGCGTTCCAGGCCGGGCAGCCGGAGACGCGGCCCGACGTGGACACCGACGTCCACGAAGACCTCGCCCACCTCGCCTACACCGGCGGTACCACCGGCCGGTCGAAGGGCGTGCGGCTGACGCACCGCAACGTCGTGGTCAACACCCTCCAGCACGCCTGCTGGGGCTCCGGCTCGGTGCCGGCGCTCGACGAGCGGGGCGACATCACGCTCGACCAGATCGGCAGCGAGGAAGAGTGGGTGACGCGCCTGGGCACCGGCGTCGCGATCAACCTGACGCCGTGGTTCCACGCGATGGGCATCATCGGCGGCCTGAACGCGGCGGTGATCGCGGGCACCAAGATCGTGCTGCACACCCGCTTCGACCCGGCGGCCTACGTCGCCGACGCCGAACGCCTGCGCATCACGGGCATCGGCGGCGCCCCGGCGCTGTTCGCCGCGCTGCTCGCGACGCCGTCGTTCCACACGGCCGACCTGTCGTCGGTCCGCTCGATCGGCTCGGGCGCGGCGCCGATGAACCACGCGATGATCAACGCACTGCGCGAGCGCTTCCCGGGCGTCGTCGTCAGCGAGGGCTACGGCCTCACCGAAGCGACGATGGGCGCGGTGATCTCCCCGACGTACCAGTCGGGCACCCGCAAGGTCGGCTCGGTGGGCGTCCCGATCTTCGACACGCAGGTCAAGATCGTCCCGGCCGAAGGCGGCGAAGACCCCCTCCCGGCGGGCGAAAAGGGCGAGGTCTGCCTCCGCGGCCCGCAGATCATGCGGGGCTACCGCAACCGCCCGGAGGAAACGGCGGACGCACTGGTCGACGGCTGGCTCCACACGGGCGACATCGGCATCCTCGACGCCGACGGCTACCTGTCCATCGTGGACCGCAAGAAGGACATGCTGCTGTACAAGGGATACAACGTCTTCCCGCGCGAGCTGGAGGAGCTCCTGGTGACGATGCCCGGCGTGGCGGCGGCCGCGGTGGTCGGCCGCCCGGACGACGAGGTCGGCGAACTGCCGGTCGCGTTCGTGGTGCCGAACGGGCCGTTGGACGCGGACGAGCTGATGGCCGCGGTCAACGAGAAGGTGCTGCCGTACAAGCGGTTGCGGGAGGTGCACGTGGTCGAGCAGATCCCGGTGTCCGCGGCGGGGAAGGTGCTGAAGCGCGAACTGCGGGAGCAGCTGTCAGGTAACTGACCAATATCGAATACGCATCAGACCGCGGGCGGTGTAACAAAACCCGGGCGGACCGCGAAGCGCTTCCGTCGCCGGGGCGAACTGCCTATCATGGCGAGAACGACGGCGGCCGGGGGAATTGCATGGAGCAGACGTTCACGGCGATCACTCTGCCCGAAGCAGTGCGCTGGCTGTTCGAGACCAACGGCTACGACGTCGCCGGCCCCGTCGAGTTCGACGGGGCCGCGGTCGATCTCGTCGCGACCCAGCTCTCCGGCTTCAGCGAGCAGAACGTCTACATCGAGGCCACGGTCCAGCAGGTGGACAGCGCGAAGTACGAAGAGCTACTCGCCAAGTTGACGCGTTTCCGCACCCAACTGGGCGCGCAACGAATGATAATTTCCCCGGCGGGGTTCACGGCGGGTGTCAAGGAAAGCGCCGGCGCCGAGGGGATCCTCACCTTCACCTACAACGAACTGTTCGCGAACTTCGAACGAGTCCAACCGTACCTGTCCTACATCCTCGGCGATTCGCGTCAGGCGAAGACCCTGCAGGCGCTGGACGAGGTCTACGAAGAGCCGAACTTCGACGACAAGTACGGCAACCAGTGGGCGACGAAACACCTCACCGACTGGCTGCACGACGAGGACAAGGACCGGTCCTGGCTGATCATCGTCGGCGAGTACGGCACCGGCAAGACCGCGCTGACCGAGGTGCTGCAGAAGCGGTGGGCGGAGCTGTACCAGAAGGGCGACAGCCCGCGCCTGCCGTTCCGGATCGAACTGCGTGACTTCGCCAAGCAGTTCGACTCCCGCGGGCTGCTGCACCACTTCCTCGACCGGAACGAGCTGGCCCACCTCCCGGTCTCCTTCGTCGAGAGCATGATCTCCAACGGCCGCGTCGTCCTGCTGCTGGACGGCTACGACGAAATGGCCCAGTACCTGAACGTGCGCGAGCGGCGCGCCTGCCTGGAGGCGCTCGCCGACCTGGCCAGCAACGGGGCGAAGGGGATTTTGACGAGTCGCCCCAACTACTTCACCGAAGCCGAAGAGCTGCGGGTGTTCGAAGTCCTGTACCAGAAGCTGGGCTCGCACCGCCAGATCAACGTCCTGGACCGCGCCGTCGTCGAGCAGGAACGCGAGGTCGATTCGCTGCTGGAGCGGTTCGTCCTCAACCGCGTGGAACGCAGCCTGCGCGACCTGACGTACGAGCAGACCATCGAGCTGGTGCGCCGGCGTCTGAAGGACGACCCCGAAGGCGCGAGCGTCGTCACCGGGTTGCTGTCGAAGGTCTTCCGCAACGAAGAGGACCGGAACGTCTCGCTGTCGGGCAAGCCGGTGATCATCACCTACCTCCTCGACGTCGTCGAAGAACTGAAGAAGGACGACGCCGGAGACCCCGAGCAGAAGATGTCCGAGTGGGACATCTACAACCTGATCGTCCACAAGCTCATGCTCCGCGACTGGGCCCGGACGTCGACCCTGTTCCCGACGGAACGGCTGCTCTTCCTCCAGAAGCTCGCCCTGTACACGTCCACGAGCCAGCAGAAGAGCGTCAACGAGTCCAGTTTCCGCGAGGTCATCAGGACGGTCTTCGAATCGAAGATGACCAAGAAGCGGGTCGAAGGCGTCACCGACGCGGAAGACTCCCTCTTCGACGACCTCCGGTCCTCCACCACCCTCACTAGGAGCACCGACAAGGTCACCGCGCAGTGGCAGTTTTCCCACAACTCCCTGCGTGAGTACCTGCTGGCCGGCTACCTCATCGACTGTCTCGTCGACGGTCGGCCGGAGCCGCGGTCCGTCCCGGTGACGGACACCATGATCACCTTCGTCAACTCGATGCCGCAGGACAAGCTGCAAGAGGCCTACACGCAGCTGTCCGCCCTCTGGCCGTCGCGGAAGATGCACAAGGGCATCGACCAGATGCTCATCCTGCTTTGGGGCGCGAAGCGGCACAACGAGCGCAAGAACCGCAGCGTCCCCGAGAGCCTGACCGACCTCGTCGGCGACAGCCTCGACCTCTCGAACTGCACGCTCAGCGGCATCAACTTCAGTTCGGAAGACAACGTCACCCTGCGCGGGCTGAACGCGTCGAGCAGCATCATGACCGACACCGACTTCTCCCGCACGGACCTGACCGGTTCGAACTTCTCGGACTCCGCGATCGACGCATGCGTGCTGACGAACGCCGACGTGACCGGCGCGGACTTCTCCAACCTCCTGATGCTGGACACCGAGATCACCGGGCTGGTGTGCACCGGAGCGAACTTCACCAACCTCACGAAGGACTCGACGGCACTGTTGAAGGTCGGCAAGGACCTGCACGTGCTCGACGCGACCAGGCTACGGGGCTACTTGAAGCGGCGAGGTGCGATCACCGACCCCGTCAACCCGTACTTCATGTACTGCCTGGACCAGAACTTCGACATCTGCGAGAAGATCTGCCGCGTCCTGCTGGACGGCGCCTGGCATCAGCGCCTCGGCCTGGAGCAGCGCGGCGCCTCCGAGCGCAACGTCAAGCTGGCCAAGAAGTTCGTGCAGTTCCTGATCTCCATCGGGCACGTCCAGATCAAGAACGGCACCGGCGGCAAGCTCATCGGCACCACGCAGAGCGGCCGCCCAGTCGTGGCGCGGCTGAGCGAGAACGCCCACATCGACGAAACGCTGCTCCCCTTCTTCGAGGAGAACTTGCGCTAGCCGCGGCCTCAGTGACCGGTCTTGGCCCGCAGCGCCGCGTCCTTGTCCAGGACCAGCTTCTCCAGGTCCTGCTGGAACTTCGCCATCTTCGAGCGCAGGGCTTCGTCGGACGCCGCCAGGATGCGGACGGCCAGGAGGCCTGCGTTGCGGGCGCCGCCCACCGAGACCGTGGCCACCGGGACGCCTGCCGGCATCTGGACGATCGACAGGAGGGAGTCCAGGCCGTCCAGGTACTTCAGCGGGACCGGGACGCCGATCACCGGGAGGACCGTTGCCGAGGCGACCATGCCCGGGAGGTGGGCCGCGCCGCCGGCGCCCGCGATGATCACGCGGATGCCGCGGGCCACCGCCGATGTCGCGTAGTCCAGCATGCGCTGCGGGGTGCGGTGCGCCGAGTAGACGCCGACCTCGTACTCGACGCCGAACTCGTCCAGCGCCGCGCCGGCCGCCTCCAGGGTCGGCCAGTCCGAGTCGCTGCCCATGATCACGCCCACCTGCGGCGCCATACCCGTCACTCCCGTCAGTGGATCTCGTAGCCGTCGAGCCAGACGGCGTGGGACAGCCAGTGCGCCGACAGCAACGCGCGGTTGCGCAGGTCTTCCATGCGCTCGCCGGTGAAGTTGACGTGCCCGAGCTTGCGCCCCGGGCGCTCCTGCTTGCCGTACAGGTGCACGCGCACCTCCGGGTACCGCGCGAACAGGTGGTGCAGCCGCTCGTCCGGCCCCATCTCGGGCAGCACCGCGGCGCCCAGCACGTTCGCCATCACGCACGCCGGCGCGACCAGGTCCGTGCGGCCCAGCGGGTAGTCCAGGACCGCGCGCAGGTGCTGCTCGAACTGCGACGTGCGCGAGCCGTCCATGGTCCAGTGGCCCGAGTTGTGCGGACGCATCGCCAGCTCGTTCACCAGCAGCCCGGTGTCGGTCTCGAACAGCTCGACCGCGAGCAGGCCGGTGACGTCCAGCGTCGCGGCGATCCGCAGCGCCAGGTCCTGGGCCTCGTGCACCCGCGAGTCGTCGAGCCCCGGCGCCGGGGCCAGCACCTCGGTGTTGATGCCGCCCTCCTGGACGGTCTCGACCACCGGGTACGCCGCGCCCTGGCCGAAGGGCGAGCGGGCGACGAGCGCGGACAGCTCCCGCCGCATCGCCACCTTCTCCTCGACCAGCAGCGCCGTGCCCGCTTCGAGCAGCTCCGGCACGGTCTCGCGGGCGTGCTGCGCGGTATCCAGCATCCAGACGCCGCGGCCGTCGTACCCGCCGGTCGACGCCTTGAGCACCACCGGCCAGCCGTGGTCGTCGCCGAACGCCACGACGTCGTCCACTGTGGACACCTCGGCGAAGGCCGGGCCCGGCACGCCGAGGCCCGCCATCATCTCGCGCATCACCAGCTTGTTCTGCGCGAAGCCCAGCGCCGTGGGCGCCGGCCGGATGACGTAGCCCTCCATCGCCAGCGTCAGCAGGTGCTCGCCCGGCACGTGCTCGTGGTCGAAGGTGAGCACGTCGACCGAGGCCGCGAACTTCCGCAGCGCCTCGAGGTCGGTGTGGTGGCCCAGCGAGACGTCGCCCGCGACGAGACCCGCGGCTTCGTTCTCCCCCGCGGCGAGCACGCGCAGGGACTGGCCGAGGGAGATCGCCGCCTGGTGGGTCATCCGGGCCAGCTGCCCGCCGCCCACCATGCCCACGACGGGCAGACCGGTGTGTTTGTCCATAGCCCGCTCAGACTACTGCGCCGATTTTTGACAATCCGACCGGCAGCCACGCCGGAACAAGTGCGGTGAGCTGCCAGCTCCGGTCAGTGTCCGCCTGCTTTCGGCCGGATTGTCAAACGGTCACCAGGCCGGCCGACCGCCGGACCAGGCGTAGCTCACGCACCGCCAGCCCGAGGATCCCCGCCGCCGCCGCGAGCACGTAGACGTTGCCGAGGAGTGACCAGCCCAGGCCCCAGCCGAACTCCCGGTCGCCGCCGTTGGGCACCAGCATCACGATCTGCGAGGCGAACAGCACCGCGACCGCCGCCGCGGCCCACCAGCGGGCCTTCACCACGAGCAGCGTGAGCAACGGCACGCACCAGACCCAGTGGTGCGACCACGACACCGGCGACAGCAGCAGCCCGTAGAACGCCGTCACGAGCAACGCGGCCGCGTCCTCGCCACGCCGGTGCAGCCGCACCACCAGCCACACCGCGGGCACGGCCAGCACCGCCGCCACGCCGACCGCCACCGCCAGCGACCACGGGGCCAGCGCCGAAGCCCGGTTCACCAGCCCGTTGAGCGACTGGTTGAAGATCCAGTGCACCGACCCGACCCGGCTCGGGTCGGTCGCCGAATCCCGCCAGAACCGCGCCGCATCGACCGGGATGACCGCGAACATCACCGCTTCGAGCGCCACGAACGTGCCCACCGCCCGCAGCCCGTCCTTCCACCGGCCCGTGAAGAACAGGTGCGGCACGAAGATCAGCGGGGTCAGCTTGATCGCCGCCGCCACGCCGATCAGCACGCCCGCCCAGCGCGACCCGCGCACCGAGAGCACCAGGACGTCCAGCACCACGAACGCCATCAGTATCAAGTTGATCTGGCCCAGGAACAGCGTCTTCCACACCGGTTCCAGCGCCAGCGCGATGGCCGTTCCCGCCGGCAGCGCCCACCGGCTTCTTCCCAGAAGCGGTGCGTGCCCCGGCGACGACGAAACCACCGTGATCACGACCATAAGACCGACCACCGACAAAACCGCGATCACGCCCCACACCAGGCCCGACGGCACCAGCGCGAGCGGCAGGAACAGCGGCGCGGCGGCCGGCGTGTAGGTGAACGGCAGCCGCACCCAGTCAGGCAGCGCGGTCAGCACGTCCCGCGTGTAGAGCGGGTCGCCGTGCAGCAGCGTCAGCGCACCCGCGCGGTACACGGCGCTGTCCGCGCCCAGGTGCCACCCGGCCAGCCAGCCGACGACCCCCAGCGCCAGGACAGCGAGCGCGAGGACCCCCGCGAGCACCCGGCCGGTGCGCGCCTCAGACGCCGGCTTCGACGTCGACACGCGCGGCCGCCTTCTTCCGCGCCCGCCGCTGCAGGCCCCAGCGCAGGATGAGCGCCACGGCCAGCACCACCGGCATCAGGATGTAGGCGTCCCCCAGGATGTTCTGCCAGACCGTCCAGTGCAGTTCGACGTTGCGCCCGTTCGGCAGGATCAGCAGCACGCAGCTGACGAACACGAACGCCGCGAGGAACGTCCCGACCCAGCGCTTCCACGCCGTCTTCGGGGTGGTCTTCGGCAGCCGCGAGACCAGCAGCACGATCAGCGGGATGACCCACACCCAGTGGTGGGTCCACGAGATCGGCGAGATCAGCAGCGTCCAGAACGCCGTGACGAGCAGCGCGGCCAGCGCCTGCCCCTTGCGGTGGAACCGCATGAGCAGCCACAGCGCCGGGATCGCGAGCAGGAAGCCGATGCCCATCGCGGCCTTCGACGCCCACGGCGCGAGGTCGGTGGCCCGGTTCATCAGCGCGTTCAGCGACTGGTTGCCCGCCCAGTGCACCGGCCCGATCCGGCCGGTGTCGGGCAGCGTCACGGTCCAGTACTTGGCCGCGTCGTGCGAGTTGATCAGGAACATCAGGCCCTGCAGCAGCAGGAACGTCGCGAAGCCGCGGATCGCGTCCATCCGGCGGCCGGTGACGAACAGGTGCCCGAGGAACACCAGCGGCGTGAGCTTGATCGCCGCCGCGACCCCGACGAGCACGCCGCCCCACCGGCTGCCGCGGGCGCCGATGACCAGCATGTCGAGCAGGATCATGGCCATCAGGATCAGGTTGATCTGGCCGAGGAAGATCGTCCGCCACACCGGCTCGAGCCCGAGGAAGACCAGGAAGAACACGATGGTCGAGCGGGCCGGCGAGGCCCACCAGCGCGGCCCGTCGGCGGACGGGCGGGGCAGGGCGCCGATCGCGATCCGGATCGACAGCGCCATCGCGCCCAGCGAGACGGCGGTGATCAGCCCCCACGAAATCTGCGTCGGGAAGGCCGCGAGCGGGACGAAGATCAGCGCCGCCGTCGGCGGGTAGGTGAACGGCAGCAGCGCCCACCACGGTTCGTTGGGCAGGGTGTTCGCGTCGTAGAGCGAGTCGCCGTGCAGCAGCGTCAAAGCGCCCGCCCGGTACACCGCGCTGTCCACGCCGAGCACCCAGTCGTGCTGCCAGCCGTAGATGCCGTACCCGATCGCGACCAGCGGGATCACCGACAGGATCAGGATCGACCGAGGGCGGACGGACAGGCGGGCGAGTGACTTCCGCAGGGCCAGCCGGTGGTGGGAGCTGGCCGCGACTTCGCCGTCGACGTCGGTGGGTACGGTCCTGGTCACCGCACCAGGAAATCATGACCGGCCCGGTCCAGGTCAGCGAGGTCCGGGCGGAAGCGGACTTTTCGGGCGTTCTACGCTCGCGCGAGCTGCGCCAGCAGGTCGCACGCGAGCTCGTGGGTGGCGGGCAGCCGCACCGCGGACACGCGGGGCTGCCCCGCGTCGGCCAGCTGCGCGTCCACCGACAGGCGCTCGTTCAGCGCCCTCCGCAGCGCGACGCCGTGCGAACCGACCCGGTCGTCCTTCGGGACCAGCGCGGCGACGACGGACGGCCCGAGCGAAGCGACGCTCTGCCCGCTGTCGAACACCGCCCGCAGCGCGTCCGCGACCAGGATCATCCCGGTCAGCCGCGGGAACCCGGCGACGGTGCTGAGGTCCAGCGAGACGACCAGGAGCACGTGCTCCTCGGCCGCGGGCCGCTCGCGCGCGGCGGCCGCTTGGTAGACCTCGTAGAGCCGGGTGCGCAGGTACGCGGCCGAGGGCAGGCCGGTCAGCGGGTCGGTGACCTCGGTGTGCACGAGCTGGTCGGTGGCGACGTCGGCCCAGGCCAGCGCGGTGGTCCGGAGCAGCCGCGACGGCGTGGCGTCGACGTCCGGCGAGACGAAGCCGTCGCCGGCGTGGTCGAGGACGGCGTGCAGCGCGGCGAGGTCGGCGAGGGTTTCCGCGAGTCCCGCACCGGCCGCCGCCCGCGCCCTGGCCAGCCCGGCCAGCGCGGTTTCGGCGGCTTCGGCGCGCCCCTTGGCCATCACGGCCGCGCAGACGGCGTCGACCTCGGGCAGGGCCCAGTCGCTGGGGAACCGCCAGCCCGCGGCCAGGCTCGCCGTGCGCCAGCGGGCGCGCAACGCGCGCAGGGAGCGATCGCGCTCGGACTGGGCCTGGGGCGGGACGTCATCGGGGCCGGAGCGCGTAGCCGGAACGTCCACTGGCCCCCCATCCCTTTCGTCCGGTGCGTGTGGATCTTGATCGGTGCTTCACGGTGAGGACGTGCCTCGCCGGACCCCGTGACGCGTACTGGCGAGTTTTGTTAAGAAGCTTTTCCACGCCGAGACCCGGGGGTGGGTGATTTTGCTGCGCCGTCGGAGTCAACACCCCGACCACCGCGTGACGGCCCGGGGTGGGTCAGTCACACTTGTCTCGCGCCCCGGACCGGCCTGTAATGGCAGGTCCTGGCCCTAGCCGACCGAGGAGTGCCGTGTCCACCGTTCCCGCCGATCTCAGCGGAAAGAGTGACGCCGAGCTGATCGCCGAGGTCCGCTCGGGGAAGATCGCCTCCTACGGCGCCCTCTACGAACGGCACACCGGCGCGGCCCACAACCTGGCCCGTCAGCTGGCCCGCTCGAGCTCCGAAGCGGACGACCTCGTGTCCGAGGCGTTCGCCAAGGTGCTGGACACGCTGCGTGGCGGCAAGGGCCCGGACACCGCCTTCCGGGCGTACCTGCTGACCGCGCTCCGTCACACGGCGTACGACCGCACGCGCAAGGAACGCCGGGTCGACCTCAACGAGGACATGTCCGACGTCGGCGGGGCCGCTGCCGAGGCGCTGACCGTCCCGTTCTCCGACACCGCCGTCGCCGGCCTCGAGCGGACGATGGCCGCGAAGGCGTTCGCCCGGCTGCCCGAACGCTGGCAGGCGGTGCTCTGGCACACCGAGATCGAGCAGCAGAGCCCGGCCGAGGTCGCGCCGCTGCTCGGGCTGACCGCGAACGGCGTCTCCGCGCTCGCCTACCGCGCCCGCGAAGGCCTCCGGCAGGCCTACCTCCAGGTCCACCTGCAGGAGAACGCCGAGGAACGCTGCCGCGCCTGCGCCGACCGGCTGGGTGCCTGGACGCGCGACGGGCTGTCCAAGCGCGAACGCAACCAGGTCGAGAACCACCTCGACGAGTGCGAGAACTGCCGGGCGCTGGCCGCCGAGCTCGCCGACGTCAACGGCGGGTTGCGCGCGATCATCGCCCCGATCGTCCTGGGCGGCGCGGCCCTCGGCTACCTCGCCACCATCGGCGCCGCGAAGGCGAGCGCGGCCACGGCGGCGGCAGCCGGTGCGGCCGCCGCCGCGGGTGCGGCCGCCGGGGGCAAGGCCGGTGCGGCCGCGGGCGCCGCCGCGGCCGGACCCCGCCAGTTCGCCGGGGTGGCCGCCTCGGGCGCGGCGGTCGTCGCGGCCGTCGTCGTCGCGCTCACCGCCGGCGGCGGGGCCCAGGAGATCCCGGTCGCGGCCGCCGTGCCGCCCCCGGTCGTCCAGCCCGTCCAGCCGCCCGCGCCGAAGCCCCAGCCCCAGCCGGTTCAGCCGCCCGCACCGCAGCCGCCGCAGCCCCCGGCCCCGCCCGAGGCGCCTCCGGTGGAACCCGCGCAGCCGCCCGTCCAGCCGCCCGCACCCGCGCCGCCGGCACCCCCGGCGCCGCCCGCGCCGGCCCCGCCGTCGATGTCGGCGACGACCCCGCCGGACGGCGTCGAGCTGAGCCCGGGCTCCGCGACGAACCTGCCGATCACCGTCCGCAACGACGGCGGCAGCGTGTCCGAGCCGGTGGCCGTCGCGCTGAAGCTGCCGCCGGGCGTGCACGCGGTCGACGCGGCGGGCGGTGGCGCGCCGATGGCGTTCGCGCAGGGCGGCAGCGCGCCGATCTCGGTGAACTGCCCGGGCGGTGACGGCACGGTCGTCTGCAAGACCGGCAGCGGCCTGCAGCCCGGCCAGAGCGCCACCCTGAACTTCCACCTGCGGGCCGACGACGACGCCAAGGGCGGCACGGTCACCGGGACGGTCACCGCGGGCGTGCAGGTCAACGTCCGGGTGAGCGTCGAGGTCACCGTGAAGCAGCCGCCGGACGCGGTGGTCCTGGAAGCGCAGGGCGACGGGCTGTCGGCGTTCCCGTGGACCCGCAACCCGCTGGTCTACGTGCGCGTCCGCAACACCGGCGAGACGACCAAGCCGGTCACGGTCACCTTCGACCACCCGCTCTGGCAGTGGTGGAGCCTGCGCGGCTTCCCCTGCGAGCCGTCCGGCGACGGCGCGACCTGCACGACGAAGAGCGCGCTGGCGCCCGGGCAGCACGTCAACCTGTGGGTGCGGCTGAAGGGCCGCCCCGACGACGGGCGCGTGACGATCACGGCGCAGCTCGGCAAGGCGTCCGCGCGGCCGGTGACGGTCGACTTCGGCTGCTGGCACCACTGGTGCGGCGAGGACCCGCTGCCGACGACCACACCGCCGTCGTCGTCGACCACCCCGACGAAGCCGTCGAAGCCGGCTCCGTCGAAGCCTTCCTCGACCCCGCCGACGACGACCGAGACCGAGCCGTCGGCCGAGCCCCCGGCGTCGACGACCACGTCCAGCGCGCCGCCGCGGCCGGGCACGAACCCGGGCCCGAAGCAGCCGACCGTCACCCCCGAAAAGGCTTTCGGCTGGCTCACGGGGTAGCGTCCGCGCGGTGCGCGAGCTGCTGAAAAAGCATCGCGAGCTCCTCCGCTTCGCCGTTGTCGGCGGGATCAGCTTCGTGATCACGATGTCCGTCAACTACGGCCTGAAGTTCACCGTGCTGCGGACCCACCCGGTGACGGCGCTGATCCTGGGCGTCCTGGTCGCGACGATCTTTTCCTACGTCGCCAACCGCGAATGGTCGTTCCGCACCCGCGGCGGCCGCGAGCGGGCGCACGAAGCGGCGTTGTTCTTCCTGTTCAGCGGCATCGCGCTGGGCCTGAACGCGCTGCCGCAGTGGTTCTCGCGGTACGTGCTGGACCTGCAGGCGCCGCGGCTGTCGCCGTTCGGCGTCGAGGTGGCCGACTTCGTCAGCGGCATCGTCATCGGGACGCTGCTGGGGACGGCGTTCCGCTGGTGGGCGTTCAAGAAGTGGGTGTTCCCGGACGAGTCCGGGCGGGTCGCGGCAGTCCTGGAGGATCCGGACATTCAGGACCGGAAAGCCGCCTGAACCACAGGTCACCGCGATGTGCTCCTAGACTGCGTGGTGTGACCGTTGTGGAAACCGTGCTCAAGCGCACGCCGGAACCACTGCGTTCGGTGCTGATCAAGCACCGGGAGCTGCTGAAGTTCGCGATCGTGGGCGGCACGACGTTCCTGGTCGACAACGGGGTCTGGTACGTCCTCAAGCTGACGGTGCTGGAGCCGAAACCGACCACGGCGAAGGCGATCGCGATCATCGTGGCGACGATCGTGTCGTACATCCTCAACCGCGAGTGGTCCTTCCGCACCCGCGGCGGCCGCGAACGCCACCACGAAGCGGCGCTGTTCTTCGTGATCAGCGGCATCGCGGTCGTGGTGAACCTGATCCCGCTGTACGTGTCGAGGTACGTGCTCCACCTGGAGATGCCGCACGTGACGCGGCTGGTGCAGGAGGTCGCGGACTTCGCGAGCGGGTCGATCATCGGCATGCTGCTCGCGATGTTCTTCCGGTTCTGGGGCTTCAAGAAGTGGGTGTTCCCGGACGAGCTGGGCGAGCGGCGCCGGGACAGCGACACGGTGACGCGGCTGCGCTGAGCGCTTGCCCGAGCTGATCCCGCCCGACGTCCGGTGGCACGCCGCCTGGCGGGACGCGCACGCTGAGTGGGGCCCGGGTGCGCACGAGGACGGCTTCGGCCTCCAGGCGGCGGACCGGGTCGGCACCGCCGCGGGCTTCGCGGCCTGGCTGGCGCGGCTGAACACCGAGGCCTGCACCTACCGCTGGATCGTCGAAGGCGAGCGGGTGCTCGGCGGGATCGCCCTGCGGCACGGCTTCGGTGAGTTCGTCCGGCAGTTCGGCCACGTCGGCTACGGCATCCGGCCGTCCGCGCGGGGACGCGGGCTGGCGAGCTGGGCGCTGGGCCGGATCCTGGGCGAAGCGCGCACCCTGGGCATGTCCCGCGTCCTGCTGGTCTGCGCGGCGGACAACGTCGCCTCGGCGAGAACCATCGAGCGCAACGGCGGGGTACTCGAAGCGTCGCCGGATCACCGGGTCCGCCGGTACTGGATCGAAAACTCCTTGTCTTCCGACATGTAGTTGTCTAGAGTCATCCCGTCAGTGTTCCTCCGTGAGGACGCCGCCCGGGTTCGGCCGGGCGAGCGGGACGATTCGAGGTGGTTTCCGAGCGCGAAGAGGTCGCACCCGCCCAGCGGGTGACGATGGAGCCTTTTCCCGACTCGACGGGACGCGTTTTTTCGCGCGTCCGCACCTCTCGTCCCTTCTGACGAAACAAGGACTTTGTCTTGAGCACCATCGCGCCTCAGCGCGCTCGAAAAACGGCTCTCGTGGGCCTGTTCCTGTCCGTTTTCCTCGCGATGCTCGACGCCCAGGCCGTCGCCACCGCGCTTCCCCGGATCTCCGCCGAATTCGGCGGGACCGGCGCCTACGCCTGGGTCACCACCGCCTACCTGCTCGCCGGCAGCGTCACCGCTCCCCTGTACGGGAAGCTCGGGGACGTCCACGGCCGCAAACGCGTGCTCCTGGGCGCGCTCGCCCTCTTCCTGCTCGGTTCGCTCGCCTGCGGCCTGGCGCCGTCGGCCGCGTGGCTCATCGCCGGGCGGGTGCTGCAGGGTGCCGGTTCCGGCGGCCTCTTCGTCTCCGTCGGCGCTTCGCTCGGCGAGCTCTTCTCGCCCCGCGAAGGCGCGAAGTACTTCGGGTGGTTCTCGGTCTGCTTCGCCGTCGCCTCCCTCGCCGGGCCGGTCGCGGGCGGTTTCCTGACCGGGCTCGCCGGGTGGCGGTCGATCTTCCTCGTCAACCTGCCGCTCGGGCTGCTCGCCGTCGCCTTCCTCACGACCCTCGACCTACCGCGACGGCGGAAAGACGCGCCGTTCGACTTCGCGGGCGTCGTCCTCCTCGGCGTCGCGATCACCGGGTTCACCCTGCTCACGCCGTGGTCGGCCGGGCTCGGGACGGTCGCGGCCCTCGCGTTCGTGGTGGTCGAACGCCGGGCCGAAGCGCCCGTGCTCCCGCTCAGGCTCTTCCGCGACCGGACCTTCACCGTGTCCGTGCTGCTCAGTGTGCTCGCCGGGTTCTCGTTCCTCGGCTCGGTCAACTACATCGCCGGTTACCTGCAGGCCGACGCCGGCCCCGGGGAAGGCGGGCTGCGGCTGGTCCCGATGACCATCGCCGTCGCGCTTTCCTCCGTCGTCGCGAGCAAGGTCATCGCCCGCACCGGCGCCTACCGGTGGGCGCCGCGGCTCAGCATGGCGCTCGGCCTGCTCGCGGTGCTCGGCCTCACGACGTTGCACGGGCTCGCGGAAATCTTGGCCTGTCTGGTCGTCTTCGGCCTCGCGGCCGGCCTCAACCTCCAGGTGCTGGCGCTGGCCACGCAGAACACCGCGCCACCGGGCGATCGCGGCGCGGTCGCCGCCGCGGTCAACCTCGCCCGCTCGCTCGGCTCCGCGCTCGGGCCGGTCGCGCTCGGCTTCGCCTACACCGCGGGCGCGCACGGCGTTTTCCTCGCCCTGCTGCCCGTCCTCGCGCTCGCCCTCGTCACGGCGTTCGCGCTCCCCCACGTCCCGCTCCACCGCTAGGAGAACCACGATGATCTTCGTACTCGGCGCCACCGGCAAGGTCGGCCGCGCCCTCGTCCCCGCCCTCCTCGACGCCGGCGCCGCCGTCCGCGCCCTGACCCGCGACCCGGCGAAGGCCCGGATCGACCCGCGCGCCGAAGTCGTCCAGGGCGACCTGGACACCGCGGACCTGCCCGCGCTGCTCGACGGTTCGGACCGCGTGTTCGTGCTGACCCAGGGGCACAGCGCCGACCGGGAAGCGGCGGTCGCCCGGGCGGCCGCCGAGGCCGGGGCCACCCACCTCGTCAAGCTGTCCACCACCGGTGTCCACTTCGGACAGACGGACCCGATCACGCGCGCCCACGCCGAAGCCGAGCAAGCGATCCGCGAAGCCGGGCCGTCCTGGACGATCCTGCGGCCCGGCGCCTTCATGGACAACCGGTTCGCCTGGCGCGGCTCCATCCGCGAGGAGAACGCCGTGTACGTACCCGAAGGCGATCCGGCGTCCGCGCTGGTGCACGTCCGGGACATCGCCGCGGTCGCGACCCTCGCCCTCACGACGTCGGACCACGAAGGCGCGACCTACGAACTCACCGGCGGCGAAGCCCTCACCACCCGGGAACAGGTCGCGCTCCTTTCCGAAGCTGTCGGTCGCCCGATCGAATACGTCGAAGAACCGCGTAGCGCGGCTCGTGCGCGGATGATGCGCGCGTACGGCTGGCCCGCCGAAGCCGTCGACGGTTTCTTCGCGCTCAAGGAGGCGTCCGCCGGGCGCGAACACGTCGTTTTCGACACCGTGGAACGCGTGCTCGGCAGGCCGCCGCTGAACTTCGCGAAATGGGCACGTGAGAACGCGGCCGCATTCCCCTACCCTTACAGGGGGTGACGGCGGGGAGGTGACGGGATGGGCCTGCGCGTCCTGGTCGTGGACGACCACCCCCTGTTCCGGTTCGGCGTGGTGACGCTGCTGGGGAACGAACCGGGGATCGAGGTCGTCGGCGAGGCCGCCAGCGGCGCGAACGCGGTCGACGCCGCCGCCGCGCTGCGGCCGGACGTCGTCGTCATGGACCTGCACCTGCCCGACCTCTCCGGGATCCAGGCGGCCCGGCACATCGTGACGGCCAACCCGGACACCGGCGTGCTGATGCTGACGATGGCCGACGAAAGCGAGTCGGTCTTCGCGGCGATGCGCGCCGGTGCCCGGGGCTACCTGCTCAAGGACGCCGAGCCGGACGAGATCCTGCGGGCAGTGCGCTCCGTCGCCCGGCGCGAAGCCATCTTCGGGCCCGACATCGCCAACCGCGTGCTCGGCTTCTTCAGCCAGTCCGCGCCCGCGAGCGAACCGGTGTTCCCGGAGCTGACCACGCGCGAGCGCGAGGTGCTGGAGCTGATCGCGGCCGGGCACAGCAACGGCGTCATCGCGAACACCCTGTGCCTGAGCCCGAAGACCGTCCGGAACCACATTTCCAACGTCTTCGCCAAGCTGCACGTCACCGACCGCGCCGAGGCGATCGTCCGGGCCAGGGACGCGGGCCTCGGCCGGTCCTGACGGGCAGCCGCCCGGGCAACATCGGGACGCCGGTCCCATGCGCCCGGGACACCTCTACGGGCACTGTGGTGACGTGGGGGGTGTACCCCTTCGCACCGTTCGAGGGGAATGGGTGACGATGTTCGAATCCGACAGGACGCCGGTGGTGGTCCGCGCCACCGATCCGATCCTGCACAACGGCGTCTGCGTGGCGCTGCGTTCGCGGGACGAAGTCCGGGTGGTGGACGGGGACGCGGCCGGCCCGGCCGTGGTCGCGCTGCTGGTCGCCGACCGGCTCGACGAGACGATGAACCAGCTGCTGTCCGCGCTGCACCACCAGGGCTTCACCCGCATCGTGCTGATCGCGGGCGAAGTCGACGACAACGAGGTCCTGAACGCCGTCGAGCACGGCGTCTGCGCGGTCGCCCGCCGCGCCGACGCCGGACCGGAGGTGCTCGTCCGGCTGATCAAGGCGGCCGCGGCCGGCGAGGGCGCCCTGCCGCCGGACCTGCTCGGCCGGCTGCTGAACCGCGTTTCCCGCCTGCAGCGCCAGGTCCTCCAGCCGCGCGGCCTGCAGATGGGCGGCATGAGCAACCGGGAGACGGAGGTCCTCCGGCTGGTCGCGGCCGGGTACTCGACGCAGGAGATCGCCGACCAGCTGTGCTATTCGCAGCGCACGGTGAAGAGCATCCTGCACGACGTGACCAACCGCTTCCAGCTGCGCAACCGGTCGCACGCCGTCGCTTACGCGCTGCGGGAAGGGTTGATCTGAGCCGTGATCGTCCAGGGCTGTTCCGCTTCGCGCTGTGGGAGCAACGTCGCAGGTTGTTCGACGGCCGGGCCGAGCGCCCCAATGTGGCCTTCGGTGCGTCAGCCGCAACCAAGGCCGCATTGGGGCGGTAGCTCGTCACCGCACGGTTTGCGGCGAACCCGCGAGCCGCGACCCGCCCCGCGCGTGACCGCTAGCGCGGGACGCGTTCGGCGGGCCACCGGACTTCCGGCACATCGCTGGGTCGCGGCACCTTGAGGAAGAGGCTGAAAACGGCCGGGCGGCGATGGGACAGCTCCAGCCGCCCGCCGTCGGCCTCGACCAGGGCGCGGGCCAGTGCCAGGCCGACGCCCGTGGAGCCGCCGCCGGAGAAGCCGCGTTCGAAGATGTGCGGGGCGAGTTCGTCCGGCACACCCGAGCCCGTGTCGCTCACCTCGATGACCACCGTGCCCTCGGCGTCGCCGCGGCGGGCGGCCAGCGTCACCGTTCCCGAGCCGTGGCGCAGCGCGTTGTCGAGCAGCACCCCGATGACCTCGCGGAGGCGGCCGGGCGTGGCCCGCGCCATCAGGCCCTCGGCCACGCGCATCCGCAGGTTGCGGCCCTCCGAGCGAAGCAGCTCTCGCCACTCCTGGGCCATCTCCGGCAGCTGCGTGGGCAGGTCCACCGGTTCCGCGCCGACCTCGCGGGCCGCGCGCGCCGCCGCCAGCAGCTCGTCCAGCGCCTCCGCGAGCCGGTCGGCCTGTTCCTGGGCGGCCTTCGACTCGTCGGCCACCTCTTCGTCCGGGTGCACGGTGAGCGGTTCCAGCCGCAGCTGCAACGCCGTCAGGCGGCTGCGCAGCTGGTGCGAGACGTCGCCGACGAGCTGGCGTTCGCGCTGCACGAGCTGGGCGAGCGCGGTTCCGGACGCGTCCAGCGCCTCGGCGACCATGTCGAGCTCGCCGACGCCGTAGCGGCTCGGGTCGGGCCGGAAGTCGCCGCCGCCGAGGCGGGCCGCGCGTTCGGCGACGTGCCGAAGCGGCTTCGCCAGCCGCCGCGCCGTCGCGATCGCCACCACCGCGCCGGTCCCGATCGACAGCAGCACCAGCAGGACGACGACGAGCGTCACCGTCGTCTGCCGCTCGTGCATCGGCCCGGCGGGGACGGCGATCTCGACCTTGCCGTCGCGGGCGAGGTCAGCCGTCTCGGTGACCGTGTCGCGGCCCGGGTCGCTGCCGTAGCGCTTCTCGATCTGGCCGCTGGCCCGGACGGTGAGCAGCCCGTTCACCGGGACCGCGGCGCGCACCTGGTCGAGGTCGATCTCCTGGCCGTTGGCGATCTCGGTGTCGAGGATCGCCGCGGCCGCGCGGGCGTTCTCGGCGAGGGTCTCGCGGTAGCTCGACTCGATCTGCCAGCTCGCCACGATGCCCAGCGGGATGCCGAGGACCGCCGCGGTGACGGCGACCGCGAGCAGGATGGCCAGCAGGATGCGACGGCGCACGGCTTATTCGGCGTTGAACCGGAAGCCGACGCCGCGGACGGTCGCGATCCGCCGTTCGCCGTCGTGGGCCTTGCTGGTGCGGCCCGCGGCTTCGTCCGCGGCGATGGAGAGCTTCCGCCGCAGCCACGACATGTGCATGTCGAGCGTCTTGGACGTCTTCGACTCGAGGTCGTTCCAGACCTCGGCGAGGATCTCGTCGCGGCTGACGACCTGCCCGGCGCGGCTCATGAGCACGCGCAGCAGCTCGAACTCCTTGTTCGCCAGCTGCACCTCGTGCAGGTCGACGGTGACCAGCCGGGCGCCGACGTCCATCCGCACCCCGCCCGCCTCGAGCACCTCGGGCACCCGGCGGCGCAGCAGCGCGCGGATCCGGGCCAGCAGCTCGGCGAGCCGGAACGGCTTGGCGACGTAGTCGTCGGCCCCCGCGTCCAGGCCGACGACGAAGTCGACCTCGTCGGTGCGCGCGGTGAGCATCAGGACGGGCAGCTCGGTTCCGTTGGCACGCAGCCGCCGGCACACCTCCAGGCCGTCCATCCCCGGCAGGCCGAGGTCCAGCACGAGCAGGTCGACGCGCTGGGCGGCGGTGGCGTCGAGGACCGAAGGACCGTCGGTGACGACGTGGATCTCGTATCCCTCGCGTTCGAGGGCGCGGGAGAGCGGTTCGGCGATGGCCGGATCGTCTTCGGCAAGTAGGACCATGCTCACCTGGTCGACTCTACGGCGCCGGGGCGTGAAACCATCGTGACCGTGCCTGGCTACGGAGATGATCTGGCCCTCGCCACCCGGCTGGCTGACGCCGCCGACGCGATCACGACGGCGCGGTTCCGCGCCCTGGACCTGGCGGTCTCGCGCAAACCCGACCGCACCCCGGTGACCGACGCGGACACCGCGGTCGAGGACGCGATCCGCGACCTGCTGGCGGCGGAACGCCCGGCCGACGCGGTGCTCGGCGAAGAGCGCGGCGGCTCGGCGGCGACCGGCCGCGCGTGGGTGCTCGACCCGATCGACGGGACCAAGAACTTCCTCCGCGGCGTACCCGTCTGGGCGACGCTGATCGCGCTCGTCGAAGACGGTGACCCGGTGGTGGGCATGATCAGCGCGCCCCTGCTGGGCCGCCGCTGGTGGGCGGCGACGGGGTCCGGCGCGTTCTCTTCGGACTCCTCGGGGACGCGCCGGCTGGCGGTCTCCGGCGTTTCGTCCCTTTCGGACGCTTATCTGTCCACAACGGACTTGAACTCGTGGGTCGAGTACCACTCGCGCGAGAAGTACCTGGACCTGGTGAACGCGTGCTGGGAATCGCGCGCGTTCGGCGACTTCTGGCAGCACGTCCTCGTCGCCGAAGGCGCGCTCGACGTCGCGGCGGAGTGCATCGTGAACCCGTGGGACGTGGCGGCGGCGCAGGTGATCGTCACCGAGGCGGGCGGACGGTTCAGCGACCTGGACGGCGGCGGCCGCTACGACAACGGGAGCGCGCTGTCGACCAACGGCCTCGTGCACGACGAGGCGTTGGGGATCCTCAAGCGCTGAATGCCATGAGGGGCACCTTCATGGACTTAAGAGCCATGAAGGTGCCCCTCATGGCACATCACGAACCCGGGAGCAGGCCGACCGCGCCGCGCGCCACCTGGGCCCAGGCCAGCCGGCCGAAGAGGTAGTGGCACGCGACCTGTTCGCTGGTGAACCGCGCCCAGTCGTAGCGGTTGCCCTGCTCCCGCCAGAACACCTCCCACGCCTCGTCCTCGCCCTGCATCAGGCACCAGGCGTTGTCGACCTCGGCGCCGAGCGAAACGACCTCCGGCGGCACGCCCAGCACGCCTAGCCAGCGCTGGATCGACTGGGTGTTCATCAATCCTCTTCCCCCTTGGCCTCGGCGAGGTAGCCGAGGGTCACGAGCTCGTCCGCGGCCAGCAGCGCACGGTACCGGGTACCCCCGCCGACCTGGCCGAACCAGTTCGCCGTTTCCGACCGCCACATCGGTACTGCGCGCACCACGACGTACCGGCGGTACTCGGCGTCCAGCATCCCCGGCGGCAGCGAGCGCTCCGCGAACGGCGTGCCGTCGGCGAAGAACACGCGCCCGTGCGCCGGGCCGAAGCGGTCGAGCACGGTGTTCATCGGGACCATCACCGGCTCGCCGTGGTCGACGCTGCCCTCCGGGTAGTGGTCGCCCGGCGGCCACGCGTACTCGGGCCCGAGCTCGCTGTGCCCGACGACGAACCGGCGGATCCACACCGCCTGCGTCGCGTGGGCGTACGGCACGTACCCCTCGGTCAGGTGCCGCGGCACCGGCCGCGACGGGGCGGTCGGCGACCGGCGGAAGCCCGCCGTGACGTTGGTGAGCGCCTGGTCGTCGAAGATCAGCCGGGCGTCCGGGTGGTCGTTCGGGGCGAAGCCCTCCGGGTCGTCGTCCGGCAGGGGCAGCTGCCGCGCCGGCTTGTCCATGGCGACCGGCAGGTGCCCGATCGGGAACATGTGCACCAGGAACAGCGCGACAACGCTTTCCCGCTCGGTGCGCGGCGAACCCAGCGGCGGCAACGGCGCCGGGGAAACCGGCGCGGGTGCGAGCGGCGCCGGCGACACCGGGGGCGGCGGGGCCGCGGGCATCGGCGGTGGCGGGGGCAGTGGGAACGGCGGCAGCAGCGGCGACACGGCGTGCGGCCACGCGGCGGGACTGCCCGAAGGCGGCGTCGGGGCGTCCTCGTACCCACCGGGTCCGGGCAGTCGCACCGGTCCCGTGTCGAGGTCGTCCTCGCCCGCCTCGGAAGGCTCCGTCACCCACATCCTCCGGCTCGGTTGTGCACGGTGGTCCGCGTCAGCTCAGCGCGTTGACCACGCGGGACGGGCTCGGGCGGCCCAGCTGTCCCGCCATCCAGGAGCTGGCCGCCACCAGCACGTCGAGGTCGACACCGGTCGCCACCCCGAGGCCGTCCAGCAGCCAGACCAGGTCCTCGGTCGCCAGGTTCCCGGTCGCCGACTCGGCGTACGGGCAGCCGCCAAGCCCGCCCGCCGAAGAGTCCACAGTCGACACTCCACATCGGAGCGCCGCCAGCGTGTTCGCGAGAGCCTGACCGTAGGTGTCGTGGAAGTGCACGGCCAAAGTACCGACATCGCCGAACAGCCCGATCAGGTTCTCGACCTGGCCGGCGGTCGCGACGCCGATGGTGTCGCCCAGTGACAGCTGCGAACACCCCATGTCCAGCAAGCGGCGGCCGGCGTCGGCGACCTGCTTCGCCGGCACGACGCCCTCCCACGGGTCGCCGAAGCACATCGAGAGGTACCCGCGCACGTCCACGCCCGCTTCCCGGGCCCGCGTGACGACCGGCTCGAACATCGCGAACTGCTCGTCCAGCGACGAGTTGAGGTTCTTGCGCGCGAACGTCTCCGTCGCACTGGCGAAGATCGCGATGTGCTCGACACCGGCCTCGAGGGCCCGGTCCAGACCTTTTTCGTTCGGCACGAGCACCGGGTACCGGACGCCTTCGCGGCGGTCGAGCCCGGCCAGCAGCTGCTCGGCGTCGGCGAGCTGCGGCACCCACCTGGGGTGCACGAAGCTCGTCGCCTCCAGCGTGGTGAGCCCGGCGCCGGCGAGCCGGTCGAGGAACTCCAGCTTGACCTCGACCGGGACGATCGTCTTCTCGTTCTGCAGGCCGTCCCGCGGGCCGACCTCCCAGATCGTGACCCGCTCCGGCAGCTCGCCCGCCGCGGGCGAGCGCTCCGGCAGGCCCAGTTCGCGCGTGCCCATCAGCGGCGTCGCTCGCCGCGCGGCGGGTGCGCGCCACCCTGGGGCGGCAACGGCGTGGTCTGCTGGGTGCCCGGCCGGTAGTCGTCGTACGGGTTGTCGTTGACCTCGCGGTAGATCACCGTGTGCACCTTTTCCACGTGCGGGATGTCCTCGAACCGCAGCGGCTCGTCCGACGCGGACTCGATGATCAGCGTGCCGCAGCCGAACACCCGGTCCAGCAGGCCGTGCTCGAACTGGACGCTGTTGATGCGGCCCATCGGGATGTCGATGCCGGTGCGCTTGAGCACGCCCTCGCGGGCGATGAGGCGGTCCGTCGTCACGATGAAGTGGGTGGTCCGCCAGCGCACCAGCGGGGCCAGGAACAACCACACGATCAGCACGAGCGCGACCACCGCGATGGCGATCAGCCCGACCGTGTTCCACGGCGAGCCGGCGTCCTTCGCGAGGATCGCGAGCCAGGTGCCCGCGCCCAGGGTGACCAGGAACGCGAGCGTCGGGAAGATCAGCATCTTGAAGTGGGGGTGACTGTGCACCACGACGTGCTCTTGCTCGCTGAGCAATTCGTCCGGATAAGCCACGGCGGACGCTCCCAAGGTCGGTGCGGCGGTATCGCCTCACCGTACCGGCGAGACGCTCGGCCGGTGAGTGCAACGCCCCGAGAAATCAGGCGGGGCGGACGTGCACCACGTCACCCGCGAAGACCGTGTGCCGCTGGCCGCCCGCCATGTCGACCTGCAGCTGCCCGGCGGCGTCGATGTCGGCCGCTCGCCCGGTCAGCGACGTCCCGTCCGGCAGCTGGACCTCGACGTCCTGGCCGAGGGTCGCGCAGTGGGCGCGGTAGTCGCCGAGCAGGCCGGCTTCGGTGAGGTCGCCGCCGGCCAGCCGCCAGCGCCGTTCCAGGTCGGCGAACCCGGTGAGCAGCGCGACGGCGACGTCGGTGCGGTCGGTCGTGGTGGCGCCCTGCTCGGCGAGCGACGTCGCGGGCAGCCCGCCGGGCCCCGGCGTGACGTCGCCGAGCGGCAGCACGTTGAGGCCGATGCCGAGCACGATCGACGGCTCGGTACCGGCGACGGCTTCGGCGAGGATCCCGGCGCACTTGGCGCCGCCGACGAGGACGTCGTTCGGCCACTTCAGCGCGGCGTCGACCCCGACGGACGCGGCGGCCGCGCGGACGGCGAGCCCGGCGACGACGGACAGTGAGCCGAGGGCGGCGAACGGGACGCCCGGCCGGAGCGCGACGCTCAGGTACAGCCCGGCGCCCTTCGGCGAGCTCCACGGCCGGGCCCGGCGGCCCACCCCCGCGGTCTGCTCCTCGGCGAGGAGAACGGTCCGGTCCGGAGCACCCTCTTCGACCGCTTTCCGCAGGTCGGCGTTGGTGGAGCCGGTCCGCTCGACGACGTCGATCTTCGCGTACCGATCTTGGAGCGCCGCTTGCAAGCGGGCAGCGTCGATCTCAGCCATGTGTCCACCATATGGGAGTCCCCCTAACGTGCAAGCTACTCAGTCGTTCACCAAGAGGTGCGCTCTTCTAAGTTGGACCCCGTGACGACGAAGCCGAGTTCCTGGGCCCGTGGGGCGGCCCTGCGCGGGCTCGTCGCCCTGCCGCTCGTCGCGGGCCTGGCGACGGCGGGCTGGCTGCTGGCCGACCGCTCGCCGGAACCCGCGCCCGCCCCGCTGCCGGTGGCGCGAGACGTGGCTTCGGGGCCGTCGGTCCTCGAGGTCAGCGCACCCGTGAAGGCGCAGGAACCGGGCCAGGGCGCGTCCGGCCAGGGCGGCCAGAGCCCGCTGCAGCAGTGGGCCGAGCAGCTGGCCGGCCCCCTCGACATCCCCGCGAACGCCCTGATCGGCTACGCGAACGGCGAGCTGGCGCTGCGGAAGGAAGACCCGTCCTGCCACCTCTCCTGGGTCACCCTCGCGGGCGTGGGCTCGGCGGCGTCGAACCACGGCCGCAGTGGCGGGAACCTGCTCGGGCTGTCCTCGGCGCAGGCGAAGAAGTACGGCGACGACGCGCCGGTCGCGGCCGGCCGGGCGCTCTGCGCGGGCGGCACCGACCTCGGCGCCGGCACCGGCTGGTGGAAGGCGATCGCCGCCTACCACCCGGGCGGCGACGCCGAGCTGTTCCGCCAGCGGGTCCTCGGCACGGCGCAGCTGTACGCGACGCTGTCGCTGGACCCGGCTTCGGCGAGTTCGCCCCGGGTCCAGGCGACCCGCTTCGCGCTGGGCCAGCTGGGCCTCCCCTACGTCTGGGGCGGCAACGGCCCGGACGCGGGCGCGGCGGGCTTCGACTGCTCCGGCCTGACGAAGGCGTCCTACGACAGCGCGGGCGTGAACCTGCCGCGGACGGCCGACAGCCAGTTCCGCGCGCTGCCGCCGGTCCCGGCTTCGGAAGAGCCGCGCCTCGGCGACCTCGTGTTCTACGGCAGCCCGGCGACCCGCATCCACCACGTGGGCCTGTACCTGGGCAACGGCCTGATGATCAACGCGCCGACCGAGGGCCAGGCCATCCAGATCCACACGTACCACTCGAAGGGCGACGACTACGCGGGCGCGGGCCGCCCGGCCTGAGGCCCCGGCGGCACGAGACCGGACTCGTAGGCGAACACCACCAGCTGCGCGCGGTCGCGGGCCCGCAGCTTGGCCATGGCCCGGTTGACGTGCGTCTTCGCGGTCAGCGGGCTGATCACCATCCGCGCGGCGATCTCGTCGTTGGACAGGCCCCGCGCGACCAGGGCGACGGCCTCGCGCTCGCGGTTGGTCAGCTCCGCGAGCCCGGCGCCGGGTACGGGCGGCTGGGTGACGTACCGGTCGATCAGCTTGCGGGTGATCGACGGCGCGAGCAGGGCGTCCCCCCGGGCGGCGACGCGGACGGCGTGCAGGAAGTCCTCCGGCCGGATGTCCTTGACGAGGAACCCGGCCGCGCCGGCGCGCAGGGCTTCGAAGACGTATTCGTCCAGGCCGTAGTTGGTCAGGATGACGACGTGCACCGCGGCCAGCGCCGGGTCGGCGGCGATGCGGCGGGTCGCTTCGAGGCCGTCCACGCCCGGCATCCGGACGTCGAGGAGCACGATGTCCGGCAGGTGTTCCCGGGCCAGTTCCACGGCTTCGCGGCCGTCGGCGGCTTCGGCGACCACCTCGACGCCGTCCTCGGCGTCCAGGAGGGCCCGGAAGCCGCTGCGGATGAGCGGCTGGTCGTCGGCCAGCAGGACGCGGATCATGCCGGGTGGTCCACGGGCAGTTCGGCCTCGACGCGGAAGCCGCCCTCGGTGCGGGGAGCGGCCTGGAGGCGTCCGCCGAGCGCGGTGACGCGTTCGCGCATCCCGAGCAGGCCGACGCCCGGTACCGGCGCGGTGTCCACAGTGGCCCGGCCGTCGTCGTCGACGCGGATGACGAGCGCGCCGGGCCGGTGGTCGATCCGGACCGACGCGGTGGCCGCGGCGGCGTGCCGGGCGACGTTGGTCAGCGCCTCCTGGACGATCCGGTAGGCGGTCCGGCCGACCGCCGCGGGCACGCCGGTGCCGTCGCCTTCGACGGTGAGCCGCGCGTCGAGGCCCGCGGTCCGGGCCTGGCGCACGAGTTCCGGGACGTCGTCGAGGCCGCGCGGCGGGTTCTTTTCGTCGTCGCGCAACGCCTCCAGGGTCGCGCGCAGTTCCCGTGCGGCTTCGCGACCGGCGTCCCGGATCGCCAGCAGGGACTCCGGCACGTCCTCGCCGCGCTTGTGCGCCAGGTGGACGGCGACTTCGGCCTGCACCTTGATGACGGAGATCTGGTGGGTGAGCGAGTCGTGCAGCTCGCGCGCGATGTGCAGGCGCTCCTCGTCGGCCCGCCTGCGCGCGGTTTCCTCCCGGGTGCGCTCGGCTTCGTCGGCGCGGCGCTCGGCCTGGCGCAGCGCCTCCCCCGCCGCGCCGGCCGCGATCAGCCACGCCAGCTGGAGGACGTCCCGAGATCGCGTGAAGGCCTGGCTCGCGTCGGGCAGCCCGGACGCCAGGAGCGTGAGCGGGACCGCGGCCAGCATGATCACCGACGCCACCACCGCGGCGACCCGGTGCCCCGCCCGGACCGCGGCGTACACGGCGAAGAGGTAGGCCACGACGGGCACTTCGAACCCGGCGGCCTGGTAGACCAGCGCGCACGCCGCGGTCGCCCCCAGCACGACGACCGGCGCCCGGCGACGCGCGGCCAGCGCCAGCCCGCCCGCGACGAGTGCCGCGTACCCCAGCGGGTCGAGCGCCCCCGGCTGGTGGCCGGTGGACAGCCCGGCGCTCAGCAGGGCCGCCGCCACCCCGGCGGCGATCACCCCGTCCACGATCCGCGCGCGGCTCACCCCCGCACCCTAGCCGCGCGGAACTGCCGCGCAGGGAGCATTTCCCGGCTACCGCGAACGCGGTAGCGCGGTGCCGACGTCCGCACGACGACCGGCGGCGCCCGCGCGGACATGCTCGGAGACGTCCGGTCCGGCAATCGAAGGAGCAGCTCGTGGACGTCCAAGACATCGCCGCCGTCAGCACTTACGCCATGACGCCCGGACGGCTCTGGTCCCTGCTGGGAGCGGCGCTGGGCATCGCCGGCGTGCTCGCGGGCGGGCTGGCCCTCCGCCGCGGCAAGGGAGCGCTCGTCGCACTGGTCACCGGGGTGGCGGGCGGGGTCGTCGGCGGCTGGGTGGTGGCCGCCGCCGAGGGCGGCCCGGGCACCGGCTACGGGATCGTCGGCGGCTACGCGGCGCTGGCGATCGGGCTGGTCGCGGTGGCCCTCGGCGGGCTGGCCGTGGCTCGCTCGCGCGGTTTTGTCGGTGGTCGCCGCTAGCGTCGGCGGCATGTACGAAGTCGATTTCACCGAGTTCCCGTCCACCTCGGCCACGGTGTCCGGGCAGTTCTTCGAGCGCGCGTTCGGCTGGAGCGTGACCCCGTACGGCCCGCACTACACCGACGTCCGGGCCCCCGGCCTCACGTTCGGGTTCCAGTCCGACGCGGCGGAGCGGACGAGCGCACCCCTGATCACGATCCGCACCGACGACCTGACCGCCGCCCGCGAGGTGGTGGTGTCGGCGGGCGGCGTGGTGACGAAGGAACCGTTCTCCTTCCCCGGCGGGCGGCGGTTCCACTTCCGCGAACCCGGTGGCAGCGAGCTGGCGGTGTGGTGCCAGGAGGAGTAGCCCGACGTCCGTTTCCCGCCGGTGGCGCGCCCGCCGGTGCGGCACGGTGGCGGACATGCGCACCGATCCCGTCGCCGTTCTCGAAGGCATGTACGCCGCGGAGGCGGCGTACCTGACCGAGGGCGACTTCGCCGCTCTGGCCCCGTTCTTCGCCCCCGACGTCGTGCTGCACCAGGCCGCCGCCCTGCCGTACGGCGGCGACTGGCGCGGGCACGAGGGCATGGCGGCGTTCTTCGCCGCCATGAGCCGCACCTGGGACGTCTTCGAGCTGGTGGACCAGGCGTTCCTCGCCACGACCTCGCCGCTCGTCGTCCTGACCCACGTGCACGCGCGGGCCCGCGCCACCGGCCGGGAGCTCGACTTCCCGATCCTCCAGACGATCACCGTGACCGGCGGACGCATCACCGAGGTCCGGCCGTTCTACTGGGACACCGCCGCCATCGCCGCCGCCTGCGGCTGATCGACGTACCCGGCCGCCCCGCCGCCGTAGTACGTCGCCGGGTCGCCGGGGGCGAGCGGGAGGTCGAGCGCGAACCGCGTCACCAGGTCGGGGTTCGCGACGAAGTGCCGGGCGAACGACACGGCGTCGGCGATCCCCGCGTCGAGCACGGCGTTCCCGGTGTCGCGGCCGAAGCCGTTGTTGACGATCACGAAACCGTCGAACAGCCGCCGGTAGCGGGCGAAGGCGGCGAAGTCCGGTCCGGTGTCGGGCCCGCGCAGGTGCAGGTAGTCCACGTCGAGCGCGGCGACCAGAGCGTCGTACTCGGTGCGCAGCTCTTCGTCCACAGTGAACAGTCCGCCGGTCCACCACGGCGACAGCCGGACGCCGACGCGGCCGTGCTCACCGACCGCGTCGACGACTTCGGTGAGCAGCCGGCGCCGGTTGGCCGCGGACCCGCCGTAGGCGTCGGTGCGGTGGTTGAGCCGCGGGTGCAGGAACTGGCCGAGCAGGTACACGCCGTTGGCCGCGATCTCGACGCCGTCGAACCCGGCGCGGCGCGCGTTCTCCGCCGCCGCGCCGTAGTCCGCGACGGTCGCCCGGATTTCGGCGACGCTCAGCTCGCGCGGCGTCCCCGTCGAACGCCGTCCGGCGGCGGTGTGCACCGGCTCTTCCGGGTTCACCGCCGACGGCCCCGCCGGCCGCGCGCCGAGCAGGTCGGGGTGCGAGACCGCCCCGGTGTGCCACAGCTGCACCACGATCCGCCCGCCGAGCGAGTGCACGACGTCGGTGACCCGCCGCCAGCCCGCGACCTGCGCTTCGGTGTACAGGCCGGGAACGTTCTCGAAGCCGATGGCCCGTTCGCTCACCCAGGTCCCCTCGGCGACGACGAGCCCGGCGCCGGCGCGCTGCGCGTAGTACGCGACCTGGAGGTCGCCGGGGACGCGGGCGCGGGTGGTCGGCGCCAGCACGACGCGGTTCGGCAGGCGCCAATCGCCCAGCTCGGCGGGGGTCAGCAAGCTCATTCGGTCACCTCTGGTCGTCGGTGTTCGTCCATAAGGCGACGGTGGGTGGCGGCGAAAGGTGACCGATGGACGAGCTGGCGGAGTTGTTCGAGGCCGAACGCGGCCGGCTGCGCGGGCTGGCCTACCGGATGCTCGGCTCGGCGGCCGAAGCGGACGACGCCGTCCAAGAAGCGTGGCTGCGGCTCACCCGGACCGGGTCCGTCGACAACCTGGCGGCGTGGCTGACCACCGTCGTTTCCCGCGTCTGCCTCGACGTCCTGCGCTCCCGGAAGGCGCGCGGCGAGGAGCCGTTCGCGGGGGTGCCGGAGCCGGTCGACGACGCCGATCCGGCGGGGGAAGCCGAGCTGGCCGACGCGGTGGGCCGGGCGCTGCTCGTCGTGCTGGACGCGCTGGGGCCGGCCGAGCGGATCGCGTTCGTGCTGCACGACTTGTTCGCGGTGCCGTTCGACCGGATCGCGCCGGTGCTGGACCGCACCTCGGTGGCGGCGAAGAAGCTGGCGAGCCGCGCGCGGCAACGGGTGCGGGGCACGTCCCCGCTGCCGCCTGCCGATCTGGCTCGGCACCGCCGGGTGGTGGACGCGTTCCTGACCGCGGCCCGCGGGGGTGACCTCGGCGCCCTGCTCGACGTGCTGGCACCGGACGTCGTCCGTCGCGCGGACGCGGCCGCCCTGCCGCCGGGGGCGGCGCCGGAGGTGCGTGGTGCGCGGGCGGTGGCGGCGGAAACGCAGCTGTTCGGGAAGCGGGCGCGGTTCGCCGAAGCGGCGTTGATCGACGGCTCGATCGGGGTCGTCGTCGCCCCGCGCGGGCGGCTTTCGCTCGCGCTTCTCGTGGTGGTCGACGGCGATCGGGTGGCGGCGTACGAGGTGATCGCGACCCCTTCCCGACTCGCGGCGCTGCACGTCGCGGTCGACCACTCGAACAGGTGATCGATGGTTCGTCGCTTGACGGGCAGCCCACCCGCGGGCCACTATGAACACATGTTCATGAACGTACGTTCATGAAGGAGGAGACGCGATGACCGGGATCGTCAACACCGCGCAGGCCGAGGCGTGGAACGGCTACGAGGGGGACCATTGGGCGACCAATGCCGACCGCTATGACGCGGTGAACAGCGGTTTCAACGGCTACCTGCTCGATCAGGTGGGCCCGGCCGACCGGGTGCTCGACATCGGCTGCGGCAACGGCCAGCTGACCCGGCTGGCCGCGGCGCGCGCCCGCTTCGCGACCGGGGTGGACCTTTCCGTGCCGATGCTGGCGACCGCCCGAGCCCGGGCGGAGGAGGTGCCGAACGTGGAGTTCGAGCAGGGTGACGTCCAGGTCCACCCGTTCACCGAAGGCGCGTTCGACTTGGCGGTCAGCCGGTTCGGCGTCATGTTCTTCGCCGACCCGGTGGCGGCGTTCGCCAACGTCCGGCGAGCGCTGAGCCCCGGCGGGCGCCTGGCGTTCCTGTGCCTGACCGCACTGTCCGGCACGGACCTCGGCCGCCTGTTCGGCGCGATGGCGGCGTACCTGCCGCAGCCGACCGGCCCGGACGGCAGCGGTCCGACGTCGTTCGCGGCCCCGGACCGCACGAAGGCGGTGCTGACCGAAGCCGGCTTCGAAGACGTGGCGTGCACCCACGTCGAGGCGGACCAGGTCTGGGGCCAAGACGTCCCGGACGCGGCAGAGTTCATCGCCGGCTGGGGCCCGGTCCGCCACCACCTGGGCCTGGTCGACAGCGCGACGGCGGCCCAGGCGACCGACGCACTGACAGCGGCACTGGAACCATTCGCCACCCCGGACGCGGTCCGCCTGCGCGGCACGGCGTGGCTGGTCACGGGAAGGAGGTCGTGACGAGGGTCCCCGTACGATGGCGGTGATGTCACCGAGGAAAGCCGCGGCCCAGAAGGACGGGCAGTCCCTGCACGACCTCCTGGTCGAAGCCGCCGAGAAGCTGATCGCCACCCGCGGCACGACGGGTCTGACCGTGCGCGAGATAGCGCGAACGGCCGGCGTCGCCGACGGCGTGCTGTACAACCACTTCTCCGACAAGGAGGAGCTGGTGGCCTGGGGCCTGGACCGGCACGTGCGCGCGGCGGAGTCGTTCCTGGGCGAGCTGCCGGTGGCGGGCGAGGGAACGGTGGCGGAAAACCTCCACCGTCACCTGGAGTACGGCCTCGGCCTGCACCGCGTGATCGTCCCGGCGTTCAGCGGCCTTTACGGCAACCCGGAGGTCCTCCAGCGCTTCGCCGACCTCGGCGAGCGCCCGGGCCACTGGCGCGATCGCCTCCTGGCGTACCTGAAGGAGGAGCAAGCCCTCGGCCGGCTCCACCCCGAGTCCGAAGTGGACGCGGCCGCGGCCCTCCTGGTGGGCTACTGCCACGAGACGGTGCTGGGCACGATCTTCCCCCACGCGAGCCGGACGAACCCACCCGAGCCGGCCGCGGTGATCCGAACCATCCTCAACGGCATCGCCCCGTAGCTGCACCCCGCGCCCCCTCACCGCACCGTGCCCCCGGCCGCCCGCGGACCCGGCCCGGCTAAACCACCGGGTTCCCGCTCACCGTCACCTCGGGCACCTCCTGCACCACATCCCAGTGCTCCACGATCCGCCCCTCCCGCACCCGCATCACGTCCGCGATCGCGCTCCCCCGCGAATCCGGTGTCAAGCGCATCAAGCTGTGCGTGCACACCAGATCGTCCTCCGCCACCACCCGCCGGATCTCCAACCGCAACTCCGGAAAACCGGCCACGAACCGCTCCAGGTACCCGGCCGATTCCGACGCACCTCCCGGCGCGTGCGGGTTGTGCTGGACGTACCCCTCCCCCACGTACAACTCGAACGCCTCCACCGGCCGCTTCTCCTCGAACGCCACCCGGAGGAAACCGAGGACCACTTCCTTGTTCCGCTGCGCTTCCGTCATCACTATCCGTCCTTTGTGGAGTTATCGACACCAACTCCACCATTCGCGAAACAGAAAGGGAAAGACCTGTGGACTCTGCCGCGATACTCTCCCGGTATGGAGGATGTCGAGGTCCGTGAGCTGCGGTATTTCCGCGCGGTCGCCGAGGAGCTGAACTTCTCCCGCGCCGCCGAGCGGCTCGGGATGGCGCAGCCTCCCCTCTCCCGGGCGATCCGGTTGCTGGAGCGGCGGCTGGGCGTGCAGCTCTTCGAACGCACCAGCCGGCACGTGGCGCTCACGCCGGCCGGAAACGTCCTGTTCGCCGAGTCGGCGAAGGCGCTGGACGCCGTCACCGCGGCGGTGCGGCGGACGCGGCGGGCCGCGCAACGGTTGCCGGCGCTCGTCGTCACCGCGAAGCCCGGGGTCGCGACCGATCTGCTGCGGCGGATCGCCGACGCCCACCCGGATCCGGTGGACATCCGGGTCAGCGGGTTCGGTGAGCAGGCCGACCTGCTGCGCGATGGCCAGGCCGACGTCGCGGTGCTCGGGTGCCCGGGTGACCACGACGGGCTCGACGTCGAAGTGCTCGTCAGTGAGCCGCGGGTCGCCGCGCTGCCTTCGGGGCACGAGCTGGCTCGGCGGTCGGTGCTGACCTGCGCCGACTTCGCCGGGCGGGCGACGCCGCGCTGGCCGGGGTCGTCCGACGCGGAGCGGGCGTACTGGTCGGGGCAGGACGTCACCGGTGGGCCGGTGACGCCGGGGCCGGTGGTGCGGGACAGCTCCCAGCTGCTCGAAACCGTCGCGCTCGGGCAGGCGATCGCGCTGCTGCCCGCGTCGGTGGCCGATCTGCGGTCGCGGCACGACGTCGTCTACCGGCCGGTGGTGGACGCGACGCCGTACGCGCTCGCGCTCGCCTGGGCGGCCGGCGCGCGAGACCAGCGGATCGCGCGGTTCGTGCGGACCGCCGTCGAGATCAGCGAAGCACTACCTCGACCGGGAGCTGTACCGGCGGGGTGAACGAGCGGATCACCGGCGGCACCCGGACGTCGTCGGCCTCGAACGCCACCCGGAGCTGATCGACGTCGGCGTCGGCCATCAGTTCGGCGAGCTCGTCGGCGCGGGCGAGGGCTGCCGGGGCGAGCTCGGGGGCGTCGTCGAGGTCGCCCCAGGCGTCCCACTGGAGCATCTCGTGCTTGTTGAGCGCGGCGAGGTCGAGCACGAGGTTGTGCCGCGCGTACGGGAGGCCGCGCAGGAACGGCGCGTCCAGGTCCGGGGAGACGACCAGCCGGGCCGGGTCGAGGTCGCCCGCGCGGGCGGCCGTCCACGCGTCGGCGCCGGTCAGGAAGTGGTCGCGGGGGACGTCGAGGAGGTCGAACCCGACTTCGCCCGGCTCGGCGAAGCCCGGTTCGACCAGGTGCCAGTCGGTGCCGTCGTGGACTTCGGCGACGACGTGGTCGAGGTACCAGCCGGGCATCAGGTAGCCGGCGAAGCCGACGCGGACCCGCGCCGGGATGCCGTGGTGGCGGGCCATCGAGACGAACAGGAGGGTGTGGTCACGGCAGCAGCCGACGATGCGGTGCAGCGGCGGGCGCGGTCCGCCGGGTGGTGCCGGGTCGAGTTCGCGCAGGCGCGCGAACATGTCCGACGCGTAGCGCAAGGTGATCTCTTCGTGGCGCGACGCGGGAAACCCGTGCTGCGTGATGTCGCCGTGGGCCCAGTAGTGGAACACCAGCTGGAACGCGGCCGCGCGCAGAGCCGCGACGTCGCGGGGTGTCGCGTCGAGCCAGGACGCCTGCGCGCCCGGGTCCGAGAACCGGCTGTGGCTGACGTAGAAGTCGTCCATGCGCCGACGCTAGCGGGATTTACCCGGCTTGCGCCGCCAGTTCGCCGCGGAACGTCGAGCGGTACGCGCTCGGGGACACCCCGAGCGCGGCCTGGAAGTGCTGGCGCAGGGAGGCCGCCGTGCCGAAGCCGGCTTCGGTGGCGACGCGGTCGACCGGGAGGTCGCTCTCCTCGAGGAGCTGGCGGGCGCGCTCGACGCGTTGCTGGGTCAGCCACTGCAGGGCCGAGATGCCGACCTCGTCGCGGAAGCGGCGGGTGAAGGTGCGGGTGCTCATGGCCTCGCGGGCGGCGAGTTCGCGCAGGGTCAGCGGCCGGTGCAGGTTCTCCAGGGCCCACGCGCGGGCTTCCTTCGTCGACGACGTGCGCGGCTCGGGCACCGGGCGGCGGACGAACTGGGCCTGGCCGCCCTCGCGGTGCGGGGAGACGACCGTGCCGCGGGCGACTTCGTTGGCCACGGCGGCGCCGTGGTCACGGCGGATCATGTGCAGCACCAGGTCGATGCCGGCGGCGACGCCCGCCGAGGTCAGGACGTCGCCGTCGTCGGTGTAGAGGACGCAGGGGTCGACGTCGACCTCGGGGAAGCGGTCCTGCAGTTCCTCGGCCGAGCGCCAGTGCGTGGTGGCGGGGCGGCCGTCGAGGAGCCCGGCCGCGGCGAGGACGAACGCGCCGGTGCAGATCGACGCGATCCGCGCGTGCTCCGGGATGCGCGCCAGCGCGCCCTTGAGCGGCGGGGTCAGCACGCGGGCCATCGGCTCGTACTCGGCCAGCGACGCCGGCACGAGCACCGTGTCGGCTTCGGCCAGCACCTCCGGGCCGCGGTCGACCGGGATGGTGAAGTCCGAGTCGGTGCGCACCGGGCCGGGCTCGAGCGTGCAGGTCACGACCTCGTACAGCGGCTCGCCCGACGCCGAACGCGCCTGGCCGAACAGCCGGTGGACGATGCCGAGCTCCATCACGAGCATGCCGTGGCGGACGAGCACGGCGACGTGGTGGCGGTCCGGGTGCACGAATGCGGCCATGGCCCGATTCTTGCACAGGTTGGCCATCGGGCCACTCGAATCGGCCCGCGAACCGCGTGACCATCGAGGTCATGAACGTCTTGTGGGTTTTCGCGCACCCCGAGCCGCGCTCGCTGAGCGGGGCCCTCCGCGACGACGGGCTCCGCACGCTGCGGGCGCTCGGGCACGACGTCCGGGAGTCGGACCTCTACGCGATGAAGTGGAACCCGGTGGTCGACGCCGCCGACTTCGGGGCCGAGGCCGGGGACGGGCGGCTGGTCGTCGGGGCGACGTCGGCCCGGGCGCACGCGCGGGGCGAGCTGAGCCCGGACATCGTCGCGGAGCAGGAAAAGCTGGACTGGGCGGACGCGGTCGTCGTGCAGTTCCCGCTCTGGTGGTACGGCCTGCCGGCGATCCTGAAGGGCTGGTTCGACCGCGTTTTCGTCAAGGGCTTCGGGTACGGCGTCCGCGGCGAGGACGGCCGGACGCTGCGCTACGGCGAGGGCCGGCTCGCGGGCAAGCGCGCGGTGGTGGTGCTCACCGCGGGTGCCCGCGAACCGGCCATGGGGCCGCGCGGGGTCAACGGCGCGCTGGCCGACGTCCTGTTCCCGCTGCACCACGGGACGCTGTTCTACGCCGGGATGTCGGTGCTGCCGCCGGTCGCGGTCCACGGCGCCGACCGGGTGTCCGGCGAGGAGTTCGCCGCCGCCCGCGAGCTACTGCGGACGCGCCTGAGCACGCTGGAAACGGCCGAGCCGATCCCGTTCCGCACCCAGAACGGCGGCGACTACGACGACAACCTCGTCCTGCGCCCCGATCGCGCGCCGGGCGCGGAGGGGCTCGCCGTGCACGTCAAGCGGGCAGGGTGAGGCGCTGGCCGAGACCGCCGTCGACGGGGAGGTCGGCGCCGGTGGTGAACGTCGCCTCGAAGGCCAGGAACAGCACCGCCGCCGCCACTTCCGCCGAAGTCGCGTGGCGCTTCAACGGCGTGATCTCGTCGCCGGCCGTCTTGAACTGCGCCAGCACTTCGGCCGGGACGCCGGTGACGCCCATCGTCGGCGTGTCCGTGTAGCCCGGGCTGACCACGTTGACCCGGATCCCGCGCGGCGCCAGCTCGGCCGCGTACGTGCGCGCGAACGACCGCACCGCCGACTTCGCCGCCGAGTACAGGCCCATCCCGGCGATCCCGGCGCCGGCCGCGACCGACGTCGTGAAGACGAACGAACCACCGGCGCGCACCAGCGGAGCCAGCTTCTGCGCCGTGAAGTACGCGCCCTTGGTGTTGACGTCGAAGGTGCGGTCGTACACCTCGGGCGTCGCCGACTCGTACGGCGTCAGCGTCGAAAAGCCGACGTTGACGAACACCAGGTCCACGTCGCCGAGCGTCGAAGCGGCGACCGCGCCGAGCTCGTCGACGTCGGTCAGGCGGGCCGCGTCCGACGACAGCAGGTGCGCCTTGCCCGGCAGCTTCCCCGCCAGCGGCGAGACGTCACGGCCGGTCAGCAGGACCTCCGCGCCGCCGTCGAGCAGGGCGCGCACCACCGCGAGGCCCATGCCGTGCGTGCCGCCGGTGACGACGGCCTTCTTGCCCAAGTACTTCACCGGATCTCCTCGATGACGCTCGCGATCGCGTGCGCGCCGTGGCCCGCCGCCACCGCGCGGTCGAACAACGCCCGCAACGCCGCGGGCACCTCCGTGCCGATCCCTTGCGAACGGCTCGTCTCGACGAGCAGGCCGAGGCCGGCCGCGTTGATGTCCAGCGCGGACACGTCGGTCTCGTAGTCGCCGCTGGCCACCTGCGCGCCGATGCCGGTCAGGAACCCGCCGACCGACGACAGCCAGTCCAGGGCCATCGGCGTGAACTGCGCCGGCGTGACGCCTTCGGTGCCGACGAGGGCGAGCGCGTGCAGGTAGCCGCCCATCGCCGACCACATCACCCCGAGCAGCGCCAGGTCGTACAGCGCCGCCAGGCCGGCGTCCTCGCCGAGGAACACCGGTTCGCCCAGGACTTCCAGCACATCCCGCTGAGCCGCGAACGCCGTTTCCGAGCCGCTGTAGAGGATCCGCGCGCCCGGCGTCCCGATGCCCTGGGGCACCGCCATGATGACGCCGTCCACGTAGTCGATGCCCTCCGACGCCGCCCACTTCGCGACACCGCGGGCGTGTTCGGGCGTCCCGGACGTCAAGTTCACCAATGTCCGGCCCCGCAACGCGGCCGCGTCGAGCACCGGCTGCTGGGTGTCGTATGTGGACAGGCAGCTGACGACGACGTCCGCCGCCGCGGCCTCCGCCGGGGTGGCCGCCAACCGGGCACCGCGGTCGAGCAACGGCCCCGCCTTGAGCGGCGACCGGTTCCACACCGAGACGTCGTGTCCCGCCCCCACGAGCGCGCCGGCGAGGGCGGACCCCATCCGCCCCAGGCCGAGCACGCCCACCTGTTTCTTGCTTTCTCCCATGGGTTCCATGCTGCGGGCAGCGCTTTACACTGGACAAGTACCGACTAATAAGTCAGGTACCCACCAAAACGTAAGGATCCTGCATGCAGGCTCGAACGTACCGCTGCGGACTGGACGCGGCCGTGGACGTGATCGGCGGACGCTGGAAGGCCCTGATCCTGTGGGCGCTGCACGCCGAGCCGCTGCGGTTCGGCGAGCTGAAGCGGAAAGTCAGCGGGATCAGCGA
Organism: Amycolatopsis sp. cmx-4-83; assembly: GCF_046548815.1. Classification (NCBI taxonomy): domain Bacteria; kingdom Bacillati; phylum Actinomycetota; class Actinomycetes; order Pseudonocardiales; family Pseudonocardiaceae; genus Amycolatopsis; species Amycolatopsis sp. cmx-4-83. The sequence goes on along the minus strand of NZ_JAEBEF010000001.1, from coordinate 752,003 downwards.
GAAGATGCTCATTCAGGCGCTGCGGGAGCTGGAGGCGGACGAGGTGGTGCACCGCGAGGTGTTCCACGAGATCCCGCCGAAGGTCGAGTACTCGCTGACCGAGCTGGGTCAGCGGCTGAACACCGCGTTGCTGCCGCTGGGCGACTGGGGCGAGGAGAACATGGCCGGCATCGCGAAGCGCCGCGGCGTCACACCGGCGCCCCCGCATACCGCTTCAGCGTGATCGCGTTGCCCGCCTTGAGCGGCAGCTCCTCGATCAGCTCGCGCCACGGCAGGTGCGGCAGCAGCCGGTAGTTCAGGTTGCGGAACTTCAGCCACGCGCGCGTCGGCGGGACGAACCACTTCCCGTTGCCCTCGAACAGTTTCTGGCACGCGTCGATGACCACCAGGCTCGTCCCCATCCCGAAAGCGGCGCGGGCGCAGTAGGCGGCGTCGCCGACCAGCGCGCCTCGCAGCCGGATCTCGACGACGACGGGAGCGACGTGGCCCGGGCCGTCGGCGCGGTGCACCAGGCCCTGCTCTCGGGCGTGATGCTCCAGGGGCTGATCGACCCGGGCCACGCGCCGTCGGGCGCCGACCTGGTCGGCGGCCTGCGCCGGATCGCGCAGGCCGTCCTGGACTAGGCGGTGACCAGGTCCGCACCGGTGAAGAACGCCGGCGCGGCCGCCATCGCGGCGTCGTCCAGCAGCACGTCGCCGGGGCGGCTGCCGTTGCCCAGCAGCATCCCGCCCCAGTTCATGCCCAGGTACTCCGCGCAGAGTTCGAGCGTGCCGATCAGCGGCTGGGCCTCGCGCGCGGTTTCGCTCAGCACGCTGACGCCCCACAACGACTTCCCGCGCATCCGCGGCTTGAACTCCACCGGCAGGCGCATCCAGCCGGACCAGTAGTCGAGGTAGAGCTTCACGCTCGCCGCGACCGAGTACCAGTACACCGGCGACACCACCACGATGTCGGTCGCGGCGAAGGTCGCGTCCATCAGCAGCTGCTCGTTCTCGCCCGGCTCGGGGTGCGAACCGGCGCCGTGGCGGCGGTCTTCGAACGGCGGCAGCGGCACCTCCGGCAGCCGGATCCAGCGTTGCTCGACGTCCGGCGGCAGGGCCTTCGCCGCCCGCCGGGCCAGCATCTCCGTGTTGCCGCCGGCCCGCGCGGCGCCCACCAGGAACAGGAAGCTGCGGTCGCTCATGTCCGAACCCCTCCAGTTATTTGCATGTACATATAAAGACTGCCCATGGACTATCCTGGCGTCAAGAGGAGGGCGGGAAATGACCGTCGACGAACAGTCCTGGGGCCGCATGCTCGTGCTGCACGCCCGCATCGAGCAGGACCTCGCCAAGGCCCTGCAGCGGCGCCACGGACTCGGCCTGTCCGAGTACCGCGCGCTCGGCAAGCTGGTCGCCGGACCGCGCGGCGGCCTGCGGATGCAGGAGCTGGCCGACGCGATCGGGCTCAACCAGAGCTCGGTCAGCCGGATGTGCGCCCGGCTCGAGGACGCCGGCCTGACCATCCGCGACCTGTGCGAGGACGACCGCCGCGGCGTCTACTCGGTGATCACCGACGCCGGCCGCAAGCGCTACTCCGAAACCGAGCCGACGTACTGCGCGGTGCTGCGGACGGCGCTCGACAAGGCCGCGAGCGACCCGGAGCTCGCCGGCGCGGTGGCCGCCGTCCGCGGCGCTTGACCCTTATATGCCTCGGTGGTTATATGCAGGCATGCCCGCGAAACTGCTGACCGACGAGGACCGCCCCGCCCTCCGGCTGGAACGCCGGCTGAAGCACGCGCCCGAGCAGGTCTGGCGCGCCATCACGGACCCGGCCGAACTCGAGCACTGGTTCCCGGCGAAGGTCGACGTCGAACTGCGTGCCGGCGGCGCGATCCGGTTCACCTTCCCCGGCGAGGACACCTCGACGACCGGCCGGGTCGTCACCGCCGACCCGCCGCGCGAGTTCACCTTCGTCTGGAACGACGACACCCTGCGCTGGCTCATCACCCCGGACGGCGACGGCAGCCTCCTGGTGTTCACGCACACCTTCGGCCGCGGCGAACCGGCGATCGCGAAGCTCGCCGCCGGCCGCACCGCCGCCGGCTGGGACAGCTGCCTCGAAGCGCTCGACGCGCGGCTGTCCGGCCGCGAAGCCGGGCAGCCGGCGGACTGGCACGCCCGGATAGCGTCCTATGTGGACGAATTCGGCCTCGGCGACGGCGAAGTCCTCGCCGACGGCACCATCCGCTTCCGCCGCGACCTCGTCTGGAAGCCGGTCGGCGAGGTCCGGGCGCTGCTGCCGGACGAACCCGGCTGGCACGTGCACCAGGATCCCCTCGACGGCACCCGCGTCGAACTCACCGAGGCACCGGAAGCCGACGTCCCCGCCCAGCTGGCCCGGCGGCACGAGCAGCTCGACAAGCTGTTCGCCGCCACCCACGGCGTCACCCTTCCGGACTGGGCACCCGACCGCGTCGAGGCCGTGCGCAAGCACTACGCGGAGCGTCCGACCCAGGGTTGACGCGCCCCGCCGGGGTCCGCATTACGTTCGGTGCATGCGCATCCGCGTGGTTATCGACGTGCTGGCGGTCCTCGTCCTGGCGATCGGCGCCGGCGGCAACCTCGCCGCCGGCGCGTGGACGCTGCCGCTGTGGCTGCCCGCCTGGCTCGGCTGGACGATCCTGCTGACGGGCGTCACCCCGATCCTGCTGCGGCGCTGGTGGCCACGGCCCGCGTACATCCTTTCCCTGGTGCTGACCGCGGCGGCGATCCCGATCGGCGGGCCGGTGCTGGCGGTCGCCGTGGTGGCCGCCGGCTGCGCGCTGTACACGTTCGTCGTGCGCCGCGGCAGCCGCGCGTCGCGGGTCGGCTTCGCGGCCGGGCTGCTCGGGATCGGCCTGCTCGGCGTCGTGCTGCCGAACCCGAGCACCGCGACGACGGTGAACTTCGGGGCCTCGGCGCTGATCGTCGGGTTCGCGCTCGGCATCGCCGTCCACGGCCGCCGCGAATACGCCGCGATCGAGCGCGAAAACCACGCGCGGGAAGCGGTTTCCGCGGAACGGCTGCGGATCGCGCGGGAGATGCACGACGTCGTCGCGCACAGCATGAGCCTGATCGCGGTGAAGGCGGCGGTCGGCAACCACGTCGCCCTCGAACAGCCCGACCAGGCGCGGGAAGCGTTGCGCGTCATCGAAGACACGAGCCGCGAGACGCTGGCCGAACTGCGGCGCATGCTGGGCGTGCTGCGCGACGGCACGGGCGTCCCAGCCCTGGCGCCCGCCCCGACGCTCGACGACCTGCGCACGCTCGCCGACCGCGCGCAGCTGACCGGCCTGGCGGTCGACCTGACCGTCGAGGGCCTCGACGAACTGCCGGGCGGCGTCGGCCAGTCGGTGTACCGGATCGTGCAGGAGGCGCTGACCAACGTGGTCAAGCACGCGGCCGCGACGACGTGCCGGATCCGCGTCACGGGCGGCGAAGGCGAAGTCGGCATCGAGGTCCACGACGACGGCCGCGGCGGCGAGGTCGTCCCCGGCCACGGCCTGATCGGGATGCGCGAACGCGTCGCGGTCTACGACGGGGAGTTCTCGGCAGCGCCGTCCGACGACGGCTTCCGCGTGTTCGCGCGGCTGCCCTACGAAGCGGCGGTGGCCCGATGACCCGCGTCCTGATCGCCGACGACCAGGCGTTGCTGCGCGGCAGCTTCCGGGTCCTGGTGGAGAGCGCCCCGGGCCTGGAGGTGGTCGGCGAGGCGTCCGACGGCGTCGAGGCGATCGCGCTGACGCGGCGCGAGAAGCCGGACGTCGTGCTGATGGACGTGCGCATGCCGTCGATGGACGGGATCGAGGCCACCCGGCGGATCTGCGCGGAGACCGACGTCCGCGTCCTGATGCTGACGACGTTCGACCTCGACGAGTACGTGTACGCGGCCCTGCGCGCGGGCGCGAGCGGCTTCCTGCTGAAGGACACCCGCCCGGCGGACCTGCTGGCGGCGATCGAGGTGGTGGCGTCCGGGGACGCGCTGCTGGCCCCCTCGGTGACCCGCCGCCTGGTCGCGGAATTCGCGAGGCTGCCGACGGGCCCGGTGACGCGGCTGGACGGCGTGACAGCGCGGGAGCAGGAGGTGCTGACGCTGATCGCACGGGGATTGTCGAACGACGAGATCGCGGCGCGCCTGCACCTGGGAATCGCGACGGTGAAGACCCACATCGGCCGGCTGCTGCACAAACTCGCGGCACGGGACCGGGCCCAGCTGGTGATCGCGGCTTACGAATCGGGCTTGATCCGGCCGTCGGCGCAGTAACGCGCTGCTGCCGAAAAGCAAACAGAAGATCTTCGGCATCACCTACCGGACGATCGGCTGGCTGATGATCCTGCTCCCCGCCTTGGTCGGCCTTTTCGACTGGGCGGGCTGGGTGAACCTCTTCTGGGCGGAAGCCGCCGGGCGGGCCGCGATCACGGGAATCCCCGCGGCCGGAATGCCCGCTAACCCACCGCCCGCGTGAACGGAGCGAACCGCTTCCCCCCGTCACCCGGTAACGGGCGCCCGTCCAGCACCAGACGCGGTGCCGGCGGGCCGGGGATCAGCCCGCGCTCCCGCACCCACGCCGTGAGTGCCGGGAACCGGAAGTCCGGGTCCACCCGGACTTCCCCCGGCACCGTCCGCGCCGCGCCGCGGATCAGGGCCTTGGCCTGGTCCTCCGTCTCCGCCACCACCGGGCCGAGCACCGTCACGTGGCCGAGGTCCGTGCCGAACGTGAAACCGCCCTCGACGACGAACGGCGTCCCCAGGCTCTCCAGCAGCACCGTCCGGTCCACGCCGTGAGCCGCCCGGTCGAGCGGCAGCACGTCGGCCAAGGCACCGGGTGCCGCACCCGGTCCGCCGTCATCGACAAATCGACCTACGTGGCCTTGGCAGCCGCCGTCTTCGACGAAGCCCATCGACTCGTACAGCGGGCGGCCGGACGTCGACGCGTGGAGCCACACCACCGCCTCGCCCGCCGCCGCGACCGCGTGCGCCGTGATCGCGCGGCCGAGCCCGCGCCGCTCGTACCGCGGTGCGACCAGCACCATCGAGATCGACGCCACCGAGCCGAACGTCACCAGCGCCGCGGTCGCGGCCAGGCCGTCGCCGTCCGGGGCGGGCACGCCGAACACGCGCCCGACCTGGTGGAGCAGGGTCCACTTCGGCGGCTCGCGCGGCCACGAGCGGGATTCGGCCAGGTCGGAGCAGGCGGGCAGGTCGGCCGCGGCGAGGGTGCGGATGTCCACGGACGTTGCCTACGCCACACGCGAAGTGACCGGCAAGTAGCTAAGCTCCCGTGGCATGAGCAGTGCGACGGAGCCGCTCGGGACGCCGCCCGAGGATGAACCGGACATCCACACCACGGCCGGCAAGCTGGCCGATCTGTACCGCCGGTACGACGAGGCGGTGCACGCGGGCTCGGCCCGCGCGGTGGAGAAGCAGCACGCCAAGGGCAAGAAAACCGCGCGAGAACGGATCGAGCTGCTGCTCGACGAGAACTCGTTCGTGGAGCTCGACGAGCTGGCCCGGCACCGCTCGACCAACTTCGGCCAGGAGAAGAACCGCCCGTACGGCGACGGCGTCGTCACCGGCTACGGCACTGTCGACGGCCGCCCGGTCTGCGTGTTCAGCCAGGACGTCACCGTCTTCGGCGGCAGCCTCGGCGAGGTCTACGGCGAGAAGATCGTCAAGGTCATGGACCTGGCCATCAAGACCGGCCGCCCGATCATCGGCATCAACGAGGGCGGCGGCGCGCGCATCCAGGAAGGCGTCGTCTCGCTCGGCCTGTACGGCGAGATCTTCAACCGCAACGTCAAGGCGTCCGGCGTCATCCCGCAGATCTCGCTGATCATGGGCGCGAACGCGGGCGGGCACGTCTACTCCCCCGCGCTGACCGACTTCGTCGTGATGGTCGACGAGACGTCGCAGATGTTCATCACCGGCCCGGACGTCGTCAAGACGGTCACCGGCGAGGACGTCACCTTCGAGGAGCTCGGCGGCGGCCGCACCCACAACACGAAGTCCGGCGTCGCGCACTACCTCGGTTCCGACGACGAGGACGCGATCGCGTACGTCAAGGAACTGCTCTCCTACCTGCCGCAGAACAACCTGTCGGAAGCGCCGGTCTTCGAACCCTCGGACGCGCCGGCCGGCTTCTTCGACGACGTCACCGACGCCGACCGCGAGCTCGACACGATCATCCCGGATTCGCCGAACACCCCGTACGACATGCACGAGGTCATCAACCGCGTGGTCGACGACGGCGACTTCCTCGAGGTCCACGAGCTGTTCGCGCCGAACATCATCGTCGGCTTCGGCCGGGTGGACGGCCAGAGCGTCGGCGTCGTCGCCAACCAGCCCACGCAGTTCGCCGGCTGCCTCGACATCGACGCGTCCGAGAAGGCCGCGCGGTTCGTGCGCACCTGCGACGCGTTCAACATCCCGGTGCTCACCTTCGTCGACGTCCCGGGCTTCCTGCCGGGCACCGACCAGGAGTGGAACGGCATCATCCGCCGCGGCGCGAAGCTCATCTACGCCTACGCCGAAGCCACGGTCCCGCTGGTCACGATCATCACGCGCAAGGCGTACGGCGGCGCGTACGACGTCATGGGTTCGAAGCACCTCGGCGCCGACATCAACCTGGCGTGGCCGACCGCGCAGGTCGCGGTGATGGGTGCCCAGGGCGCGGCGAACATCGTGTACCGCAAGACCCTCGCGAACGCGGCGAACGAGGGCAAGGACGTCGACGCCCTGCGCGCGGAACTGATCCAGGAGTACGAGGACACGCTGCTCAACCCGTACGCGGCGGCCGAACGCGGCTACGTCGACTCGGTGATCGTGCCGGCGCACACCCGCGGGCACGTCGCGCGGGCGCTGTCGCTGCTGCGCAACAAGCGCGAGTCGCTGCCGCCCAAGAAGCACGGGAACATCCCGCTGTGACCGGCGAAGAGCGTCCCCTGTTGCGGGTGGTCCGCGGGAACCCGAGCGACGCCGAGCTGGCGGCGCTGACGGCGGTCGTCGCCGCGGCGTCGTCGGCTTCGCCCGCGGAGAAGCCGAAGCCGCGTACGTCGTGGTGGGGCGATCACGCGGCTTCGCTGCGCAAGCCGCTCCACGCCGGCGAAGGTGCTTGGCGCGCTTCGGGGCTTCCCGGCTTCTAACGCGACAGGGCGTCGAGGAAGACGGTCGGGACCTCGTTTTCCCGGACGACCCGGCCGAGCAGCGCCGCGAGCCGATCGCGGTCCGGCACGCCCAGGCCCGCGGCCAGCTCGGCGACGCGCCGGCACGTCGCCGCGTAGAAGTCCTCGGCGAGTTCGCGGCCTTCGCCGGTCAGGACGACGTGCACGGCCCGCCGGTCGTCCGGGTCGGGCTCGCGGCGCACGAGCCCGCGCCGGACCGCGCGGTCGACCAGGCCGGTGAGGCTGGACTTCTCCAGGTGCAGGGTCGCGCCGAGCTCGCTCATGCCGTACGGCTGGGCCATCAGCACGCACAGCAGCTGGCCCTGCTGCACGGTGAGCCCGTACTCGCGGGCCGACTCGGCGTAGACGGCGTTCACCAGGAACGACGCCCGCACGAGCCCGGCCACGACGCCGAGGTCCTCCCCGCTCTTCCCCATCCCCCCAGCCTACTTCGCGACGGCCTCGCGCACGGCGGGCACGATCTCCCCGGCCCACCGCGCGGCGGCGACCGCGTCGGGCGTGCTGCCGCCGGGCCCGAAAAGCACGAACCCGGCGGCTTCGTGCTCCAGCACGGCACCGGTGAGTTCGTCGATCCACTGCGCCGGCGAGCCCCCGATCCAGCGTCCGTCGTCGGCGCGCGTCTTCGGCAGCGGCTCCGCGGTGATCCGGCCGGGGAAGTTGTAGACGGTGACGATGTCCCCGGGTTCCCGCCCGGCGTCGACGGCGGCCTGGTCGATGACCGGGCGCGAGGTGCGGTACCGCTCGCTGAGCCAGTCGGCGGCGCGCCCGGGCATCCACCCGTCGGCCACGCGTCCGGTGACGGCGAGGGACTTGGGCCCGACCGAGCCGGTCCAGACGGGCGGCAGCTGTTCCCGGGCGGGTTCGAGGTTCGTGACCCGGTGGAACTCGCCGTCGAAGGTCACGGGTTCGCCGCCCCCGCCGAGCAGCTTGACGAGCCGGATGCCCTCTTCGAAGGCGCGGACGGCTTGACCGGGCGTCAGTTTGGTGAAGCCGAGGCGCGCGATGTCGTCCCAGAGCCCGCCGACGCCCATCCCGAGCACGATCCGCCCCCCGGTCAGCGCGGACAGGGAGGTGATGGTGCGCGCGAGCATCGCGGCGGGCCGGGTGGGCAGGTTGGTGACGGAGACGAGCCCGGAGATCCGTTCGGTTTTCCCCAGCAGCACACCGAGTTCGGCGTAGGCGTCGAGCCGATCGGCGTAGTACGGGTGATCGGAGACGGTGATGAGATCGAGCCCGGCGCGGTCGGCCTGGACGGCGAGTTCGAGGGTGTCGGGGACGGCTGCGGTGGCGGTGGAGACGCCGATGCCGAAGTGGGTCATGGTTCCTCCCAGTTAGTTCGTACTACGAACTTAACATACAGTTCGTAGTACGAACTAGCTCGAACTCACAAGTTGTGGCTTTCACGTTGCCACATACGTGCCGGCCTGGCTGCCGAGATCTCTTCCACAAGCCGGCAGGCCACGTGCCAGAACTGGTCCGCCTCCACCGAGCGCCCTCGCACGACCTCAGCGCCGCAACTCTTCGTACGCAATTCAGCTCTTTCTCTCCGAGTACTTGCCCAGCAACCGGTGCAGCAGGCCGGTCGCGGAAGCACTCTCGACGCCGACCAAGATGGCGAGTACGTCGCCGTCCGGAGTCGGCGTCACCCGTCGCCAGTGGCTCGCCGAAATCCATCGACAGTCTTCGCAGCGTGTACGGACCGTCACAGTAATGGCCGTGGACCGGCAACTACCCCACGTCGTATAGTCCACGTGGAATAACCGACCCGGAGGGATCACCCATGGCCTCGGCCAAGTTGACGCCGCTCGGCATCGCCGTGCTGGAGCTGCTGCACGAGCGGCCGATGCACCCGTACGAGATGGCTCAGCTCATGCGTGAGCGGTACGTCAACACGCGGGTCAACGTCAAAGCCGGGTCGCTCTACCACACCGTAGAACGCCTGAAGCGCGACGGATTCATCGAAGTCGTCGACACGCAGCGTGACGGCAGGCGGCCCGAACGGACCGTCTACGGCATGACCCAAGAAGGGCTCGACGAGTTCAACCAGCGGGGTCGCGAACTGCTCGGCGACCTCGTGGCCGAGTTCCCCGCTTTCCTTTCCGGGCTCGCCGTGATCGACGAACTGGGGCGCGAAACCTCGTTGATCGAGCTCGAACACCGGGTCACACGGCTGCGCGCCGCGGTGGCCGCCGACCAGGCCGTGCTGCAGCGGCTGGCCGACGACGAGACGCCGCCGATCTACTGGCTCGACTGGCGCTACCAGTGCGACCACCGGAAGTTCGAGCTCGAGTGGACCGAGCGGCTCCTCGACGACCTCAAGGCCGGGCGGATCCCGTTCCAGGACTGCGAACAACCCAAGCTCACGCTCATCACCAGGGAAGACGACGATGAACGCCAGACAAGCTAACCCGTGGGCCGCGCTCGGCGCGCTGTGCCTCGGTTTCTTCATGATCCTGCTCGACACGACCATCGTGTCGATCGCGATCCCGACCATGCTGAACAAGCTGAACGCCGGATTGAACTCGGTCGTCTGGGTGATCAGCGTCTACCTGCTCACCTACGCCGTGCCGATGCTGTTCACCAGCCGGCTCGGTGACCGCTTCGGGCCGAAGCGGGTGTTCCTCGCCGGGCTCGTCGTGTTCACCGGCGCGTCGCTGTGGTGCGGCCTGTCCGGCAACGTCGAGATGCTGATCGCCGCGCGGGCCGTGCAGGGGCTCGGGGCCGCGCTGATGACGCCGCAGACGCTGGCGTTCATCACGCACCTGTTCCCGCCGGCCAAGCGCGGCCCGGCGATGGGCATGTGGGGCGGTGTCGCCGGCCTGGCGACGATCGCGGGCCCGCTGCTCGGCGGCGTGCTGGTCGACCACCTCGGCTGGGAATGGATCTTCTTCGTCAACGTGCCGATCGGCGTGATCGCCATCGTGCTGACGCTGCTGCTGGTCCCGGACTGGCAGCCGAAGCACTCGCACTCGTTCGACCTGCTGGGGATCTTCCTCTCGAGCGCGGGGCTGCTGTGCATCGTGTTCGGCGTCCAGAACGGCCAGCAGTACGACTGGGGCACCGTCTGGGGCGGCATCACCGTCTTCGAGATCATCGGCGCCGGCGTGCTGCTGCTGGCCGCGTTCCTGGTGTGGCAGCGGTACAACAAGCGCGAGCCGCTGCTGCCGCTGCAGGTGTTCTCGAACCGGAACTTCTCCGCGGGGACGCTCACCGCGACCACGGTCGGCTTCGCGATGACCGGCATGTTCCTGCCGCTGGTCATCTACATCCAGTCGGTGCTCGGCCTGACCCCGACCATGGGCGGCCTGCTGACGGCGCCGATGTCGCTGCTGTCCGGGATCGTGGCGCCGTTCGTGGGGCGCGCGTCGGACAAGGTGAACGGCAAGTACCTGGTGGTGTTCGGCCTCGCCGCGCTCGCGGCCGGGCTGGGGATCATCGCGCTGCAGGCGACGCCGACGAGCAGCCCGTGGGCGTTCGTCCCGGCGCTGCTGGTGTGCGGGCTCGGCATCGGCTGCATCTTCTCGCCGATGAGCAACATGACGATGGGGTCGGTCGAGCCGCGGCTGGCCGGGACCGCGTCCGGCATCTTCAACACCGCCCGCCAGGTCGGCGGCGTGCTGGGCAGCGCGGCGATCGGCGTACTGCTGCAGGCGCGGATCAGCGCTTCTATCGCGGACGAAGCGGCGAAGGCGGCTTCGCAGCTGCCGGAGCAGTACCGGGCGCCGTTCACGGAGGGGATCGCGCACGCCGCGGCCGGCGCGGGTGAGTTCGGCTCGGCCGGCGGGCCGTCGCCGATGCCGGGGGTGCCCGCGGAGCTCGCCGCCCAGGCGGGGAAGCTGGCGTCCGAAGCTGTCCACAGTGGACTCACGGACGCGGCCCGCGTGACGATGCTGCTGCCGATGGGCGTGCTGCTGCTGGGGATCCTCGCGGCCCTGCTGCTGCGGAAGGTCAAGCCGCGCTGGGAAACCCCGGCGCCGGCGCCCGAAGCCGCCGCGGCCTGAAAACCCGTGCGAGCCCCCGGTGTCGGGTGCCGGGGGCTCGCACGGACCGCGGGAGCGGTGGTCTCCGGCCCGGGATCAGCTTCGGCGCCGGGCCGAGCCGGCCCGGCGCGGCGCGCGGCGTCTCGTCCACCACGGCGACCTCGGTACCGGCGTCGATTCCGTCACGCGCACGGTCATGGCACCTCCCGCACCGATCCATATGTTGCGAGCAACAACAAAATAACTCGCCCAGGAAGTGGTGCCGGTCACAATCCGGTCACGACCGGCGGCCGGGTACCTTCGCCGGGTGCAGTTCGTCCTCGCCTCCCAGTCCCCCGCCCGCCTCGCCCTCCTGCGCTCCGCGGGCCTCGATCCGGCCGTGTTCGTCTCCGGCGTCGACGAGGACGCCGTCGCCGCCGCGCTGACCGACCCCTCGCCGTCCGAACTCGTCGCCGCGCTCGCCGCGGCCAAGGCCGAAGCCGTCATCGACAAGGTCGCCGCGGTCCACCCGGACGCCGTCGTCGTCGCCTGCGATTCGATGCTGAACATCGGCGGGCAGATGGTCGGCAAACCGGCCGATCCGGACATCGCGCGGCAGCGCTGGGCCGCGATGGCCGGGACATCCGGTGAACTCCTCACCGGACACGCGGTCGTCCGGCTCGACGGCGGGGCCCGCTCGAAGGAGGCCGCGGGCTGGGAGTCGACCACCGTCCGGTTCGGCACGCCGAGCGCGCACGAGATCGACGCCTACGTCGCCAGCGGCGAGCCGCTGCACGTGGCGGGCGGCTTCACGATCGACGGCCGGGGCGGCTGGTTCGTCGAAGGGCTCGACGGCGGCCACACGAGCGTGATCGGGATCAGCCTGCCGCTGACGCGCCGGCTGCTGGCCGAGGTCGGCGTCGGTGTCGTGGATCTCTGGGAACGTCCCGCATCCTGAGAAAGGCGCCACACGAACGGGTGATCCGGAAGAGTGCTCCCTTGCCTGACGTTCTCTTCACGAGGCAAAACGAGAAATTTTCGAGCACCGGAGTCGCCCCGTGTCTTTCGTACGGACATACACCAAACCGCGGGTGTTCGCGGCCGCGGTCCTCGGCTCGCTCGTCGTCGGCGCCGCCCTCGGCGTCGTCGCGCGGCAGACCGAGGCCGGCTGGCTGACCGATCTCCTCGACCAGATCGGCACCATCTTCACCACGCTGCTGCAGATCGCGGTGATCCCGCTGGTCTTCACGGCGATCGTGGTCGGCATCAACAGCCTCCGCGGGCTCGGCGGCGGGCGCACCGCCGCGCGCCTCGGCGGCAAGACGGTGCTGTGGTTCGCGATCACGTCGTTCATCGCGTCCCTGATCGGCATCGCCGTCGGCAAGGTCTTCAACCCCGGCGCGGGCGGGCTCGGCGGCGTCGAAGCGACCGCCAAGAACGCCGGCAAGGCCGCGGCCAGCGTCGACCACTGGGGCTCGTGGAGCGCCTTCGTGAACGGCCTGCTGCCGGAGAACTTCGTGAAAGCGTTTGCCGACGGCGAGACGCTGCAGGTGCTCTTCCTCGCGCTGGTCATCGGCGCGGCCGCGTACAGCCTGGGTGACAAGGCCAAGCCGTTCGTGGACTTCACGACGAGCGTCTTCGAGATCATCCAGCGCTACCTCGGCTGGATCGTCCGGCTGGCCCCGATCGGCATCATCGGCCTGATCGGCGCGGCCGTCTCGAACTACGGCGACGCGCTGTTCCGGCCGCTGTTCTCCACCACGCTCGCGGTGTACGTCGGCTGCCTCCTGGTGCTCTTCGTCGTCTACCCGATCCTGCTGCAGTTCGTGGCCAAGGTCAGCCCGCTGAAGTTCTTCGCCAAGGCGGGCACGGCGATCCAGTTCGCGTTCGCGTCGCAGTCCTCGGCCGCGACGCTGCCGCTGACCCGCCAGTCCGCGGTCAACCTCGGCGTCCAGCCGGCGTACGCGGCCTTCGCGACCCCGCTCGGCAGCGCGACCAAGATGGACGGCTGCGCGGCGGTCTTCCCGGCGATCGCGGCGATCTTCGTCGCCAACCTGGCCGGGGTGTCGCTGAACTTCTGGCAGTACGTCGGCATCGTCGTGGTCGCCGTGGTCGGCGCGCTGGCGACGGCCGGCACCACCGGCTGGCTGACGGCGTTCACGCTGACGACGTCGTTCATCGGCCTCGACGCCAAGCAGGTGGCGCTCGGCCTGGCGCTGATCTACTCGGTCAACCCGATCATGGACATGATGCGGACCGCCACGAACGTGGCCGGCCAGATCGCGGTCCCGGTGGTCGTGGCACGCGGCGAGGGCCTCCTCGACGACGAGGTCCTCGACGCCCCGACCGACACCCCGCTGCACAGCGACGACGGCACCGAGGCCCGCCACACCGAGCCCGCCCCCGCCTGAACGCAAGCGCACTTTCACGTGAAAGTGTTCCGGAGGTCCGCCCTCCACATCACTTTCACGTGAAAGTGCCGGGCTTCGGGGTCAGGACGTGGGGCAGGGGCGGAGGTCGGCGCGGGTGAGGCGGATGTCGGGCCAGCCGCGCAGGTCCGACGGCGCGGTGTAGCGGCGGGTACAGCCGACCGGCTTGCCCGTCAGGTCGTACACCTCGCCCAGCACCGGCGACGCCTCGCACTTCGGGGTGCCGGACGCCGCGCCCGGGCAGTCGTGGCGGACCACGATCACGTCCGCGCGGCCGTCGGCCGTGACGTCGTAGAGCGACAGCGTCCCGGCGTCCGCGTAGTACGGCTTGCCGGGGTCGCGCCACACTCCCCCGCTGCCGACCAGCAGCTCGCCGTACGCGGCCGTGCCGTCATCGCTGTCGTCGCCGACGTCGCCGCGGACCAGGCACGCCGGGGCCGAGCCGTCGACGCAGCGCAGCGAGTCCTGGTCCAGCCGCACGCCCAGCTGCGCGATCGCCAGCTCGAACACCGTGCCCGGCTCGGGGCCGACGCGCAGCCGCGCCGACCCGCCCGAGGTGTCGGTCAGCAGCACCACCGGCGTGCCCCCGACCGTGACCGCCGCGAGCTGGCGGCAGGGGCCGCCGCCGCAGGTCACCGCGGGTGCCACCGGCGCCGCCGCGGGTTCGGCCGCGCCGGCGGGCGCTTCGGGACGCGGGCGCAGCGCGAACACGGCGCCGATCGCGCCCAGCGTCACCACCGCGGCCAGCACCGCCGTGAGCAGCGCCGACCGGGGCGTCCGCGCTGCCGTAGTCCGCATAAGACAGAGCGTAAGCCGGTTCGCGACGGTGTGTGGGCGACGCCCGGGCCGATGTGGCTGAAATCCCCCGGGCGTGCACCCGATCGGTGAGGGCGCGGCTCGCGCAGCGTGTCCGTCTATGTTGTCCCCGTGACCAACCCGAACCTGCCCCCCGCCCTGTACCTGCCGACCGGCCCGGCCAGCGCCGAAACCGAAGGCGCGTCGATCGAGCTGCGCCGGACGCCGGACGGCCGCACCGCGCTCGTCGCCTTCACCGCGCTCGACCGGCTGATCGACTGCTGCGGCGAGCACCAGCCGTGGGTGCTGGTGAACACCGAACACCTGTCCAAGGTCCACGCCGCGAACCCGTACGACGTCATCGTGCTCGACTCGCCGCTGCCCCAGGAGCTGCGTCACCACGTGTGAGCGTGGTTCACCTCTCACTCGACTGACTCGCGACGTCATATCCGTAGACTCCCCCGTACCGCGTGGGCGGTCAGCAATGCAGCTGTCGGGACGCAGGAGGTGCGGGGTGGCCGAGCAGGTCGGCGAATCCACCGGTGGTCCGGTGACCAAGATCCTGGTCGCCAACCGGGGCGAGATCGCGGTACGCGTGATCAGAGCGGCCAAGGACGCCGGTCTGGCCAGCGTCGCGGTGTACGCCGATCCGGACCGGGACGCACCGCACGTCCGCCTCGCGGACGAAGCCTTCGCGCTCGGCGGGACCACGGCCGCCGAGAGCTACCTCAACATCGAAAAACTCCTGGACGCCGCCAAGCGCTCCGGCGCCGACTCGGTGCACCCGGGCTACGGCTTCCTCTCCGAAAACGCGGACTTCGCCCAGGCCGTCCTCGACGCCGGGCTGACCTGGATCGGGCCGGGCCCGCAGGCCATCCGCGACCTCGGCGACAAGGTCACCGCGCGGCACATCGCGATGCGCGCGGGCGCGCCGCTGGTGCCGGGCACCAAGGAGCCGGTGCAGGACGCCGCCGAGATCGTCGCGTTCGCCGACGAGCACGGACTGCCGGTGGCCATCAAGGCCGCGTTCGGCGGCGGCGGCCGCGGCCTCAAGGTCGCGCGCACCCGCGAAGAGATCCCCGAGCTGTTCGAGTCGGCGACCCGCGAGGCGGTCGCCGCGTTCGGCCGCGGCGAGTGCTTCGTCGAGCGCTACCTGGACAAGCCGCGCCACGTCGAGGCGCAGGTGCTGGCCGACATGCACGGCAACGCGATCGTCGTCGGCACCCGCGACTGCTCGCTGCAGCGCCGCCACCAGAAGCTCGTCGAGGAGGCGCCCGCGCCGTTCCTGAGCGACGACCAGCGCGCCCGCATCCACTCCTCGGCCAAGGCGATCTGCAAGGAAGCCGGGTACTACGGCGCCGGCACGGTCGAGTACCTCGTCGCGACCGACGGCACGATCTCCTTCCTCGAGGTCAACACGCGCCTGCAGGTCGAGCACCCGGTGTCGGAGGAGACGACCGGGCTGGACCTGGTCCGCGAGATGTTCCGCATCGCGCGCGGCGAGAAGCTGCGGATCACCGAAGACCCCGAGCCGCGCGGCCACTCCATCGAGTTCCGCATCAACGGCGAAGACGCCGGGTGCGGCTTCCTGCCCGCGCCGGGCACGGTGACGAAGTTCGTCGCGCCGAGCGGGCCGGGCGTGCGCGTCGACTCCGGCGTCGAGTCCGGCAGCGTCATCGGCGGCCAGTTCGACTCGATGCTGGCGAAGCTGATCGTCACCGGGTCCGACCGGAACAACGCGCTGGAGCGCAGCCGCCGCGCGCTGGCCGAGATGGTCGTCGAGGGCATGGCGACGGTGCTGCCGTTCGACCGCGTGATCGTCGACGACCCCGCGTTCATCGGCGACGAGAACGGCTTCAGCGTGCACACGCGCTGGATCGAGACGGAGTTCGACAACAAGATCGAGCCGTTCGTGGCGCCGGACCTCGAGACCGCCGAAGAAGAGCCGCGGCAGAACGTCGTGGTCGAGGTCGGCGGGCGGCGCCTGGAAGTCTCGCTGCCGGGCGGGTTCGCGCTCGAAGGCGGCGGCGGTGGCGGCGCGGCCGTCAAGGCGAAGCCGCGCAAGCGGGCCGGCGGCACCAAGGCCGCGGTCAGCGGCGACGCCGTCACGGCGCCGATGCAGGGCACCATCGTCAAGATCGCCGTCGAAGAGGGCCAGACGGTCGAAGCCGGTGAGCTGATCGTCGTCCTCGAGGCGATGAAGATGGAGAACCCGGTCACCGCGCACAAGGCGGGCACCGTGACCGGGCTTTCGGTCGAGGTCGGCGCCGCCGTGACGCAGGGCACGCAGCTTCTCGAGCTCAAGTAGCGCGGTTCGTTACAGATGTCGTGGTGGGCCGCCCCCGAGGCGGCCTACCATCGACCACGTGACCGAAGTCCCGTCTCCGCAGCTGCGGATCAGCGACCAGAACCGCGAGTCCGCGCTGTCCGCGCTCGGTGAGCACATGAGCGCGGGGCGGATCGACATCGACGAGTACGGCGAGCGCTCGGCGCGGATCACCGCGGCCAAGACGCGCGGCGAGCTCGGTGAGGTCTTCGGCGACCTCCCGGCCCCGCACCCCCGGTACGACGACGTCCCGCGAGCCGTGGCGGCACCCGAGCCGGCCGCGCCCGCGCCGCGGCCTCCGGGAACCCCCGACGGCTGGTCACCACCGCAGCGGTTCCTCGCCGCGATCTTCCCGCTGACCCTGATCGCCGCGATCGCGCTGATCGCCACCAGCACGCTCGCGTGGCCGATCATCTTCGTCCCGATCGGCGTCGGCGTCTTCGGCAAGGCGATGTGGGGCCACGGCTGGAACCACGACGAGCACCAGCGCCGCCGCCACGACCGCCATCTGCGCGACCGGGAGCGCCGCCGCGAACTGCGCGACTCCTACCGGCGCGAGCTGGGCCGCTGATCCCGTCGTGGGCGACATGCGCTTGAGCGACGCCGAACGCCAGGACGCCCTCGACGTCCTCGAAGAGCACGTCCGCAGCGGCCGCCTCGACATCGACGAGTACGGCTCCCGCACCGCGAAGGTCACCGCGGCCAAGCGCGTCAGCGAACTGGTCCCGCTGTTCGACGACCTGCCGTCACCGCGGCCGAGCGCGTTGCTGAACGGGGCTTCCGCACCGGTGGCGGCACCCGCCGGGGAAACCGCGCTGTCGCAGTTCCTGACGCGCAGCGCGGTGCCGATCGCCATCGTGCTGGCGATCGCGGTGCTGATCCTTTCGCGCGGCAGGCTGCTGATCATCTCGGTCGCGCTGCCGCTCGTGGTGGCGGCGCTCGCACGGGTCCGCCGCCCGCGCTGACCTTCCCTTTTCCCGGCAACCGAATCCCCGCCCCAGACGTGGTGGGAGTGCAGGTCGGGGACAAGGGAGAGACGATGAAGAGCAAGTTCTGGGGGCGGGTCTTGGCGCCCGTCGTCGCCGCGCTTTCCGTGGCGGTGCTGGCGCAGCCCGCGGACGCCGCGATCCGCATCGCGTGGCGGCCGACGGTCCTGCCGCTGCCGTCCGGCGCGGGCAGCGGCAGGCTGGCCGGATCGGACGGGAAGGGCGAATACACCGGCACGTTCGACGTGAACGGCGTGCAGACGGTCGTCAGCTGGCGGAACGGGCAGCCGGTGGTGCGGGGCGTGCCGAGCGGGTACGAGGCGGCGCTCGCCGAAGACGAAAACCCGTCCGGGGTGGTGGCCGGCACGGTGCACGACTACGACACCTTCGTCAGCCGGGCGTTCACGCTGGACGCGTCCGGGTTCCACATGCGGGACGTCCCGGCGGGCTACGACTACGTCTACGGCGTCGCGATCAACGCCCGCGGCGACCTGCTCGGCCGGGCCACGCAGTTCGGCAGCGGCGGCGGCGAGGCCACGGTGCTGTGGCGCGCCGACGGCAGCGCACCGGTGCTCATCCCGCGAACGCCGGACACGTACTACGCGCGCGACCTCGACGAGGACGGCACGATCCTGTTCGACTCCGGCAACAGCTCGGCGCTGTGGAAGGACGGCGTCCTCCGGCACCTCTCGCCGGCGCCGTCCCTGCAGGCGTGGGGCTACGCGATCCGGGGCGGCGTCGTGGTCGGGACGGCGATCCGGGGCGGCGTCGAGCAGGCAGTGCGCTGGTCCTCCGCGACGAGCTCGTGGGCCGCACTGCCGGGCGGCGGGCGCGCGCTCAGCGTCAACAAGGCGGGTCTGACGGCCGGGCTGGTGCCGAACCCGTCGGGGCCGGTCATCGTCGGCAACGCGATCGCGTGGCGCACGACCACCCCGGGCGAGGTCCGCGCGCCCAGCGGCTACTCCACGTTCGAGGCCGAGGTCGCCGCGGACGACGGCTCCTTGGCGGGCTACGCGGCGAACAGCCCGGAGGCCTCGTACGGCGTGCCGGTGGTCTGGCACCTGACCCCGTGACCGGTTCGGGAGATTCTTCCGGTTCTTGATCAAGATTGCTCCGTTTGCCGGGCAACGGCCCCCCGACCTGCACCGATGTATCCGGT
Source organism: Amycolatopsis sp. cmx-4-83 (assembly GCF_046548815.1). Taxonomy (NCBI): domain Bacteria; kingdom Bacillati; phylum Actinomycetota; class Actinomycetes; order Pseudonocardiales; family Pseudonocardiaceae; genus Amycolatopsis; species Amycolatopsis sp. cmx-4-83. The sequence continues at coordinate 733,147 of NZ_JAEBEF010000001.1, read as the reverse complement.
GCAGGTCGGGGGGAAACGGAGATCCGATGAGAAGCAAGTCCTGGGCGCGCGCGCTCGCGCCCGCCGTCGCCGTGCTCGCGGCGGTGACGCTGGCGCAGCCCGCCGGCGCGCTGGGGATCCGCCTCCCGTGGCGGCCCACCGTGCTGCCGCTGCCGGCCGGCGGCGGCAACGGGTTCCTGACCGGGTCGAACGGGAAAGGCGAGTACACCGGCACGTTCGCGGTGAACGGCGTCCAGCAGGTGGTGAGCTGGCGGAACGGGCAGCCGGTGGTGCGCGGGCTGCCGAGCGGGTACGAGCGCGCGGACGCGGTCGACGAAAACGCGTCCGGTGTCGTGGTGGGCACCGCCCACGACGACGAGACCCAGAACAGCAGCGTGTTCGTCCTGGACCCGACCGGGTTCCACCTCAAGGAGAACCCAGCGGGCTGGGAGCACCCGTACGGCGTGGCGATCAACGCCCGCGGCGACGTCCTCGCCCGGGCCGTCCGCACCGGCCCCTACTTCGCGACGCTGCTGTGGCCGGCGGGCGGCGGCGCCCCGACGGTGATCCCCTCGGGCAACGACACGTACTACGCCCGCGACCTCGACGACGACGGCACTATCCTGTTCGACTCGGGCCCGGGGTCGACGCTGTGGAAGAACGGCGTGATCCGGCGGCTGTCGCCGAGCCCGGCGGTGTCGGCGCAGGGCTTGGCGATCCGCAACGGCGTGGTCGTCGGCCAGCGCTTCTGGGGCGGTGCCGAGCAGGCGGCCCGCTGGTCCACCCCCGACTCGACGGTGGGGCTGGAGGGCGGCGCGTCGGCGATCAGCGTCAACCAGGTCGGCCTGACGGCGGGGCTGCTCCCGAACCCGTCGAACGCGTCGTGGCCCGGCAACGCGACGGCATGGCGCGGCACGGTCGCGGGCGCGGTCCAGCGCCCGGGCACGTACACGCAGTTCCAAGCGAGTCTCGCCGCGGACGACGGGTCCTTGGCGGGCTTCGCGACGAACGGCTCGGAGAGCGACGGCGGGGTGCCGGTGGTCTGGCACCTGACCCCGTGACCGGGCCCTGACCGCCGGGCCGGGAGCGGCCTGCTCCCGGCCTGGCTAGGCTGGGCGGAGTGGAACCGGTGGAGATCAACGCGGGCACCTACTACCTGCGCCAGCTGCGCGCCGACCGGCACCTGGACGACCGCGCGCTGCTGATGGAGGCGTTCGCCGACCCGACGCACCGCAAGTACGTGCTGAACTACCGCCTGCGCACCCTGGCCGAAGCCACCGAGTACGTGGCGCTGCGCGCGGCCCAGTGGGCGGGCGACGAGCGGTGTTCGTGGGCGATCGCCGAGCCGACGTCCGGGCGCCTGCTCGGCGAGGTGGGCCTGCGCGAGCTGAACCTGGACGCGGCGTACGCGGAGGCGACCATCTGGGTCCACCCGGCGGAGCGGGGCAAGGGGATCGCCACGACGGCGTTGAGCGCGGCCCTGCGGTTCGGGTTCGGCGGGCTGGGCCTGACCGAGGTGAGCTACCGGTACGAGGAGAGCAACGCGGCTTCGGCGGTCGTCGCCGAGCGGTGCGGGTTCACGCTGCTGGGCCCGGAGGACGAGCGCGCGCCGACCGGCGAACGCCTGATCCGCTGGCACCGGACCGCCTGACCGCCTGCCTGGCTTGTACATCGGTTCCGTGCGTGGGACCCTCGAAAGGTCTCCAAAACGCCACACCGAGCAGCGCCGTTCACGGATTTCTCTGCGGGGAAGCCCGGCTCGCTCCCGAGCCGGGTCCAGGAAAGCCCGTTGACCGGCGGATCGCGCCCGGGTGGCCGGGAGGCCGCCGGCCGCCGTGCGGTCCGTGCGAGCAGTGGACGAACGCCCTGCTCGCACGGGCCCCACGGGGCTCAGCTCACCGGCTCCACGATGCCCGCCCGCGCTTCCGGGGCCGCCGACCGCAGGGCGTCCGCCGCTTCGTCGCTCGGCTGGGACTGCGACTCCCGCTCCGCCTCGACCCGCGCGGTGTAGACCTCGATCTCGCGCTGCACGGCTTCGGGCGACCAGCCGAGGACCTCGCCGACCAGCGACGCCACCTGCTCCGCGCAGTCGACCCCGCGGTGGGCGTACTCGATCGAGATGCGCGTGCGGCGGGCCAGGACGTCTTCCAGGTGCAGCGCCCCTTCGTGCGAAGCCGCGTACACGACCTCGACGCCCAGGTAGTCCGGCGCGTGCTCGATCGGCTTCAGCAGTTCCGGGCGCCCGTTCGCCGCGGCCAGCACCTCGTTGACCAGCGAGCCGTAGCGGTCGAGCAGGTGCCGCACGCGGTAGGGGTGCAGGCCGTGCTCGGCGGCCACGTGGTCGGCCTGGTTGACCAGCGCGTGGTAGCCGTCCGCGCCCAGCAGGGGAACCTTGTCCGTGATCGACGGCTGCGAGCGGCCCGGCAGGTCCACCGCGGCTGCGTCGACCGCGTCCGCCGCCATCACCCGGTACGTCGTGTACTTGCCGCCCGCGATCGCCACCAGGCCCGGTGCCACCCGCGCCACCGCGTGCTCGCGCGAAAGCTTCGACGTCTCTTCGCTCTCCCCCGCCAGCAACGGGCGCAGGCCCGCGTAGACGCCTTCGATGTCGTCGTGCGTCAGCGGCGTCGCCAGCACGCTGTTGACGTGCTCGAGGAGGTAGTCGATGTCGTGCTTCGTCGCCGCCGGGTGGGCGAGGTCGAGGTTCCAGTCGGTGTCCGTCGTGCCGACGATCCAGTGGTTGCGCCACGGGATCACGAACAGCACCGACTTCTCGGTGCGCAGGATCATCCCCGACTCCGACACGATCCGGTCGCGCGGGACGACGATGTGCACGCCCTTGCTGGCGCGCACGCGGAACCGCCCGCGACCGCCGGAAAGGCGCTGCAGCTCGTCGGTCCAGACGCCGGTGCAGTTGATCACCGCGGCCGCCGAGATCTCGGTCTCGCGGCCGTCTTCGACGTCGCGCACGCGCACGCCGGACACCCGGTCCGCCTCGCGCAGGAATCCGACGACCTGCGTCGACGTCCGCACGACCGCGCCGTAGTGCGCTGCCGTCCTGGCCACCGTCATGGTGTGGCGGGCGTCGTCCGATTGGGCGTCGTAGTAGCGGATTCCCCCGATCAGGGCGGATCGTTTGAGCGCGGGCACCATCCGCAGCGCACCCGCGCGGGTCAGGTGCTTCTGGCCGGGGACGCTGCGCGCGCCGCCCATCGTGTCGTACATCAGCAGGCCGGCCGCGGTGTATGGGCGCTCCCACACGCGGTGGGTCAGCGGGTAGAGGAAGCTGACCGGTTTCACCAGGTGGGGCGCGATCGTCGTCAGCATCAGCTCACGCTCGCGCAGCGCTTCCCGGACCAGGCCGAACTCGAGCTGTTCCAGGTAGCGCAGGCCGCCGTGGAAGAGCTTGCTCGAGCGGCTCGACGTCCCGGAAGCGAGGTCCCGCGCTTCTACCAGCGCGACCCGGAGCCCGCGCGTGGCGGCGTCCAGCGCCGTGCCCGCGCCGACGACACCGCCGCCGATCACGACGAGGTCGAACGTCTCCTTGCCGAGGCGCTGCCACGTCTCTTCCCGCTTGACCGGGCCCAGTCGAGCCGGGTTGGTCTCCGCTGCGTGCTGCGCCACGTGACATTCCTCCTCGTGCCGGCGAGGCTTCCAGCATCGCACGACCCGGTGATCATCCGCCTGTCCACGGACGACACGTGTGGCGTAACCCGCCACGATCTTGAAAAGATTGCGCTGGCCGGTGCTTGGAATCCGCTTCCACGCCCCGGTAACGTCCCCTCGACGTGGGTCGGCAACGGTGCCGTGGCACGCCGTGATCGACCCTGCGCAGAGTGTCCAGTGTGGAGGTGCAGCGGTGAGTGCTGGGGCAATAATCGTCTGGGAACTACTGGGAACGGCCGCGCTGATCCTGCTCGGCAACGGTGTGGTCGCGAACCACGTCCTCCGTAAGAACAACGGTCACAACGCAGGGTTCCTCTTCATCAACTTCGGCTGGGCGTTCGCCGTCTTCACCGGCGCCAGCATCGCCGCCCCCAGCGGGGCGCACCTCAACCCGGCGGTGACGCTGGGCCTGGCCATCTCGGGCAAGACCCCGTGGGCCGACGTCCCGCTCTACTTCCTCGGCCAGATGGTCGGCGCGATCGTCGGCGCCGTGCTCTGCTGGGCCGCCTACAAGCTGCAGTTCGACGACCACCCCGAGCCCGAGAACACGCTCGGCATCTTCTCCACCGCACCGCAGATCCCGAACACGGCGTGGAACCTCGTCACCGAGATCATCGGCACCTTCGTGCTGGTCGCGTGGATCCTGCTCAGCCCGGTCTTCGCCGCCGGCGACGGCGGCACGCCGAACTTCGGCAACTCCGCGCTCGGCTACGCGGGCGTCTCGTTCGTCGTCCTCGTGATCGGCACCTCGCTCGGCGGGCCGACGGGCTACGCCATCAACCCGGCCCGCGACCTCGGCCCGCGCATCGCGTACGCCTTCCTGCTCCCGATCAAGAACAAGGCCAACGCCAACTGGGGCTACTCCTGGATCCCGGTCGTCGGCCCGCTGGTCGGTGGTGCGCTGGCCGCGCTGCTCTACCTCGGCGTGCACAACCTGACCTGATCGCCCACCCCAACGAATTCCTGGAGCACACATGACTTCGTACGTAGCCGCGATCGACCAGGGCACGACGTCGACCCGGTGCATGATCTTCAACCACGAAGGCCGCGTCGTGTCGGTGGACCAGCGCGAGCACGAGCAGATCTTCCCGAAGGCCGGCTGGGTCGAGCACAACGCCGAGGAAATCTGGGAGAACACCCGCCGGGTCGCCGCGGGCGCGCTGGCCAAGGCCGACCTGACCGCGAAGGACATCGTCGCCGTCGGCATCACCAACCAGCGCGAGACCGCGCTGGTCTGGGACAAGACGACCGGCAAGCCGGTGTACAACGCGATCGTCTGGCAGGACACCCGCACCGACCGGATCGTCACCGAGCTCGGCAACCTCGGCGGCGGCCAGGAGCGCTACCGCGCCAAGGTCGGCCTCCCGCTCGCGACGTACTTCTCGGGGCCGAAGATCAAGTGGATCCTCGACAACGTCGACGGCGCGCGCGAGAAGGCCGAAGCCGGTGACCTGATCTTCGGCAACATGGACACCTGGGTGCTGTGGAACATGACCGGCGGCGCGGACGGCGGCGTGCACGTCACCGACCCGACGAACGCGTCGCGCACCATGCTGATGGACCTCGACACCCTGCAGTGGGACCCCGAGATCGCCGGCGAGATGGGCATCCCCCTTTCGATGCTGCCGGAGATCCGTTCCTCGTCCGAGGAGTACGGCAAGGTCCGCGAGAAGGGCGCGCTCGCGGGCGTCCCGATCGCGGGCATCCTGGGCGACCAGCAGGCCGCGACGTTCGGCCAGGCCTGCCTTTCGCCCGGTGAAGCCAAGAACACCTACGGCACCGGCAACTTCATGCTGCTCAACACCGGCACCGAAAAGGTGATGTCGCAGAACGGGCTGCTCACCACGGTCTGCTACAAGATCGGCTCGAACGACACGATCTACGCGCTGGAAGGCTCCATCGCGGTGACCGGGTCGCTGGTGCAGTGGCTGCGCGACAACCTCGGCATGCTCTCGACGGCGGCCGAGATCGAAGAGCACGCCCGCAGCGTCGAGGACAACGGCGGCGCGTACTTCGTCCCGGCGTTCTCGGGCCTGTTCGCCCCGTACTGGCGTTCGGACGCCCGCGGCGCGATCGTCGGCCTCACCCGCTTCGTCAACAAGGGCCACCTGGCCCGCGCGGTCCTGGAGGCGACGGCCTTCCAGTCCCGCGAGGTCATCGACGCGATGAACGCCGACTCGGGCGTGCCCCTGAAGTCGCTCAAGGTGGACGGCGGCATGGTCGTCAACGAGCTGCTCATGCAGTTCCAGGCCGACATCCTCGGCGTCCCGGTGATCCGCCCGGTGGTCAACGAGACGACCGCACTGGGCGCCGCGTACGCCGCCGGGCTGGCGGTCGGGTTCTGGAAGTCCGAAGACGACATCCGCACCAACTGGGCCCAGGACAAGCAATGGGACCCGGCGATGGACGACGCCCGCCGCGACCGCGAGTACCGCAACTGGAAGAAGGCGGTGACGAAGACCTTCGACTGGGTGTCCGACGAGGACTGACCCTCGCTGGGCCGGGGGCGCCGCCGGGCGCCTCCGGCCTGCTGGTGCCACGGCCCGGCGGGGGTGGCTCGGCTGTCGCCCGCCGGGCGCGCGGGGCAGAGCTGCCCGCAGCCGAGTGGCACAGCCGCGGGCCAAGCCGGCTTGCCGACCGGCCGCAGCCGCAGCACGACCGCCGCAACCACCTCAGGCGCAACTGCACGCCAAGCGGCCTCGCCGACCAGCCGCAGCCGAGCCGGCCGCCGCAACCACCTGAGGCGCAATCGCGCGCCAGCTGCCTCGCCGACTGACCGGACCGCCGGCCGGTGCTGCCAGGCCGCCGCCTCAGTGCGAGTCGCTCACTCCTCCCAGCCCTCCGGCTTGCCCGACTGCTCGTTCGGTGCGATCACCAGGAACGGCACCCCCTGGTCGTCGGTCACCTGGACCTGCCGGCCGTACGGGGAGTCGAACGGCTTGCCCTGGACCTGGCCGCCCAGCTCCGCGACCTTCGCCGCGCTCGCGTCGGCGTCCGCCACCGAGAAGTACGTCGACCAGTTCGACGGCACCGAAGCCGGGACCGACGCGGGCAACGCACCCAGCCCACCGACCGGGCGGCCGTCGAGGAGCAGGACCGCGTACGTGAAGTCGTCGTTCGACAGGTCCTGGAAACCGAACCCGAAGACCTGCTCGTAGAACGCCTTCGCCGCCGGATAGTCGCGGCTCATGCACTCGTTCCAGGCCAGCGTGCCCGGGGCCGCCGTGACCTGGGTGCCGATGTGGTTGCCCGCCTCCCAGAGGCCGAAGACCGCGCCCGCCGGGTCGGCCGCCACCGCCATGCGGCCCTCCTTCATGACCTCCATGACCGGCATCAGGACCTGGCCGCCGGCCTCGGTGATCGCCGTGACCGTCTTGTCCACATCGGACACCGACAGGTACGTCGTCCACACCGCCGGCATCTCCTGGCCCGGCGGCGTCTGCCCGATGCCCGCGACCGGACGCCCGCGCAGCTCAGCCATGCCGTAGAAGCCGGTCTCCTCACCGCCCGTCCGCACGTCCCAACCGAACAGCGCGCTGTAGAACGCCACCGCTTTCGCCTGGTCCGGCACCATCAGGTCCACCCAACTGGGCGTGCCGTCCGGCCACCGCTCGTCCCGGAACACCATGTCGACTCCCGACCCTCGTGAACGCCGCCTGAGTGACGGCCGACACAGTCTGGCACCCACCACCGACAAAACCAGGGCCGAAGGACTCAGTGCCCGACGAGCTTGGCGTAGACGACGATGTTGTCGACGTAGTTGCGCGCGTTCCGGTCGAAGACGCCGCCGCAGGTGATCAGGCGCAGCTCCGGGCCGGGGGTGTCGTCGTAGACGCCCTCGCCCTCGAAGTCCTTCTTCGGCACCTGGTGCACCTTCGTCACCTCGAACGTCGCCGTGGTGCCGTCCTTGCGGGCGATCGCCACGCGGTCGCCCGCCGCCAGCTCCTTGAGCCGGAAGAAGATGCCCTTCTGGTGGTTGCCGTCGACGTGCCCCAGCACGACGGCCGGGCCGGCCTCCCCCGGCGTCGGCGCGTAGGTGTACCAGCCGGCCTGCAGCGGCGTGGTCACCGGCGGTACCTCGATCGTGTTGTCGGCGTTGAGCCCGAGCGGAACCAGCGACGAATGCGCGCCGAGCTTCGGGATGTCGATCGAGACCGGGTCGGACCTGGGCAACGACGAGACGGCGTCCGCGGCCGCGGGTTCGGGCTGGACGGCGACCGGCCGCGGGGGCGGCGGCTGGGCCGACGGCGGTTCGGACCCGCCGCCGAACACCAGCGCCACGACCACCAGCGCGGCCAGCAACGCGAGGACGAGGGCGATCAAGTAGCCCCGTCTGCCCGTGCTCCTCGTCGTCATCTTCTCCCCCGTGGTTCCCTCGCCTGCCGTTCACACGTCCGGGTGGTCTCTTCGGTTGAGTCCCGACGGTACGCCGGGCGGTCAGCGCCGCCGCGCGCGCCGGGCGAGCACGAGACCGCTGCCGCCGAGCGCCAGCGCGCCCATGGCGGCCGCCGCCGCGAGCGGGGTGCCGGAGCCACCTGGGCCGTCGGTGCCGCCGGTCTGCGGCGCGCCCGTGGGCACCTTGACGACCTGCTTCTTCACCGGCAGGACCGCCAGCGTCGCGGACGACGTCTCCGGGCCGCAGTGCAGCGTGACGGCGTACTTGCCGGGCTTGACGTCCTTGACGGTGCCGGTGGCCCACCCGCCCTTGCCGAAGACGAGCGCCGCCGACCGCACGGTGACCTTCTCGGCGGGCTCACGCGTCTGGCAGGCGAAGTCCAGCTTCACCCGCGCGCCCGGCTGCGCCTGGGCCGGGGACACGGTCAGCAGCCGGGTGATCCGGGAGAACGGGCCGTCCGGGTCCACCGGCACCGTGGCCGTCGGCGCGGCCGACGGGGACGGCGTGGCGGTCGGCGTCGTCGCCAGCGCGGCGCCCGGCGCGACGACGAGGAATGCGGCGGCGAAACCCGCGACAACGGCAGTCTTCTGCATTCTTTTCTCCCCTGTGGAATGGTGGCGGCTCCCGCTCGCTCACACCCCCCAAGACGTCCCCACCTGCGATCGGTTGCGCACCAAGGTCACAAAAGCGACATGAAAAAACCGCCCGGGAGCGGGGCTCCCGGGCGGTTTCGGAAAAGAAGAATCAGCCGGCCATGCTGCCGTCGCCCGCTTTCGCGGCACCGGACGGCACCTTCGCCACCTGGGCGGCCGGCACCGTGAAGTTCGTGGTGTAGGTCTGGCCGCCGCACGTGACGGTCAGCGGGTACGTGCCCGCGCCCGTGCCGGGCTTGAGCGTGGCGTCCGCGCTGATGTTGGCGTCCGCGCCCATGAACGGGCCCGGGGTGTAGTTGGCGAAGTCCAGCGCCGGCGAAGAGAACTTCGGCGAAGCACCTTCGCACTTGGCCAGCGCGACGTTCGGCGCGTCGCGGACGTACTTGTCCACGAGCGACTGGTTGATCGCGGTGTTGACGTTGAGCTGGACGCTGCCGGCGGGCGCGGGCGCCGCCACGGGACCGCTGCTCTGCGCTGTCGCGGGCGCCGCCGCCGTCGCCCCGATCACCACTGCCGCAACGAAAACCACCGTCTTGCGCACCATCGCACCCTTCGCGTCCTTCAGCCTCACAACCGACAAGACGCGACAGGGCGCGACGGGTTGCCTACGGATTTCAGTCGAGGTCGTCGTGGCGCATGAGCTGGCGCCCGGCCTCGGTGATCGAGCCCGACAGCGACGGGTACACCGAAAACGTCAGTGCCAGGTGGTCCACGGTGAGCTGGTTCTGGACGGCGAGCGCGATGGGGAGGATGAGCTCGCTCGCCTGCGGTGCCACGACGACACCACCGACGACCACGCCGGTGGCGGGGCGGCAGAACAGCTTCACGAAGCCCCGGCGGAGGCCCTCCATCTTCGCGCGCGCGTTGGTGGCCAGGGGCAGCATGATGGTGCGCGCGGGCACCTCGCCGGAGTCGATCGCCTGCTGGCTGATGCCGACGGTGGCGATCTCCGGGTGGGTGAACACGTTGGCGGCGACGGTCTTGAGCTTGATCGGCGCGACGCCTTCGCCCAGCGCGTGCCACATCGCGATGCGGCCCTGCATGCTCGCCACCGAGGCCAGCATGAGCACGCCGGTGCAGTCGCCGGCGGCGTAGATCCCGGGCACGGAGGTGCGCGAAACGCGGTCGACGGTGATGAACCCGCCGGGGCCGGGTGCGATGCCGACCTTGTCGAGGCCGAGGTCGGCGGTGTTCGGGATGGACCCGACCGTCATCAGCGCGTGGCTGGCTTCGATCACGCGGCCGTCGGCGAGGTGGATCTCGACGCCCTTGTCCGTGCGCTCGACGCGGTCGGCGCGCGCCTGCTTCGCCACGGTCGTGCCGCGCTGGGAGAAGACCTCTTCGAGCACCGCGGCGGCGTCGGCGTCCTCGTGCGGGAGGACGCGGTCGCGGCTGGACACGACGGTGACCTTGACGCCCATCTCGGTGTAGGCGGACGCGAACTCGGCGCCGGTGACGCCCGAGCCGATCACGGCGAGGTGCTCCGGCAGCTCCTGGAGCTCGTAGAGCTGGCGCCAGTCGAGGATGCGCTCGCCGTCCGGCACCGCGCCCGGGAGCACGCGCGGGGTGGCGCCGGTCGCGATCAGGACGACGTCGGCGGGCAGCTTCTCGGTGCCCTCGGCCGTGGTCACCGAGACCTTGTGGGTGGCGAGGCCGGGCTCTTCGTCGCAGAAGCGGGCTTCGCCGATGAGGACGCGGACGCCTTCGCGCTGGACGCGGGCGCGGATGTCGGCGGACTGGGCGAGGGCGAGGCCCTTCACGCGGCCGTGCACGGTCGGGAGGTCGATGCTGGTGTCGGCGAGGTCGGTGTTGATGCCGAGCTCGCTGAGGTCGTGCATCTTCGCCAGCGCGCCCGAGCTCGCGATGAACGTCTTCGAAGGGACGCAGTCGTAGAGGACGCACGCGCCACCCAGGCCGTCCCGCTCGACGATCGTGACGTCGGCCCCGTGCTGGGCTGCGACCAGCGCGGCTTCGTAGCCGGCCGGGCCCCCGCCCATGATCACGATCCTGGTCACCTGGGTCCTCCTCGATGTGCTCGCGTGCGGTGCTCTCACCGTACGCGGCGGAGGTGTCCGGACACTGAAGTGGGCGAACACGGCGAGTGCGTCCACTCGGGTCGGCGATGGGTCGCTACGCTGTCGGCGTGCCGTTGTATGCCGCGTACGGATCGAACATGGAGCCCGCCCAGATGCTGGAGCGCGCGCCGCACTCTCCGATGGCCGGCACCGGCTGGCTGGAGGGGTGGCGCCTGACCTTCGGCGGCGAGGACTTCGGCTGGGAAGGTGCCCTGGCCACCATCGTCGAAGACCCGGGAGCCCGGGTCTTCGTCGTCCTCTACGACGTGACGCCGCTGGACGAGGACGGGCTCGACCGCTGGGAAGGCGGCGAGCTCGGCATCCACTCGAAGATCCGGCTCCGGGTCCAGACCATGGACGGGTCGGTCCTGGCGTGGCTGTACGTCCTGGACGCCTACGAAGGCGGGCTGCCCTCGGCCCGGTACCTCGGCGTGCTCGCCGACGCCGCGGAGGCGGCCGGAGCGCCCGTGGACTACGTCGACGACCTGCGCACCCGCCCTTGTTCGGGCATCACCGGCTGACTCCACACCCTGTGGACAACTCGGTGGCCTGAGCGCTACCACGAGCCCGCGCGGACCTTCGCGGGCACCCCGTCACGCGGGCCGGCGAGCGTGTGCTCGACGGCTTCGGCCTCGCTCCGGCCAAACGTGAATGTCCTTGCGGTACAAGGAAAACACCAGGCCGCGATGGCCCGCGCGGCGGGCCGCCGACCAGTCTGCCCGCCGGTCCGCGGGCGCGCAAAACGGCCCTTCCCCCGATCGAGGGAAGGGCCGGTTCACGGCCTGTGGACAACTGGGTGAAACTGTGGACAACTCCGCTCAGGCGAGAGCCGTCAAAGCGGTGTGGACCAGGGTGCGGACCCCGCAGAGGAGGGCCCGCTCGTCGAGGACGAACGTCGGGCGGTGGATGTCCGACTGCGGTTCCGGCGGGCCGGGCCAGACACCCAGGCGGGCGAACGCGCCCTGGACGTGCTCCAGGTACCAGCCGAAGTCTTCCCCGCCGGAGGACTGCTCGGTGCCGGCCACCGCGCCCTCGCCGAGGGCCGCTTCGACGCCCGCGCGCATCAGCGCGGTCGAGTCCGGGTCCGAGACCACCGGCGGGACCCCGCGGCGGTAGTCCAGCGAGAAGCCGACGCCGGTCGGCGCCAACAGGGACTCCACAGAGGACGCCACCAGCGGCTCCAGCGAAGTCCAGACCTCGTGGTCGGCGGTGCGCAGCGTGCCGCGCAGGACGCCGTCCTGCGGCACCGCGTTGGCCGCCTGTCCCGCGTGGACCGCGCCCCACACCAGGACGGTGCCCGACCGCGGGTCGACGCGGCGCGAGAGCACCGCGGGCAGCGACGTGATCACCGTGCCGAGCGCGTGGACCAGGTCGGCCGTCAGGTGCGGCCGGGACGTGTGGCCGCCCGGCGAGGTCAGGCGCAGCTCGATCAGGTCGGCCGCGGACGTCAGCGCGCCCACGCGCATGCCCACCGAACCCACTTCGAGCCGCGGGTCGACGTGCAGGCCGTAGATCCGCTCGACGCCGTCCAGCGCGCCGGCCGCGATCATGTCCAGCGCGCCGCCGGGCATGACCTCCTCGGCGTGCTGGAAGATCAGCCGCACGCGGCCGGGCAGCTCCGGCGCGCCGGCCAGGGCGCGGGCCGCGCCGAGCAGGATCGCCGTGTGGGCGTCGTGGCCGCACATGTGGGCCGCGCCCTCGGTCGTCGACGCGTAGGGCAGCCCGGTCGCCTCGGTGAGCGGCAGCGCGTCCATGTCGGCCCGCAGCGCCACGCACTTCTCGCCGCTGCCGATGTCGCAGACGACGCCGGTGCCGCCCGGCAGCACCCACGGCTTGAGCCCGACCGTGCGCAGCAGCGTGACGACCAGCTCGGTGGTCGCGAACTCGTGCCGCGACAGCTCGGGGTGCGCGTGGATGTGCCGTCGCCACGCGAGCAGGTCGGTCGCGTTGGCGCGCAGCCAGTCGTCGAGCCAGAACGGGCCACGCCCCGCACCAAGGTCCTCCACGGGAGCCATGCTTACGCCGGCTTCGGAAATGAGCGCCTCGGGCCCCTCCATAGGGGTCATCATGCGCCCATGGGGGTCGCCTGGAACGTCCGGTCGTGAGTCCAACACCGTCACGCCGCACCTCCTCCCGCAACACGGGTAACCCGCGCAGCGGCTGGGGTCACGCTTCGTGCCGATCGATCTGTTGTACGCATTTGCAGACGATCGTGCACCATGCAGGCGGCAAGCCGCGCCTCGAAAACGGCCGTCCTAGATGGCCGGTAGCGGATCTGCGTTGAACGGCGTGCAGTAGTTCGGTTACGCCGAACGCTTCAGGACTTCTTCGCCTTCTTCGAACGGATCCGCCGTCCCCAGACGACGATGCCGAGCAGAACGACCGCGATCAGGCCGGCGACCAGCTTGTTCTTCGTCTTCTCGGTGTTGGCCTTGTCGGTCTGGGCCGGGTCGAGCACCGGGCCCGGTGGCTGGGTCTGCGCCGGCACCGGCGCCGCCGCGTGCGCCGAAGACACCACGGTCACCGAAACGGCCGCCGTACGCACCGGCTCGGCCAGCGCGGGCGACGCGGTGAACAGCACCGCACCGAGCACCCCGACCAGGACCAGACCCCGCAGCTTCGCCATGTCATCCCTTCGCCACGACCAGGCATTCTGCCCGCGGAACGCCCGCGCGTCAGCCACCACGGGGTGGACCGAACGCGTCGAGGATCCGCTGCGCACCGAGGGTAGCCGTCAGTTCACCGTCGCGCACCGCCCGTTCGACGTCGGGAACGACCGTTCGCACGTCCGGATGCGCCGCCAGGCGACTGAGCAACTGTTCGCGCACCATCGCCCACGTCCAGTCGACCTGCTGCTGCCGGCGGCGCGCTTCCAGCTCGCCGGACGCCGAAAGCGTGTCACGGTGCTTCTCGATCGCGCCCCAGACCTCGTCCAGGCGCAGGTTGTGCAGGCCGCTGCAGGTGAGCACCGGCGGGGTCCACGCCGCGTCGGGACCGTAGATCATCCGCAGCGCGCCCGAAAGCTCACGGGCCGCCCGTTTCGCGTCCCGTTCGTGGTCGCCGTCGGCCTTGTTGACGGCGATGACGTCGGCGAGCTCCAGCACGCCCTTCTTGATGCCTTGGAGCTGGTCACCGGTGCGTGCGAGGGTCAGGAACAGGAAGCAGTCGACCATGTTCGCCACGGTCACCTCGGACTGCCCGACGCCGACCGTCTCGACCAGCACGATGTCGTAGCCGGCGGCCTCCATCAGCACGATCGTCTCGCGGGTCGCCCGCGCGACGCCGCCGAGCGTGCCCGACGTCGGCGACGGCCGGATGAACGCCCGTTCGTCGACCGCCAGGCGCGCCATCCGGGTCTTGTCGCCGAGGATCGACCCGCCGGTCCGCGTGGACGACGGGTCGACGGCGAGCACGGCCACCTTGTGCCCGGCCGCCGTCAGGTCGGTGCCCAGCTGGTCGATGAACGTCGACTTGCCGACCCCGGGGACGCCGGTGATGCCGACGCGCTGGGCCCCGCCGGCCGCGGGCAGCACCTCGATCAGCAGTTCCTGCGCCTGCGCCCGGTGGTCCTCCCGCTGCGACTCGACGAGCGTGATGGCCTTCGACAGCGTCCCGCGGTCCCCCGCGAGGACCCCTTTGGCGTAGGCGCCGACGTCGATCTTGCGCGGCAAGGGTCAGGACTCCTGCGCCGACAGCTGGCCGAGCAGGTCGATGGCCGCGTCCGCGAGCACCGTGCCCGGGCCGAAGATCGCCGCCGCGCCGGCTTCGCGCAGCGCCGGGTAGTCCTGCGGCGGGATGACGCCGCCGACGACCACCATGATGTCCTCGCGGCCCAGCTCGGCGAGCTCGTGGCGCAGCGCCGGCACCAGCGAGAGGTGCCCGGCGGCCAGCGACGAGACGCCGACGACGTGCACGTCCGCCTCGATCGCCTGGCGGGCGACCTCGGCCGGGGTGGAGAACAGCGGGCCGACGTCGACGTCGAAGCCGATGTCGGCGAAGCCGGTGGCGATCACCTTCTGGCCGCGGTCGTGGCCGTCCTGGCCCATCTTCGCGACCAGGATACGGGGGCGGCGGCCCTCGTCCTCGGCGAACTTCTCGACCAGCTCACGAGCCTGCTCGACGTTCTGCGACTTACCCACCTCTTCGCGGTAGACGCCCGAAATCGTCCGGATCTGCCCGGAGTGGCGGCCCCACAGCTTCTCGAGCGCGTCGGAGATCTCGCCGACGGTCGCCTTCGCGCGGGCCGCTCCGATCGCCAGCTCCAGCAGGTTGCCGCCGTTGCCGGCCCCCTCGGTGAGCCGCCGCAACGCGTCCTCGGTCGCCTGCGGGTCACGCTCTTCGCGCAGCCGCCGCAGCTTCTCCAGCTGCTGGGTACGGACGCCGGCGTTGTCGACCTTGAGGACTTCGATGTCCTCATCTCCGGTGACCTGGTACTTGTTCACGCCGATGACCGGCTGGCGGCCGGAGTCGATGCGCGCCTGGGTGCGCGCGGCGGCTTCCTCGATGCGCAGCTTGGGGATGCCCGCGTCGATCGCCTTGGCCATGCCGCCGGCCTGCTCGACCTCGCTGATGTGGCCCCACGCCTTGCGCGCGAGGTCGTAGGTCAGCTTCTCGACGAAGGCGCTGCCGCCCCACGGGTCGATCACGCGGGTGGTGCCGGATTCCTGCTGCAGCAGCAGCTGCGTGTTGCGGGCGATCCGTGCGGAGAAGTCCGTCGGCAGCGCGAGCGCCTCGTCTAGGGCGTTCGTGTGCAGCGACTGCGTGTGCCCCTGGGTCGCGGCCATCGCCTCGACGCAGGTGCGCACGACGTTGTTGTAGACGTCCTGCGCGGTCAGCGACCAGCCCGACGTCTGGGAGTGCGTCCGCAGCGAAAGCGACTTCGGCGACTTCGGGTCGAAGCCCTTCACCAGCTTCGCCCACAGGAGGCGCGCCGCGCGCAGCTTCGCGACCTCCATGAAGAAGTTCATGCCGATCGCCCAGAAGAACGACAGCCGAGGCGCGAACTTGTCCACGCCGAGCCCGGCGTCGACGCCGGAGCGGAGGTACTCGACGCCGTCGGCGAGGGTGTAGGCCAGCTCCAGGTCGGCCGTCGCCCCCGCTTCCTGCATGTGGTAGCCGGAGATGGAGATCGAGTTGTACTTCGGCATGTGCTGCGAAGTGAAGGAGAAGATGTCGGAGATGATCCGCATCGAGGGCTGCGGCGGGTAGATGTAGGTGTTGCGGACCATGAACTCCTTGAGGATGTCGTTCTGGATGGTCCCCGCGAGCTGCTCCGGCCGCACCCCCTGTTCCTCGGCCGCGACGACGTAGAGCGCCAGCACCGGCAGCACCGCGCCGTTCATGGTCATCGACACCGACATCTTGTCGAGCGGGATGCCGTCGAAGAGCTGGCGCATGTCGTAGATGGAGTCGATGGCGACGCCCGCCATGCCGACGTCGCCGGAGACGCGCGGGTGGTCGGAGTCGTAGCCGCGGTGGGTGGCCAGGTCGAAGGCGACCGACAGGCCCTTCTGGCCGGCGGCGAGGTTGCGCCGGTAGAAGGCGTTGGACTCCTCGGCGGTGGAGAAGCCGGCGTACTGGCGGATGGTCCAGGGCTGGTTGACGTACATCGTCGGGTACGGCCCGCGCAGGAAGGGCGCGATGCCGGGGTAGGTGCCCAGGAAGTCCACATCGGACAGGTCGGCGGCGGTGTAGACCGGCTTGACGCCGATGCCCTCCGGCGTCTCCCAGTCGAGCGCGTCCGGGCCCTTGCCGGTGGCTTCCTGCACGGCCTCGGCCCAGGCCTCGCGGTCGGCGGGCGACGGCGTGCCGAGGTCGAGACCGGCGAAGTTCGGGATGCTCATCGGGTGACTCCCAGCTTGGCGTGCAGGCCGTTGAGGACGTCGAGGGCGTCGCAGCCGGCGAAGACGTTGCCGTCCACGCCGTCGAAGGAGCCCTTGCCCGCCAGCAGTACGTGGTCGGCACCGAGCGACCCGGCGACCTCGGCCGCCTTTGCCGCGTAGGCGTCGTCGGTGCCGCAGAGGCAGGCGATCTTCGCGCCGGACGCGCGGAACGCGCCGGGCAGGTCGTCGGTCGCGCCCGGGTTGACGGCTTCGATCCCGCCGGCCTGGAACAGGTTGGCGGCGAACCCGGCGCGCGCGGTGTGCGCGGCGACCGGGCCGAGGGTGGCGAGGAAGATCTTGGGCCGCTCGCCGTGCGAAGCGAGGTACGCGTCCGACGCGTCGCGGAGGGCTTCGAAGCCTTCGGCGTACCGGTGCCGCGGCAGCCCGCCCTCCACTGTGGACCCGGCCGGCTCCCGGGTGACCGGCTTCTCGGCCAGGTTCGGGAACTCGCTGACGCCGGTGAGCGGGTCGCGGCGGGTGGCGATCCGCCGGGACCGCTTCTCCCACGTCTCGGCCAGCCGCGCGGCCAGTGCGCCCGAGGAAAGCTCCTCGACCAGGTCGCCCGCGCCTTCGATGGCGGTGAACTCGGCCCAGGCCGCGTGCGCGAGGTCGTCGGTGAGCTTCTCGACGTACCAGGAACCGCCCGCGGGGTCGACCACGCCGGCCAGCTTGGACTCCTCCAGCAGCACGGCGTGGGTGTTGCGGGCGATCCGCGCGGAGAACGCGTCCGGCTTGCCGATGGCGGCGTCGAACGGCAGCACGGTGACCGCGTCCGCGCCGCCGACACCGGCGCCGAAGCACGCGACGGTCGTGCGCAGCATGTTCACCCACGGGTCGCGCCGGGTGAGCATCGACGGCGACGTCACGGCGTGCTGGCGCATCGGCGAGGTGAAGCCGCAGACCTCGGCGACGCGGGCCCACAGGCGGCGGGCCGCGCGCAGCTTGGCGATGGTGGAGAACTGGTCGGCGGTCGCGGCGATCCGGAATTCCAGCTGGCCGGCGGCGGCTTCGGCGTCGAGACCCGCGTCGGTCAGCGCCCGCAGGTAGGAGACGCCGGCGGCGACCAGCGCGCCCAGTTCCTGCGCGTCCGAGCCGCCCGCTTCGTGGAACGGCAGGCCGTCGGCGACGATCGTGCGCACCTTCGGGTACTTCGCGGCGACACGCGCGGCGAGCGCGGCGGCCGGTCCGAGGTCGGCGGGCGCACCGGACCGGGCCGCCAGCCCGATCGGGTCCGCGCCCAGCACAGCGGTGGCCTCGCTCGCCGGGATCTCGCGTTCGTCGAACAGCGCCAGCAGTTCCGCGGCGGCGGCTTCGAACTCGGCGCCCGCGTCCAGGACCACCGGCGCGAGGTCGAGGTAGACCTCGTTGAGCGCGTCGGCCAGCGCGGCCGGCGGCACGGTCAGCCAGAGCGACGTCACGCCGCCTTCGAGGTCGGCCAGGATCGCCTTGTTGACCGCGCGGCCGTCTTCGCCGGTGAACCGGGCGCGGACGTCCCAGCCGGTGCTGACCTGGCCTTCCGGCCGCGCGCCGCGCACGTAGGGCGGCAGGCCGGGGAAGCCGGTTTCGCCGGGGACGTCGTCCGCGGTGTACAGCGGCTGGATCTCGATCCCGTCGTAGGTCCGCGTGACGAGCTTGCTCTCCGGGGCGCCCGCGAAGTCCTCCGGCAGCTTGCCGCTCTTGCGCAGGACACCCGCCACGAGCTCCTGCCACTGCCCGCGCGTCGCCTGGGGGAACTCGGCCGCCAGGTCGAGTTCGGAGATCGGCACTGACTCCGGACCGGCCACTTCAGTCATACCCAGTGATGGTAGAGGCACTCGCCGCGCTCGCCCTGTGAGTCTGGTCGCGCTAGGGGTGGCGGCCCGGGGAGGTTAGGGGCCGGTGGCGCGGGTACGACACAATTGCCCCGTGCCCCCCTCCAGCGAAGAGACACGAGTGGTCGCCGGTCGCTACCGGCTGCGTTCGGTGCTCGGCTCCGGGTCGATGGGCACCGTCTGGTCGGCCTACGACGAGTTCCTGCACCGCCAGGTGGCCGTCAAGGAGATGAAGGTGCCGCCGGGCATCCCGGCGTCGCAGGCGGACGAGCTGCGGGAGCGCACGCTGCGCGAGGCCCGCGCCATCGCCGTGCTGTCCCACCCGAACGTGATCATCCTGCACGACGTCGCCCGAGAGGACGACCAGCCGTTCGTGGTGATGGAGCTGCTGCCCTCGCGCAGCCTGGCGCACATCCTGCGCGACCACGGGCCGCTGACCGTCGAGCAGGCCGCCGCCGTCGGCATCGCCGTGGCGTCCGCGCTGGAGGCCGCGCACGCCGCCGGGATCACCCACCGCGACGTCAAGCCGGGCAACGTCCTGGTCGCCAGCGACGGCCGGATCAAGCTGACCGACTTCGGCATCGCCCGCAACGTCTCCGAGGCGACCATGACCCGCACCGGGATCATGCTCGGCTCCCCCGCCTACATCGCGCCGGAGGTCGCTTCCGGCGGCGCCGTCATCCCGGCCGCCGACCTGTGGGGCCTCGGCGCGACGCTGTTCGCCGCGGTCGAGGGCGCGCCGCCGTACGACGCCGACGGCGACCCGCTGGAGACCGTCGGCAAGGTCGTCAACGGCAAGGTGCCCAAGCCGAAGGCCGGGCCGCTCGCCGAGGTCATCTCCGCGCTGATGAAGAAGGAGCCCGGAGACCGGATCACCCTGCGCGAGGTCCGCCACCGGCTCTACCCGCTGCAGTCGAAGACGCCGCTCGACCTGTTCGGGGCCGAGCTGTTCCGCACCCCGGACGGCAAGAAGACGTCCGCGCAGCCGGACGCGACCGACACCCAGGTGATCAAGACCGTCCTGCCCGAGAAGGGCGGGGACAAGGCGGAGAAGAAGGCCGAAGGCTCGAGCAGCGAGCTCGCCACCGACCCCGGCCCGCTGCCGTTCCTGCGCCCGCCCGCGCCGGCCCCGGCACCCGAGCCGCCGCCGACGGTCTTCGTCGCCCCGATCCGGCCCGCCCGCCGCGGCGCCCGGGCCACCGCGGTGCTCATCGCGCTGGCGATCCTGCTCTTCCTGGTCGCGGCCGGCGGCGGGTTCGCGCTGGCCAGGACGGTCGGCGGCCAGTCGCTGCTGCCGCCGGCGGCCGAGCCGCGGAACACGTCGAACGGCCTCACCGACGTCCCGCCGCCGTCCCTGGTCCGCCAGTCCGGCGACGCGAGCTACGCGACCGGCGAAGGCGGCCAGTTCGGCCTCGACGTGCCGCAGGGCTGGCAGAAGTTCGTCGCGCCCCACAACACCACGAAGTTCGGGGCGAGCACGGCCGTCCAGTACGTCTCCCCGGACGGCCGCCGCTCGATCCGGGTCGAGCGGCTGGCGAACTACTTCGGCAAGTTCCCGGACGACGCCGAGTACGTCGACTGGCTGAAGCAGACGTACTCCGGCGAGGGGTTCGAGCTGTTCGGGCCGTCCCCGGACGCGGGCGGCAAGGGCACCACGTTCACCTACCGCACACTGGAGAGCGGCCTGCTCCCGGGCAACGGCGACGACGGCCGCGTCACGCGGGTGACGTTCATGAACCTGGTCCGGGCGGGCGACAGCCTGTGGGCGTTGTCGGTGACGGCACCGGTCGAGCAGGAGGACGCGACCCGGCGGGACGTCTTCGACCGCGTGGCGCCCACGCTGACCGTCTCGGACTAGCGCGCCCGGCGGCCCAGCACCTCGCGGGAGACGTGCTCCTGCGCGAGGTGGCGCAGGCCGGTGAAGATGCGGTCGCCCAGGACCGTCGCGATCAGGCCGGCCTCGATGATCTTGTCGAACGACGTCAGCCCGGTCACCACCTCGACGTCCAGCTCCGCGACCCGGAGCGCCAGCGCGAAGTACTCGTCGAGGCGATCGGCGAGCTTCTCGTGCCCGAGCTCCTTCGCCGTGGCCAGCGCGGCGATCAGGTTGGCCGTCGCACGGTCCTCGGCGCCGTGCCACTTCCAGCCGTACCGCCGGGCGAGCTCCTGCAACAGCTCCGCCGCCCACTCCGCGGCCTCCTCGGACACCTTCGGCGGTTCGCCGGCCAGCTCCAGCTGGACGACGCCCATCGTTTCGTGCGGGGTCCGGTCGTCCTCGATCGCGTTCAGCACGGCGCCGACGGAGGCCAGCGGGAGGCCGCCGACGTCGGTGAGCGCCTTGATCAGCCGCAGGCGCTGGACGTGGTCCGGGGAGTACCGCGCCTGGTTCGGGCTGGTGCGCTCCCCGGGCGGGAGCAGGCCTTCGCGCAGGTAGTACTTGACGGTCGCGACCGGCACCCCCGACTCGGCGCTCAGTTCGGCCATCCGCATGCGCATCCGCTCCGATCCCAGGGTTCCCCTCGGGGGCAACCCTGAAGACTTCTCAGCATGGAGAGCTTAACTTCCCATAACGGAGAGCTTGACTATCCATTCTGGGAGGGAACCATGACCATCCTTGCCGACGTCCGGAGCAGAACGCGCGGGTGGCACCGGCCGTCCGCGGTCTTCGCCGCCACCCTCGGGGCCATCGCGGTGCTGTGCGTGGCCGCGCTGGTCGTCGACCAGCGGACCCTCGCCGGAGCGCCGATCTGGGCCAAGCCGTTCAAGTTCGCCGTCTCCGGCGCGCTCTACTTCGCCACGTGGAGCTGGCTCGTCTCGCTGCTGCCGCGGTTCCGGCGCACGGCGGGGTGGCTGACGAACTTCCTGGTGGCGATCTTCGCCGCCGAGTACGTCCTGCTGACGTTCCAGGCCGCCCGCGGCCGCGCGAGCCACTTCAACATCGCGACCCCGCAGGACGAACTGCTGTACAACGTCATGGGCAAGATGATCATCGGGCTGCAGGCCGCCACGCTGGCGCTGACCGTGCTCGTGGTGTTCACCAAGCTCGAGGACCGGGCGAGCTTCTGGGCCGTGCGCGCCGGCGCCGTGCTGTCGCTGGCCGGGCTTTCGCTGGGCGTCCTGATGACGAGCCCGACCGCGCGGCAGCTCGCGCAGTGGCAGACCGGCGGGCACCCGGACATGGTCGGCGCGCACACCGTCGGGCTCGACGACGGCGGGCCGGGCCTGCCCGTCCTCGGCTGGAGCACGGTGGGCGGCGACCTGCGGATCCCGCACTTCGTCGGGATGCACGCGCTGCAGGCGCTGCCGCTGCTGGCCATCGGGCTCCTGGCCCTGGCTTCGCGCTTCCCGCGGCTGCGCGACGACGTCGTCCGCGCACGGCTCGTCCTGATCGGGGCCGCCGGGTACGCGGGGCTGACCGCGCTGGTGACGTGGCAGGCGCTGCGGGCGCAGTCGATCGTGCACCCGGACGCGGCGACGCTGGGTGCGGCCGCGCTGCTGGCCGGGGCGGTCGGACTGGGTTCGTGGGCCGCGGTGCGCGTCCGATGATCCTCTTCGACCTGGCGTTCCCGCTGGCCGCGCCGTTCTGGGCCCTGCTGATCTTCGCGCCGGACTGGCGGTGGACGGCCCGGATCATGGCGTCGCCGTGGGTGCCGCTGCTGCCGCTGGCCTGTTACTTCGCGCTCGTGCTGCCGCACTTCGGCGAGTGGGGGCGGGCGATGCTCTCCCCCGACCTCGGCGTGCTGCAGGCGCTGCTGGCCACGCCGTGGGGTGCCGGGCTGGTCTGGGCGCACCTCATCGCGTTCGACCTGTTCATCGCGCGGTGGATGTACTTCGAGGGGCGCGCGGTGGGGCTTTCGCCGTGGCTCGTCAGCCCGGTCCTGGCGGTGGCGATCTTCCTGTCGCCGTTCGGGCTGGTCGTGTTCCTGCTGGCGAGGAGCGTCCGGTTACGCTCGCGGCATGACTGAACAAGAGGCCGCGAGCGCCATCGCCCAGCGCACCGGCGTCGACGCGCACGACATCGCGGTGGTCCTGGGATCGGGCTGGCGCCCGGCGGCGGACGTCATCGGGGAGCACGAGACGGAGATCCCGTTCGCCGAACTGCCCGGCTTCACCACGCCCGGCGCGGTGGGGCACGGCGGAACCATCCGCTCGCTGAAGATCGGTGACAAGAACGTCCTGGTCATGCTGGGGCGGACGCACTTCTACGAGGGCAAGGGCATCGACCCGGTGGTGCACAACGTGCGCACCGCCGCGGCGGCCGGCGTCCGGACGGTGCTGCTGACGAACGCGGCGGGCGGCCTGCGCGAAGGGTTCCAGGTCGGGCAGCCGGTGCTGATCGCCGACCACCTGAACCTGACGGCGCGCTCGCCGATCGTCGGCGCGAACTTCGTCGACCTGACGGACCTGTATTCGGCGCGGCTGCGGAAGATCGCGCGTGAGATCGACCCGTCGCTCGAAGAAGGCGTCTACGCGGGCCTGACCGGGCCGCACTTCGAGACGCCGGCGGAGATCCGGATGCTGCGCACGCTGGGCGCGGACCTGGTCGGCATGTCGACGGTCCTGGAAGCCATCGCCGCCCGCGCGGCCGGCGTCGAGGTCTTCGGGCTGTCGCTGGTGACGAACCTGGCCGCGGGCATGACCGGCGAACCGCTGAACCACCAGGAAGTCCTGGAAGCGGGCCGCGCGGCGGCCACGAAGATGGGCTCCCTGCTCCGAGACCTCATCACCCACGCCTGACCCTGAACGCGCACTTTCACGTGAAAGTGATCCGGAGGCTGGTCTTCCGCATCACTTTCACGTGAAAGTGCGCTTGGGTCAGGCGAAGGTGGGGAGTTGCGCGGCGACGTCGGTGGGGGATGGCATCGCCGCTACTTCGGCCGCCAGGGCCCGGGTCGCGTCGGCGACCGCGGTGTCCGTGAGCAGGTGGCGGGCCTTCGCGGCCACGGCTTCGGCCGTGACCTCGGTGCCGAGCAGGCGGTCGCCGACGCCGGCCGCGACGACCGCGTCCGCGTTGCTGAACTGGTCCGCGCCCTGCGGCAGCAGGAGCTGCGGGAGGCCCGCGCCGAACGCGCCGAGCGTCGTGCCGCTGCCGCCGTGGTGCACCACCAGGTCGACGTGCGGGAGCAGCTCCGACTGCGGGACCCACGACTCGAGCCGGACGTTCTCCGGGACTTCGCCGAGCGCCGCCGGGTCGACCGTCGGGCCGGTGGCGACCAGGACGTCGACGTCCAAACCGGACAGACCGGCGATCGCCGCGCCGAGCACGCCCGCGTGGCCCATCGCCGTGCCGAGGGTCAGGTAGACCAGCGGCCGCCGCTTGCCGAGCACGCCCGCGGGCAGCTCGCCCGGCTCGCTCCAGCCGACCGGCCGCAACGGGACGCGGGTGGTGCGCGCCAGGAACCCGGGCTCCTGCACGGACTCCGGGCAGATGTCGATGAACGGGCCCGTGAACGCCAGGTCCTCCCCGACGTCGATCCCCAGCGTGGCACCGTGCGCGCGGATCGCGTCGCGGATCCGCGTCACCATCGGGTCTTCGCTCGACACGCGGCCGAACCCGTGCGCCACCACGGGGATCCCGGCCTTCATCGCGGCGAACGCGCCGCCGGAGTTGCCGGTCTCGCTCACCACCAGGTCCGGCCGGAAGTGGTCGAACAGCGGCAGCAGGTCGGCGATGAACCGCTCCGGCATGACCTCGCCGAACACCTTCGCCACGATGGGCCCGAGCACCTCGGGCGGGACCTCGCCAGGCGGGCGCCGCGGGCCGGGCGGCCCGGATTCGGCGAAGGCCGCCCCGAACGCGTCCTTGATCGCGAGCCCGGCGGCGGCCGTCTCGAGCCCGGCTTTCGTCAGCTGCGGCAGGAAGTCTTCCGAGGTGGCGAAGACGACGTCGTGGCCCGCGTCGCGCGCGGCGACCGCCAGCGGGACCAGAGGGAACGTGTGACCGAAGGACCCCAGTGAGGTGAAGAGCAAGCGCACTCACCCGACCCTAGCCCGTAGGCTGGCGCGGTGACAGTGAATTCCACCCTGCGTGACGCCGCCTTCCGCTGGATCGCCGACGACCCGGACGACGGCTCGCGCGCCGAGTTGCAGGACGTCCTCGCGAAGGCGATGGGCGGCGACGCCGCGGCCGAAGCCGACTTGGCCGACCGGATGGCCGGGCCGCTCGAGTTCGGCACCGCCGGCCTGCGCGGACCGGTGCGCGCCGGGCCGAACGGGATGAACGTCGCCGTCGTCACCCGCACCACGGCCGGGGTGGCCGCCTGGCTGACCGCGCACGGGCACGCGGGCGCGCTGGTCGTCGTCGGCCGTGACGCGCGGCACGGTTCGGAGGCGTTCGCGACCGCGGCCGCCGAAGTGCTCGCCGCGGCGGGCTTCGACGTCAAGGTGTTCCCGCGCCCGCTGCCGACGCCGGTGCTCGCGTTCGCCGTCGGGCGGCTCGGCGCGGTGGCCGGCATCCAGATCACCGCGTCGCACAACCCCCCGGCGGACAACGGGTACAAGCTCTACGACGCCACCGGCGGCCAGATCGTGCCGCCCTCCGACGGCGAGATCGAGCGCGCCATCCAGGCCGCGCCCGCCGCGGTGAGCGTGGAACGCGCCGCCGGCGCCGAGGTCGCCGACCTCGTCGACCGGTACCTCGACGAGGTCGCGACGCTGCCGCTCGGCTCGGGCCGCGCGATCCGGGTGGCCGCGACGGCGTTGCACGGCGTCGGCGCCGAAACGCTGCGCGCGGCGTTCGAGCGGGGCGGCTTCACCGACCTGCACCTGGTGACCGCGCAGTCCGCGCCGGACCCGGACTTCCCGACCGTGTCGTTCCCGAACCCCGAAGAGCCGGGCGCGACGGACCTGCTGCTGGCACTGGCGTCCGATGTGGACGCCGACCTGGCGGTCGCGCTCGACCCGGACGCCGACCGCTGCGCCCTCGGCGTGCGCGGGCGCGACGGGTCGTGGCGGATGCTGCGCGGCGACGAAACCGGCGTCCTGCTCGGCTCGTACGTCTTGTCCACAGTGGACCGGACGCTGCTGCCGGACCCGCTGGTGGCCACGACCATCGTGTCGTCGTCGCTGCTCGGCGAGATCGCCAAAGCCGAGGGCGCCCGCTACGCCGAGACGCTGACCGGGTTCAAGTGGCTGGTGCGCGCCGGCGAAGGGCTCGTGTTCGCCTACGAAGAGGCGCTCGGACTGTGCGTGAACCCGGGTTTCGTGCGCGACAAGGACGGCATCGCCGCCGCGACCCTGGCCGCCGGGCTCGCCGCGCAGCTCAAGGCGCAGGGCCGCACGCCGCTGGACGTGCTCGACGAGCTGGCGCAGCGCCACGGCGTCCACCTGACCGACCAGGTTTCCCTGCGCGTCACCGACCTCGCCGTCCGCGGGCAGCTGATGGCGAAGGTGCGGAAGTCGCCGCCGTCGCGGCTCGGGGGCACCGAGGTCGGCATCGAGGACCTGCTGCCGGACGCGGACGTCGTGCGCCTGGCCGGCGACGGCGTGCGCGTGGTGATCCGGCCGTCCGGGACCGAGCCGAAGCTGAAGGCGTACCTGCAGGTGGTGGCCCCGGTCACCGGCTCGCTCGACGACGCGCGCGAGGCGGCGCAGCGGCAGCTGGCGGCGGTGCGGGCGGACGTCGAGGAGCTGCTGGCCTGATGCCGCGGCTGCTGATCGTGCACCACACGCCGTCGCCGTCGACGCAGGCGCTGTTCGAAGCCGTGCTCGCGGGCGCGACGCACCCGGACATCGAGGGGGTGGAGGTCGTCCGCCGCGCGGCGCTGGCGGCGACCGTCCCCGACGTCCTCGAGGCGGACGGCTACCTGCTGGGCACGCCGGCGAACCTGGGCAGCATGAGCGGGGCGCTGAAGCACTTCTTCGACACCGTCTACTACCCCTGCCTGGACGCGACGCGGGGTCGCCCGTTCGGGTACTGGATCCACGGCGGCAGCGACACGTCGGGGACGGAACGGCAGCTGCGCTCCATCACCACGGGCCTGGCCTGGACCCAGGCGGCGGAACCGGTGATCAGCACCGGCGAACCGGACAAGACGACGCTCGAAGCCTGCACGGAACTGGGCGGCACGCTGGCCGCGACCCTGCTGAGCTGAGGGAACGGGGAAATAAGAAGGCCTGTCACCGGAAGCCCTGGGGGTCGACCTCCGGCAACAGGCCGTTACCAAGGGACCCACCCGAAGGCGATCGACCTTGGCCTGTGAAGCGTACTACAGACCGCCGATCATGACGAGCCGGAGGCGCGACAAGCCCCTCGCCTGGACTGTTCCGTACACCCCCAGGGCACGGACCGTCAGGCGAGAGGCGAGCCAACTGTAAACCACTGCATACGATAGCTGTCAACATGTGCGTACAGTGGTTTCCCGGCTAGAATTTTCACGGCGGAAACCTAGGGGGCGGGGATGGCACGGGAACGCACCTTCGCGGAACGGCTGAGTGCCCTGATCGAGGCGGCCCGGCTGGACGGCCGCGCGCCGCACAGCTACCGGGAGATCTCCGCCGCCGTCGAGCGCGCGGGCGGGCCGGCGATGTCGCCCGCCTACCTGCAGCAGCTGGCGACCGGGAAGCGGGTCAACCCGAAGATCCACTACGTCGAAGCGCTGGCGCGGCTGTTCGGCGTGCCGGTGACGTACTTCTTCGACGAGGAGGCGGCCGCGGCCCCGGCGGGCGAGGCCCAGCTGATGGCGATGCGGGCGCAGGAGCTCTCGCCGCAGGGCCGCCGTCAGGTGATGGACCTGCTCGACCTCGTCGAACGCTACGAGCGGGCCGAGCGCGAAGGCCGGAATCCGGAGGACGCCGCGCGATGAAGGAGCGGGAACTGCGCCGCCGGTGCCGGAAACTGCTGAAGGACCTCGAC
Source organism: Amycolatopsis sp. cmx-4-83 (assembly GCF_046548815.1). Classification (NCBI taxonomy): domain Bacteria; kingdom Bacillati; phylum Actinomycetota; class Actinomycetes; order Pseudonocardiales; family Pseudonocardiaceae; genus Amycolatopsis; species Amycolatopsis sp. cmx-4-83. The sequence goes on along the minus strand of NZ_JAEBEF010000001.1, from coordinate 705,831 downwards.
ATCGGCCCCCCGCTCGACGTCGAGGTGCTGTGCGCGCGGCTCGGCGAGCGGCGCGGCAAGCCGATCCGGCTGATGGCGTACCCGCTCGAAGTGCCCGGCCCGTTCGGCTGCTGGATCGCGACGGCGGCCGCGGACTACATCTTCTACCAGGCCGAAACGACGAAATCCCACCAGGACCACATCATCCTGCACGAGCTCGGGCACATGCTGGCGGACCACCACCCGCACGGCGACGCCGAACCGGCGGACTTCCTGCGCGGCCCGGCGACGGATCTCGACCCGGATGCCGTCCACCGCGCCCTGCGGCGGTCGTCCTACGATGACGCGCACGAGTGGGAAGCCGAAACGGTCGCGACGATCATCCTCGAATGGGCGTCGGTCCTGAACTACACGATCCCCCGGCGCGCCGCGGACCGGGACCTACGCCGGATCCAGGGGGCGCTCGGCGATCACCAAGGGTGGTTGTGAGCACACTTTTCAGCCCCGTGAACCTGATCGCGATGGTGCTGTTCGCCGCCGCGCTCGCGTGGCGGATCTACCAGGTGCAGCGCGCGCCGACGGTGCCGAACTGGGCCGTGACGGCGTGCGTGGCCGGCTTCGCCGCGGCGTTCCTGCTGCAGCAGACGGCGATCTCCGACGAGGTCGACGCCCTCCTCGGCCGCGGCGCGGCGCGGGTGGCGAACAACGCGCTGCTGGCGTGCGGCCTCTGCGCGCTGGTGGTCTTCTTCCTCGGCTCCACGCTGGGGCCCCGCCGGTACCGCCGGGTGACGGCCGAGCTGGTGCCGCTGCTGGCGGCGATCGCGCTGATGATCGTCGCGATGGCCGTGACGCCGCCGCAGCTGCGCGGCCTGCCCCTGGGGCCGTCGACGGTCCACGACAGCGGGGTCGCGCTGTTCTACCTCGGCGCCGGGCTGTACCTGATCTACGGCCTGATCGCGTGCTCGGCGTGGATCGTGCGGTACCTGCGGGTGGCCGACCGGAACCTGCGGATCGGCCTCAAGCTGAGCGCGATCGGGATGGCCTGCGCGGCGGCGGGCAGCGTCTTCCGCGCGCTGTACATCGTGGTGGCGTGGGCGTTCGGGCCGGTGCTGAAGGTCCTGCTGCTGCTCGGCGTGCCGTTCGTGATCGTCGGCGGGATGCTGTTCCTGGCCGGCATGACCTACCCCGGCGTGCGAGCGCGGCTGTCGGCACTGCGCCGCCGCCGCCAGCACCGGCGCGAGCACCAGGCCCTCGCTCCACTGTGGACGCTGCTGGTCCGCGCGTTCCCCAGCATCGTGCTCCGGACGCCCCCGCGCCGCGACCGGTTCTCCCCGCGCGGCGTCCACCGCGTGCACTACCGCCGGGTGATCGAGATCCGGGACGGGCTGGTCCAGCTCTCCCCGTACCTGGCGGCGGACTTCGGCGAGGTCGTGGCCACCGACCCGGGCGCCGCGGCGGCCGCGCTGAAGACGGCGCTGGAGCGGCACGCGGCGGGCGAGGAGAACGACGGCCGCGCGAAGCAGGTCCTGCCCTCCCAAGCGGACGACATCGAATCCGACGTCCGGCCGCTGCTCGCGCTGTCCGCGGCGCTGGATTCGTGACGTGGAAACGCTGATCACGGCGGGCCGTGTCCTGCCCCGGCCGTCCGCTCCGGTGCTGGACGGCGCCGTGCTGGTGCGCGACGGCGTGATCGTGGCGGCCGGCGCGCGGGCGGACGTCGTCGCTCGAGCCGCGCCGGACGCGGTACGGCACGACTTCCCCACGGGGACCGCGCTGGCCGGGTTGTTCAACGTCCACGTGCACCTGGCTTTCGACGCTTCGCGGGAGATGCTGGCTCACTTTTCCGACGCTTCTTCGCCGCTGGAGGGTGCGCGCGCCCGGCTGAAGTCGATGCTGCGCAGCGGCGTGACGACGGTCCGCGACCTCGGCGACCGCGGTCACCTCGCCGCGGCGGTGCGCTCGTCGTTCGCGGGTGCGCCGGCGCCGCGGCTGCTGGTGTCGGGCCCGCCGATCACGGTCCCGGACGGGCATTGCCACTTCTTCGGCGGCGCGGTCACTTCGGACGCTTCGATCCGCGCGGTGATCGACTCGAACGCGGCGGCGGGCGCGGACGTGATCAAGGTGATGGCCAGCGGCGGCCAGATCACCGAGGGCGGGGCCGACATGTGGGAGTCGCAGTTCGACGCCCGGCAGCTGTCGGTGGTCGTCGCGCACGCGGCTTCGCACGGGTTGCCGGTGGCCGCGCACGCCCACGGCGCGGACGCGATCGAGGCGGCGGTGACGGCCGGGGTGTCGACGGTCGAGCACTGCAGCTTCCTGACCGGCCCCCGGACGTTCGACCGGCGCGACCCGGTGGCCGCGCGGATGGCTTCGTCGGGGATTTCGGCGTGCTCGACGAGCAGCCGCAACTGGCGGGTGATCGTCGAGAAGCTGGGCGAGGCCGCGGCGGAGGCCGTGTACGGGCGGCTGCCGTGGCTGGAGGAGCACGGGGTCCGGCTGCTGGCCGGGACGGACGCGGGGCTGCCGGGGTCGGTGTTCGACGACCCGGTGGGGGCGTTGGAGCTGTACGAGTGGCTCGGCTTCCCCCGGCGGCGGATCTTGGAGATCGCGACGTGCGATTCGGCGGCGGGCCTCGGCCTGTCGTCGGTGACCGGCCGGCTCGAGGCTGGGCTGGCGGCCGACGTGCTCGTGGTCGAGGGCGATCCGCTGGCTTCGCTCTCGGCGTTGCGCAACCCGCTGCTGGTGCTGGCTCGAGGACACGCGGCTTAGAGCGGCGGGAACCTCCCGGCGAGCGCGAAAGGACCACTCGCGCCGCCGGCCCGCGACGAAAGGACCGTTCGCGCTCCCCGCCGGCGCACGAAAGGACCACTCGCGCCGCACGCCGGGCACGAAAGGCACCACTCACCCGCCCAGCCGTCGCGAAAGGACCACTCGCGCCGCCAGCCCCTCAACCACCCGGCTCGAACCGCCCGCCCCCTCCCGCGCGTCCCCACCCCACTCACCTCACCGCGAGGCAAACTCCGCCTCGGCCCCGCCCCCGACCGGGGAACGCCCAGTTTGGTGACAGCGTTTTAAAACAGTGTTACAGTCGTTGCCACCAGACCGGACAAGGAGTCCCCCATGCACGGCCCCACTCAGCTCTTCACGGTGATCGCCCTGGTCTCGCTGCCCACCGTCATGTACGGCGGCTACGCACTCATGGGCGTGCTGCGCGACCGGAAGCTCACCGACCACCAGCGCGTGATGTTCCGGGCCGGCCACGCCCACGCCGGCGTCCTGCTGATCCTCGCCCTGGTCGCCCTGCAAATCCTCAGCCGCACCACCCTCGGCGACACCACGCTCTGGATCGCCTGCTTCCTCCTCCTCTTCGGCGTCCTCGCCCAGTCCGGCGGCTTCTTCCTGCACCTGCTCCCGAACAAGAACGAGCTCGGCGGCCGCGTCACCAGCGCCGGTGCCGTGCTCCTCGGAGCCGCCACGCTGCTCACCGCCTATGGGGTCGCCTTCGCCTGACGAAACCGGTCGTTAAGCTTGACGACGTGCCTGAATACCTGCCGACCGCGCCCTACAAGGGGACCCGGGACTTCCTGCCCGCCGAAATGTCCGTGCGGACCCAGGTGTTCGGTCATCTCTACGACGTCCTCGAGCGCCGCGGGTTCCTCCGCTACGACGGGCCGATCCTCGAATCCGCCGAGATCTACGAGCGGAAGTCCGGCCAGGAAATCGCCGACAAGCAGCTCTACACGCTCACCGACAAGGGCGGGCGGCGGCTGGCGCTGCGGCCCGAAATGACGCCGTCGGTCGCGCGGATGATCGCCGGGAGCGCCAAGTCGCTCTCCTTCCCCGTGCGCTGGTACAGCCACCCGAACTGCCACCGGTACGAGGCTCCGCAACGCGGGCGCGTGCGGGAGCACTGGCAGATCAACGCCGACATCTTCGGGTCGGACAGCGCCAACTGCGAGATCGAGATCTTCGAGCTGGTGCACGACCTGATGGCCGCGCTCGGGGCGACGCCGGACATGTTCGTGCTGCGCGTCAACGACCGGAACCTGCTGACGTCGGCGCTCACCGACGTCGCCGGGGTCTCCGAGGACCACCTCTCCCAGGTGTTCGCGCTCGTCGACCGGTGGGAGAAGTACCCGCGCGAGAAGCTCGCCGAGAGCGCCGGTGAGATCGGGTTGTCGGACAAGCAGTTCGAGAAGCTGGCCGAGACGCTCGGGGCGGGCGAGGCGCTGCTTGACGAGCTGCCCGCCGAAGTCCGTGCGCAGTCGAACCTGGTGAAGGTGCTGAACAGCAGCGCCAAGGACCTGGTCAAGTACGAGCCGATGATCGTGCGCGGGCTGGCGTACTACACGTCGACCGTGTTCGAGGTCTTCGACACCTCGCCGGAGAACCGCCGCGCGCTGTTCGGCGGCGGGCGCTACAGCGACCTCGCGTCGATGTTCACGCCGCAGCAGATCCCGGGCATCGGGTTCGGCATGGGCGACGTCACGCTGATCGACTTCCTCGCCACCCACGGCCTGACGCCGGCACCGCGCAGCGAGGTCGACGTCGTGGTCATCCCGGTGACCGAAGACCTCGAAGACCAGGCCCGGACGGTCGCGCGGGCGCTGCGCGCGGCGGGGCTGCGGACGTCGACGCCGATCGAGCACCGCAAGCTGGGCAAGGAACTCACCCGCGCGGACAAGGCGGGCGCGGCCGCGGTCGTGATCGTCGGCCAGGAGGACTGGACGGCCGGCGCCGTGACCGTCCGCAGCCTGGCCACGCGCGAGCAGAACCCGGTCGCGATCGCCGACGTCCCGGCGGCGGTCCAGGCGCTCCTGGCCTGAAACCGGCTCGACACCCCTGCCACGCTGGAGGGGTGTTCGACCTCGATCAGCTCACCACCGGCGACGTGCGGCGCTGGGCTCATTTCGACGTGCACTTCCGGCGCTGGTTGTGGCCCGTCGGACAGCGCCACACGCCGCGGCAGGAGCTGGTCCTCGCCGCGTGCTCCCGCAACGGCCACCACCGCGAAGCGTCGGTCCCCCGGCTCGCGGTCAGCCCCGACCCCGAGGCGTTGCCGCTGCTGCTGGTCCGCTGCGTCGACTGGGTCCGGCCGGTCCGGGAGGCGGCGCGGAAGGCGGTACTGTCCAAACTGGACGAATCGACCCTTCGCGACGTGCTGCCGCTGATCGGCGTCCTCCGGCGGCGGCAGGTCGACGACTGGATGACCACGCTGTTCCGCGACAACCTGGCGGCCGTGCTCGACGTCGCGCTGGCGCTGGACGACCTCGAAAGCCGCCGCTGGGCGCACGCGGAAGCGCTCGGCCTGCTCCCCCGCGAACGCCTCCTCGGCATCGCGCGGCGGGACCGCGACCTCGTGGTCCGCACGCTGTGCGGCACGGCGCTGCTCGACCGCGGCGAGTTCGTCGAAGAGCTCCTCGCCGCCGGGTCGCCGAAGGTCCGCACGCGCACGCTGACGCTCGTCGACCGGGCCACCGTCGAGGCCCACTTGGCGGACCGCTCCTCGGCGGTCCGCTCGATGGCCCAGTTCCTCGTCCGCGAGGCGGGCGGCGACCCCGCCCGGTGCTACCGGGCGCTGCCGGTGTCCCCCGCCGCGATCGCGGGGCTCGGCGAGACCGGCACCGCCGCCGATGCCGCGCGGCTGGAACAGGTCCTCACCGACGACCGGCCGCGGATCCGCGCGCTCGCCGTCCGCGGCCTGCGCCGGATCGCGCCGGACTCGGCGGCGGTGCGGCCGCTGCTGACCGACCCCTCGCCCGCGGTGCTCCGCCAGGTGGTGGCGTTCCTACGCGGCAAGCCGGTCGAGGTGGCGGTGCTGCGGGAGCTGCTCGGCGAGGACCGGCCGCTCCCCACCCGCCGGGCAGCCGCCTCGCTCCTGCGTGCCGGGGACACCTGGCTGCGGCTGCACACCGACCTCGCACTGCTGCGGGACGACGACCTGGCCGCCGACGCCCGCCGGGACCTGGCCGCCTGGCTGTCGCAGTCGGCCGGGATCTACACGGCGCCGCCACCGGAACTGGCCGCCGCGATCGAGGGCCTGCTCACCCGGCTGCCCGCGGAAACGGCCCGGCGGATCCGCTTCACACTCCCCCGCTGACGGCGTCGGCGCGCAGCAACGTCAGCGTGAACGTCGCTCCCGCGCCCGGCTGCCCGGCCGCCGCGATCGTGCCGCCGTGGCCCGTCACCACTTCGCGGACCAGGGCCAGGCCCAGGCCGAAGCGGCGGCCGTCGCCGTCGGAACCGCGGGCGAAGCGCTCGAAGATCCGGTCCGCCTCGGCCGCCGGGAAGCCGACGCCGGTGTCGCGGACGCGCAGCTCCACGTGCCGGTCGTCCGGGACGCCCAGCCACACCTCGATCGACCCGCCGGGCGGGGTGTGGCCGAGTGCGTTGTCCAGCAACGCCGAGAGCACCCGCCGCAACGCCGTCGGCACGCCCTGGACGACGTACGGCCGCCGCTCGCGGGTCACCGCCAGGCGGACCTGGCCCTGTCCGGCGCGGTCCGTCTCCGCCGCGACCGCTTCTTCCGCGAGCGACCCGAGGTCGACCAGCTCCAGCGACGTCCGATCGCCCGCCTGCGCCGACATCAGCAGGTCTTCGACGACTTCGCCGAGCTCCCGGGTGCCGCGGACCAGCTGCTCGAGGTCGTCCGCGTCCCGCCCCGACGCGCGCCGGGCCAGGAGCTGCGCGCGGGTGTGCAGGCGGGTCAGCGGGGCCCGGAGTTCGTGGGAGGCGTCGGCGACGAACGTCCGCTGCCGCCGCAGCGCGTCGGCCAGCGGGCGGATCGCGCGCCCGGCCATGACCCGGCCGCACAGCACCGCCGCGAGCAGCGCGAGCACCTCCGCGACGCCGAGGCCGAACACCAGCGAGGAGCGGTCCTGGATCTGGTAGACCTCTTCGAAGTACGCCTGCGACACGACGCCGCCGCGGTTCTCCACGCGGATCGTGTACGTCATCGCGCCGATCGGCCGCCGTTCGGTGTGGACGTCGCCGGGCGAAGGCACCGTGGCCGCCAGGGAAGCCAGCGGCATCCCGGCCGGCGGCGGCCCCGCGGGCGCGTGCAGCACCGGCGTGAACAGCCAGACGCAGCCGGGCGGGGTTTCCGCCGGGCCGAGCTGGATCGTCCGGGCCAGCACCCGGTCGGCGTCGGCGTGCTGCCCGGCCAGCAGGATCCCGTACGCGATCGCGCCCGCGACCGCGACGAGCAGCGACACCACCACGGAGATCTGCGCGGTGATCGCCCACCGCGCCCGCCGCAGGGCCCGGTCCTCGGGGTCGCCGCGGGGCCTCACACCGCGCCGATCTGGTACCCGAGGCCGTGCACGGTCCGCACGACGTCCCGGCCGAGCTTGCGCCGCAGGTAGTACACATATGTGTCCACAATGGACTCCCCGGTCGAGTCGGCGAAGACGTTGGTCCGCAGCGACGCGCGTGGGTGGATCGCCTTCGGCCGCTGCGCCAGCGTCCGCAGCAGCTCGAACTCCCGCCCGGACAGCGTGATCCGCTCGCCGCGCGGCAGCACGACCTCGTGCCGCCGCAGGTCGAGGGCCGCCGTGCCGAGCGGGAGGCTCTCCGCGCCTTCGAGGTCACGCCGGCCGAGCGCGCGCAGGCGGGCCAGCAGCTCCTCGGCCTCGAACGGCTTGACGAGGTAGTCGTCCGCACCCGCGTCGAGCCCGCCCACGCGGTCGGCCAGCTCGCCCAGCGCCGAGAGCACCAGCACCCGCGTGGTCACGGCCCTGGCCCGCAGCTGCCGCACCAGCTCCAGTCCGTCGAGCACCGGGAGGCGGCGATCGATGACCATCACGTCGTACCGCCCGGTGAGACCCAGGTGCAGCCCACGCTGCCCGTCGTGCGCCGCCTCGGTTTCGTAGCCTTCGTCGGCGAGCAGCTCGGCGAGCATGCCCGCCAGTTCGCGGTCGTCCTCGACCACGAGCACCCGCGGTTTCGTAGCCCCATCGTGCACGAGTCCATACTGGCAGTGATTTTCCAAATTTGAACTATCAACTTTTCCCGGTCACCGGCACCGGCTCGGCCATCAGGAGCACCTCGCTGCTCCCGTTGCGGGCATCACGCCGGTCGAGCCACGAAAGCACCGGTGCGGTCATGATCGTGGTGACCAGCGCGACGAGCACGAGCACCGTGAACAACGCCGGCGAAACGATCCCGGCGGCGAGCCCGACGTTGAGCGCGATCAGCTGCATCAGCCCGCGGGCGTTGATCAGCGTGCCGACGCGCAACGCGATCGGCTGCGGCTCCCCCACCAGCCGCGCCGCTCCCCAGCACGCTCCGAGCTTGCCGACGATCGCGACGACCACGCAGAGCACGGCGAACAGCAGCAGCTTCGGATCGGCGAGCAGCGCGAACCGGGTGTTCAGGCCGGAATAGGTGAAGAACAACGGGAGGAACACGATCCGCCCGATCGGCATGATCTTCGCGAGCACGGCGTCCGCGGCGGGCACGCGCGGGAACACGATGCCGACGCAGAAGGCGCCGAACACCGCGTACAGCCCGATGATGTCGGTGAACCAGGCGGCGGCGAACAGCGTCAACGCCGTGATCAGCATCTTCTGGTCGGCGGAGATCCGGTCACTGCCCATCGCCTTGGCGAGCACCCGGCGTCCGACGAGCACCAGCAGCAACGCGAACAGCAGGCCGCCGCCGACGGCCAGCGCGACCGGCCCGGCCGAGTCCGCGTGCATGCCCAGCACCACGGCCAGCAGGACCCACGCCAGGACGTCGTCGAGGGCGCCGCAGGCCAGTGCGAGCGAGCCGAACCGGGTGCCGCCGAGACCGCGTTCGGTGATGATCCGGGCGAGCATCGGGAACGCGGTGATGGCCAGCGCGACCCCGACGAACGCCGCCGACGTCGCGAGGGAGACGCCGTCCTTGGCGATGCCGGCCCAGCTCGTGCCGAACACCGCGACGCCGACCCCGAGCGCGAGCGGCACCACCGTGCCCGCGGCGGAGATCGCGCCGACCGACTTCGCCGAGCCGCGGATGCTGCGGAGGCTGAACTCGTACCCCGCGCCGAACATGTAGATGACCAGGCCGATCTGCCCGCCGACGTAGAGCAGCGGGCGGATGCCGTCCGGGAACAACGCCGTCTGCACGTCGGGGAGGACCAGCCCCAGCAGTGACGGGCCGAGCAGCACACCGGAGATCATCTCGCCGACCACCGGCGGCTGGCCCAGCCGGACCGCGACCAGGCAGACCAGCCGGCACACGACGAGGATCGCCGCGACGGCGAGGAAGAAAGCCGGTGCCGCTTCGGTGGGGGTCATGACTTGCCTCCGGCGAAGTAGGTGGTGCACAGGGCTTGGCGACGGGCGTCGAGGACCATGTACGTGCCGAACACGAGCTGGGTGAGGCTGCGCCAGACGTCTTCCCAGCGGTCGCGCACCGCGAGCCAGAGCAGCGGGAAGCGCTTTCGCCGGCTCCCGTGCGGGGTGAGCAGCGCCGGGCCGCGGTTGGGGATCGACCGCGTGTGCCCGGCCGTCGAAGCGAGGCTGAACCGGCGCAGCACCTCGCGCGTCACCACGCGCATGGTCGGCGGCGCCAGCCCGCGGGCCGGGCAGGCGCGGTTCTGCGCGACCCCGAACGGGATGAAGTCGTCCTTCCCGGTCTGCGCCGCGAAGTCCGGGTAGCTGAAGCACAGCACCGTGCCCGCCGGGATGGTCAGGTCCGCCAGCTCGATGTCGGCGGTGGAGATCCGGTGCGCGATGCCGAACAGCGGGTACCGGCGCAGGCCGTCGTCGATGACGCGGTCGAGGTAAGCGTCGTCGTCCGGGTGCTCGGCGAGCCGCCGCTGGGTGTCCGGCGACTTCGCGATGATCATCAGCAGGTGCGCCATCGCCTCGGACATCTGCACGACGGCCGTGTTGAAGAACGTGCCCTGCAGGTAGTACGCCTGCTCCTCGGGGGTCAGCGACGGCGGCAGCGGGTGCGGGACGTCGGCGAGGCGCCGCCGCAGGTACCTCGTCAGCCGGGCCCGGCGGCGCATGTTCCGGGGCCGCACGCACTTCAGCGCCGAGACGACGTCGTCGGCGTGCGCCACGATGAGGTCCCGTGCCTCCGGCGGGCACGGCTCCTCGAAGACCAGCTCGTAGTACAGCTCGGCCCAGATCGGCATCATCTCGTCGCGCAGCCGGACGAGCCCGGGCCCGGCGCCGTCGAGGACGTGCGCCGCCACCCGCCGGGCCAGGTCTTTGGAGTCCTTTTTGGACCGGATCAGGATGTGCCGGGTGCACTTGGCTACCTCGTCGTAGCGCGGCCCGGGTTCGAGGTGCTCCTGGTGCACCTCGGGGCCGGGCGCGAGCCAGTACCAGAACAGGTCCGACAGCGCGGCTCCACGGCTTCGGCCGTTCGCCGCCGGATCGGCGTAGACGCGCCGGAAGTCCCCGACGCCGACCCGCTCGCCGGGGATGGTCACCGCCTCCTGCCCGTTGACCAGCGAGAAGATCTTGTTCCGCAGCGCCACGACCCGGTCCGGCAGCCAGGCCGGCGCGCTCGCCACCGCGGCCGCCGCCAGCACCTTGCCGATCATCGCCGCACCTGGTCCGGGGTCAGGTCGGCCGGGTGCCGCCCGCCGCAGAGGGCGAGCGCCTGGTCGAAGTCCTCCCGCAGCAGCTCCAGCACCTGGGTGACGCCTTCGCGCCCGCCGGCGGCCAGGCCCCACACGATCGGACGGCCGACCGCGACCGCGTCCGCACCCAGCGCCAGCGCCTTGACGACGTCGGTGCCGCGGCGGATCCCGCCGTCCACGAGCACCGGGATGGCCCCGCCGACGGCCGTCGCGATGCCGGGCAGCACGTCGATGGTGGCGGGCACGGTGTCGAGCTGGCGGCCGCCGTGGTTGGACACGAAGATCCCGGCGATGCCGTGGTGCACGGCCAGCCGCGCGTCCTCGGCGTGCAGCACGCCCTTGATCAGCACCGGGAGCTTGGTCTTGCCGCGCAGCCACGCGATGTGGTCCCAGTTCAGCCCGGCCGACATGACGATGTCGCGGACATGACTGGCGTTGCCGCCGCTGCGGTTTTCGCCGATGTTGCGGAGGTTCTCGACGACCAGCCCTGGCGGCAGGTCGTGGAAGTCGTTGTGGTCGTCGCGCTCGCGGCGCCCGAGCACCGGCGAATCGACGGTGACGACGAACGCCTTCACCCCGGCCGCTTCGGCGCGGCGCACGATCGCTTCGGTGAACTCCAGGTCCGGCTGCAGGTAGAGCTGGAACCACAGGCCCGGGTCCGGCGCGACCTCGCGGGCTGCCGCGGCGACGTCCTCGATCGCCGTGGTGGCGGCCATGCTGACGACCATGATCGTGCCCGCCCGCGCCGCCGCCCGGGCCGTGGCGAGCTCGCCGTCGGCGTGCGCGAGCCGGTGGAACGCGGTGGGGGCGATCAGGATCGGCATCGACGACGACGTCCCGAGCAGTTCGACGGTCAGGTCCCGCTTGTCGCTGCCGCGCAGGACGCGCGGGAGCAGCCGCAGCTTCCGGAACGCCGATTCGTTCTCCGCCAGGGTGATTTCGTCCTGCGCGCCGCCGGCGAAGTAGTCGTAGCGCGCCGGGTCGAGGCGTTCTCGGGCCGCCGCCTCGAACTCCGCGATCGTCCGCATCACATCTCCCGCGTGAAGAACGCGGTCAGCGGCTCGACGTGCACCTCTTTGTCCCACTCGTTTTCGAGGTTTTCGGTGACGTGGTGGGTGGCGACCAGCTCGCCGCGGCGGTAGTGCCGGACGATCGGGTGCAGGTAGTGGCCCTCGCCGTGGTCGTTGGCCTTGTCCTGGGCAGCCCGCGCGACGAAGTCGAACGGGTCGATCTTGTCGTGGTCCGGGCCGTAGTCGAGGGTGACGACGTAGGCGTCCTCCGGCGGGTCGGCCAGCACCCGGTCCACCGGCACCTCTTCGAGGTAGCGGGCGGTGTCGCCGTCGACGACCACGACGTCGCCGAGGAAGCCGAACTGCTGGTACAGCGCGGAAGTCCGGTTGATCCGGGTGATCACGGCATCGGTCAGCGCGTCCGGTTTGGCGGGGAGTTCGGTGTTCGGCCACGGCTTGCCGTGGTGGCGCTCGTTCAGCACCTTGGCCAGCGCGCGGGCGCCGTAGCGGAAGCCGTGGATGAACGCGCTGGTGGCCTTCTTGAAGTCGCGGACCTGCGTGATCGTGCCGGCGAAGTACAGGCCGGGCACGTTCACCGACTCCCAGTCCGGCGTCTGCGCGGGGAAGCGGTCGTTGATCGTGAGCTCCGGGCGGCAGTCCTCGTCGAACAGTTCCGCGTCGAAGCGGAAGCCGGTGCAGCCGATCACGCGGTCGTAGCGGATCTCCTTGATCACCTCGTCGGCGCGGGCGAAGGCGAACTTGACGTGGTAGCCGTCGGCGTCCTTGCGGACCTCGCGCACGTCGCCGTCGAGGATCGCGTGCTGCAGTTTCAGCTGGTACATGTCGAGGATGCCCGCGTTGTAGGCGCGCAGGTGCCCGACGAAGTGGGTGCGCCAGGCCAGTTTCACCGGTCGCGGCCCGCCGACGTGCACGACGGCGGCCTGCTCGATGAGGTTGTCGGCGGTCTCGAACGCGGAGTTCCCCTTGCCGAGCACCAGGACCCGCTGGTCGGTGAAGTCGGCCGGGTCGACGCTGACGTCGACGTACTGGTCGATCAGCTCGACGCCGGGGAACTGCGGGATGTAGGGCTTGGTGACGCCGGTGGCCATGACGAGCCGCTGCGCGCGGAACTCTTCGTCACCGGCGGTGAGCACGAAGAGAGCGCTTTCCGCTTCTCGGCGGATGCGCGTCACTCGGGTGTCGTAGCGGACGTTCACCTGGTGCTTCCGGGCGTAATCGGCCAGGTAGCGCAGGAGGTCGGGAGCGTCCGGGAAGAGCTTTTCGCTGTAGTCCGTGAAGAGGACCGGGTCGGCGTCGCCGTCGGCCAGGATCGAGTTCCAGTCCATCCGCATGCGCAGCTCGGGGTCGCTGTACCCGGTGTGCTTCTTGTTGATGGAGATGAGGGTGCGGTGCCGCGGGAAGGTCTCGAAGAAGTGCCCGGGCGCGGACCCGGCCTCCAGCACCAGGTACCGGTGCCCGGCGTGCCCGAGGTGCTGCCCCAGCTGCAACCCGGCCGGCCCGGCGCCGACCACCAGATAATCGAGCACTTCCTCCGCCACGACGACCTCCTGAAGCTCGGCACCGACCGCATGATCGGCGCCGAGCCTGCTCCGGAGATCTCAGAAAAGCCTCAGAGCCCGCACTTTCACGTGAAAGTGCGGGCCCCTGGTGGGCACTTTCACGTGAAAGTGCGGGTTCAGCGGCCGGCGGCGCGGGCGAGGCGTTCGGGGTAACGCTCCCCGGCGATCGCCGCCGCGGGGGCGGCCGCCTCGATCGCGGCCAGGTCCGCCGCCGTCAGTTCCAGGGCAGCCGCCGCCACGTTCTCCTCGAGGTACTTGCGGCGCTTGGTGCCCGGGATCGGCACGACGTCCTCGCCGTGGGACTGCACCCACGCGAGCGCGAGCTGCCCCGCGGTGACGCCCTTCTCCTCGGCCAGCTTCCGCAGCGCGTCGACGATCGCCATGTTGCGCTCGAAGTTGCCCTCGGCGAAACGCGGGAGGCCGCGGCGCATGTCGTCCTCGGGCAGGTCCGCCATCGACGTCACCGCGCCGGTCAGGAAACCCCGGCCCAGCGGCGAGAACGGGACCACGCCGACGCCGAGCTCCCGGCACGTGTCCAGGATTTCGCCCTCGATGCCCCGGGTCCACAGCGACCATTCGCTCTGCAGCGCCGTCACCGGGTGCACGGCGTGGGCGGCGCGGATCGTCGCCGCGCTCGCCTCGGAAATCCCGGCGTACCGGATCTTCCCGGCTTCGACGAGCGAAGCCAGCGCACCCCAGGTCTCCTCGATCGGCGTGTCCGGGTCGACGCGGTGCTGGTAGTACAGGTCGATGTGGTCGACGCCGAGCCGGCGCAGGGACTCGTCGCAGCTCTGCTTGACGTAGGCCGCGTCGCCGCGGGCGCCCATCGCGCCGTCGGTCCACACGATGCCGAACTTCGTCGCCAGCACGACTTCGTCGCGGCGGCCGGCGATCGCGCGGCCGACCAGCTCTTCGTTGACGCCGTCGGCGTACACGTTCGCGGTGTCCAGCAGCGTCACGCCGAGGTCGAGCGCCCGGTGGATCGTCGCGATCGACTCCTCGTCGTTGTCGCGGACGCCGTACGCCTGGCTCATCCCCATGCAGCCCAGCCCCTGGGCACCCACTTCCAGTCCGCCGAGCTTCCTGGTCTTCACGCGGAGATTTCCTCCCTGCCGGGTTCCACGCCGAGCACGTTGCGCTCGACCTGGGCGTAGTTGTCGATCTTGTAGTCGAGGATGTCGAGGCAGCCCTGCAGCTCGGCGATCCGCTCGGCGACCGACCGCCGCTGCTCCACCAGGAGAGCCTTGCGGCGGCCCGCGCTGGCGACGCCGTGGCGGCGCAGCGACGCGTACTCGCGCATGCTCTTGATGGGCATCCCCGTGGTGCGCAGCTTGGTCAGGAAACCGAGCCAGTTCAGGTCGTCGTCCGAGTAGGCCCGGCGGCCCGCGGTGTCACGGGCGGGCGGGTCGAGCAGTTTGATGCGCTCGTAGTACCGGAGGGTGTCGATGGACAGTCCGCTACGTCGAGCGGCTTCCGCTATCGAGTAGCTCATGACCTCGACACTACGACCTGGAGTGCACTCCAGGTCAACTCTTCACCCTGGCCATTCGTAACAGTGTTCTACTACGCTGTGTAGATGGCACGGCCACGAACACACGACGAAGCGCTCCGGCTGAAGCTGCTCGACCGCGCCGGTGAGCTCATCGCCGCTGACGGGCCGAAGGCACTTTCCCTGCGAAAGCTCGCTGCCGACGCGGGCACGTCGACCACCGCCGTGTACTCCCTCTTCGGCAGCAAACCCGATCTGGTGAACGCCCTCTACACCGAGGGCTTCCGCCGCTTCGGCGCCCGGATGGCGGGCACCGAGCTGACCGGGGACGCCGTCGACGACCTCGTCGCGCTCGGCAGCGCCTACCGCGCGAGCGCGCTCGCCGACCCGCACCTGTACGGGATCATGTTCAGCCGGTCGGTCCCCGGGTTCGAACCCAACGAAGACGCCGAAAAGCTGGCCCGCAAGACGCTGGAGCCCCTGGAGGCGATCATCCGCCGGGCCATCGCCGACGGCGTCTTCTTCGACGTCCCGCCGGCGACCGTCGCGGTCGGCTGCTGGGCCGTCGTGCACGGGCTGGTGTCCCTGGAGCTGACCGGCAACCTGCCGGAGGAGTTCGACGTGACCGGCTCGTACGAGCGGGCCCTGCGCGCGAACGCCTCCGGCTGGCTGCGGCCTCAGAACAGCGGCAACGACGCGTCGTAGACGAGCCGGCCCTCCGCGTCCCACGCCCGGACGCGCACCTTCGCCTCCGGCGTCAGTGCGATCTTCCGCGGCAGCCAGGCCAGCGCCATGCCGTCGGTGACCACCAGGTCGGCGCCGTTGTCGGCGTCGAATTCGAAGCCCGCCGAGATCGCCGCGGCCGGGAGCACCACGGCGACCGGGGTGCGGGCCGCCCCGGCCGGGGCGCCCGACTCGCCGGCGCCGAGCGTGTTCACCCGCAGGATCCGCGCCGGGACTCCCCGGGCCGCCACCAGATCGGGGTAGGCCCGGGCCCGCGTCTTCCCCGGCCGCTGGTAGTCCGGCTCCCGCGTGCAGACGATCACGCGGTCGCCCCGGCGGCCCATGACCACCTCCTGGCCGGCCTCCCGCAGCAGCGGTCCCGGCCGGTAGGCCGCGGCGTCCGGGATCACCTCTTCGGCGTCGGCCAGGCAGTCACCGAGGGCCCGGCCCGCCACCGAGGTCCGGTCGGCGGGCTCCGGGCGGTCGGTCACGGCGAGCAGCGGCGCCGGGGCGGCCGGGAGGTCCACCTTCCGCGGCTGCCCCGCCCCGCCGTCGATGAGCGCGACCGCCGTCCGGTCCGGCGCGGTACGGGTGTGGGCCACGAACTGGCGGCTGACCGGCGAGAACCCGACGTCGCTCCCGCTCGACCCGCCAGGGGTCGACGTCACGAGGCTCGCCTTCGGCCACGCCGGGTCCAGCACCCCGCCGACCAGCCCGGTCGCGCTGTACAGCAGCAGCCCGGACCGGCTGCCCGGCGCGTACGCGGGCGTGGCGCCGGGGTCCGAGAGCGTCACAGTGGTCGCGGTCGTCTCGCAGAACATCGGCTTGCCCGCGGCGGTGGCCGCGACGACGGCGTCCCCTTCGAGTTCCTCGGTGAGCAGCGGGACCCACTCCGCGCGCGGCGGCACCCGGTCCGTCTTGCCCGCCACCTGGACCGCGGCCCAGCACCGGTCGAGCGCCGTGGTCGCGAGCTTGCCGTCGAGCGTCAGGCCACCGGGGACCGCGGGCGGCGCTTCGGCGGGCTGCCGCAGCTGCCGCGTCACGACGACCGCGCCCGCGGCCAGGACGAGCACCGCGGCCGCGGCGGCGTACCAGACGTGCTTGGCGCGCTTGGGTTTCCCGATGCCCGCGCGGACTTCGGCGCGCAGCCGGTCGCGGACGTCGCCGGGCAGCGCGCGCCGGGGCGGTAGGCCGAGATCGTCGCTCATTTCCCCTCCAGCAGGGTGCGCAGCCGGGCCCGGGCCCGGGACAGGTGGGCGCGGACGGTGACCTCCGCGACGGCCAGCAACGCGGCCGCGTCGGCGGTGCCGAGGTCGCCGAGCAGGCACAGCTCGACGACCGCGCGCTGCGCCTTCGGCAGCGTCCGCACGGCTTCGACGACTTCGCGCAGCCGCCGCTCGCCGTCGAGCCGCTCGGCGACGGCGTCGGCGTGGTCGGACACCACCGCCGGGTCCGGGATCTTCCGGAGCAGCCGGAGCCGCCGTTTCGCGCCGCGGTACTCGTCGCGGGCGGCGTTGCCGGCCACGGTGTAGAGCCAGGGCAGGGCGCTGTCCCGAACGAGCGTGACGTCGGCACGGCGGCGCCACGCGGTCAGGAACGTGTTCGAGGTCAGGTCTTCGGCGGCGGCCCAGGAGCCGGTCAGCCGGTAGGCGTGGTTCCAGACGGCTTCGGCGTGCCGCTCGAAGAGCTCGCCGAAAGCCGTTTCGTCGCCCCCGGCCGCCCGGCCCCACAGGGCCCGATCACCCACTGGTACCCCCGTCGTATGGCTGGTCACACCCTTCAGTGGCCGGCACCGGGCGGGACGTTGCTATTCGTTCTCCGGGAACCGGGCATCCGTCAGGTCGATGTCCTGGTGTTCGCCGCCCTCGAAGTCGGTTTCGCCCTCGAACCGCGCGCGGGTCAGCTCGAACCGGCCGCCCGAGCGGACCCGGGTGAACCGGGCGAACGCGCCGAAGCGCGCCCAGGTGAAGAACGCGCCCTCCTCGAAGACCGACCGGTCGAAGTTGACGGCCGAGGTGAACTCCGCGCCGAAGAAGCCCACCCGGCGGGTGAAGGTGGTGCCGCGGATGTGCACCGCGCCGACGAACCGCGCGCGGCTGAAGTCCGCGGCGGCCAGGGTGCAGCCGCTCAGCCGGAAGTCGACGAGGGTGGCCCGCTGCAGGTCGATCGCCATCCCGGGCCAGAACCCGGGTTCGCCGTGGGTCAGGTGGGTCTTGAGCAGTTCCTGCGCGGCCAGGCGGACCAGCAGCTCGGCCTCGTCGTAGTCGGGCGGATCGAGGTCCGCGGTGCCCTTCAGGCCTGCTTTCGGGCCGTCGAACGGCATCCGCAGGTAGGCGCACAGGACGTTGACGATCGTCTGGCGCTGCTTCGGGTTGTCCTGCCCGAGCCGCTCCAGCGCGTACAGCCCGCCGAGCCGCACGGGCGCCTTGTCGTTGCCGAGCTGTTCGACGGCCTTCGTGTACAGCTCGGTGACCCGCCGCTCCTCGAGGTCCCGTTCGGTCACCCCGGCGACGCGGGTGGTCTCGGCGAGCTGCAGTTCCAGCGTGCGCTGGCGGCGCGTCGCGAGCCACAGCGCGAACACGCCGCCCGCGCCCGCGCCGACGCCGAACGCCGTCTTGACCGCGTCGATGCGCACCGGCGCGGTCGGCTCCCCGGACCAGGCGAGGAACAGCCACAGCAGCCCGGCGGTGACGGCCGCGACCGCGACGGCGGTCACGGCGATCCACCGCCACTTCAGGACCGGCAAGGGCTTAGACGGCGCCGTACTGGCGGTCACCGGCGTCGCCGAGACCCGGCACGATGAAGCCCGAGTCGTTGAGGCGCTCGTCGATGCTGGCGGTGACCACGCGGACCGGCAGGCCGGTCTTCTCCAGGTGCGCCAGGCCTTCCGGCGCGGCGAGCGCGCAGATCGCCGTGACGTCGGCGGCACCGCGGTCGGTGAGCAGCCGGATCGTGTACTCCATCGAGCCGCCGGTGGCGAGCATCGGGTCGAGCACCAGCACCGGCCGGTCGGCGAGCGACTCCGGCAGCGATTCGAGGTACGGCGTCGGCTTGAGCGTCTCCTCGTCGCGCGCGAGGCCGACGAAGCCCATCTGCGCGTCCGGGATCAGCTTGTGCGCCTGGTCGGCCATGCCCAGCCCGGCCCGCAGCACCGGCACGAGCAGCGGCGGCTTCGCCAGCTTGAAGCCGTCGGTGCGGGCGACCGGCGTGTGGATCCGCTCGGTCTTCACCGGGACGTCGCGCGTGGCTTCGTAGACCAGCATGACGGTCAGCTCGTGCAGCGCGGCCCGGAACGCGGCGCTGTCGGTGCGCGCGTCGCGCATCGTGGAGAGCCGGGCCTTCGCGAGGGGGTGGTCGACGACGTGCACATCCATGCGGGTCAATCTAGCCGTTTCGCGAAGCTCTTCACCCAGCCGCGCTGCCAGGGCGTTTCGACGGCGCGTTCGTGGTAGTTCGCCCGCACCCAGGCGACGGCGTCCTCGGCCGGGACGCCGGAGAGGACGGCCAGGCAGGCCATCACGGTGCCGGTGCGGCCCGCGCCGCCGTAGCAGGCGACTTCGACGGTTTCGACCCCGGCGCGCTCGTGGAGGGCCTTGATCTTGGCGATCGCGTCCGTGCGGTCGAGCGGCAGCAGGAAGTCAGGCCAGGTGATCCACTCCTGCGGCCAGGTGATGCCGCCGCCGTGCTTGCGCCGCAACCGGTTCGTGCCCAGGTAGAGCCCGTAGTCCGGCTCGGGTTCGTCGGGTCGCGGGCGGCCCAGCCCGCGGCCGCGGACCTCGACGCCGTCGGGAAATCGCACCATCGGAGCAGTGTCCTCCAGAAGGTGGACACGGAGGGTGGTTTTCGCCGATAGGCTCCCCCGGGTGAGCGAACTGACGCCCGACCAGATGCGGGCCTCCGACGCCGACCGCGAGCGCGTCGCCCAGGTGCTGCACAACGCCCTCGCGGAAGGGCGGATCACGGTGAACGAACTCGAAGAGCGCCTGTCGACGGTCTACGCGGCCAAGACCATCGGCAACCTCAAACCGGTGACGATGGACCTGCCCACGTCGCCGGGCGTGATCGAGCCGGCGGCGTCCCGCGCACTGGGCTTCCCCGACCAGCGCATCGGCGGCTACGCGGGCTCCCCGGTCTCGATCGGCGTCATGTCGGGCGCGGTCCGCAAGGGCAGCTGGGTCCTGCCCCCGCAGCACACGAGCATCGCCTTCTGGGGCGGCGCGGAAATCGACCTGCGCCAGGCGAGGTTCGCGGACAAGCACTGCACGATCACGGCCATCGCGATCATGGGCGGCATCCAGATCACGGTCCCGGACGACATCAACGTCGACGTGACGGGCATCGGCTTCATGGGCGGCTTCGTGCTGGAGGACAAGTCGGGAGCGCCCCCGGCACCCCCGACGGCACCGACGGTGAAGATCAACGGCCTGGGTTTCTGGGGCGGGGTGGTCGTGTACCGGCGGCCGGCCCAGCGGGTGGACCCGCCGCGCATCGAGAAGGGCTGACCTCGGAATTGTGACGCGCTCGGCACCCAGCGTCACACCCGATGGGGGCTCGCACTGTCGTACCCGCCGCCTAGACTCAGGCGCATGACAGCCACGACCAGCACGTCAGCGGCGCCGGCCACCCCGGCGCCACTGGCGGACGCGACTCGCGACGACGCGAGCCTGCGCCGCTTCCTGCTCGGGCTGCCCGGTGTCGACCAGGTCGGCGTCGAGCAGCGCGCGGCGGGCCTCGGCACGCGCAGCATCAAGAAGGACGCCAAGCGGTGGGCCATCGACACCGCCATCTCCATGGTCGACCTGACCACGCTGGAGGGCGCCGACACCCGCGGCAAGGTCCGGGCGCTCGCCGCGAAGGCCGTCCGCCCCGACCCCGAACGCCAGGACACCCCGCGCGTCGCCGCCGTCTGCGTGTACCCGGACATGGTCGAGACCGCCGTCGAAGCGCTGGGCACGAGCGGTGTGCACGTCGCGAGCGTCGCCACCGGCTTCCCCGCCGGCCGCACGAGCCGTGAGATCAAGCTGGCCGACACCAAGATCGCCGTCGACGCGGGCGCGCACGAAGTCGACATGGTGATCGACCGCGGCGCCTTCCTCGAGGGCCGCTACATGGCCGTCTTCGAAGAGATCCAGGCGATCAAGGCCGCCTGCGGCGACGCCCACCTGAAGGTCATCCTCGAGACCGGCGAGCTGGCGACGTACGACAACGTGCGGCGCGCGTCGTGGCTGGCGCTGCTGGCCGGCGGTGACTTCATCAAGACCTCGACCGGCAAGGTCTCCCCCGCCGCGACGCTGCCGGTCACCCACATCATGCTGCAGGCGGTGCACGACTGGCACGTCCAGACCGGCGAGCTGCGCGGGGTCAAGCCCGCCGGCGGCATCCGGACCACGAAGGACGCGATCAAGTACCTCGTCGCCGTGCACGAGGTCGCCGGCGAGCAGTGGCTGGTCCCGGACCTGTTCCGCTTCGGCGCGTCCAGCCTGCTCAACGACTTGCTGCTGCAACGCCGGACCCAGGTGGACGGCCACTACAGCGGCCCCGACTACGTGACGGTGGACTGATGCCTGTTTTCGAGTACGCACCGGCGCCCGAATCGCGTGCCATCGCGAACCTGAAGGACCACTACAAGCCGTTCGTCAACGGCGAATTCGTCGACGGCTCGGGTGAGCCGCTCAAGACGATCAACCCGGCCACCGAAGAGGTCCTGGCGGAGGTCGGCACCGCGTCGAAGTCCGATGTGGACACCGCGGTCAAGGCCGCGCGCAAGGCTTTTTCGAGTGTCTGGTCCAAGATGCCGGGTACCGAGCGGGCGAAGTACCTCTTCCGCATCGCGCGGCTGATCCAGGAGCGCTCGCGCGAGCTGGCGGTGCTGGAGAGCCTCGACAACGGCAAGCCGATCAAGGAGTCGCGCGATTCCGACGTCCCGACGGCGGCCGCGCACTTCTTCTACCACGCGGGCTGGGCCGACAAGCTGGAGTACGCGGGGTACGGCCCGAACCCGCGGCCGCTGGGTGTCGCCGGGCAGATCATCCCCTGGAACTTCCCGCTGCTGATGCTGGCCTGGAAGATCGCGCCGGCGCTGGCGACCGGCAACACGGTCGTGCTGAAGCCGGCCGAGACGACGCCGTTGACCGCGCTGGTCTTCGCGGAGATCTGCCAGCAGGCGGAGCTGCCGCCGGGTGTCGTCAACATCCTCCCGGGCGCCGGTGACATCGGTGCGTCCATTGTGGAGCACACCGACATCAACAAGATCGCCTTCACCGGCTCGACCGAGGTCGGCAAGGCGATCCAGCGCCAGGTCGCGGGGACGCCGAAGAAGCTGACGCTCGAGCTGGGCGGCAAGGCCGCGAACATCGTGTTCGAGGACGCCCCGCTGGACCAGGCGATCGAGGGCATCGTCAACGGCATCTTCTTCAACCAGGGCCACGTCTGCTGCGCGGGCTCGCGCCTGCTGGTGCAGGAGTCCATCGCCGAAGAGGTGCTGGAAAAGCTGCGCTACCGCGTCTCGACGCTGCGCATCGGCGACCCGCTGGACAAGAACACCGACATCGGCGCGATCAACTCGGCCGAGCAGCTGGCGAAGATCCGCGGGCTCGTCGAAGCCGGCGACGCCGAAGGCGCGCAGCGCTGGACCAGCCCGTGCCCGGTGCCGGACCGCGGGTTCTTCTTCGCCCCGACGGTGTTCGCGAACGTCCACCAGTCGATGCGGATCGCGCGCGAGGAGATCTTCGGCCCGGTGCTGTCGGTGCTGACGTTCCGCACGCCGGACGAGGCCGTGGCGAAGGCGAACAACACGCCGTACGGGCTTTCGGCGGGCATCTGGACCGAAAAGGGCTCCCGGATCCTGTGGATGGCGAACCAGCTGCGCGCCGGCGTGGTCTGGGCCAACACCTTCAACCGCTTCGACCCCGCCGCGCCGTTCGGCGGCTACCAGGAATCCGGCTTCGGGCGCGAAGGCGGCCGCACCGGGCTGGAGGCTTACCTCGATGTCTGATCGGATTTCCGTCGCGAAGACGTACAAGCTGTACGTGGGCGGCAAGTTCCCGCGTTCGGAGTCCGGCCGGGTGTACCCGGTGACGGACGCCAAGGGCAAGTTCCTGGCGAACGCGGCCCACGCGTCCCGCAAGGACGTCCGCGACGCGGTGGTGGCCGCCCGCAAGGCATTCCCGGGCTGGTCCGCGGCGACGGCGTACAACCGCGGCCAGGTCCTGTACCGGGTGGCCGAGGTGCTTGAAGGCCGCCGAGACCAGTTCATCGCCGAGGTTTCGGCATCCGAAGGCCTGGCGGCGAAGAAGGCGGAGTCCATTGTGGACACGGCCATCGACCGCTGGGTCTGGTACGCGGGCTGGACTGACAAGATCGCCACGGTCCTCGGCGCGGCGAACCCGGTGGCGGGCCCGTACTTCTCGTTCACGGTCCCGGAACCGACGGGCGTGGTGGGCATCCTGGCGCCCCAGGGTTCGTCGTTGCTGGGCCTGATCGAGGTCCTGGCCCCGGTCCTGGCGACAGGCTCGACGGCGGTGGTGGTCTCGAGCGCGGAGCGCCCGTTGCCGGCGATCACGCTGTCGGAGGTCCTGGCGACGTCGGACGTCCCGGGCGGCGTGGCGAACATCCTGACCGGCCACGCGTCCGAGCTGGGCTCGTGGCTGGCTTCCCACGGCGACGTCAACGCCCTGGACCCGACAGGAGCCGTCCCGGCGGACCGCCCGGAGCTGGCGCGCGAAGCGGCGAACACGGTGAAGCGCGTCCTGACGGTCCCGGAGGCCGAGCCGGACTGGACGACGGCCCCGGACCTGACCCGCCTGCGCCACTACCTGGAGGCGAAGACGGTCTGGCACCCCCTGGGCGTCTGAGTGCACGAACGGAGGCCACCACCCCGCACCGGGGTGGTGGCCTCCGTCGCGTTCACGGCTTTCGGCTGACGCTCAGGTCGATCACCGGTACAGTCCCTGCCAGGTACTGAGCGTGACGCATCGGGGAGGGTGCAGGTGCCGGACGACGAAGAATGGGCGTTCGAGGCGGAGATCGACCTCTGGGACGACGGCGAGAGCCCGACGCGCCTGCCTGACGAAGACGCTGAACAGCCCGGCCTCACCGGCCAGGATCCGGATCGGATCGTGACGGTGACCGTGTCCGACGACGGTGAGGTTCGCCGGGTGGAGCTCGCCGCCGGCTGGAAGGCCGAGATCGACCCCCGCGTCCTCGGCGCGACGGTCCTGACCGCGGCCAACGCGGCGACCATCGACTCGGTGGGCCGGCGGGCGCGCGAGGTTCGCGACAGCCCGCCGTCGGCGCCGCCCGCCGACGGGGACGAGACACCCCTCACCGCGCAAGACGTCCTGCGGTTGACCGACGCCGTCGACGCGGAACTCGAAAGCTTCGCCGTCCGGGTGTCCGAAACGACCGCCGCGACGGCTTTCGCCGAGAGCGGCGGTGGTCACGTCGCCGGAACAGCCGAGAACGGTCACTACGTCAGCCTGAACCTGGACACCGCCTGGGCGTCCAGCGCCAGGAACGCCGAGGTCGAGAGTGAGTTGCTGGACGTTCTCACCGCCCTCTGCCGCAAGTCGGCGCCGCCCGGTCCGGTTCCCGAGTCCCCCGGGCGTGCCTACACCGAACTGATGGGCCTGCTGGCCGACCCCGCCCGGCTCCTGCGCCGCGTCGGGCTGACTCCGCCGCCGAGCCTGTCCGCCGGCGCCGAAGGAAGTGATCGCCGATGAGTGACGTCGAAGTCGCCCTCGAAGCTCTCCGTTCGGACGCGAACACCTGGGATCTCGCGGCCGACAACCTCAACCAGGCCCGAGGGATCGTGGCACCGCTCGAACTCACTCCGAAAGATGTCATGAGCTACGCCGCTGCCAGGGGTTTCGACCGCCGGTACAACGACATGCGCGCGAAGCTGGATCGGCTGCTCGCCCAAGGCTCGGCGAACTTCCGCGGAATCGCCGGGAGCCTCCTCGAAGGCGCGGAAATCTACGAACAGGCCGAAGCCGGGCACGCCGGCCGGCTGGGCAAGCTCGACGGACACTGAGGAGACGGCCATGACCGCACCCGCCGGCACCGCGATCATCGACCGGACCCTCGAAGACCTGCGCGCCATCGAGGAGAAGTTCCGGGAGTTCATGGCCAAGGTCCGTGACCTCCTCGAATGGGTACCCGGCGCCCTGGAGTCCCTGATCCAGCCGATCATCGATCTGGTGAACTACGTCAACGAGAAGTTCGCCCAGTACCAGCAGGCGGCTCAACGGCTCTTCACGGACGTGGGCGATCCCGACAAGCTGAAGCAGGTCGGCCGGCAGTGGATCGAAGAGTTCTCGCACACCGTCGATGACATCGCGGGCACTCTGCACCTGGACAAGCTGAAGGCCAACATCTACTGGCAAGGCCGAGCCGCCGAGACCTACAAGGCGGCCGTTCCCGCTCAGATCGATCACCTGGATTCGATGAAGGACCTGGGCGAGCAGATGCGCGATTCGCTCAACAACCTCGCCAACGGCATCGACTCCTTCTGGCTCGCCATGAAGGTCATCGTCGGTGGCCTGATCGCCGCCATCGTGTCGGCCATCCTCACCGCGGCCACCGTCGTGGGCCTACCGCTGGCTCTCGGGATCATCGCCGGGGCGATTTCCATGGCCGTTCCCGCCATCACCGGCACGGTCATCGCGATCGAGACACTGCTGGACGTGATCGAAACCGAGCAGAACTCCATCCAGGCCAAGGTCGACGACCTCGGCGACCAGTGGGAGCGAACCGACACCAAAACCATGTCGCACCCCGGTGACTGGCGGGTCAACTGACCGTGCCCGGCCACTCGATCGACTCACGGGCCTACGTGTGGCTCCCGCCCCGGCTGGTCGCCAAGCTGAAGCGCACGCTGCCCCTGCTCGGCGGGCTGACCACCGCCCTCGCACTGGCCATGGCCGTCGCCGTCCCGGTCATGGGCTACCGCCTGCCGACCAGTCACAGCGCCACCAACGGCATCTCCGTCATGCTCGCCATGTTCAGCGCCGTGCTGCTGCTGATGTCCGGCGTCGCGCTGCTCTTCGCGCCCGCCTGGATCGAGGTCGGGCACCACCCGGGCGGAACCGGCCACGTTCTGCGGCTGCGGCCGGCGTCCATCTCGGCCGGTCCGCTCTGCGGCGGGTGCGCGTCGATCGTCGTGCTCCCCCTGTTCTACCTCTTCTACGCGACTCCGCTGACCTGGTCCGATCCCGGTCCGGTCAACCCGCACGGGTACACGCAGATCACCTTCGGCATCTTCGTGTACCTGGTCATGCCGCTGATCGCCTTCGCGCTCGGCGTCGTCGACGCCGTGATCGGCTGGCCACTTCTGCGCCCCTCCCAGCGGACCATCCAGCGCTACGCCCGCTAGCTCATCGACACCGAGAAGTCCGTCAGCGTGAACCGCGCCTTGCCCCCGCCCGTCGAGCAGAACTCGATCCCGTACCCGATCTGGTTCACCGTCGGGTTCGCCGGGATCAGCCCCTTCCCGATCGCCCACGCGATCATCGCCTTCAGGTCCACCGTTCCCGAGTACTGCGTCGTCCGCGAAACGAACGCCACGTAGCCCTCGTCCTCCGCCCAGACGTCGTACGTGAAGCCGCCCGCGGTGTACGTCGTCAGTTTGTCGCCCGCCGGGACCTGTTTGCGGTTCTCCGTCCAGACCATCAGCTCGCTGACGCCCTTGCCGTCGCCCACGCCGTTCAGCCAGAGGTCGTACGCCACGTCGTAGACGCCGATGCCCGGACCGCGGCCGGCGAACGTCGACTTGATCACCGAATAGTCGTTGAACGGCTTCCCGTTCTGGTCGGCGATGTCCTTGTGCACGTTCGGATAGGTTTTCACCGACGTCGAATCCGGCTGGACGGAATCGACGTACCAGTTGTCGTACGCGCAGGCTCGCAGTGTTTCCGGACCCGCCTCGCCCGCGTTCCACATGTTGTTGTGGACGTAGTAGCCGCCATCCGACCAGCCGCCGTCGGGGTCGCTCGTCGTGAACTCCGGACTGCCGCAGTTGCGCGCCGGGGTCACCGACGGCGGGGCCGGCGTGGGGGCCGGTGTCGGCGTAATAGCAGGTCGGGACGTCGACGACGGCACCGAAGTCGCGGGCGCGAGCGACGCGCTGGTCGTCGGCGGCAGCGGTGGAGCCGCGCCGGCGACCGGCGTGGCGCCGTCGTGGCCGCAGCCCGCGAGCAGCAGCAAGGGAATGACCAACAACGCGGTTCTTCGTCGCATTTTCCCGCCCCACGGCCAGAATCAGGCAGAACGAGGCGGAACATTAACACGGAAATCCGGAGAATCAGCCGGGTTCCAGGTCACGGGATGTGATCGGACGGCCCGGGAGTTCGGTTCCCGGCTGCGCGCTGAGGCCGTCGATCATGATGCCGACGCAGCGGCGGGCCGCCATTTCGGCGACGTCCGCGGTCTTCGCGCGCATCTGGCGCAGCAGCGTCGCGAACAGGATCGCGATGTCGCCGGCGCCGACGTCGTCGCGGAGCTTGCCTTCCGCCTGCGCGCCGTGCACGAGCCGGTCCACCACCGACAGGATCTCGTCCCGCAGCAGCCGGACCTGCGGATCGTTCTTCAGGATCACCAGCGCCCGGTGCGACACCATCGCCAGCTGGATGCTCAGCTGCAGCTCCACCGACTGCCGCAGCAGCCGCTCGAGCGCGCGCCACGACGACGTCTCCTCGGCTTCGATCCGCTTCGCGTCGATCAGCACCTGCTCGAAGTTGTCCATCGCGACCGCGCGCACCAGCGCGTCCCGGTCCGGGAAGCGCCGGTAGAGCGTGCCCACGCCGACGCCGGCGGCGCGGGCGATCTCCTCCATCGGCACCTCGGGACCGGACACGGCGAAGATGCTCTTCGCGGCGGCCAGGATCTGGTCGCGGTTGCGCCGCGCGTCCGCCCGCAGGGTGGTCTCGGGGTCTGCCGTCATGCCGTTCGCTCCTCGCTGAATCGCGCGGAGTGATTCTCGCACGGTCAGGCGGCCACGCACTGGCTCCGCAACCAGTCACCCGTTAGCTAGTGGACGACTTCCCTCCGCTTCGGTACGTTGGGACGTAGAACCGGAATGTAATCCTCCGCATACGTTACGTCCGCTTTAGGGGGCCCGAAATGACCGAAGTCGCTGAACCCACCACGAAGGACGAAGTCTTCCCGCTGGAACGCACCTGCCCGTTCGCGCCGCCGGCGGCCTACGGGAAGCTGCGCGCGGCGGGCCCGGTCCAGCGCGTCGAGCTGCAGTCCGGCCAGGAGGCCTGGGCCATCACCCGGCTCGAGGACGTCCGGCAGATGCTCACCGACCCGCGGTTCAGCTCCGACCGGTTCAACCCCGGCTTCCCGTTCCTGACCAAGCAGGGGCGGCCGGTCCGCCGGAGCAACTTCACCGCGTCGCTGATCAACATGGACCCGCCCGAGCACGGGCCGGCCCGCCGCGAGGTCGTGGGCGAATTCACCGTCCGCCGGATGAAGGCGCTCGAGCCGCGCATCCAGCAGATCGTCGACGAGCACATCGACGCGATCCTGGCCGGCCCGAAGCCCGCCGACCTCGTCACCGCGCTCTCGCTGCCGGTGCCGTCGCTGGTCATCTGCGAGCTGCTCGGTGTGCCCTACGGCGACCACGAGTTCTTCCAGGTCCGCAGCTCGACGCTGCTCAACCGGGACGTCGACCAGGAGGTCCGGGTCCAGGCCGTCGACGAGCTGCAGGAGTACCTGGACCAGCTCGTCGGCAAGAAGGAAGCCGACCCGACCGACGACCTGCTCGGCCGCCAGGTCCTCAAGCAGCGCGAGGAGCACGGCGACGTCGACCACGACTCGCTGGTCTCGCTGGCGTTCCTGCTGCTCATCGCCGGGCACGAGACGACGGCGAACATGATCTCGCTGGGCACGGTCGCGCTGCTGGAGAACCCGGACCAGCTCGAGATCATCAAGAACGACCCCGGCAAGACGCTCGACGCCGTCGAGGAGCTGCTGCGGTACTTCACGATCGCGGAGTTCGCGACCTCGCGCGTCGCCACCGAGGACGTCGAGATCGGCGGGCAGCTGATCCGCGCCGGCGAAGGCGTGCTCGGCCTCAGCTACTCCGGCAACCGCGACGAAGCCGCGTTCGAGAACGCCGACGAACTCGACCTCGAGCGCGGCGCGCGCCACCACGTCGCCTTCGGCTTCGGCCCGCACCAGTGCCTCGGCCAGAACCTGGCCCGGATGGAGCTGCAGATCGTGTTCGACACGCTCTTCCGCCGCCTCCCGGAGCTCAAGCTGGCCGCGCCGGTCGACCAGCTGCCGTTCAAGCACGACTCGTCCATCTTCGGGCTCTACTGCCTGCCCGTGACCTGGTGAGGACGCCATGACCACCGTCGAAGAGCCCGTCCACGATTTTCCGATGACCCGCACGTGCCCGTTCGCGCCGCCGCCGGCGTACGAGGAGATCCGCGAGGAGGACGCCGTCTCGCGGGTCCGGCTGCCCGACGGCGGCCAGGCCTGGGTGGTCACCCGGCTCGAGGACGTCCGGACGGTGCTGAACGACCGGCGCTTCAGCGCCGACCGACAGCACCCGGACTTCCCGCAGCTGGTCAAGGGCGGGTTCCGGCGCCAAGGCGACGAGCGCACCATGATCACCATGGACGCGCCGGAGCACGGGCCGGCCCGCAAGGCCGTGCTGGGCGAGTTCACCGTCCGCCGGATGGAGGCGCTACGGCCGCGGATCCAGCAGATCGTCGACGAGCGGATCGACGCGCTGCTGGCCGGGCCGAACCCCGGTGACCTGGTGGAAGCGCTTTCGCTGCCGGTGCCGTCGCTGGTGATCTGCGAGATGCTCGGCGTCCCGTACGGCGACCACGACTTCTTCCAGGAACACACGGCGAAGCTGATCAAGCGCTCGACGTCGCCGGAGGACCGGCGGGCGGCGTTCGACACCATCCGCGGGTACATGGCCGACCTCATCGCGACGAAGGAGGCGAACCCGCCGGACGACCTGCTCGGGCGGCAGATCGTCAAGCTGCGCGAAGACGGCACCTACCGGCGGGAGCAGCTGGCCGCGACCGGGTTCCTGCTGCTGGTGGCCGGGCACGAGACGACGGCGAACATGATTTCGCTGTCCACCGTGGCGTTCCTGCGCAACCCCGGGCAGCTCGCGGTGATCAAGGACGACCCGGGCAAGACGCTCGACGCGGTCGAGGAGATGCTGCGCTACTGGACGATCGTGGACGCGGCCACCGCGCGCCTCTGCGTCGAGGACGTCGAGGTCGGCGGCCAGCTGATCCGGGCGGGCGAGGGCGTGCTGGCGCTGGGCTACTCGGCCAACCGCGATCCGCGCGCGTTCGAGAACGCCGACGAGCTGGACATCGAGCGCGGCGCACGCCACCACGTCGCCTTCGGCTTCGGGCCGCACCAGTGCCTCGGCCAGAACCTGGCCCGGATGGAACTGCAGATCGTGTTCGACACGCTCTTCCGCCGGATCCCGTCGCTGGCGCTGGGCGCGGACGTCGACGACCTGCCGTTCAAGGACGACGCGAACATCTACGGCCTGTACCGGCTGCCGGTGACCTGGTAGAGATCGACCGGACGGCCCTCCCACCACAGGAGAAGAACCATGAAGATCATCGCGGACACCGGCAAGTGCGTCGGCGCCGGTCAGTGCGTGCTCACCGAGCCCGAACTGTTCGACCAGAGCGAGGACGACGGCACGGTCATCGTGCTGAACGAGACGCCCGAGGGCGAACTGGTCGAGAAGGCCCGCGAAGCGGTGCACGTCTGCCCCAGCCAGGCCCTCTCGCTGCAGGAGTGACGTGGCCCGGTCGTGAGTGTTTAGGGCGGTTCCCACCGCCCTAAACACTCACGACGGAGTGATCCACCTCGGTCTTGGTCATCCACAGATTTGCCGCGCGTGGTCGTGCACCGCTCAAGCGCCCTGCGTCACACAACGCTCGACGCCACACCGCCCCGGACCCGTGGGCTGGACACCGTCGTCGATCTGGCCGTCTCGCAGGAGGCCCGGGGGCCCGACCAGCACCAGGAACTCGCCGTCCGGCACCGCGAGGTCGAGACCGTCGACGGCGCGAACTACTTCACCGCTCCCATCGACAGCCCCCGGACGAGGTGGTTCTGCGCGATCCAGCCGACGATCATCACCGGCAGCGAGGCCAGCAGCGCGGCGGCGGAAAGCTGGGCCCAGTACAGGCCCTCACTGGTGATGAACCCGACGAGGAACACCGGCACCGTGCCGGCCCGCGCCGCCGTCAGGTTGACCGCGTAGAAGAACTCGGTCCAGGAGAAGATGACGCAGATCAGCGCGGTCGCCGCGATCCCGGGCGCGACCACCGGCATGATGATCTTGCGCAGCAACGTCGGCAGGTTCGCGCCGTCGATCCGCCCGGCCTCGATCATCTCGTGCGGCACTTCCAGGAAGAACGACCGCATCATCCAGATGGCCAGCGGCAGGTTCATCGACGTGTACAGGATGACCAGCGCCCACACCGTGTCCAGCAGCTCCGTGTTCTGGGAAATGATGTACAGCGGGATGATCGCCGCCACGATCGGCAGCATCTTCGTCGAGAGGAAGAAGCCGAGCGCGTTCGACGTCTTCTTCACCGGCGCCAGCGACAACGCGTACGCCGCCGGGATGCCCAGGAGGAGCACCAGCACCGTCGAAAGCACGGTGACGAACGCGGAGTTCGACACGTACGGCAGGAACCCGCCCTTCAGCACGTTGGCGATCTGGTCGAACGTCGGGCTGAAGAACAGCTTCGGCGGGTCGGTGTAGGCGTCGGACTCCTGCTTGAACGCCGTGAGGATCATCCACAGCAGCGGGAAGACGAACACGATCGCGATGATCCACGTGACGACGGTGAGCGAACGAGGGCCGGCCTTGCCGCGGGCGAGCGTGGTCACTTGACGCCTCCATCCACCGAGAACGTGCGGAACATCAAGCGCAGCGCGAAGGTCGCGACGATCATCGTCAGGATGACCACGACCACGCCCATGGCGGACGACTGGCCGACGTCGAAGCCTTCGAACGCGCGCTGGTAGATGTAGTACGGCAGGTTGGTGCTCGCGGTACCCGGACCGCCCTGCGTCATCAGGAAGATCGCGTCGAAGCTGTTCACGATGTAGATCGCGCCCAGCAGCGTCGCCAGCTGCAGGAACCGGGACAGGTGCGGCAGCGTGATGGACACGAACGTCCGCCACCGGCCCGCACCGTCCACATCGGCCGCTTCGAGGACGTCCTTGGGCTGGCTCTGCAGGCCCGCGAGGATGAGCAGCATCATGAACGGCGTCCACTGCCAGACGATCTGCGCCATCACCGCCGCCAGCGGGAACTCCGAAAGCCAGTCGACGTCGGTACCGAAGACGAAGTGCAGCAGCCCGTAGGTCGGGTCGAACATCGTCGTCTTCCACAGCAGCGCGCCGGCCGCGGGCAGAATCAGGAACGGCGTGATCAGCAACGTCCGGACCACGCCGCGGCCGAAGAACTTCCGGTCGAGCAGGATCGCCAGGCCGAGGCCCAGCAGCAGCGCGACCAGCACGCACACCACCGTCAGCACCACGGTGTTGAGCAGGGCGACCAGGAACGTCGTGTCGCTGAAGACGTCGATGTAGTTGTCGAGACCGACGAAGTGCCGCGAACCCGGGCGGACCAGGTTCCACGACTGGAACGAGTAGAACACGGTGAGCAGGAACGGAAGCTGCGTCACCGCGATGACGAAGACCAGCGCGGGCAGCAGCGGCAGCCGCCGCTTGGCCGCGGTGCTCAGGCCGCGCTTCTCCACGGCCTTCGCGTGAGCCTGGGACTTGGGCGTGTCGACCGAGAGCGTGGACATCACTGCACCGCCTTGTAGGAGTCGCCCACGGTCCGGGCGTAGTCCTGGGACTGCTTCAGCGCGTCGTCGACCGACTCGCGCCCGGCGATCGCCGCCGACAGCTGCTGGCTCACCCGGG
Organism: Amycolatopsis sp. cmx-4-83; assembly: GCF_046548815.1. Lineage (NCBI taxonomy): Bacteria > Bacillati > Actinomycetota > Actinomycetes > Pseudonocardiales > Pseudonocardiaceae > Amycolatopsis > Amycolatopsis sp. cmx-4-83. The sequence goes on along the minus strand of NZ_JAEBEF010000001.1, from coordinate 673,530 downwards.
TGCCCAGGTCCTGGAACTCGGGGATGCCGACGAACTGGATGCCGGGGTAGGGCACCGGGTTCGCCATGGCCTTCTGCTGGTTCGCGTCCGCGATCCCGTCCAATGTGGGCTTCGCGTACGCCGCGGCCGCTTTGGCGTAGTCCGGGATGTCGTAAGTGGACTGTCGCACACCCGGCGGGACGCGGTTCCAGCCGTAGGTCGCCCCGACCTTCCGCACGTACGCCTTGTCGGTCATCCAGGCCATGAACTTCCAGGCCGCGTCCTTGTCCTCGGCGACCTTCGGGATGCCGAGCGCCCAGGTGTAGAGCCAGCCGCTGGCCTGGGTCTTGACCACCGGCGCCGGCGCGTACCCGGACTTGCCGACGATCTTGCTGCTCGACGGGTCCTCGTTCGTGCCCGCCATGACCGTGGCGTCGTACCACATCGCGGCCTGGCCTTGCGTGTACCGCGTGCCGCACTCGGAGAACCCGGCGCTGGAGGCGCCGACCTCACCGTGGTCGCGGATCAGGCCGACGTAGAAGTTCGCGGCCTCCTCGAACTCCGGCGACGTCAGCTTGGCGTTCCAGTCCTTGTCGAAGTACTGGGCGCCGAAGGTGTTGGCCACCGTGCTGAACGGCGCGAGGCTCTCCCCCCAGCCGGGCTTGCCGCGCAGGCAGATACCGGCGACGCCGTCGGCCTTGTCGTCGAGCTTCGCGGCGAAGTCGGCGACCTGCTGCCACGTCGGTTTGGCCGGCATGGTCAGCCCGGCCTTCTCGAAGAGGTCCTTGCGGTAGGCCAGGAACGACGACTCGCCGTAGAACGGCACGGCGTACATCTGGTTCTCATACGACAGCGACTGCTTGATGCTGGGGATGAAGTCGCCTTCGTCGTAGCCCTGGGTGGCCGCCATGTGCGGTTCGAGGTTCTCGAGCCAGCCGTTGGCCGCCCACTGCGGGGCCTCGTAGTTGCTGATCATGACGACGTCGAACTCGCCGCCCTCGGTGGCCGTCGACGCGGTGATCTTGGCGCGGGCCTGGTTTTCCGGCAGCGAAACGAACTTGAGGTTGATGCCCGTCGCCTTCTCGAACTCCGGCGCGAGCGAGATCGCGTCCTTCATCTGCGGGTTCGACACGATCGCGATGACGAGCGTGGAGCCGCCGGTGCCGACCGAGCCGGCACCCGCGCACCCCGTGGCCACCAGCGACGTCGCGGCGAGGAGGGTGAGCAGCTTACGCACGGCCACCTCCGGGGAGTACCTGGACCTTGAGGCCCGCGCCGCTGCGCATCTTGGCCAGCGCGTCCGGGTACTGCTCGAGCGGCAGCCGGTCGGTGAGCAGCTCTCCGGTGTCGATCGCGCCGTCCGCGACGAGGTCGAGCGCGACGCCGTAGCTGTCGAGCACGGCCATCGAGCCGACAATGGTGATCTCGTCGTTGTAGATGCGGAACGGCGAGAGCGCGACGCGGGCTTCGGCCGGTGCGACGCCGAAGACGAGCAGCCGGCCACCGCGTCGGGTGGCGTCGAACGCCGCTTCGATGGCGGGCGCGGCGCCGGTGCAGTCGACGGCGACGTCGAACTTCTCGTCGTTCAGCTCGCCGACGTCCGCCGCGGTGGCGACGGCGCCGAGCCGGGACGCGCGCGGCAGCCGCTCGGCGTTGCGGTCGACCACCGTGACGTGCGCGCCGGCCCGCTGCAGCAGCTGCTGCATGATCAGGCCCATCGTGCCGGCCCCGACGACGAGGAAGCGCTCTCCGGCTTCGACCCCGACCCGGCGCACGCCGTGCACCGCGCAGGAAACAGGTTCGACCAGCGCGCCCTGTTCCCAGGTCATCGCGTCGGGCATGCGGTAGCAGTTCGCCGACGGGACGGCGACGTACTCGGCGAAGGCGCCGTCGACGGTGTCGCCGGTGGCGTTCCAGTTGGCGCAGAGGTTGCCGTGGCCGGAGCGGCACGGGCCGCAGTAGCCGCAGAACAGCGAGGGGTCGACGGCCACGCGGTCGCCGACCTGCCAGCCGCCCGGCACGTCCGAGCCGAGTTCGACGATCTCCCCGGCGAACTCGTGACCGGGGACGATCGGGTACGGGGTGGGCGGGAAGTGCCCGTCCGCGATGTGCAGGTCGGTCCCGCAGATCCCGCAGGCCCCGACCTTGACGACCACCTCGCGTTCCCGCGGCTTCGGATCGGGCACCTCACCGACCCTGATCTCGCCGGGCCGGTCGATGATGGCGGCACGCATGCCTAGCCCCTTTCCTCGCGCTCATATGAGCGGCAGTGACCTATGGCGTCGAGAACACGTGAAGGCATTACAGGTCTGACGTGTGTGATTCGTCAACCTTTTGCAGGGATTTCTGACTATAGTGCTCATATGAGCACGTCCAACAAACCGGTGGCCTTGACCGAAGCCATGCTGCTGGCGACCGTCGCCCGGCGCTTCTACGTGCAGGGACGCTCCAAGCTGGAGATCGCCGACGAGTTCGGCGTCAGCCGGTTCAAGGTCGCGCGGATGCTCGACACCGCCAGGGAGTCCGGGCTCGTTCGAGTGGAGTTCTCGCTGCCCGCGCCGGTCGACCTCGCCCTGTCCGACGAGGTGCGCTCGGCGTACGGCCTGCAGCGAGCCCTCGTTCTCGAACGCTCAACCGAGCGAGAACCGCGAGAGGTCGTCCGCGCGAAGATCGGGGCGCTGGCCGCCCGGCTGCTGGAGGAGATCGCCACTCCGTCCGACGTCATCGGGTTGTCGTGGGCGCGCTCGGTCAACGCGATGACCGAAGCGATCCGGAAGCTGCCGCGCTGCCCGGTCGTCCAGCTGTGCGGGGTGCAGGCGGGGGTGGACATGCGCGGCCGCTCGGTGGAGACGGTCAGCCGCGTGACGAGCGTGTCCGGCGGCGACGCCTACCCGATCTTCGGCCCGCTGGTGCTGCCCGACCGGCGCACGACGGAGACGTTGCGGCGCCAGCCGGGGATCGCCGAGACGTTCGGGCAGTTCCGGAACCTCACCAAAGCCGTGGTCAGCATCGGGGCGTGGCAGCCCGGCGAGTCGACGGTGTACGACGCGCTGGACGAGGCCGAGCGCGCGGCGATCGCGGCCCGCGGGGCGACGGCGGAGGTGGCCGCGCGGCTGTTCGACGCGGCCGGGAACGCGTTGTCCACCGGGCTGGCGCACCACGTGCTGGCGATCAGCCACGAGGAGCTGATGGCGGTGCCGGAGGTGATCGCGCTGGGCTACAGCAAGCCGAAGGCGGCGGCGGTGGACGCGGTGCTGCGGTCCGGGATGGCGTCGACGCTGATCACCGACGCGGCCGCCGCGGTCCCCCTCCTGGCCCTGGCCGCGAAGAACCCGGTCGCGACCACCTGAGGCGTACGGCCGCCGCGGGTTCGTACTCCGCCGGGAGTACGCGCGGCCTCCCGGGCTCCGGGGCGAAACCCGGGTCGCGCCCGATGTGCCGTGGTAGCCGGTTCGGCGAGCCTGAACGGCGTGAAGACTTCTCCCCGCTGGCGCCAGGCCGTCGTCTGGCTGCACGTCGTGTCGTCCGTCGCCTGGATGAGCCAGGCCCTCGCCTTGGTCGTGCTGACCGCCACGGGCGCGCCCGCGATGGCGGAGCGGCTCGACACCGTGCTGCTCGCGCCGATGGCGAACGCCTCCGCGTTCACCGGCCTCCTGCTCGCCGGCGCGACCGCGTGGGGCTACTTCCGGCACTGGTGGGTGCTCACGAAGTTCGTCCTGACACTGGTGCAGCTCTACGCCGGGATCTTCCTGCTCTCCCCCGCGCTGCACGGATCCGCGGACACCGGCGCGGTCGCCTGGCCGCAGATCGCGGGGGCGGCGGCGATGGCGAGCGCGCTGGCGTTCCAGGCGTGGCTTTCGGTCGCGAAGCCGGGCCGCAAGACACCGTGGTCGCCGCCCGCGAAGCCGCCGACCGCGCCGGCCTGGGTGTTCGTGGCGGGAGCCGGCGCGCCGGCGTTCGACGTCACCGCCGGACTGCTGCTGGGCTACCCGCTCCCGGCGTTGTCGCTGGTCACGCTGATCGTGCTCGGTTTTGAGCGGCGACGACGGCGTCGCCGTGCTCGGCAGCCCACCGCCCGAAGCCCTCGATCGGCGCCAGGAAGCTCGTGCCCAGCGACGTAAGCGCGTACGCGCCTTCGCGGCGCTCGACGAGCCCGTCGGACTCCAGGCGCCGCACGGCTTCGGTGAGCACCTTGGCGCTGATCCCGCCGATCTCGCGCCGCAGGTCGGCGTGCCGGCGCGGGCCGTGGCGCAGCGCCCACAGCACCACCGGGTTCCAGGTGTTGGCGACCAGGTCGAACGCGAGCCGCGTCCGGCAGTCGGCGAGGAAGTCCATGGTTACCGTTCGGTTCCTTCCCGGGTTCCTACCGTCGTGCTGGTACCAGCCAAGCACAAGGAGGACGCATGCGGATCGGGATCTTCGGCACGGGCGGGATGGCGGACGCGCTCGGCACGCAGTGGGCGAGGGCCGGCCACGAGCTTCGGGTGAGCGGCCGGTCCGACCCCGCCGCGTTGGCGGCGCGACTCGGCGCTTCCCCCGGTTCTTGGCGCGAGACGGCGGAGTCCGCCGACGTGCTGCTCCTGGCGGTGCCGTCGTCCGCGGTCGGCGAGGTCGTCGCGGCGGCGGGTCCCCTGGCCGGGAAGGTGCTGGTGGACTGCACCAACGACCCGGCGCTGACCGGGGCACCGGTGGCGGCGCGGATCGCCACGGACGCCCACGTGGTGAAGGCGTTCAACCTCGCCCACGTCGACGTCTGGCGGATGACACCCCCGGTGTTCGGCGGCCGCCCGCTGTCGGTTCCGTTGTGCGGCGACGACCCGGCTGCGCTCGACGCGGTGAGCACGCTGGTGCGGGACGTCGGCGCGAAGCCGGTGGTCGCGGGTGGTCTGGACCGCGCGGCCCTGCTGGAGGCCACCGCGGCGTTCGCCATCGGGCTGTGGTTCGCGGGCGAAGACGCCCAGGCGATCCTGACCCCGGTGGCGTAGCTCAGCCCACGTCGTCGACGTTCCCCGCGGCCAGGTCCGGTGCCCGCGCCTGCAGCGGCTCCCCGCCGCGGGGTACCAGCGTCACCTCGCCCGAACCGAGGTCCGTCACCACCGTGCTCAACGTCAGCAGCTCGTCGCCGCCGGCCGCGGTGCGGTGGACGTCGTTCGTCAACGTCGAGACCAGCCACTTCGCGTCCGGGGACGTCGGGGTCAGGTGCGCGCACACCTCCGCGCGGTCGAGGCTCTCCTCCCCCGCGCCGTCCAGGTGCGGTAGCTGGCGGAAGTGGTTGGTGTGCCAGGAAAGCCCACTGGTCACAGTGGACACCGCGGTGTCGTGGCCCGCCTTCTCCACCACCGTCACCGCCGGCGCGCCCAGCCGGCCCATCGTGTAGGCGAAGCCGCCCGCCGAAGCGTGGGAACGCAGCAGGGACACCGCTTCCGGCACCGAAGTCGCGCGCTGGGCCGTGCGGGCCACGAAATGGCGGCCGGCGCACGGCGACGGCGTCACCACGCTCACGCTGTCGATGCCCCACACCAGTCCGTGCGTCGTCAGCGTGAACGTGTTCGACGGCAGGAAACCCGGGTACCACCAGACGCACACGCCGGGCTCGCCGTCGAGCAGCAGCGTCAGCAGGCGGCCGATGCCGTCGAACACCGGGGCGCCGTCCTCGTTGTGGCCGAGCAGCGACGGCGAACCCGCCCACGCGAGGTCCGTGCAGCCGGTGCCGTCGCCCGCGTCGAGGTCGCCGCGCAGGTTGGCCAGCAGCAGGTCGTCGAACGGGACGCCCGCGCCCGCGGCCAGCGCCGTCAGCTCGGCGTACGCGTCCGGGTGCTCGACCTGCGACGCCGCTTCGATCGCCCGGAACCGCACCGGCAACCGGCGGGCCCGCTCGGCGACCGGCCACGACGGCAGTCCCGCGAGGACGGTCCGGATGTCGTCGGCGGCGTACGCCCCCAGCTCGCGGAAAGCGGCTTCCCGGGGCCCCCGGACGATCGTCCAGCGCACGTCGCCGATCCGGTGCTCCCGCACTGTCGCCACCATGTGCTCACGATGACTGAGGGGTCGGGAATCCGCAACGGTCGGTGCCATCCGGGGCTTCGCCCCGGGCCGGGGGCTCCGCCACCCGGAACCTCCGAAAGCGTCAGTGGGCGCCCACCGCAATCACCCGGAGCACCGCGGACCCAGCCTCATCCGACGCGGCCAGGTCCACTTCGGCGCTGATGCCCCAGTCGTGGTCGCCGGCCGGGTCGTCGAAGATCTGCCGCACCTTCCAGACGTCCGGCTGCTGCTCGATCAGCAGCAGGGCCGGGCCGCGCGCGTCCGGGCCGGTGCCGAGCGAGTCGTACTCCTCGAAGTAGTCCTCGATGGCTTCCTGCCACGCGTCGGCGTCCCAGCCCGAAGCCGCGTCCAGCTCGCCGAGCGGGAACCACGCCCGCCGCCCGAACAGCTCGACGCGGCGGAACAGCTCGTTGCGCACCAGGACGCGGAACGCGCGCTCGTTGCGCGTGACGGCCGGGGGTTCGGACGGCGGCCGCGTCGACACCGGGCCCTCTTCGTCCGGGTGCCGCAGGGCTTCCCACTCGTCCAGCAGGCTCGAGTCGACCTGCCGGACCAGCTCGCCGAGCCACTCGATGAGGTCCTGCAGCGGCTCGGTCTTCGCCTCGTCCGGAACCGTGTGGCGCAGCGAGTCGTAGACGTCCGTGAGGTAGCGCAGCACCAGCCCTTCCGACCGGGCGAGCTGGTAGAAACCGATGTACTCGACGAAGTTCATCGCGCGCTCGTACATGTCGCGCACCACGGACTTCGGCGAGAGCTCGTAGTCGTCGACCCACGGGTGGCCCTGGCGGTAGCTGTGGAACGCGCCCTGCAGCAGCTCTTCCAGCGGCTTCGGGTAGCTGACGTTCTCGAGCAGCTCCATCCGCTCGTCGTACTCGATGCCCTCGGCCTTCATCGCGTTCACGGCCTCGCCGCGCGCCTTGAACTGCTGCTGCGACAGCACCGGCCGTGGATTGTCCACAGTGGATTCCACAGTGGACACGACGTCGAGCGGGTAGCTCGGCGAGTCCAGTTCGAACAGGTCGATCGCGGCCAGCGCGAACGGCGAAAGCGGCTGGTTGAGCGCGAAGTCGAACTGCAGGTCGACGGTGAGCCGGATGATCCGGCCCTGCTCGTCCGGCTCGTCCAGCCGTTCGACGACGCCGGCGGCGAGCAGCGCGCGGTAGATCGCGATGGCGCGCAGGATCAGCTTGCGCTGCGACGCGCGGTCCTCGTGGTTGTCCTCCAGGAGGTGCCGCATCGAGTCGAAGGCGTTGCCCGGCCGCGAAATCACGTTGAGCAGCATCGAGTGCGTGACCTTGAAGCTGGACGTCAGCGGCTCGGGCTCGGCCGCGATCAGCCGGTCGAACGTGCTCTCGGTCCAGTTGACGAAGCCCTCCGGCGCCTTCTTCCGGACGATCTTCTTTTTCTTCTTCGGGTCGTCGCCCGCTTTCTCGAGGGCCTTCGCGTTCTCGACGACGTGGTCGGGCGCCTGCACGACGACGTAGCCGTCGGTGTCGTAGCCCGCGCGCCCGGCGCGGCCGGCGATCTGGTGGAACTCGCGGGCCTTGAGGTGGCGCTGGCGGACGCCGTCGTACTTGGTCAGCGCGGAGAAGACCACCGTCCGGATCGGCACGTTGATGCCGACGCCGAGGGTGTCGGTCCCGCAGATCACCTTGAGCAGCCCCGACTGGGCCAAGGTCTCGACCAGCCGGCGGTACTTCGGCAGCATCCCGGCGTGGTGCACGCCGATGCCGTGGCGGACCAGCCGCGAGAGCGTCTTGCCGAAGCCGGCGGCGAACCGGAAGTCGCCGATCAGCTCCGCGATGGCCTCTTTCTCGGCCTTGGTCGTGACGTTGATGCTCATCAGCGTCTGCGCCCGCTCGATGGCCGCGGCCTGCGAGAAGTGCACGACGTACACCGGCGCCTGACCGCCGTGGAGCAGCTCCGACATGGTCTCGTGCAACGGCGTCAGCGCGTACCGGAAGGTCAGCGGCACCGGGCGCTGCGCCGACGTGACGACGGCCGTCGGCTTGCCGGTGCGGCGGGTGAGGTCCTTTTCGAAGAAGGACACGTCGCCCAACGTCGCCGACATCAGGACGAACTGGGCTCCTCGCAGCTCCAGCAGCGGCACCTGCCACGCCCAGCCGCGGTCGGGCTCGGAGTAGAAGTGGAACTCGTCGGCGACGACCTGCCCGACCGGCGCTTCGGCGCCGAAGCGCAACGCGATGTTCGCCAGGATTTCGGCCGTGCAGCAGATGATCGGGGCGTCGGGGTTGACGCTGGAGTCACCCGTCATCATCCCGACGTTGTCGGCGCCGAAGATCTCGATGAGCTGGAAGAACTTCTCCGAGACGAGGGCCTTGATGGGCGCGGTGTAGTAGCTGCGGCGGCCCTGGGCGAGCGCGGTGAAGTGCGCCCCGACGGCGACGAGGCTCTTCCCGGAGCCGGTCGGCGTCGAGAGGATGACGTTCGATCCGGAGACGACCTCCATCACCGCCTCCTCCTGCGCCGGGTACAGCTCGATGCCCCGATCGGCCGTCCAGGTCGTGAACGCTTCGAACAGGGCGTCGGGGTCGGGATCCGCAGGCAGGAGGTCTGTGAGAGTCATCAGGGGTCCATCGTGCCATCCGCTCGTCGCAAAGTCGGCAGGGGCGATCGCATCACGAGTGGTAAACCCGTAGGCTTCGCGTTACCGCGCTTCGACCGGCAGATACGGTGTCGCGCGCACACGGGCGGTACTCCGGAGGGCTTAGGAATGGCACAGGACATCATCCCGATCGAACTCGGGCTGCCACAAGGCGACGTCGTCACCTTGTGGGCCCCGCGCTGGCGGGAAGACGGCGAGGAGTGGGAAGCGTTCCTCGGCGACGAGGACGACCTGTACGCCTTCCCGGACGCCGCGCACCTGGCCGCCTTCGTCCGCACGTCCGAGCGGCACGACCTGCTCGACCACCCGGCGTGGGACGCGGTGCCGTCGCTGAACGTGCCCGAGCTGATCCCGGACGAGGACCACACGTACGACCTCGTCGGCGTGCCCGAGCTCGTCGCCGAGGAGCCGGACGTCTGGCACATCGCCGAGCTGGCCGAGATCGTCGGCATCGTGCGCTCGCTCGCCGACGTCTGCGACCTCGAAGAGGTCCACGAGATCCTCGACTCGACCGAGGGCTTCTCGCTGCTCGACCAGGGCACCCTCCCGTTCACCGGGAGCGTCGGCGTGCAGGTGTGGAACGACCTGTCCGAGACGGTGTCGACGAAGTGGGACACCGTGCTGGACGCGATCGACGGCCTGGTGACGGCGCCGGACGTCGACGAGAAGGTGCTGGAGCAGACCGCCGAGGAGCTGGCGGCGTTCCACGAGGAGTCCGCCGAGGCCGAGGCCGGCGCGGAGGGCGAAGAGGACCTCGAGGCGATCGACGCCGCGGACTCGGACGACGAGGACGACGACGAAGACGAGGAAGAGGGCCCGGTCGGCTTCTGGGCCGAGGTCGGCATCGACCCGATCAAGATCATCACCTCCGGCGCGGAGTACTACACGCTGCGCTGCTACCTCGACGACACCCCGGTCTTCCTCGGCAGCGAGGGCGAGATCGACGTGTTCACGTCCGAGAAGGCGCTGGCGCGGGCCCTGGCCGACGGCAAGGACCTGGCCGACACGGACCTCGCCGACGTGTCCACGTGGGACGAGGTGCTGGCGAAGGCCACGGCCGGCGAGCTCGAGATCGAGGTCGACGCGGAGAACACGTACGTGCTGACCGGCCTCGACGCGGACATCGCGGAGGGCCCGGAGGCGATCGACCCGACGCAGCTGGAGCTGGCGGTCGAGCTGATCACGGACGCGGCCGACTGGGCGGGCGACGAGAGCGTCGAAACGGCGCTGGCGTCGAACGAAAGCCTGGGCTGGCTGGTGTCGTTCGTGCTCCGCCCGGACCCGACGCGCCTCGAGCCGAGCGCGCCGTTCGACGCCGAGCAGAGCGCTTGGCGCAAGCTCGTCGAGACGTTCGAGAACCGCCTGACGGTGGCTTGATCTTTCACTCCGGAGGCCGCTTCCCCGCTGGTTCGGGGAGGCGGCCTTCGTCGTGTCCGAGGGTGCCCGGATGTCATGAAAGGGTCGTTCATGACGTCGCCGCCCGGACGCGGAGCAGCGGTCCACAGGCCCAGCCGGTTGTGGACAACCTGGGTCGGCCCGGCCGTGGACGGCCGGTTTTCGTCAGTGGCCGCCGATACGCTGGAGACGGGGGGCGCCCCCGCGGGCGGGTGTCAGGACTCGTGGTGCTCCGCGCGGACCGGGACCACCGCCACCGCCAGGGCCGGGAAGATCGCCGCCACGCAGAACGCCAGTGCGTAGCGGCTGTCGCCGATCACCAGGCCCAGCAGGGGCGGGGTCAGCGAGGCCGCGATGTTCTGGCCCGTGTTCTGCGTGCCCATCGCGCGGCCCGACCAGGCCAGGCCCGCCAGCTCGGCCGAGGCCGTGAAGCCCAGGCCGTTGTCGGCCACCGTGATGATCCCCGCCAGCGCCAGTGCCAGCAGCACCAGCCAGAGCCACGAGACGTCGCCCAGTGCCACCAGCAGCATCACCGCGCAGCTCAGCACCGCCAGCTGCCGCATCGGGCGCAGGCGGCTGCCGACGCGGTCGGACCACCAGCCCGAGCCGAGGCGGCCCAGCGCGCCCAGCACCTGGACCACCGCCAGGTACCAGCCCGCCGACAGCGCGCTCCAGTGCTGCACCGACACCAGGTACACCGGCGCGAACGCCGACACCGCGAACTGCGGGACCACCAGCAGCGCGCTCGCCCCGTGCACCCGCCACAGCGTCGCGTGCCGGTACGGCGAAGGCGGCTTGACCCCGCCGGCCGCCCGAGGGGGCCGGGGCGGGTCCGTCACCAGCCACGCCACCAGCAGCGCGACGACGATCGCGAGCCCGGCCGGCAGCAGCACGGCCGCGCGGAACCCGAAGTGCGCGGCCAGCGGCGGCAGCCCCAGCGCCGCGACGCCGACGCCGAGCGGCTGGGCCGTCTGGCGGATCCCCATCGCGACGCCGCGCTCGGACTTCGCGAACCAGCCCATCACCACGCGGCCGCTCGCCGCGTTCACCGAGGCCGTGCACGCACCGGCCGCGAGGAACACCCCAAAGAGCAGCCCGACCGAGTGATCACCGACTCCGGCGTACACCAGGAGTAACCCCGAGGCACCCAGTCCGAGAGCCATGATCAGGCGCTCTCCGTAACGGTCCGCAGCCGCGCCCCACACGATCAGGGTGAACAACAGCCCGATGCTCGGGGCCGCGACGACCGTGCCGGCCTCCGCCAGCGTGAGCCCCTCCCCCGCGCGCATGGCGGGGACCAGGAACGGGAGGCCGTAGAGGAACGAGCAGCTCGCGGTCTGCGCGGCGAGGCCGAGCGCGAGGATGAGCCACCGCCGTGAACTCGCCTGCACCCGCTCCACCGAGCCGTCCGCGACCTGCGCCATCTTCGCCACCGTCCCAAATAACGGGAAAGAATTCCTACATGGTGAACGATAGTTGGCATAGCTAAGGACCGCAACCACCGTTCGGCGGCCGCGGTCCTCCCGGCGCGCGGGTCAGGCCAGCGCGGCGTACCCGGGCTTGATGACGCCGTCGATCAGCGCGATCCGCGCGTCGAAATCGATGAACGCGGATTTCATCGCGTTGATGGTGAACCAGCGGAAGTCGTCCAGGCCATACCCGAAGGACTCGTGCAGCGCGGCGAATTCGCTGGTCATCGTGCATCCGCTCATCAGCCGGTTGTCCGTGTTCACGGTCACCCGGAAGCGCAGCTTGGCGAGCAGGCCGATCGGGTGCTCGGCGATCGAGCGGACCGTGCCTGTTTGGACGTTCGACGTCGGGCAGATCTCCAGGGGGATGCGGCGGTCGCGGACATACGCGGCCAACCGTCCAAGGTGGACCGTGCCGTCCGCGTCGGTCTTGATGTCCTCGGCGATGCGCACGCCGTGCCCGAGCCGCTCGGCGCCGCAGTGCTGAATCGCCTCCCAAATGGACGGCAAACCGAACGCTTCGCCGGCGTGAATGGTGAAATGCGCATTGTTCTGGCGCAGGTATTCGAACGCGTCGAGATTGCGGGTCGGGGGAAATCCGTCTTCCGGGCCCGCGATGTCGAACCCGGCGACGCCGGCGTCGCGGTAGCGGACGGCGAGGTCGGCGATCTCGAGGGCGCGGGCGTGCTGGCGCATCGCGCAGAGCAACGTCGCGACGCGGATGCTGCCGCCGTTCGCGGCCACGCGGCGAGTGCCCTCCGTGAACCCCGCTTGGACGGCCTCGACCACCGCATCGAGTGACAGACCGCGTTCGACGAACAACTCCGGTGCGTAGCGCACCTCGGCGTAGACGACGCCGTCGGCGGCCAGGTCCTCGACCGCTTCCGCGGCGACCCTGACCAGCGCATCCTCCGTCTGCATCACCCCGCAGGTGTGCGCGAAGGTCTCGAGGTAGGACACGAGCGACCCGGAATCGGCCGCCCGGCGGAACCAGCTGCCCAGCTCGGCCGGGTCGCTGGTGGGCAGTCCGGTATAGCCGGTTCGCTCGGCCAGTTCGGCGACGGTGGCCGGGCGGAGACCGCCGTCCAGGTGGTCGTGCAGCAGCACCTTGGGCGCGCGGCGGAGCGTCTCGCCGGTCAGAACAGGGCTTTCGTCAGGCATCCCCCAACGGTAACCTCGTTGTCATTCCCCTACATGGCCGTAACCCTCAGCCTCGGGCTAACCCTGAGCGTCGAGGATCGGGCAACGAATCGGCCATCCGGGGGCAGCCTCCGCAATAGGCTCTTCACGGGGGCCATACAGACAGCAATTTTTGCAATCGATAAGCTTCGTGGCACGTCCCTCCATTTCCCCGCCGACGAAGGACACAGCAGTGACCACTGACAACCACATTGCCGCGGCCCCGTCCTTCGACCGGATGCGCAACATGCTGGTGCGCGCGGCCGAAGTGCGTGAGAGCGAGCAGCAGCAGATCTTCGACGCGCTCGACGACATCTACGCCCGCCTCGCGCCGGTGGACTCGCTGGGCGCGGTCCGCAAGCGGCTGTCCGAGCTCCCCGACCGCACCGAGGTCGGCGTGCTGGCCGAGCGCCTCGACGAGACGATGTCCCGGCTCGAGGCCCAGGACAACGCCCTCTCGGCGCTGACCCGCGCGGTGGAGAGCATCGTCGACAAGCTGGCCAAGCCGTTCGCGCAGCTCGACGGCAGGCTCGACGGCATGGCGGCGCGCCTCGAGGGCGTCGGCGGCCGGATGGACGGGCTCGAAGACAAGCTCCAGAACATCCACCGCCGGCTCGACGAGCTGGGCGGCCACCTGGACAAGCAGGACGCGAAGCTCGACTCGATCCCGCAGTCGGTCACCGGCCCGGTCCGCGAGCGGATCGAGCAGGCCGAGCACACGCTGCGCGAGCGCGTCGACGGCTCCGACCACGAGCTGCGGGGCAAGGTCGACGAGCTCAGCCGCGTCACGCAGGAGCGCGTCGGCGAGCTGGGCCGCACCACGCACGAGCGGATCGACGCGAACACCGAGGCGCTCAAGGTGGCGCTGACCGAAACCGGCGAGATGATCGACGCCTCGGACCGCCTGGAGAACCTGGGTAACCGCCTCGAAACGGTCACCACCCGCCTCGACGACCTGGCCGGCCGCCTCGACAAGGTGGAGGACGGCTTCCTCTCCGGCATCGGCGACCTCGACGGCGCGCTCAAGGCCGGGCTGTCCAAGGTCGAGGGCACGCTGTCCAAGCAGCCGGACACCGACTCGGTGGACACGCTGGTCCGCAAGAGCAACGACGAGAGCGTCCGCCGCATCGGCGGCCAGCTCGACGAGGCGATGGCGACGTTCGCGGAGCTGATGCTCGGCGGCGGCCCGGCCGTCCAGCAGATCGCCCCGCCGCCGCCGGCCCCGCGCCAGCCGCGTCGCACCTCCCGCAACGGCCGCGCCCCGAAGCCGGCCGACGTCAAGGCCAAGACGGGCGAAGGCACCGAAGAAGCCACGGAGTAACCCAGCCCCCACGAAGAGGCCCCCACCGGTCCGCCGGCGGGGGCCTCTTCACGTTCCGAAACGCCACTTTCCCTACGAAAGCTCCGCTTCGGGCCGGGCCAGAGCCGCACTTTCACGTGAAAGTGCGGCTTCGGGCCGGGCCGGAGGCGGAGCTTTCGTAGGGAAAGATGCGCGAGGGTCACTCGGGTGGGTGATCATCTTCGCGATGGTCGTCACACCGTGCCGCGGATCGTCTCCCGCACGATCGGCTCCGGCGCCGACGCGGCCGATGCGACCGCGAAGCAGCCTTCCAGCGCTGACAAGGCCGCCGGGACCGCTTCCGGGGTGTCCGTGTGCAGTTCCAGCAGCGGCTCACCCTCGGTGACCGCGTCGCCGGGCTTGGCCAGGCACAGCACGCCCGCCGCCGCCTGGACCGGGTCCTCCTTGCGGGCCCGGCCCGCGCCCAGCCGCCAGGCCGCGACGCCCACCGCGTACGCGTCCAGGGAAGCCAGCACGCCCGAGGCCGGCGCGACCACCGTGTGGACGTGCGACGGCGTCGGCAGCGGCGCCGACGGGTCGCCGCCCTGGGCGGCGATCATCCGGCACCAGACCTCGTACGCCTCGCCGGAGGCCAGCACCGCGGCCGGGTCCGTGGAAATGCCCGCCAGCGCCAGCATCTCCCGGGCCAAGGCGAGCGTCAGCGAAACCACGTCCGCGGGACCGCCGCCCTTGAGCACGTCGACGGACTCCGCGACCTCGACCGCGTTCCCGACCGCGCGCCCCAGCGGGACGTTCATGTCGGTCAGCAGCGCGGTCGTCGGCACGCCGTGGTCGACGCCGATCGACGTCAGCGTCGAGGCCAGCTCCCGGGCCTGCGAAAGCGTCTTCATGAACGCGCCCGACCCGAACTTCACGTCCAGGACCAGCCCGGACGCGCCTTCCGCGATCTTCTTGCTCATGATCGAACTGGCGATCAGCGGGATCGACTCCACGGTCGACGTGACGTCCCGCAGCGCGTACAGCTTCTTGTCCGCCGGCGCGAGCCCGGACGTCGCCGCGCAGACCACCGCGCCGACGTCTTCGAGCTGCCGCGCGATCTCCGCGGTGGTCAGCGAAGCCCGCCAGCCGGGGATCGACTCGAGCTTGTCGAGCGTGCCGCCGGTGTGCCCGAGCCCGCGCCCGGACAGCTGCGGCACCGCCGCACCGCAGGCGGCCACGAGCGGCGCCAGCGGCAGCGTGATCTTGTCGCCGACCCCGCCGGTCGAGTGCTTGTCGACCGTCGGCCGGGAAACGTCCAGGGAGAGCCGCTCCCCCGACGAGATCATCGCGCCGGTCCACCGCGAGATCTCCCCGGAGTCCATGCCCCGCAGGAAGATCGCCATGGCCAAGGCGGACATCTGCTCCTCGGCCACAAGACCGCGCGTGTACGCGTCGACGACCCAGTCGATCTGCTCGTCCGAAAGCCGGCCTCCGTCGCGCTTGGTGCGGATGACGTCGACCGCGGCGAAGGCGCTCACGGCAGGTCGTCCGGGCCGAAGGCGTCCGGCAGGACGTCGGACATCGGCAGGATCCCGCTCGGCGTGTCCACCAGGCACGTGGACCCGCCGAGCTCGAACAGGATCTGCCGGCAGCGCCCGCACGGCATCAGCAGGTCACCGGCGCCGCTGCGGCACGCGACCGCCACGAGCCGGCCGCCGCCGGAGAGCCGCAGCTGGCCGGCCATCGTGCACTCCGCGCAGAGCCCGAGCCCGTAGGACGCGTTCTCGACGTTGCACCCGGTGACCACGCGGCCGTCGTCGACGATCCCCGCGACACCCACGTGCAGGCCCGAATAAGGCGCGTACGCGTGGGAAGCGGCCTCAATCGCCTGGGAACGCAGTGCATCCCAGTCCACAGTGGACGTCATCAGTCCTCACCCCGCCGGTACGGCTGGCCGTCGGCCTTCGGCGGCCGCAGCCGCTGCGAAGCCACCGCCAGCACGATCAGCGTCACGAAGTGCGCGGTGTACGGGATCAGGTCCGACGGCAGCGTGTCGTTGGCGTAGTAGATCGCGTACAGCACGCCCGCGCCGACGACGCCGAGCCCGGCCGCGATCCACTGCCGCCGGAACAGCTGCACGACGACGATGACGCCGACCAGGATGACCGCGCCGTACAGCAGCGCGAGCACCGCTTCGCCGCCGCCGGAGAGCTGCAGGCCGTCCGCGTAGCCGAACAGCGCCGCGCCGCCGAGCAGGCCGCCCGGGCGCCAGTTGCCGAAGATCATCGCCGCGAGGCCGATGTACCCGCGGCCGTTGGTCTGGTTCTCCAGGTAGTCCGCGCCGCCGCGCAGCAGCACCAGCGACGCGCCGCCCATCCCGGCGAAGGCGCCGGAGATCAGCATCGCGATGTACTTGTGCCGGTAGACGTTGACGCCGAGGGACTCCGCGGCCACCGGGTTCTCGCCGCACGAGCGCAGCCGCAGGCCGAACCGGGTCTTCCAGAGCACCCAGAAGCTGACCGGCACCAGGATGATCGCGATCATCGTCAGCGGCGCCACCTCGGTGACCAGGCCGCGCAGGATGCCGGCGACGTCGGAGATGCCGACGCGCTGCTCCTTCTCCAGGTCGCCGAGCCAGTCCGAGAGGCCGCTCGCCGAGTAGGTGTCGAACTTCGGCACCACCGGCGACTGCCGCGGGTTGCCCGACAGCGGCTCGAAGATCAGGTTCGCCAGGTACTTCGTGACGCCGAGGCCGAGCAGGTTGATCGCGACGCCGGAGACGATGTGGTTGACGTTGAACGTCACCGTCGCCACCGCGTGCAGCAGGCCGCCGAGCGCACCGAAGACGAGCGCGGCCAGCAGCCCGGCCCACACCCCGCCGTAGTACGCGCCCCAGGCCGCACCCCACGTGCCGAGGATCATCATGCCCTCGAGGCCGATGTTGACCACGCCCGCGCGCTCGGCCCAGAGGCCGCCCAGCGCGCAGAGCAGGATCGGCAGGGCCAGGCGCAACGCCGTCTGCGCCGTGTTAGACGACGTCAGCGCGGAAACGCCGGTGGAGTACGACGCCGTCGAGAGCACGGCGATGGCGATGACCGCCCAGATGACCCCGCGCAGCCAGCCCGGGATCCGGGACCGCTTGCGGTGCACCGGCATCGTGCCGGGGCTGCCCGCGTCGGGCCGGGAAATGTCGGTGACGGCCATCAGACCGCACCCCCTTCGGCGACCGTGGAACCCTTGCGGCCGGCGAGTGCCCGGCCGACCCGGCGTTGCTCGGCGGCCAGGTCGGCGCGCCGCACGATCTCGTACGCCACGACGACCGACAGCACGATGATGCCCTGCATGATCGTCGCGATCTCCTTGGACACGTTGATCTGCTCCAGCGACACCGCGGAGGTGTCGAGGAACGCCCACAGCAGCGCGCCGAGCGCGATGCCGCCGGGGTGGTTGCGGCCCAGCAGCGCGACCGCGATGCCGGTGAAGCCGTACATCTGGGTCGAGGTGATGCCGTAGCTGAAGTCGCGGCCGAGCAGTTCCGGCATCGCGACCAGGCCGGCGACGCCGCCGGAGAGCAGCATCGCGATCAGCGTCATCTTCTTGGCGTTGACGCCGCCTGCGGCGGCCGCGGTGGTGGATTCGCCGGACGCCTTGAGCTCGAAGCCGAACCGCGTGCGGTTGAGCATGAACCAGTAGGCGCCGCCGATCAGCGCGGCGATGAAGACGAACCCGAACAGCGTGCCCGAGCCGAGCGGGATGCCCGGGATCCGGCCGGACGGCTCGATCACGCGGGTGCCGATGTTGTTGCCGGTCTGCACGCCGAACTGGTCGGCGTTGATGAGGAAGGCGATGATCCCGCCGACGATCGCGTTGAGCATGATCGTCGCGATCACCTCGCTCACCCCGCGGGTGACCTTGAGGATCGCCGGGATCGCCGCGTACGCCGCACCGGCGACGACGGCCACGATCAGGATGACCAGCGTGTGGAGCACCGGCGGGAGCTTGAGGGCACCGCCGGCGATGGCCGCGACGACCGCGGCGAACCGGTACTGGCCCTCGACACCGATGTTGAAGAGGTTCATCTGGAAGCCGATGGCCACCGCGAGCCCGGACAGGTAATAGACCGTCGCCAGGTTCACCGTGTCGACCGCGGTGGAGCCCTTGAACATCTGGCCGATCATCGTGCCGTACGCGTTGAGCGGGTCGGCCCCGGAGATGATCAGCGCGATCGCCGACAGCAGCACGGCGAAGACGATCGCCAGCAGCGGTGGCAGCAGTTTCGTGCGCCAGGACGTCATGCTTCGTCACCCTCCCCGGCGCCGGTCATCGCCGAGCCCAGTTCCTGCGGGGTCACGGTGGCGGGGTCGGCCTCGCTGACGAGGCGCCCGCGCAGCATGACCCGGATCGTGTCCGACAGGCCGATCAGCTCGTCGAGGTCGGCGGAGATCAGCAGCACCGCGAGCCCGGCGGCGCGGGCCAGGCGGATCTGCTCCCAGATCAGCGCCTGCGCGCCGACGTCGACACCGCGCGTCGGGTGCGAAGCCACCAGCAGCACCGGGTTGCCGGACAGCTCGCGCCCGACGATCAGCTTCTGCTGGTTGCCGCCCGAGAGCGCGGCGGCCGGGACGTCGATGCCCGGCGTGCGGACGTCGTAGTCGCGGACGATCCGCTCGGTGTCGGCGCGGGCGCCGGCGATGTCGAGCAACTGTCCTTTCGAGACCGGTTCGCGGGTCTGGTAACCCAGGATCCGGTTGACCCACAACGGTTGCTGGAGCAGCAGGCTGTGCCGCGTGCGGTCTTCGGCGATGTAGCCGATGCCGGCTTCGCGCCGCGCCAGCGTGCCCGCCTTCGTGAGGTCGCGCGCTTTGCCGTCGGCGTCGACCAGCTCGATCGTGCCGCCGGACGGCTTGCGCATGCCCATGATGGTTTCGACGAGCTCGGTCTGCCCGTTGCCCTCGACGCCGGCGATGCCGAGCACCTCGCCCGCGTGCACGGTGAAGGTGACGTCGTCGAGCGCGTTGCGGTCGGAGCCCTCGGCACCGAGCGTCAGCCCGGTCAGCCTCAGCACGTCCCGGTCGGTGACCGTGGACTCGCGGGTCTCCGGGCTGGGCAGCTCGGACCCGACCATCATCTCCGCGAGCTCGCGGGAGGTGATGGTCTTCGGGTCGGCGGTGCCGACCGTGGTGCCGCGCCGGATCACCGTGACGGTGTCGGCGATCGCGCGCACCTCGTCGAGCTTGTGCGAGATGAAGAGGAACGTGTAGCCGTCGGCCTTCATCTCCCGGACGGTCGCGAACAGCGCGTCGACCTCCTGCGGCACCAGCACCGCGGTCGGCTCGTCCAGGATGATGATCTTCGCCCCGCGGTAGAGCACCTTGACGATCTCGACGCGCTGGCGGTCGGCGACGCCGAGCTCCTCCAGCAGCGTGTCCGGCTCGGCGTGCAGGCCGGTCCGCTCCGCGAGCTCGGCCAGCCGCGCGCGGGCGGCGCGGCCGATGCCGTGCAGGCCCTCGGCGCCGAGGAAGACGTTCTCGCCGACGGTGAGGTTGTCGGCGAGCATGAAGTGCTGGTGCACCATGCCGATGCCGGCCCGGATGGCGTCCTGCGGGTTGCGCAGCTTCACCTCGTCGCCGTTGATCGCGATGGTGCCCTCGTCCGGCGGCTGCATGCCGTAGAGGATCTTCATCAGGGTGGACTTGCCGGCGCCGTTCTCGCCACAGATGGCGTGCACCTCGCCGGCGGTGACGGTGAGGTTGACGTCGGAGTTGGCCACCACGCCGGGAAAGCGCTTGGTGATCCCGGTCAGCTGGACGGCGGGGGCGCCCCGGTCGGGGACGGCTTCGGCCGGGGCCTCGGCAGTGCTCATGGGCGGGAGAATTCCATATCTCGTCCAAACGCGTGAGGGGCCCGGAGGAAAAGTTCCTCCGAGCCCCGACGCGTTGTCAGTTACTTCTGCGGCTTGTCCGAGACGGTGATGGCACCCGAGATGATCTGGGCCTTGTAGCCGTCCAGAACGTCCTTGATGTCGTCGACCTTGCCACCGGAGGTGGCGTAGCCGACGCCGTCGACCTTGAGGTCGAACCGCTTCGGCAGGGTCGTCAGGTCGCCCTTGGCGAGCGCCTGGACGTAGTCGAAGACGGCGACGTCGACGCGCTTGAGCATGGACGTGATGATGACGTCCTTGTCGGCGGCGACGGTCTTCTGGTTGTACTGGTCGGAGTCGACGCCGATGGCCAGCGCGTTGCCCGCCTTGGCGGCGTCGAACACGCCCTTCCCGGAGGCGCCGGCGGCGTGGTAGATCACGTCCGCGCCCTTGGCGATCTCGGCCGCGGCCTTGACGTTGCCCTTCGCCGGGTCCTGGAACCCGGAGAAGTCACCGGCCGGGGTCAGGTAGTCGTCCTCGATCTTGATCTTGGACGAAACCGTCTTCGCGCCCTGCAGGAAGCCGGCCTCGAACTTCTGGATCAGCGGGGTGTTGACACCGCCGACGAAGCCGACGTGGCAGCTCTTGCTCTTGTACGCGGCGGCGACGCCGGCCAGGAACGAGCCCTGCTCCTCGGCGAAGACCAGCGGCGTCACGTTCGGGAGCGTGATCGAGTCGTCGTCGACGATCGCGAACTTGGTGTTCGGGTACTTGGCCGCGACGACCTTCACCGACGGCGCGTACGCGAAGCCGACCGCCACGATCGGGTTCATGCCCGAGGCGGCCATCTGGTCGAGGCGCTGCTGCTTGGCCGACTCGGCCTCGCTGGCGGACGCGGTGCTCTCGTTGACCGTGGTCACGCCGAGCTCGGCCTTCGCCTTGTCGGTGCCCGCGGCGGCGGCGTCGTTGAAGGACGCGTCACCCCGGCCGCCGACGTCGAAGGCCAGGCCGATCTTCAGCGCGCTGCCGTCGACCTTGCCGCCGGCCGCGGTCGAGCTGCTGGCGGCGGCGGGCGCCGCGGGCGGCTTCTGCGCGGTGACGCAGTCGGAACCGCCCGAAGAGGCCGCGGTGTTGTTCGAGCTGCTACCACCGCTGGAGTCCTTGGCGCACCCGGCCAGGGCGAGCACCCCGGCCATGGCCGCAGCGGCCAGCGCGGTTCCACGCATGCGACGCAACGTGTTTCTCCCTCCCCGCTGATCCAGCGGATGGTCAAGGGCACGACCCGGCCCTACTGCCGGGTCGACCGCCAGACCGTACCCGGCGGACAGGAAAGCGCCATAGGAAAGGCACGCTACGTAACACAAACGTTTACTCACGAGTCGCACGCGCGACCGGGCGAGCACCCACCGTGATCAAAAGGCTCACGGGGCGCTTCTTTCGGCCGAAACCCCGCACCGCGGGACGGCCGAATTGCCGTTTGCTGTCACCCAGTGTGCCAGGCCGACCGAGGAGTGGACCACCCCGATCACTCTGTGAGACGAACCCGGATCCACTGCTCGTCCGAATCGTTCCAGTGCCGGATCGGGCGGTCACCACTCGATCAGGTGTCATCCGGACGGGCAAGCCGGGGCCGGACCGGCGCGGTGCGTCCACAGTGGACCACCCGCGCTGTGACGGCGCCCACAACCGGTGTGCGCCCAGGTGTCTGGTCCATCACAGAGAGGAACCCGGAGGTGAGCCGTCCGTCCGGGTCGGGTCTAGCATCCTTTTCATCCACGCTCGATGACCCTTGATCTCGGCATTGCCGCCGTAGTCGTCCCAGGTGGACGACGACGATCAGTGCGGACCTCACCGGTCACCCGGGCACATAGTCAGACGTTGGAGGCCGTTCACCGATGTCCACCACGGCGAGCACTGCCACCTCGGCAGGGGCGAGCGATCGGGCGGGTGCCTCACGCCGGCAGGGAACCTTCTACCGGGGCGACCCCGGCATGTGGTCCTGGGTGCTGCACCGCATCACCGGCGTGCTCACATTCTTCTTCCTGTTCGTGCACGTGCTCGACACCGCGCTGGTGCGCGTGTCGCCGAACACCTACGACCAGGTCATCGAGACCTACAAGACCCCGATCGTCAACCTCCTCGAGGTCGGCCTGGTCGGCGCGGTCCTCTTCCACGCGCTGAACGGCATCCGCGTCATGCTGGTCGACTTCTGGTCGAAGGGCCCGAAGCTGCAGAAGGCGATGCTGTGGGTGATCGGCGTGGTCTGGGTCGTGGTGATGGTCCCCGGTGCCTTCTTCATGCTGAAGCGCACCGTCGAAACGCTCTTCGGGGGTAACTGACATGGCCGACCTCGCCCTCGCGAACCCCCGCGCGCCGAAGCGTCCCGCCGCCCGCCGGAGCAACTTCGAGCTCTACAGCTGGCTGTTCATGCGGATCTCCGGCCTCGCGCTGATCATCCTGGTGCTCGGCCACCTGTTGATCATGAACATCCTCGACGGCGGTGTGCACCGGATCAACTGGGGCTTCGTCGCCGGCCGCTGGGCTTCGCCGTTCTGGCAGTTCTGGGACCTGGCCATGCTCTGGCTCGCCGAGATCCACGGCGGCAACGGCCTGCGCACCATCATCGACGACTACGCGCGCAAGGACAGCACGCGGTTCTGGCTGAAGATCGTGCTGTACGTCTCGATGGTGCTGATCCTGGCCGTCGGCACGATGGTGATCTTCACCTTCGACCCGAACATGCCCGCGAACTGACACCCGGAGACCCCCCACCATGCAGTTCCACAAGTACGACGTGGTGATCGTCGGCGCCGGCGGCGCCGGGATGCGCGCGGCCATCGAGTCCGGCCAGCGCGCGCGCACCGCGGTCCTCACCAAGCTCTACCCGACCCGGTCCCACACCGGCGCGGCCCAGGGCGGCATGTGCGCCGCGCTGGCGAACGTCGAAGAGGACAACTGGGAGTGGCACACCTTCGACACGATCAAGGGCGGCGACTACCTGGTCGACCAGGACGCCGCCGAGATCATGGCGAAGGAGGCCATCGACGCGGTCCTCGACCTCGAGAAGATGGGCCTGCCGTTCAACCGCACGCCCGAGGGCAAAATCGACCAGCGCCGTTTCGGCGGGCACACGCGTGACCACGGCAAGGCCGCGGTCCGCCGCGCCTGCTACGCCGCCGACCGCACCGGTCACATGATCCTGCAGACGCTCTACCAAAACTGTGTCAAGTACGGCACCGAGTTCTTCAACGAGTTCTACGTGCTCGACCTCGTGACCAGCCCGGACGAGAACGGCAACCCGGTCGCCTCCGGCGTCGTCGCCTACGAGCTGGCCACCGGCGAGCTGCACGTCTTCCAGGCCAAGTCGATCGTGATGGCGACCGGCGGCGCGGGCAAGATCTTCAAGACGACGTCGAACGCGCACACCCTCACCGGTGACGGCCTCGGCATCATCTTCCGCAAGGGCCTGCCGCTGGAGGACATGGAGTTCTTCCAGTTCCACCCGACCGGCCTCGCGGGCCTGGGCATCCTGATTTCCGAAGCCGTCCGCGGCGAGGGCGGGATCCTGCGCAACGCCTCCGGCGAGCGGTTCATGGAGCGCTACGCCCCCACCATCAAGGACCTCGCGCCGCGCGACATCGTGGCGCGCTCGATGGTGCAGGAAGTGCTGCAGGGCCGGGGGTGCGGGCCGAACAAGGACTACGTCGTCCTGGACGTCACGCACATCCCCGAGGAGACGCTGAACGCGAAGCTCCCGGACATCATGGAGTTCTCCCGGACCTACCTGGGCGTCGACCCGGTGAAGGAGCCGGTGCCGGTGTTCCCGACGTGCCACTACGTCATGGGCGGCATCCCGACCAACATCCACGGCGAAGCGCTGCGGGACAACGAGAACGTCATCCCGGGTCTCTACGCCGCGGGCGAGGTTGCCTGCGTGTCCGTGCACGGCTCGAACCGCCTGGGCACGAACTCGCTGCTGGACATCAACGTGTTCGGCCGCCGCGCCGGCATCGCCGCCGCGGAGTACGCGCTGGCGCACGAGCACGTCGAGCTGCCCGCGGACCCGACGGCCCTGGTCGAGGAGCAGCTCGCGGGCCTGCTGTCGGAGCACGGCGACGAGCGCGTCGCCGACATCCGCAAGGAAATGCAGCAGACGATGGACTCGCACGCGTCGGTGTACCGGACCGAGGACACGCTGAAGCAGGCGCTGACCGACATCCAGGCGCTGAAGGCCCGCTACCAGCGGATCACCGTGTCGGACAAGGGCAAGCGCTACAACACCGACCTCCTCGAGGCCGTCGAGCTGGGCTTCCTGCTGGAGCTGGCCGAGGTCCTGGTCGTCGGCGCGATCGCGCGCAAGGAGTCCCGCGGCGGCCACGCCCGCGAGGACTACCCGACCCGCGACGACACGAACTTCATGCGCCACACGATGGCCTACAAGCAGGGCACCGGCCTGGCGTCCGACATCCGGCTCGACTACAAGCCGGTCACCTTCACCCGCTACGAGCCGATGGAGCGGAAGTACTGATGACTGCGGCAACCACTGAGGACGCTCCCGCTGCTTCGGACGAGCACACGCCGATCACCGTCACGCTGAAGATCCTGCGGTTCAACCCGGAGGTCGACACGGAGCCGCACTGGGAGTCCTACGACGTCCCGGCGCAGCGCACCGACCGCCTGCTGAACCTGCTGTTCTACGTCAAGGACTACATCGACGGCACGTTCTCGTTCCGCCGCTCGTGCGCCCACGGCGTGTGCGGCTCGGACGCGATGCAGATCAACGGCATCAACCGCCTGGCGTGCAAGGTCCTGATGAAGGATCTCCTGTCGGCGTCGGGCAAGCCGACCACGATCACGATCGCCCCGATCAAGGGCCTGACGACGTTGAAGGACCTGTACGTCGACATGGACCCGTTCTTCGAGGCGTACCGGGCGATCAAGCCGTACCTGATCACGTACGGCAACGAGCCGACGCGGGAGCGCATCCAGTCGCAGGCGGACCGGGACCGGTTCGACGACACGACCAAGTGCATCCTCTGCGCGTGCTGCACCTCGTCGTGCCCGGTGTACTGGAACGACGGGTCCTACTTCGGCCCGGCGGCGATCGTGAACGCCCACCGGTTCATCTTCGACTCCCGCGACGAGGGAGCCGAGGAGCGGCTGGACATCCTCAACGACGGCGAGGGCGTCTGGCGCTGCCGGACGACGTTCAACTGCACGGACGCCTGCCCCCGAGGGATCCAGGTGACGAAGGCGATCCAGGAAGTGAAGCGCGCACTGCTCTTCAAGCGCGTCTGACCTCCGCTCCGCCCAGTTCGTTTGTCATGAGGGGCACCCCCATGGTCTTTAAGGCCATGAGGGTGCCCCTCATGGCTTTTGCGGGCCTGTGGACAACGGTGAGAGTTGTCCACAGTTCGGTAGAACGACCTGGTGCCCGGGACTCGCAACCGATCACCATGAATCCATGCCCAGACGCGGGAAGTGGGAACAGCATCCCGAACTGCTGACGCACCGGAGCCGAGAAGGCGTGATCACGGCGCGCGACTTGCAATCGCTCGACATGGACCCGCGGACGATCTACCGGAAGTGCCTGCCCGGAGGTCCCTGGCAACGGCTACTACCCGGGATCATCCTCCTGCACAACGGCGGCGTAACCCACCGCCAGCGAGCCCTGGCAGCCCTCCTCTACGGCGGCCCCGGGGCTATGATCACCGGCGCAGACGCATGTCGCTGGTACGACCTTCGCGTACCGGACGAGTTTCCCGCTCAAGACATCCACCTTCTGATCCCGCACGAACGCCGGGTATTGAGCTCCGAATACGTTGTCGCCGAGCGCACCAGACGGCTTCCCGGCGCCTGGATCCGGCGCGGGCTCCCCCTTGCTCCTCTGGTGCGCGCGACGACCGACGCGGTCCGGCGGATCCGTGCCGAGGAACCGATCAGCCACCTGCTGGTGGAAGCCATCCAGCATGGCCGCTGTCTGCCTGCGGAGCTGACGAGCGAACTCGATGTGGGAACAAAACGCGGCACCGCGATCCCGCGCCGGTTGCTGAAGGAGTGGACGGACCTCCGCTCGGTGGCCGAGATCCACGCCAAGAAGCTGTCAGCCCGGCTTACGACCGAGCCAACCCATTGGAACACAGGCGTGCGGACGGCCAGTGGTTTCGTCGGGCGCCCGGACGCGTGGTGGGACGAAGTCGCGCTCGCTTGGGAAATCGATTCGTTCGAATTCCACTACACGCGCCATGACTACGCCCGGACCCTCCGCCGGAACAACCGCTACGCAGCCGCTGGGATCAAGGTCGTCCAGACGCTCCCCACTCGGATCAGAGACGCCCCCGAAGAGGTGTTGCATGAGCTCGAATCCGCATACGCCGCAGCCGCTGCACGCTCGCGTCCCCCGGTCTACTTGGTGGAAGAAGAAGCCGCGTGACAACGCCATGAGGGGCACCCTCATGGACTTTAAGTCCATGAGGGTGCCCCTCATGACCGAAACTCCTACCGGACCGCGTCCAGGGCGTTGACCAGGCCGTGGCCGTAGTACGAGTTGTTCTTCGCCGGGCCCGTGCACTCCTTCTCCGTCGACGCGCACTTCACCACGTCCGCCTCGCCCGTGAGGATGCGGGCCAGCAGCTGCGGGGGAAGGCCGCGGAACTTCGAGGCCAGCAAGGCCGCCACGCCCGCCGCGTGCGGGGATGCCATCGACGTGCCGCACTTCGAGCCGTACTGGCCGCCGAACACCGTTGTCGACAGGGGGCAGGCTGGGCCTTCGCCGGCCGGTGGGGCTTGGACGAAGTCGCCGCCCGGGGCCGTCACGTCGATCTCGCCGTAGTTGCTGAACGACGACTTCGTGCCCGCGTAACCCACCGACGACACCGTCACCACGCCGTCGATCGCCTTCGGCAGGATGCCGCAGGACGAGTCCACCGGGTGCGGGCGGTTCGGGTCCGTCGTCTGCTTCGTCGTGTCGAAGCCCGAGTTGCCCGCCGCCGACACGTTCAGGACGCCGTGGTGGGTCGAGAACTCGATCGCGCGGCGCACCGCCTCGTACGCGGCCGCGTCGCCCGGCTCGCGGGAGCAGAAGAACATGCCCGGGTCGATGTAGTAGCTGTTGTTCGTCACCTGGAAGCCGTGCTTGGCCGCCCACACGAAGCCGCAGACCGCCGACTCCGGGAAGATGTAGCCGTCGTCGTTGACGACCTTCACCGAGGCCAGCCGGACGCCCGGGGCGATGCCCGTGAAGCCCGCCGCCGGGTCCTTGCCCGCGATCGTGCCCGCCACGTGCGTTCCGTGGTCGGACGTCGTCGGTGCCCACGACGCCGGCGTGAGGTCCGGCGCGCCCGTGATGCAGCCCGCCGACGAACGAGCGTCGACCGCCGCCTTCAGGGCCGGGTGCGTCGCGTCGATGCCCGAGTCGAGCACGCCGACCGTCACCGAGTGGCTGCCCTGGTTGATCTTGTTGGCCTCGGGCGCGTGGATCGCCTTCATGTCCCACTGCTGCGCCGACAGGTCACCTGCGGCAGCCACCGAACGGGTGTCCTCCAGCGTCTTCACCGCGCCGAGTGAACGGGCCGCGGCACCCGAAGTGGAGGCCACGTCCTTGCCGCCCGAATAGGCCCGGTAGACGCCGATCTTCTGCTGGAAGTCCGCGTTGCGCGAGCTGGCGATCGCGACGCCGATCTCGGCGTAGTACGCGACCTTCGTGCCGCACTTGGCCGCCAGTTCCTTGTCGACGGCCGACGCGCGCGTGCCCGGCTGGTACGTCACCACGTAGGTGTACGGCGTGCTCGTCGTGTCACAGGTGACCGGCGCGGCCTCCGCGGCCGGCGCTGCCGCGAACAGGCCGCCCCCGACGGCCAGCACAAGCGGGGCCGCCATTCGGCGTAAACGGGACATTCCACCTCCAGAGTCAGTGGCGTCAACCTAAACCGGCCCCGGAGAGCGCGCCACCGACCAAAGTCAGGAGGCGGTGCGGGTGCGCACCCCGCGCCAGCCCAGCACCCCGATGATCGTGCCCAGCACGAACGAGACGACGGTCAGCACCGCGTGCACGACGAAGTACGCGGTCGGCGAGCCGTCCGCGGTCCACGCCCGGTCGCTTTCCCAGAGGTTCTTGGCGAACGTGATCCAGATGATCCACGACCACACGCCGAAGGCCAGCAGGAACAGCGAGGTTCGTCGGGAAAGGCGCATGCCCCTGAGTATGCGCCGACGGCAACGGCGCTAGATTGCGTGGGTGCACTCCGCTGTCTCCCGGTCGCTCAAGGTCTTCACGACGACGCTCGCCGCCGCCCTCCTGGCCCTGGGCACCCCCGTCGCCGCGGGCGCCGCGCCGCAGCAGCAGGGCCAGTGCGCCAACCACCTCGCTCCTCCACCGCCGGTCGACACGTCGGAGAAGCCCGCGCCCGGCAAGCAGGCCCCGGCGCCGCTGGCCGTGCCCGCCGCCCCGGTCGGCGGCCCGCGGATGGCCGAGTGCGGCCTGATCACCCCGGACGGCGCGCTCAACCCGCCGGACGGCAACACCGCGGCGTCCTGGCTGGTGCAGGACCTCGACACCGGCGCCGTCGTCGCGGCGAAGGACCCGCACTCCCGGCAGCGGCCGGCGTCGCTCATCAAGACGCTGCTCGCGCTCGTCGTCGTCACGCAGCTGACGCCGCAGCAGGTCCTGGTCGCGACGAAGGAGGACGCCGAGCAGGAGTGCACCTGCGTCGGGCTCGTCGCCGGCGGCCAGTACACGGTCGACCAGCTGCTCCACGGCCTCCTGATGCACTCGGGCAACGACGTCGCGCACGCCTTGGCGACGGCGCTCGGCGGGCCGGACTCCGCGGTGGCGAAGATGAACGCGCTGGCGGCCCGGATCGGCGCGCTGGACACGCGGGCCGCGACGCCGTCGGGCCTCGACGGGCCGGGCATGTCGACCTCGGCTTACGACCTCAGCCTGATCTTCCACTACGCGATGAAGCAGCCCGAGTTCGCGAAGGTCGTCGCGACGAAGAACTTCGAGATCCCGCCGGCCGGTGGCAAGCCCGCGATCCCCATCTTCAACGACAACAAGCTGCTCGGCGTCTACCCCGGCTTCCTCGGCGGCAAGACCGGCTTCACCGACGACGCCC
This sequence comes from Amycolatopsis sp. cmx-4-83, assembly GCF_046548815.1. Lineage (NCBI taxonomy): Bacteria > Bacillati > Actinomycetota > Actinomycetes > Pseudonocardiales > Pseudonocardiaceae > Amycolatopsis > Amycolatopsis sp. cmx-4-83. Next base: position 644,585 of record NZ_JAEBEF010000001.1, on the reverse strand, counting down.
GCCACACCTACGTCGGCTCCGCGCAGCGCAAGGGCAAGCGGCTCGCGGTCGTGATGCTGCGCGCCGAGCAGAAGCCGACGAAGGTGGTCGACCAGGCCGGGAAGCTGCTCGACTACGGCTTCGCGCTGGAGGACGACCGCGCCGAACCGGTCGGCCAGATCAGCTACCAGGCGCCCGCGACCAGCGCGCCCGGGACCGACCCGTCGGTGCTGGCCGACGGTGACACCGGCAACAGCGGGACGTCCTCCACGGCCGCCGGCACCAAGGAAGACCCGTTCGGCGTCACCGGGTGGATCATCACGCTGCTCGTGTTCCTGGTCATCGTCGGCGGGTTCGTCGTCGGGCACCAGCGCAAGAAGGCCGCGAACTAGCGGAACCCGGGCCCGGGCTCCGGGGTCACCTTGTCGGTCGTGATCGCGCCGCCGCAGTGCCCGCAGGCCACGAACGTCTCGGCGATCTCGCCGCAGTCGTGGTGCCGCAACAGGATCGGCGGCCCCGCCGGCCCGGCGAGGTGCCGGTCGCCCCACTGCATGAGCGTGACGACGGCGCCGAACAGGTCGCGTCCGGCCGGGGTCAGCCGGTATTCGGGCACCGGGTCGACGCGGTCGAGCACGCCCGCGTCGACGAGGGTCTTCAGGCGGGCGGACAGCGTCGGGCGCGGGATCGAGAGCGTGCGCGCGAACTCGCCGTAGCGGCGCACGCCGAAGAACGCCTCCCGAAGGATGAGCAGGCTCCACCGCTCGCCGACGAGGTCGAGCGCGCGCCCGACGGAATCCGCGGTGAACCGGTGGCCGAGGTCGGTCACAGCTGCTCCGTGCGGGCCGGGACGCCCAGCAGCAGCTTGCCCGACAGCTCGAAGCTGGCCGGGTTGACCTGGAAGTGGGCGGTGGCGGTGTGGGCGTCGCGGAACCGGCGCTGCAGCGGCGAAGTCTCGTAGATCGCGGCGCCACCACCGAGGTCGTACATGCTTTCGGCGACCTTCGCGGCCGTGCGCGTGACGTGCGTGGCGGCGAGCCGGAGGCCCAGCTTGAGCGCGTCCGGCACCGGTTCGGTGCCCTGCGCGGCCTGCCAGGCGTCGTCGATGCTGGCGTAGAAGAACAGCCTCGCGGCACGCAGGGCCGCTTCCGCCTCCGCGACGGCGGCCTGGGTCTGCGACCGCTCGGCCAGCGACCGGCGGGAGCCGAGCGGTTTGCGGGTGGCGGCCAGTTCGACGAGGTCGTCGATCGCGCCGCGCGCGTTGCCGAGCGCGGCCGCGGCGACGGACAGCGCGAAGAAGCCGAAGAGCGGGAACCGGTGCAGCGCAACGGCTTCCGGCGGCGGCCCACCCATGACCGAGAAGACGCGGTGCTCCGGGACGAACAGCGCGTCGGCGACGCAGTCGTGGCTGCCGGTGCCGCGCAGGCCGTTGGTGTGCCAGGTGTCGAGGACGGTGATCGCGGCCTTCGGCAGCGCGGCGACGTAGAGCTGTCCTTCGTGGACGAACCCGGCGAAGAGCCAGTCGCAGTGCGGGATCCCGCTGCAGAACGCCCACCGGCCGGACACGACGTACCCGCCGTCGACCCGCTCGCCGGTGCCGCGCGGCGCCCAGACCCCGGCGGCGACGGTGCGCGGGTCGCCGAAGACCTCTTCGGCGCACTTTCGCGGGGCGTAGGCCGAGAGCAGGCTGCTCGTCACGGCGATCGAGACGCACCAGCCGGCCGACGCGTCCCCGCGCGCGACCGTCTCCGCCGTCTCGAGGCTGACGGCGGGCGGCGCTTCGGGCCCACCGAGGTAGCCGGGGACACCGCTGCGCAGGAGCTGGGCGTCGGTCAGCTTCGCGACGAGCTCGGCGGGCAGCGCACGCTGCCGTTCGGTGACCGGCGCGAGTGTCTTGGCGAGCGCGGCGCACTCGCGGGCGGCGTCCAGCACGAAACCTCCGGTTCGGATTTCTTACCGGTTCAGTTTCTTTACCGCCCTGCTCGCTGTCAAGGCTTGCGACGGCCCCCGAACCACGCGAGCAGAGCGCCGGCCCCGAACGCACCCGCGACGGCACCGAGCCCCGGCCCGCGCTGCACGGTGACGCTCTGTTCGAGCCGCACCGGCGGCGGGGGCTCGACGACCTTGCGCTGGTTCTCCGTCGCCGTCGCCGTCCACGCCGTCACGAGCAGCAGGAAGCGGGAGACGAGGTTCGCGAACACCAGCAGGCCGATGACCGGCCCGAACAGCGCGAACGCCGGCGACTTCGTCACGCTGGCGAGGTAGACGGTGGCGGCCTGCTGCAGGATGACGAACCCGACGGCGGCGAAGGCGGCACCCTTCACGGCACTGCGCAGGGCGACGCGTTCGCGTGGCAGCCGGGCGATCACCCAGAGGAAGACGAGGGTGTTGGCGGCCAGGCCGAGCACGATGGTCGCGCCGCGGAGCAGGACGATCGCCCAGGTCTGCTGCTCGAGCCCGACGAGCTCGAGCAGGAACTGCCCGACCCCGCCGCCGACCGCGGTCAGCGCGAACGAAACGACCAGCGCCACACCGAGCCCGACCAGCGCGACGAGGTCCTTGCCGGTCTGCTTGAGGAACGGCTGCGGCTGCTTCTCCTGGCCCCACTGCGCGGTGAGCGCGTCACGCAGGTTCGCCATCCAGCCGATGCCGGAGTAGAGGGCGATGAGCAGACCGAAGATCCCGACCCCGCCACCGGACTTGAGCGCGGCGTCCACGATGCCCTTGACCAGGCTGCGCAGGCCTTCGGGCACGGAGTTGTTGATGCTGTCGGAGATCTGCTTGATGATCGCCGGGTCGTTGTTGACGACCAGGCCGACCACCGCGAAGGCGACCATCAGCAACGGGATGACCGACAGCACGCTGAAGTAGGTGATCGCGGCGGCGTAGTGGTTGCCGTACCGCTCGGTGAAGGCTTCGTTGGCGCGGATCAGGTGATCGAGCCACGGGTATTTCCTGCGCAGGCGCGGCAGGAGCTTTTCCTTCTCTTCGTTCGGCACTGTAAAACGCTAACCACGCCCGGTGACTCCTGCAACGCGAGCGGCTCAGGTGAGGGAGGCGACCAGGCTCGGCGGGCACCCGCGGCGCCTCCTGACCGCCGGTTGTCCACATCCCGCGGGGGTTGTGGACAACCGGCCCGCGCAGCGCCGCGAAAGCCTGGATCGTCGGTGGGCGCCGATAGACTGGAGCCGGGGACGCCCCCCAGGGAAGGGCGGGGGCCGCTTTCGGGGCGGCGGCTCCCGAGCGCAGTGAAAACATCGGCGGGCGCTCGTATCACCGGCCACTCGGCGAACCCCGGGCGGGCCGGCAGCTGCGGCACCACGACGTCGTGGCCCGCGGTCAGGTGCGTGCGGGCGGCCGCCGCCGCGATGTCGCAGGCCAGCAGCCCTGCCTAGCTCGGCGCCAGCCGCCGAGCGTTGCTCGGACCCGGTCGACGTCCAGGGCCAGGGTGGGCGGGTGGTCGTCGGCGTAGCGCCGGGCGAGCGTCGACTTGCCGCTGCCCGGCGGGCCGTCGAGCAGGAGCAGCTTCACCGCACCGGCGGGAGGAAACCGATCCGCTGGTAGGTCTTGGCCAGCGTCTTCGACGCCACCTCGCGGGCGCGCTCGGCGCCGGCGGCGAGGACCTTGTCCAGCTCCGCGACGTCGTCCAAATAGGACTTCACGCGGTCCTGGATCGGCGTGACCCACTCGACGAACACCTCGCCGAGGTCCTTCTTCAGGTCGCCGTACCCCTTGCCTTCGTAGGCGGCTTCGAGGTCGGCGATCGGCCGCTCGGTGAGCGCCGAGTAGATGGTCAGCAGGTTCGAGACGCCCGCCTTGTTCTCGGCGTCGAACTTGACCTCACGGCCGGTGTCGGTGACCGCCGAGCGGATCTTCTTCGCCGAGCGCTTCGGGTCCTCGAGCAGCTCGACGAGGCCGTTCGCGGTCGACGCCGACTTGCTCATCTTGCTCGTCGGGTCTTGCAGGTCGTAGATCTTCGCCGTGTCCTTGATGATGAACGGCTCGGGCACGACGAACGTCTTGCCGAGGCGGTTGTTGAAGCGCTGCGCGAGGTCGCGCGTGAGCTCGAGGTGCTGGCGCTGGTCCTCGCCGACCGGGACGGCGTCGGCCTGGTAGAGCAGGATGTCCGCGGCCTGCAGGATGGGGTAGGTGAAGAGGCCGACGCTGGAGCGGTCCGAGCCCTGCTTGGCGGACTTGTCCTTGAACTGCGTCATCCGGCCGGCCTCGCCGAAGCCGGTCTGGCATTCGAGGACCCAGCTCAGCTGCGCGTGCTCCGGCACGTGGCTCTGCACGAAGAGGGCGCTGCGCTGCGGGTCGATGCCGATGGCGAGCAGCTGCGCGGCCGAGACGCGGGTGCGCTGGCGCAGCACCTTCGGGTCCTGCTCGACGGTGATCGCGTGCAGGTCGACCACGCAGTAGAACGTCTCGTGCGTGTCCTGCATCCGCACCCACTGGCGCAGGGCACCGAGGTAGTTCCCGAGGTGGAACGAGTCAGCGGTCGGCTGGATCCCGGACAGGACCCGCGGACGGCGTGCGGCTGCGACGGTCTGCTCTTCGGACACACCGGGATTCTTCCAGGCCGAGCCGAGCGACAGGCGGCGAGGGCCCTCGGTGGGCGGGTCCGGGGTGGGGGCGGGCCGGGTTTGCCGCGGACAGGCGGCTCGACGGCGACGGATGGCTCGGCAGGTCAGCGGCCCTGGCAAGCAGGCACCCGGGGTTCACGGCAGCTTGCGCGGCGACGGTTCGACCGCGGAGCGGCGAACGGCTCGGCAGGTCAGCGGCCCCCGGCAAGCAGGCACCTGGCTTCACGACGGCTTGCGCGGCGGACGGTTCGACCGCGGAGCGGCAAACGGCTCGGCAGGTCGGCGGCCCTGGCAAGCGGGCTCGCGGCGGGCGGTTCGACCGCGGAGCGGCGAACGGCCCGGCAGGTCAGCAGCCCTGGCAAGCGGGCTCGCGGCGGCCAGGCGGCACCGGATGGCTTGACAAGTGAGCGACCTCGACAGCTCAAGGGGGCGGGCTCGGCCAGCTGCCACACGGGCATGCGCGAGTTCCGGCCTGCGAATCCGCCGACGTGTTCCGACCGACGTGCGCGGCGACTCCCGCAGTCAGGTGGGCGCGTGCGGCGCCCGGGGTCAGGCGTGCGGGTGCTGGGTGAGGAACGGGCGGGTCGGCGTGGCCTCGGGCTCGCCGAGGACGGCCTCCGCCATCGCCGTGACCGGGCCCGGGGCTTCGGGGGCCGCCGGGGCGGCTTCGGCGACTCGGTTCTTGCGGCGCTGGCGCAGCACACCCAAGGTCATGCCCACGATGCCGAGTGCGACCGCGACCAGGCCCACCGGGCCGAGTACGCCGAAGCTCTCCGCGGTCGTTTCGGCCTGTGCGGTCGTCGTGACGTCGGCGAACGCGCTGCCGCCGCCTGCGACGAGCAGGGTGGCCGGGATCAGCGCGACCACCGCGGCCGCGCGGAAGCCGCGCAGCGTGGACCGCAACAGGAGATGACCTGGGTTGCGCACCGGAGTGCCTCCCGCGATTGACGAGCGAAACGCTCACCCATACGAGTGAGACGCTGCGTGCTGCTGGTCAAAAAGCTACCGAGCGTGTCAAGGCCTGGCGGCCCGATCGGCTCGGGGGCCGAGAGTAGCGCCCAACCAGGACCACGGTCCGGGCACCCCTGCGGTTCACTCCCACCACCCAAGTGGGTGTTGCGGAAGACGGAACGCTCGTACTCAAAGTAGAGCTTGGCCGATCCGTGTCCGCTCAGCTGTCGCCCGTTCGTCGCAATATCGGCTCACGCTGTGCCATTCGCCGCAGCGCTCGCTGGTCCGATCGCGTCGTCTTAATCGGAAAACTTTTCACTCAATAGTGATTGGTCTATACCTCTTGGAGTAGCCCGTTCGGCTCGGTCGGACCGCGCACGACCGGCGTGATCAAGAGGAGTCCCGGATGTCGATTGCACGGTTCTTGAAGCGCACCGGAGTGGCGGTGAGCGCGCTCGCCGCGGCGGCCGCCGCCGTCGTGCTGCCGGCCACCAGCGCGTCCGCCGCGGCGGACGCCTCGTTCGTCGTCAGCGAGGCCCAGTTCAACCAGATCTTCCCCGACCGCAACAGCTTCTACTCCTACAGCGGCCTGACCGACGCGCTGTCGGCCTACCCCGGCTTCGCCAACACCGGCGACGACACGGTCAAGAAGCAGGAAGCGGCGGCGTTCCTCGCGAACGTCAACCACGAGACCGGCGGGCTCGTCTACATCGTCGAGCAGAACACCGCCAACTACCCGCACTACTGCGACGCGAGCCAGCCCTACGGCTGCCCGGCCGGCCAGGCCGCCTACTACGGCCGCGGCCCGATCCAGCTCAGCTGGAACTTCAACTACAAGGCCGCCGGTGACGCGCTCGGCATCGACCTGCTCGGCAACCCGTACCAGGTCGAGCAGAACTCGGCCGTCGCCTGGAAGACCGGCCTCTGGTACTGGAACACCCAGACCGGGCCGGGCACGATGACGCCGCACGACGCGATGGTCAACCAGCGCGGGTTCGGCGAAACGATCCGCAGCATCAACGGCTCGATCGAGTGCAACGGCGGCAACCCCGCCCAGGTGCAGAGCCGGATCGACAAGTACACGCAGATCACCGGGATCCTCGGGGTCCCGGCCGGGAGCAACCTTTCCTGCTGAGCCGGGCGCGGCGACAAGGGCCTTCCCGGTTCGCGCCGGGGAGGCCCTTTTCGCGCCGGGCTAACCGTTCCAGGCCGGGAAGTCGACGTCGTAGGTCGCGGTGACCGGCGCGTGGTCGGACCAGCGCTGGTCGTACGCGGCCGCGCGTTCGACCACGACGTCGACGACCTTCTCGGCGAGGCCCGGCGTCGCGAGCTGGCAGTCGATGCGCCAGCCGGAGTCGTTGTCGAAGGCCTGGCCGCGGTAGGACCACCAGGTGTAGGGGCCGGGGCCTTCGGGGTCGAGCCGGCGCTGGACGTCGCTGTAGCCCGCCTCGGTGTAGACCCGGCCGAGCCATTCGCGTTCCTCGGGCAGGAAGCCGGAGTTCTTGCGGTTGCCGCGCCAGTTCTTGAGGTCGGCGTTGGCGTAGGCGATGTTCCAGTCGCCGACGACCACGACCTCGCGCCCGGCCGCGGCGGCCTTCGCGCGCAGCTCGACCAGGTAGGGCAGGAACGCGGCCATGAAGCGCTCCTTCTCGTCCTGGCGTTCGGTGCCGACGTCCCCGCTGGGCAGGTACAGGCTCGCGACGACGACGCCGGGCAGGTGGACTTCGAGGTAGCGCCCGCTGTCCTCGAACTCGGGCTCCCCGAAGCCGACGCGCACCTCGTCGGGCTCGACGCGGCTGTACACGGCGACGCCGTTGCGCCCCTTGGCGGCCGACGGCGCGTGCGCCGCGAACCACCCTTCGGGCTCGACGACCGACGCGGGCAGCTGATCCGCGGTGGCGCGCACCTCCTGGCAGCAGACGACGTCGGCCATCGTGGCGGCGAGCCACTCGACGAAGCCCTTCTTGGCGGCGGCACGCAGGCCGTTGACGTTCACGGTGGAGACGGTCAGCACGTCCTGCACGCTACCGGCCGGGCGGGCGCGTCCGGGCCGGCGGGGCCGGTCGGCGAAAACCGCTCCGCGCCGGCGCACGCGCTCTGCGAGACTGCCGCGCATGAGCCAGTTGACCGTGCTCGGCAGTTGCGGTGCGTGGCCGGAGCCCGGCCGGGCGTGCGCCGGATTCCTGCTCTCGCACAACGGTTTCCGCGTCGTGCTCGACCTCGGGTACGGCGCCGCCTCGCGCCTGTTCGCGCACTGCGGCGACCGGCTGCCGGACGCCGTCGTCGTGACGCACGAGCACCCTGACCACTGCGCCGACGTGAGCGCGCTCGGACGGGCCTGGCACTACACCGGACCGCCCGGTGAGCGGCTGCCGCTGCACTGCACGCCCGGCACCGTCCGGCGGCTCGAGGCGATGGAGCCGCGGCCGCACCCGGCGGAGCTGTTCGCCGTGCACGATCTCGGCGCGCCGGCCGAGGTCGGGCCGTTCCGGCTCACGTCGTACCCGCTGCCGCACTACCTGCCGAACTTCGGCGTGCGGCTCAGCGCGCCCGGGCTCACCGTGGCCTACACCGGGGACACGGGGCCTTCGCCGGTGCTGGCCGAGCTCGGCCGGGACGCGGACCTGGTCATCTGCGACGCCACCCTCCGCACCCCACCGGCGGAGGGGGAGCCTCGCTATCTGATGACCGCCGCCGAAGCGGGGTACTGGGCGGAGGAAGCTGGGGCCCGGCGGTTGCTGCTGACCCACTTCTGGCCCGGTACCGATCGCGCCGCCGCGGCCGAGGAGGCCCGTGCCGAGTTCGGTGGTGAGGTGCTGGTCGCGGAGGAAGACCTCGCGATCGCGCTCTGATCCGCGCCTCGCTCGCGCCGCCGCAGACGCCTGAGCCGAGTCCCGGGCGAGCTGCCAGTCGCGGACGCGGACCCTCGCTAAGACCCTCTGACCCACGCCTCGCTCGCGCCGCCGCAGACGCCCGAGCCGAGACCGGAGCGAACTGCCAGCGCGGACGCAGACCTCGCGAACGCCCTCTGGCTCGGCACCAACACCCCAGCCGCTCACGTCGAATCCCGCACCAAGGCCCCGGTCGCCCAGGAGGGCCTCGCGATCGTGCTCCGACCCCCGTCGAAGCACGTTCCCCACGCTCGATCCCACCCAGGCCGCACCAGCACCCGACACCCTCACCCGGCTTCCGCTGCCCGCGGAACTCCCCCTGGAGACCCCGCGGACGTCGCTTCCGGCTCGTGCCGCATTCAGTTGTCGCCCGTCCCCGGGCGTTCCCCTCCTCTCCGGCGGACAAGCCCGCCACCTGTGCGTTTCGACGTGATCAGTTCTAGCACCCACCACCGACAAAAACGGGCCCTTGACGCCTCAAGCTACGAGCCTTAGCTTTAAAGCTATGCAGGATAGCCAAGATGTCCCCTAGAGCCGGCCTGACCACCGACGCCGTGGTCACCCTCGCCCTCACCGTCGTCGACGAAACCGGCCCTGACTCGCTCACCCTCGCCAAGGTCGCCGAACGCGCCAACGTCGCCGCGCCCTCGCTCTACAAGCACGTCAAAAGCCTCGCCGACCTGCGGCGGCTGATCGACCTCCGCGTCGTCAGGGAAATGGCCGACGCCCTCCGCAGCGCCGCGACCGGGCGCGAAGGCGGGGAAGCCGTTGCCGCGTTGGCCGACGCCTACCGCGACTACCTGCGGAAACACCCCAGGCGCACCCAAGCGCTCGTCACCGCGCCGGACGCGGCCGACGTCGAACTCAGCACCGCGACCCACGCCGTCGCCGAAGTCGCTTTCGCCGTGCTCCGGCCGTTCGGCTTCGACCACGACCGGGCCGTGCACGCCACGCGCTGCATCCGCGCCGCCGTGCACGGGTTCGCCGGGCTGGAAGCCTCCGGGGGGTTCGGGCGGCCGGAAGACATCGGCGAGAGCTTCGAAGTGCTCAAGGAAATGCTCGTCCAGGGCCTCGCGAACTGCGCAGAACAGGACAGGAAATGACCTTCATCCTCGCCGTGCTCTTCTTCACCGTCGGGCTGGGTGTGCTCGACGCCCGCTTCCCGTGGACGGAGGCCCGCAGATGATCGCCGGACACTTCGGGCTGGCCGCCGCCGTCAAGGCCGGGCGGCCGGCGATCCCCGTCTGGACGCTCATGCTCGCCACCGCCTGGCTCGACGTCGTCTTCGCGCCGCTCTACCTGAGCGGCATCGAGACGGTCGACGGCGCGGGTTACGGCGGCGGCGTCATCCACGCCGACTACACGCACTCCCTCGTCGGCGCGCTCGTGCTCGCCGCCCTCTTCGGCGCGGTCGCGGGCAAGTGGCTGGGCCGCGAAGCCGTGACATCCGCGGCTTCGCCCCAGGCCGGGGGCTCCGCCACCCGGAACCCCCGCAAAGAAGTCGGGCTGGTCCTCGCCGGTGTCGTGTTCTCGCACTGGGTGCTCGACCTCGTCGTGCACCGCGCCGACCTGCCGATCCTGCCCGGCAACGCCGGTGACCTGCCCACGTTCGGCTTCGGGCTCTGGCGGCTGCCCGCCGTCTCGGCCGTCGTCGAGCTGCTGATGCTCGCGATCGGCATCGGCCTCTACTGGCGCGCCGCCGCGAAGCGCGATCCGAAGCGCGCTCGCACGCTGGGCCTGTCGGCCGCGGTGTTCGGTGTCGCCACCCTCGCGGCCGACCTGCTCGGCGTCTGACAGTTCGAGCCCGGACGGCTCAAATCCGGCGGATCAGCAGGTGGAGCCCTCGACGGGCTGGGTGAAGGCGGCCGCCACCCACTTGTCGTCGGCCACCTTGCGGAAGCCGTTCTGCACGCCCGGCAGGGCGTCGAACTGCGCGTCGCGCAGGTACTTGCCGACGATCTTGGCGTTGCCGTCCGCCGTCTCGCGGGCGTTCAGGACGTCCGCGGTCACGGTCACCTTGCAGCCGGTGGCCGAAGCACCCGAAGCCTGCTTCCCCGTGTTCATGGCGTACACGACGATGACCAGGACGATGGCGCCCAAGATGATCAGAGTCTTCTTCGACATGCCTTCCTCCAACCGAGAACCCCGTCCTCCGCCAAGGGTAGGCAATCCTTTACCCGGACCGACAGCGCCGTACGCAGCAACCACCCGGAGGCGCCAACGAAGTCACCGCGAAGTGACGCGCTGTGCACGAAGAAAGCCCCCTTCCCGACGAATCGGGAAGGGGGCTTCTCAGCGACTGGGAACTCAGCCCTGGGCGATCTTCTTCGCCAGGTTGTCGTCCAGCGTCGCGAGGAACTCCTCGGTCGTCTGGAACGGCTGGTCCTTGCTGATGAGCAGCGCGAGGTCCTTGGTCATCTGACCGGCCTCGACCGTCTCGACGACGACCTGCTCCAGCGTGTTCGCGAAGCCGATCAGCTCCTGGTTGCCGTCCAGCTTGCCGCGGTGCTCGAGGCCGCGGGTCCAGGCGTAGATCGACGCGATCGGGTTGGTCGACGTCGGCTTGCCCTGCTGGTGCTGGCGGTAGTGCCGGGTGACCGTGCCGTGCGCGGCCTCGGCCTCGACGGTCCGGCCGTCCGGCGTGCGCAGCACCGACGTCATCAGGCCGAGCGAGCCGAAGCCCTGCGCGACCGTGTCGGACTGGACGTCACCGTCGTAGTTCTTGCACGCCCAGACGTAGCCGCCCTCCCACTTCATCGCCGCCGCGACCATGTCGTCGATCAGGCGGTGCTCGTAGGAGATGCCCTTGGCGTCGAAGTCGGCCTTGAACTCGGCCTGGAAGATCTCCTCGAACACGTCCTTGAACTGGCCGTCGTAGGCCTTGAGGATCGTGTTCTTGGTGGAGAGGTAGACCGGCAGGCCGCGGTCGAGGCCGTACTGCAGGGACGCGCGCGCGAAGTCCTCGATCGACTTCTTGTAGTTGTACATCCCCATCGCGACGCCGCCGCCCTCGGGGAACTTCGCGACCTCGAACTCCATCGGCTCGGAGCCGTCGTCCGGGGTGTAGCTGATGGTCAGCGTGCCCGGGCCGGGGACCTTGAAGTTGGTCGCCTTGTACTGGTCGCCGTGGGCGTGGCGGCCGATGATGATCGGCTTCGTCCACGTCGGCACCAGCCGCGGGATGTTCTGGATGACGATCGGCTCGCGGAAGATCACGCCGCCGAGGATGTTGCGGATGGTCCCGTTCGGGGACAGCCACATCTTCTTGAGGCCGAACTCTTCGACGCGCGCCTCGTCGGGGGTGATCGTGGCGCACTTGACGCCGACGCCGTGCTTCTTGATCGCGTTCGCGGAGTCGACCGTGACCTGGTCGTCGGTGCGGTCCCGCTCCTCGATACCCAGGTCGTAGTAGTCCAGGTTCACGTCCAGGTACGGGTGGATCAGCTTGTCCTTGATGAACTGCCAGATGATGCGGGTCATCTCATCGCCGTCGAGTTCGACGACGGTGCCCTGGACCTTGATCTTGGCCATGAGCAGCGGTGCTCCTTCCGCGGATCTTCGCGTTCTTCTTTTAAGTCTCGCCGGTAGCGGTACAAGCGTACTGCTTGACCGAGCTGGATGGTTCCAGTAGTGGCCGGTATCAAGTCTCCACCCGCCGGTTGTGGCGCAGCTCACGGGGCCGCGCCGACCGCTCGGCCCGGCCGACCGCTCGTCGAGCGAGCGTCGCGTTCCGCGGTGAACCAAGGCACGATGCCACCCGTGAACCCATCATGCGGGAGGTGACGGCCATGTCGACCCATCGGTACGCCGACTACGAAGACGACTACGAGGACTACGAAGACAGCACCGACGTCCGCGACGAACGGCCGCGCCGAGGTGCCGCGCACGTCGTCAGCGCGCTGGGCGGGCTCGTGCTCACGCCGGTGGCCCTCGGGCTGCTGAGCTGGGGCGGCCTGCGCCAGCAGCAGCTGATCCAGGCCACGCTCAGCACCAACCGCGACGCGCTGGGCATCGCGCTGCTGGCCGGCGGGGCGATCCTGCTGCTGGTCGTGGCCGCGCTCGGCGCGCTGTCCGCGGTCGGCCCGATCCTGGGCGGGCTGATCTACGGCGTGCTGCCCGGCGTCGCCGCGATGGCCGTGCCGGAGTGGGGGTTCCGGCTGGTCAACCTGATGCCGAAGAGCGACATCGCGTACGGCGTCATGGACTTCCTCTTCATCGGCGCGCTGCTCGGGGTGGGCTTCCTGCTGGTCGGCAGCGGGCTGGCGAACGCGCTGGTGCGGCGGCGCCGCGAGAGCTGAACCCCGCCGGTGGCAAAATCGGCGGATGGGACTGTTCACCGTCGCGGAAGCGCGTGACGAACTGGCGCGGCTGCGGCCGGTCCTCGACGAACTGGTGCGCGTCCGCGCCGACGCGGCCGAGCTCGCGGCGGCGCTGCGCCCGGGCGGCCGGGCCACCGAGCTGGGCGGGCTGCCGGAGTGGAAAGCCGCGCAGGCGCGCCTCGACGACCTCATGACGACGGTGCAGCGCACCGGCGCCGAGCTCAAGGGGTTCGCGCCGCTGCTGGTCGACTTCCCGGCCGAGCTCGACGGCACCGACGTGCTGCTGTGCTGGCTCGAGGGTGATCACGAGCTGGGCTGGTACCACCGCACCGACCTGGGGTTCGCCGGTCGTCGCCGGCTGAAAACGGCTGGTGGGCCCGGCTAGGTTGGGTCGGTGGACCACGACTCGAGGGCAGCCCTCTTCGACAGCACGGCCGAGCACTACGACGAAGACACCTTCCACGCTTCGGTGGCCGAGGCGCTGGTTTCGCCGCTGCCCGGCTCGCCGGGGCTGGTGCTCGACGTCGCCACCGGGACCGGCGTCGCGGCGTACGCGGCGTTGTCGCTGAAGCCGTCGCGCGTGCTGGCTGTCGACTTGTCGCCGGCGATGCTCGCCCGCGCTTACGCGAAGGCGCCTTCGCTGGATCCGGACAGGGTGATCTCGTGGCAGGTCGCGCCCGCGGTGCCGATGCCGGCCGCGGACGGGTCGGCCGGCGTCGTGCTGTGCGCGTCCTCGCTGCACTTCCTCGGGGCGGTCGCCTTCGCGGACTGGCTGCGCGTGCTCCGGCCGGGCGGGCGGCTGGCGTTCTCGGTCGTTTCGGGGGCGCGGTTCAAGCCGTCGGGGCGGTTCGCGGACTTCGTGCCCCGTGACCTGTCGTTCCCGACCGACGAGGCCGGGGCGGCGGCGCTGGCGTCGTCGGCGGGGTTCGTGGACGCTTCGGCGCGGACGTTCACCATGACTGGCGGGGATCGGGTGCGGAGCGTGTTCCTGGTGCACGCGACGGCGCCGTGAACCTCGAACGGTTCGCCGACGGGCACCTGACGGACGTCACCACGGACGGCAGCCGGGTTTCGCTGCGGCTCGAGGCCTACGTGGAGTACCGGCTCGTGCCGGGTGAGATCTCGGTCGTCGAGGTCTTCGAGCTGAGCGCCGACCCGGCCGAGCTGGAAGCGGCCGAGCCGCCGTCGGCGGACCACGCGCTGGAAGAACCGTGGAGCTGGGAACACGACGGCCTCGTGACGGTCGAGTTCTTCGCCCCGCTGCGGATCCGCGTGACGGGCGCCGCCTTCGAGCTGAAGTCGCTGGGGGTCGAGCCGAGGCCGGTGCCGCCCCGGCCGGACCCGAGGCGCTGCACCTTCGAGTCCGCCGACGCGCTCGACCTCGCGACGCGGCTGGATCCGGGCGTCGTGTGGCGCACCTACGGCGGCGACGCGGGCGCGCCCGCCGATCCCGGCGGCTGGTTCCTCCAGCGCCGGGACCGGCTGGCGAATTCGCTGACCGGCGTCTTTTGCCGGGCGACGGACCCGGTGGTGTTCGAGCGCCACGACGCCGACGACGAGCTGTGGCGCGCGGTGCAACTGCTCGGCCGCCACACGCGCCGGGTGTCGTCCGGGAACTGCGTGTTCGAGCCCGCGGACTGGGTCACCTGGGTGACCACCGGGGCGCTGCCACCGGTCGAGCGGCTCAGGCCGTGAAGTGGACCTCGCCGCGGGTGGCCGGGCCGTCCGGGCTGCCGCAGTGCTGGACGAACGTCAGGTCCACGCCGGTCGCGTCGAGGCGGTCGATGGTGAAGTCCGCGTAGTCGTCGCCGCAGCCGAAGCCGGCGGTGACCGCCCAGAAGCCCGGGGTGCTCAGCGCCGGGTCGTCCTGGCCGCGGTAGCGCGCGCCCGTGTACGTCCCGGTGTGGAGGGTTTCCCCCGCCGGGGCGCTCAGCACGACGCGCAGGTAGTCGAAGTTCGCGTCGACGTCGACCGTCAGCTTCCCGTCGCGCTGCCACACGGTGATTTCGGCGCCCGGCGACGTGTAGTGGGCGCTGCCGGTCATCGGCCAGGCGCCCGCTTCCGAGGTGTAGTCCACCGTTCGCAGCGGGTCCGCCGAAGCGACCGGGACGAGCGCCAAGCCCAGCCCGGCCGCCGCCGTCAGGACCACGCCGGCGCGATGCAGTGATTTCACGGATTCTCCCCATTTCCGGCCGCTTTTTCGCGGCGCGCCGATCATGCTGGCAGCGCGCCTGGGCGCCGTACAGGGGGTTTCTACTCAGCGATGCAGCGACGCGCCCTTGAGGATCTTGTCGACCGCGTTCTTCGGGCCGTGCACCGCGAGCCCGGCCAGCGCGAGCTTCTCCCCCGGCACCGCGCGCACCGCGGCCCGGTTGTCGGCGTCGTTGCCCGTGTGGAACAGCTCGTCGGTGAAGATCGAAATCCGCAGGCCGCGGCCCAGCGCCCGCGTGTGCGCCGCGGTCAGCACGTCCGCGCCACCCGAAAACACCATGACCGGCTGGCCGAACATCGGCAGGTACTCGGTGCCGTCGGCGTCCGCGTAGGGCTCGCCCATCAGCTCCGGGGTCACGTGGGCGATGCCGCTCACCAGGAACGCGGTGACGTTCAGCCGCTGCCAGGACGCCAGGTCGTCGCGGAGCAGGACGGCGATCTTCGTGTCGAAGGAACTCATGACCGAAGACTCACCCGCCGGCCACCCGCGCGTCTTGTACGTTCTTGACATGGCGCACGTCGAAGCCTGGCGGCCGGCGGTCCCGGGGATCGCCGAGGTCTTCCACGCCCGCTTCACGACGCACGCCTACCCGTTGCACACGCACGACACGTGGACGCTGCTGATCGTCGACGACGGCGTCATCCGCTACGACCTCGACCGCCACCACCACGGCGCGCTCGGGCCCGCGGTGACGCTGCTGCCGCCGAACGTCGCCCACGACGGGCGGGCCGCGACCAGCCACGGCTTCCGCAAGCGCGTGCTGTACCTGGACACGTCGGTGCTCGGCGACGACCTGATCGGGGCCGCGGTCGACCGGCCGAGCCTCGCCGACGACCTGCTGCGCACCCGCATCCACCAGCTGCACGAGTCCCTAGCCCACCCCGGTGACGCACTGGAGGCCGAGAGCCGGCTCGCGCTGGTGGCCGACCGGCTGCAGACGCACCTGGGCCGGCCGGCGCGCCACGAACCGAAGCGCGGGCTGGCCGACGAGCTGAGGGACCTCCTCGACGCGAAGCTGCCCGAAGCGTTGACGCTCGCCGAAGCCGGCGAGACGCTCGGCGCGCACCCGGCGTACCTCGTCCGCTGCTTCGGCGCGAAGTTCGGGCTGCCACCGCACCGCTACCTGACGGGCCGCCGCGTCGACCGCGCGCGCCGCTTGCTGCTCGACGGCGCCCCGGCGGCCGAGGTGGCCGCGGCGGCCGGGTTCAGCGACCAGGCCCACCTGACGCGGCACTTCAAGCGGTACCTGGGTACGACCCCATCGCGGTACCCGAAGGCTCGTTGACCTGCGCGGCGGCTGTGTCAAGATGACGGGCATGCTGCGCGAACTGCACCTCACCGGCGACCCGGCGGGCGACAAGCTGCTCAACGAAGACCCGTTCGCCCTGCTCGTCGGGATGCTCCTGGACCAGCAGTACCCGATGGAGCACGCGTTCGCCGGCCCGCGGAAGATCGCCGACCGGATGGACGGGTTCTCGCTGGCGAAGATCGCCGCCACCGATGTCGAGGCGTTCGTCGAGATGTGTGTGGTGCCGCCGGCCATCCACCGGTACGGCGGGTCGATGGCGCGCCGCGTGCACGCGCTCGCGGAGCACATCATCGAGCACTACGACGGCCGGACCGAGGGCATCTGGCTCGACGGGCGGCCGAAGCCGGACGGGCCCGAGGTCCTCAAGCGGCTGCGGGCGCTGCCCGGGTTCGGGGAGCAGAAGGCCAAGATCTTCCTGGCCCTGCTGGGCAAGCAGCGCGGCGTCCAGCCCAAGGGCTGGCGCGAAGCGGCCGGCGCGTACGGCGACCGCGGCTCGCGCCGGTCGATCGCCGACGTCACCAGCGCCGAGACCCTCGCCGAGGTCCGGGCGTTCAAGAAGGCCGCCAAGGCCGCGGCGAAGACGGGCTAACGCACCCAGACGCGCAGCGGGCCCAGCGACCGCGCGCCGTGGTCGAGGGCGTGCCGCAGGGTGTCGCCGTGTTCGTAGCCGACCACCGGGACGCCCGGGAACGCCGCAGCCACCGCCGCGACCGCGCCCGGCCAGGCTTGCGGTGCGCCCGAGAAGTTGGACAGGCCGGCCACGCCGTCGCCGCGGTGGGCCACCACCTGGTGCTCGCCGTGGGACAGCAGCGCCACCGACGGCCCCAGCGGGGACGCGGTCCGGTGCCAGCCCGGTTCGGGGACGCCCGGGCCGCACGCGAGCCACGTCGCTTCGAACAGCACCGAGAAGCCCGGCAGGTCCAGGGTCGCGAAGCTGTCCTTCACCGAGCAGCCCGCCGAGTCGTCGATGTACGGGAGGACGTCGGCGGCGGTGGCGTCGCGGGTCAGGGTTACCGCGTCCGGGTAGTACGCCCGCGTGCGCGTGGGGCTCGTCCACGCCCGGGGACGGAACTGCCCGCCGCACACCAGGTCGCACCAGGACGCGTTCTCCGCGACCGTCCACTTCAGACTCATCGAGGCCCTCTCACACCAGTCCGGCGAGTTTGTAGAGCACCAGGCTGCCCGCCACCGCGACGTTGAGACTGGCGCCGATGCCGACCATCGGGATCTCGACCACGGTGTCGAGCAGGTCGAGCACCTCCGGCGGGATGCCGGTCTGCTCGTGGCCGAGCACGGCGATCGTGCGGCCGCGGGCCGTGGGCAGGTCGGCCAGCCGCACCGCTTCCTCCGCCAGCTCGACGCCGACCACCCGGGTGCCCGCCGCTCGTTCGCGGTCGAGCCAGGCCGGTGGGTCGTGCACCCAGTGCACGCATGCCGGGCGCCGCAACGTGTTCCCGCGCCGCAGGGCCTCCGGGACCCACGGGAACCTCGGCACGGCCAGGCACGCGCCGACCGCGTCGCACGTGCGCAGCAGTGTGCCGAGGTTCGCGCCGTGCAACGGCCAGAGCGGGGCGGCCACCAGGTGGCCCCAACAGGGATGCGCTTTGCTCCGCCGGGTCTGCCGCAACTCCCGTGGGGTGCGGACCCGGACCGAGGGGCTCACCGGCGCCGAGGCGCGGCGCCTCCGATTTCGCTGATCACGCCCCAGATCCTAACCCGTTCGCCGGGACCGGGCGCCGGTTTTCGCTCCTACCCTGGATGCGGAGGTGAAACCCCATGCACGCCACAGCAGGAGACGAAATCCAGGTGCACGGCCGGACGGTGGGGTCGGCCGGGCAGCACGGCGAGATCCTCGAAGTCCGCGGGCCCGACGGCGCGCCGCCCTACCTGGTCCGGTTCGCCGACGGGCACGAGGCGCTCGTCTACCCCGGGCCCGACTGCGAAGTCCAAGCCCGCGCCGACTAACCGACCGCGACCTGTTCCCGGGGCTCGCGGACCCGCCCCCACGCCAAGCCCACCAGCACCAGGGCGACGAGGGTGAGCGCGGCCGCGATCTCGGGGAGCAGCAGCGGGCCGCCCGAGCTCAGGACCGCGCCGCCGACGATGCCGGACAGGCCGACGCCGAGGTAGATCGCGGACGCGTTGAGCGAGAGCACCAGGCCGGCGTGGCCCGGGGACAGCTCGATCAGGCGGTGCTGCACCGGCGGGCTGAACGACCAGGTCGCCACGCCCCACACGAACAGCGCGACCCCCGCCGCGATCGGCGTCGCCGTCGCGACCGGCAGCAGCGCCAGCACGACGGTGAGCGCGGCGACCACGATCAGCAGCGGCGTGCGCGAACCCCAGCGGTCGGTCGCCCGGCCGGCGGCGAAGTTGCCGATCGCGCCGCCGACGCCGTAGCAGAAGAGCAGCACCGTGACGGTGGTGCCGTGGACGCCCGCGGTCGCGGCCAGCAGCGGCGACACGAACGTGTAGACCATGAACGCGGCGAGGCAGCCGAGGACCGTCACGGCCAGCATGACGAGCACGCGCGGGTCGCGGCCGGCGGCGAACCGCTCGGCCAGCCGGACCTTCGGCGGCGCGGCGACGGCGGGCAGTGCGACGCGCACGGCCACCGCGCTCGCCAGCGAGAACGCCGCGACCAGCGCGAACGCCGTCCGGTAGCCGAGGTGCTGCGAGATCAGGCTGCCGAGCGGGACGCCGAAGATGAGCGCGACCGTGAGGCCACCGAACACCAGCGCGACGGCGCGGCCCCGGCGTTCGGGCGCGGTCAGCTCGGCCGCCACCGCGCTCGCGGCCGGCGTGAACACCGCGGCGCCGATCGCGGTCACCACCCGGGCCACCAGGAGCGAGCCGTAGCCGGGCGCGAGGGCGGCGAAGAGGTTGCCGGCGCCGGTGACGACGAGGGCGGCGACCAGCAGCGCGCGGCGCTCCCAGCCGCCGGTGGCGGCGGCGAAGATCGGCGACCCGATCGCGTACGCGATGGCGAAGGCCGTCACGAGCTGGGCGGCGGCCGTGGCTGTGACGTGCAGCTCGCCGGTCAGCGCGGGCAGCAGCCCGGCGACGATGTAACCGCTGGTCCCGACGCCGAACGCGCCGAACGCGAGAACCGAGATCCGCGGAGACGTGGGTGTGGACATGGGCTGAGGCCCCCAAGCGAAGCAGGATTGGTTCGACGAACGTCGTAGTTCGACAGTCACCGTACTACGCCGCTGCGACAATTTCGACAGCCGTCGTACAATGGGCTCATGGCCAAGTCCGTCACGCTGCCGCCGCTCGTCCACCCCGAGCGGGACGAGATCACCGTCGAAGGCGTGCTCCGCGCCCTCGCCGACCCGGTGCGGCTGGCGATCGTGCGCCAGCTCGCGGCCGCGGGCCACGAGATCGCGTGCGGCGGGCTGACCGTTTCGGTGACCAAGTCCACAATCACCCACCACCTGAGCATCCTGCGCCAGGCCGGCGTCGTGGCCGGCCGCCAGGAAGGCACGACCCGGTTCAACTCGTTGCGCCGCAACGACCTCGACGCCCTGTTCCCGGGCCTGCTCGCCGGAGTTCTGGCCGCTCCGCGCTGATCGCGGCGTTACGGTGTGGATCGTCACCCGCTTCCGGGATGACAACGACCCCCCTCGCTTGTTGGACTGTCCGTAGGCAGCTCACGGCGCTGGGGCCGAACGGCTGCCTTTCTTTATGACCCTGAACTGAACCGATCCAGAGATCGGCTGAGCAATCGATTTCCCACCTTGGAAGGAGTGCCGTGCCCGTCGCGCTGCTCGCGCTCGCCATCGGAGCTTTCGGCATCGGGACCACCGAGTTCGTCATGATGGGCGTGCTGCCCCAGGCGGCCGCCGACTTCGGCGTCGACATCCCGACCGCCGGCTACCTCATCTCCGGTTACGCCCTCGGCGTCGTCATCGGCGCCCCCCTGCTCACCGCGGCCGCCGTCCGGCTGCCGCGCAAGACCATGCTGCTGGCCATGATGGGCCTGTTCACGCTGGGCAACGCCCTCTTCGCGCTCTCCCCCAACCAGGAGTTCGGCGTCGCGTTCCGGTTCCTCGCCGGCCTGCCGCACGGCGCGTTTTTCGGCGCGGGCGCGGTCGTCGCGTCCAGTTTGGTCGGACCCGGCCAGCGCGCGAAGGCCGTGTCGATGATGTTCCTCGGCCTGACCCTGGCGAACGTCATCGGCGTGCCGCTGGGCACGCTGCTGGGCCAGCAGGTCGGCTGGCGCGCCACGTTCGGTGTCGTCGCCGTGATCGGCCTGGTCGCCGCCGCGGCCATCGCGAAGCTGGTGCCGCACCAGGGCAAGCCTGCCGACGCGTCGCTGCGGGGTGAGCTCGGCGCGTTCAAGCGGCCGCAGGTGCACCTCGCGCTGGCGATCGTCACGTTCGGGCTCGGCGGCGTGTTCGCCTGCCTGTCCTACATCACGCCGATGCTGACCGACGTCGCCGGCTACTCGCCGTCGAACGTCACGTTGCTGCTGTCGCTGGCCGGCGTCGGCATGACGATCGGCAACCTGCTCGGCGGCCGCCTGGCCGACCGCGCGCTGATGCCGGGCCTGTACGCGGCGCTGCTGTCCCTGGCGTGCGTGCTGGGCATCTTCACGATCACCGCGCAGGGCAAGGTCGGCGCGGCGATCACGATCTTCTTCGTCGGCGTCGCCGGGTTCATGATCGGCCCGATGATGCAGGCGCGGATCATGGAGAAGGCGGGCGGCACACCGTCCCTGGTGTCGGCCGCCGTCCAGTCCGCGTTCAACATCGCCAACTCGATCGGCGCGTACCTCGGCGGGCTGGTGATCGCCGGCGGCCTCGGCCTGGTGGCACCCAACTGGGTCGGCGCGCTGCTGGCCGTCTTCGGGCTCTCGCTCGCGGTCGTGTCCGGCGGGCTCGACCGGCGTGACGCCAAGGCCGAACGCCGCGAGCTGGCCCTCGCTTCCTGACCGCGACTCCCCCAAGCGCCACTTTCCCTATGAAAGTCGCGCTTGGGGCGTCCTAAGAGGAGGCGAACGGGCCGCCGATGATCGTCAAGGCCACGAACAGGACGCCGGCCGCGAGGCCGGTGTAGGTCACGATGTCCACGGCCTTGCCGCGGATCACCAGCAGACCGGCGCGTGCCGTCGGGAGCACTGCGCGCAGGATCCCCGCGAGGAGGAGCGCGACGCCGATCAGCGCCGCGCCCTCCCGCCAGTGGTACTGGACGATGCGCAGCGCCGCGACGGCCGCCACCAGGAGCACCAGCGCGAACGGCAGCTGCGTGAACCGGGGTTGCCCGCTCCGGCGGTCGCCCACGTCCCGCCGGTCTTCGGTCATCGTCATCGGCCTCGGAGCGTGCGCTCCGCCGCTTCGACGACGTTGCTGACGAGCATCGCCCGCGTCATCGGGCCGACCCCGCCGGGGTTCGGCGAAAGCCAGCCGGCCACCTCGGCCACGTCCGGGTGAACATCGCCGGTGAGTTTGCCGTCCACGTGGGACACGCCGACGTCGAGCACCGCGGCGCCCGGCGCGACCATGTCCGGCGTGATGATCCCGGGCACCCCGGCCGCGGCGATCACGACGTCGGCGCGGCGGACCTCGGCGGCGAGGTCGCGGGTGCCGGTGTGGCACAGGGTGACGGTGGCGTTCTCGCTCCGGCGGGTCAGCAGCAGGCCCAGCGTGCGGCCGACGGTGATGCCGCGGCCGACCACCGTGACCTGGGCGCCGTTCAGCTCGACGCCGTGGCGCTTGAGCAACTCGATGATCCCGTACGGCGTGCACGGCAGCGCGCCCTGCTGGCCCAGCACCAGCCGGCCGAGGCTGACCGGGGCGAGGCCGTCGGCGTCCTTCTCCGGGTCGATCCGCTCGAGGACGCGGTTCGCGTCGAGGTGCTTCGGCAGCGGCAGCTGGACGATGTAGCCGTGGCACGCCGGGTCGGCGTTCAGCTCGTCGACGACGGCTTCGAGCTTCTCCTGGGTGATGTCCGCGGGCAGGTCGCGGCGGATCGAGTTGATCCCGATCTTGCCGCTGTCGGCGTGCTTCATCCGCACGTACGAGTGCGACCCCGGGTCGTCGCCGACCAGGACGGTGCCCAGGCCCGGCGTCACCCCCTTCGCGGCCAGCGCCGCGACGCGGGGTTCGAGCTCCGCGAAAATGGCGTTCTTGGTGGCTTTGCCGTCGAGAATCTTCGCCGTCACGGTGCCCATTCTGGCAAAGCGGCCCCCGCGCGTCGCTTCCAGGCGCGCGTGGTCGCTGCCCGTAGACTGGCCGCTACCCCACACGGTCCATTCGCGACGCTCGCCGCGATCAACCTGTGATCTACCGCACTTCGCATCACGCGAGGTCAGACCGGGTGCCGCCGGGTCGTCGAGCGGCAAAACCCACATGCGGGGTGCACACGCGCGCGCGAACAGTCAAAATGTCCCCGTGGCACAACCGACGACGCAGCTGAACGCGACCGAGCAGGACACCCTGGTCAAGCAGATCGGACTTGCCCTGCTGCGTGCCGCCCCGCGCGACTGGCGCAAAGTCACCGCGGAGTACCGGGCGGTCGGGAGGTACCACGAGCTGACCGGCGAGATCGTCACCGAAGACGGGACGGTCCACGAGTGGCTCGCCACCCACGACATCGCCACGCTCTTCGGCAGGCTTCGCGGCGGCATGTACCGGGACGGGCGCGGGACTTGGTTCAACGCGCGCTACCAGCTCGACCACCCCTCGAGCTACAACCTCGAGTACAACCGCGACGAACCCGTGTGGAACCTCGCGCCGCCGCCCCAGGCCTACTCCGACGAGCTGCGGATGTTCCCGCGCACCGAGGACAACGTGCCCGAGTGGCTGATCCGGCGGATGTCCGGGCTCGGCCCGGAGCAGCCGGGGCCGCACTTCCGGATCGCCCGGATCTTCGACACCGTCGGCCCGGCCGGCCGCCCGGTCATCAACCGGCCCGACCTCGAGGTCGACGAGCAGGACCGGCTGCTGGAGTACCTGGAGCGCGCGCCGCTGGTGGTGCCCGAACGCGGGTACGACATCGACCGGCTGGCGGCGACCCCCGAGGCCACCGTCCCGGTCGCCTTCCACAGCGACGGCCAGTGGATCTGGCCCGCCGCCGTCAACTTCTACTTGCACAAGTACGGCGTTTCGCCCGAACCGGACCTCGTCGAGCACGTCCGCGCGGTCGGGTTCAAGCTGCCCCCGGTCGACGAGCCGACGCTGCAGGCCGCCGCGGGGTACCTCACGCGGGGGAATCAGCCGCCGCCCCCGCCGCAGCAGCGTCCGGCCGGGCCGCCGCCGCACCAGGGCCCGCCGCCGCAGCAGGCTCCCGCGGGCCCGCCGCCCGCCGCCGCCGTCCCGTCCCCGGTCGTGCCTCCGCAGGCGCCCGCGCCGGTGGAGGCTCCCCTCGCCGCGCACGCGCCGGTCGAGCCGGAGGCCCCGGCCGAGGAGCACGAGTACGCCGAAGAGGGTCAATACGCCGAGGACGGCTACGACGACCAGGAGTTCGACGACCGCTTCGCCGAGGACGACCAGTACGGCGAGGAGGAGTACGACCAGCAGGCCGGGCACGCCGCCGGGACGAACGGCTCCTCGCCGGAGCCGGGCCGGGTGCCCGACCTCGACGAGACCGCGGAGTACGTGCCCGACCGGCCGATCGGGCACGAGCAGGACGCCGAGCCGGTCCCCGACGAGGCCGGGCACGCGTTCGACGCCGGCCAGGCGCCCCGGCACGACGAGGAAGCCGCGCGCTCCGCCTTCCAGCCGCCGCGGCACGAGGAAGAGCACGCGGGCTTCCAGACGGGGAGCGACGGCGAAGCCTTCGCCACCGGGGAGGCACGGCACGAGGACGACGCGCACGCCTTCGCCCCGGACCAGGCCCGGCACGAAGAGGACGCGCACGCCTTCGCGCCCGGCCAGGCAGGGCACGACGACGAACACCTGTTCACCCACCAGGGCCCGGGCCGGCACGACGACGCCGACGCGCACTCCTTCGCGGCGGACCAGAAGCCGTCGTTCGAGCCCCAGGACGACGAGCCGGCGTTCCAGCCCGGCCAGCGCCACGACGAGGAGCCCGCGCACGCCTTCGCGCCCGGCCAGGCCCGGCACGAGGACGAGCCGGCGTTCCAGCCGGACCGTGACGACGAGGCCGCGTCTCCCTTCCAGCCGAGCCGGGACGAGGCCGCGGCCTCCTTCCAGCCGAGCCGGCCGTCGCGGCGCGAGGAAGCGCCCGCGTTCGACCCCGGCCCGCCGACCATGATCACCCAGCCCGAGGTCCCCGGCGTCCTGCCGGTGCCGGAGCCCCCGGCGCCCCAGCCGGAGCCGGCCGCTCCCGCGCCGCGGTCGGGCCGCCGGGCCCTGCGCCGCGAGACCCCGGACCACCCGGTGCTCGCCGGGCTGCAGACCAAGCTCGACGAGCTCGACGTGCCCGAAAGCGGCTACAAGCTGGGCGAGCCGGCCGAGCACGGCTGGAGCGTCGAAGAGGTCGAGGACGGCTGGCGCGTCGGCTGGTACGACGGCAAGCTCAGCAACCCCGCGGTGTTCGGCGACGCCGAGGACGCGGCCGCGTTCATGCTCGGCAAGCTGCTGCTCAACCCGGAGGGCCACGTGCCGCCCGAGGAGCCGCCCGCGCCGGAGCCCGAACCGGAACCCGAGCCCGAGCCGGCGCCGCAGCGGGTCGTCGCGACGCTGTCGCCCGAGGTCGCCACCGGCTCGTACCCGGTCCGCAAGCCGGAGCCGGTGCCGCCGCAGGAGCAGACGGCGTTCACCAGCGCCGACGAGCTCTTCGGCGACCTCGAAGACGACGAGCCGCCGGCCCCGCCGCGCCCGCCCGTCCCGCCCGCGCCGGTCCCGGCCGGGCCGCCGCCGATGGCGCAGCAGCAGGTCGCCCCGCCGCCCGCGCCGCCGCGACGTGAACCGCCGTCGGCACCGACCGTCCTGGCCCCGGTGCCGCCGCCGGTCCAGCCCCCGGCCGCGCCGCCGGTGCCGCCGCGCCCGGAACCCGCTCGCCCGGCCGTCAACGGCGGGGGTGGCAGTGGCCAGCAGCAGTGGCCGATCGGGCCGATGGCCGGCGAACCGCCGCTGACGCTGTTCCGCGGCAAGGAACTGCGCGAGCTGCCCGCGGGCAGCGAGCTGGACCGCTTCGGCGGCCCGACCGGCAACCTGACGTACGCGGCGGGCACGCCGTTCGCGGAACGGTCGCTGGTGCCGGAGTGGGTCAACCGCCCGTACCACGTCTACCGCGTGCAGCGGCCCCTCGAGACGCTGGCCGGCGTCGCGATCCCGTGGTTCAACCAGCCCGGCGGCGGGTCGGCGTACCTGCTGCCGGCGTCGATCGAGGAACTCCTCGCGGAGGGCGACCTGATCGAACTCGACCCGGGCGAACCCCCGGTCGACTGACGTTCACCCCGGAACCGGCGGCCGCGGCCGCCGGTTCCGGCGTTTCAGCGGATGACGAGCCCGTGGGCGGCGGCGAAGGCGAGCGCCGTCTCGACGTCGACGTCGGCGCCTCGCAGGTCGCCCTGCACGAGCGCGTTCGCGTCGAGGCGTGCGCCACGCAGGTCGGCGCCGTCGAACTTCGCGCCCTGCAAGCGGGCGCCGGTCAGGTCGCTGCCGCGCAGGTCGGCGCGCGAGAGGTCGGCGTCGGTCAGGTTGGCCTCCCGCAGCCGCAGCCCGGACAGGCCCAGTTTGCGCAGCCGCGCCTTCGCGAGCGACGCCAGCGAGAGGTCGCACTCGGTCAGCGCGATCCCGGCGAACCCGCAGTCGGTGAACGAGGTGCCCAGCAGCGAGCACGACGTCCAGCGGCTTTCGGCGAGCACCGTGCGCTCGAAGGTGCACGAGCGGAACGCCGACGCGTCGTGGCGCGAGCGCGAAAGATCGGCCCGGTTGAACACGCAGTCGTCGAACGTGCACCCGCGGGTCCGCAACCCGCTGAGGTCCGCCCCGGTGAAGTCGCAGCCGGTGAACCGGCGCTTTTCCCACCACTGCCCCGACAACACCGCTTCGCGGTAGTCCTCCCCGGTCTCCAGCACGGGCCCCAGGGTGTCACACGCGCCCGCCGTCAGAGCTTCGCACCCTGGACGCAGGCCATCGCCTCGACGTGCTCTCGCAGCTGTTTCCTCGCTGTCGGGCACGTGGACCGCAGGAACGCCGGGGTGTCGGCCCCGTCGCCGGGTGCGTCGAACGCCATCACGACGGCGTCGCCGATGCGGACCTCGGCGTGCCCGACCTTCCCGTCCTCGCCGACGACCCGGCCGAGCTCTTCGGCGTCGAAGGCGCGCTTCCGCTGCATACTGGGGTCCATGGGAGTTCCGCTGCGGCCGCTGGCGGTGGCCGGGGCGCGGTCGGTGTACCGCGAGGTCGCGCCGCCGCCCGCGCTCGCGGCGGTGCTGGCGTGTGGCTGGCACGGGCGGACCGGCTGGGCGCGGCCGCTGCGCGTCCTGCCCGACGGCTGCGCGGACCTGGTCTGGGACGGCACCGCGCTCACCGTGGTCGGCACCGTCGGCGCCCCGCTGCGGCTGTGGCTCCCGGCGGCGGAGACCCGCGTCGGCGTCCGGCTGCGCTGCGGTGCCGCGGCGGCGGTTCTCGGGACGCCGATGCCGGAGCTGCCCGCGGGCGCGACCCGGCTGAGCGACCTCTGGGGCGCCGAGGCCCGTCGTGCCGAAGACGCCCTCGCCGCCGCCGATCCCTTGGCGCAGCGCGGAATCCTCGAGAAGCTCGTCGCCGGCCGGGGCGTGGTGCCGGACCGCCGGGTGCTGGCCGCGATCGACGCGCTGGGCCGTCCTTCGGTGCGCGCCACCGACGTCGCCGCCGAAGTGGGCGTGAGCGAACGCGCGTTGCGGCGGCACCTCGTGCACGCGGTCGGCGCCGGGCCGAAGCAGGTCCACCGGGTCCGGCGGTTCCAGCTTTTCCTGCGCCGGCTCGAGCTTTTGGCAAATCGCCGGACGTCGCTGGCGGGCGTCGCGGCGGACCTCGGCTACGCCGACCAGTCCCACCTCGGCCGCGACTGCCGCCGCCTGTCGGGTTCGTCCCCCGCGGCGCTCGTCCGGGTGGCCGAAAAGTTCCAGACCGGCGACGTGTCGCCGGGCCACGATCAGCGCCATGTTCCGAGTGACGATCCCGGTCCGCTGTGACGACATCGACGCGAACGGCCACGTCCGCGGCCCGGCTTACCTGGCGTACGCCGATCACGCGCGCTGGGCGTGCGTGCAGGCGGCGGGCATCGACCCGGCGGAGCTGACCGCGCGCCGCATCGGCCCGGTCAACCTGGAGACGACGCTGCGCTTCCACCACGAGCTCACCCCGGGCGGCGAGGTGTCGGTCAGCTGCGCGTTCGAGTGGGGCACGGGGAAGACATCGCGGGTGGCCCAGGAGTTCCACACCCCGAACGGCACTTTGGTGGCATCGGTGACGTCCGTGTCGGGCCTGCTGGACCTCGACCACCGGCGGCTGGTGAGCGATCCCGGCGCGCACTGGCGGGCGCTGGCCACGCGTCCCGAACTGCTGGGACTGGCTTGAGGATTGGGTTGGCCGGTATGCCCGACGAGCAGTTCGCCGATCCCGGTCTCGTCGGTGCCGGACATCGGCTGCGGCACCGGTTCCTTGCTGCACCGGGCTCCTGAGTCCGACTTCGCCGTGATGACCGGCCACCGTGGGGGAAGCGGTCACGGCCGACGGGAGCACCGTCCGGTCGTGGAACGACGCCGGTCCCTTCGAGAACGGCCTCGATCACCGGAAGTCGCGGGACTTCGCCTTGATCCGCATCTGCAGCGGCTCGACGCGGTGGGCCAGGACGCTCACCACGCCGTCGGCCTTCTCCACCACCCCGCGGATCAGGAGCGCCGGGCTGCCGCGGGCCACGCGGTGGTAGCGCTGCCACAGGCCCAATGTGCAGATCACGTTCACCATCCCCGTTTCGTCCTCGATGTTGAGGAACGTGACGCCGGCCGCGGTCGCGGGGCGTTGGCGGTGGGTCACCGCGCCGCCGATCAGGACTCGGGCGCCGTCGTCGAGGGCGGCCAGGCCGCTCGCCGGGACCACGCCCAGTTCGTCGAGGTGGTCGCGGATGAACTCGGTCGGGTAGCTGTCCGGGGACACGCCCGTCGCCCAGACGTCCGCCGCCGCGAGGTCGAGGCCGTCCATGCCCGGCAGCGCCGGTGCCTGGGCGCCGATCAGGCCGGGCAGCTTCTCCGGCCGTTCGCCGGCGACCGCGCCCGCGGTCCACAACGCCTGGCGGCGGTCGCCGCCGAAGCTCGCGAACGCGCCGGCCGTCGCCAGTGCCTCGATCTGCGGGGTGGTCAGCCGCACGCGGCGGGCGACGTCGGCCATGTCGCGGTAGTCGCCGTTTTCCGTCCGCTCGGCCACGATCCGCTTCGCGACGTCTTCGCCGATCTTCCGCACGGTGCTCAGCCCGGTCCGCACCGCGTGCAGCTTTCCCCCGTCCGGCAACGGTTCCAGCGTCGCGTGCGGCAGGCTGCGGTTGATGTCCGGGCCGTGCACGGTGACGCCGTGGCGCCGCGCGTCGGCGACCAGCGACTGCGGCGAGTAGAACCCCATCGGCTGCGCGCGCAGCAGGCCCGCCAGGAACGCGTCCGGGTGGTAGAACTTGAAGTAGGCACTGGAAAAGACCAGGTGCGCGAAGCTCAGCGCGTGGCTTTCCGGGAAGCCGAAGTTCGCGAACGCCTTGAGCTTCAAGAAGATCTTCTGCGCCAGCTCGTCGTCGACGCCGTTCGCGGCGGCGCCTTCGAGGAACCGCTGCCGCAGCCGGTCCATCTTGCGGTCCGAGCGCTTCGACCCCATCGCGTGCCGCAGCTGGTCGGCCTCCGCCGCGGTGAAGTTGGCGACGTCGAGCGCGATCTGCATCATCTGCTCCTGGAACAGCGGCACGCCCTTGGTCTTGTGCAGCGCCTTCTCCAGCAGCGGGTGGTCGTAGCTCCACTCCTCGCGCCCCTGCTTGCGGCGGATGTACGGGTGCACCGAGCCGCCCTGGATCGGACCGGGCCGGATCAGCGCGACCTCGACGGCGAGGTCGTAGAACTCCGTGGGCCGCAGGCGAGGCAGGGTCGCCAGCTGCGCGCGGCTTTCGACCTGAAAGACGCCGATCGCGTCGGCGCGGCACAGCATTCCGTAGATCTGCTGGTCGGCGAGGTCCAGCTCGGCGAGGTCGACGAGCTCGCCCTTGTAGTCGTGGACGAGGTCGATCATGTAGTGCAGCGCGGAAAGCATGCCGAGCCCGAGCAGGTCGAACTTGACCAGCCCGGCGGCGGCGCAGTCCTCCTTCTCCCACTGGATGACGCTGCGGTCGGCCATCCGCGCCCACTCGACCGGCACGACCTGGCTCACCGGCTCCTGGCACATGACCATGCCGCCGGAGTGGATGCCCAGGTGGCGCGGGAAGTCCTCGAGCGCGAAGGCCAGCTGGACGACGTCGTCCGGGATGTCGTGGTCGTGGTCCTTTTCGGTGCTGCGCAACGAACCCCAGCGGTCGATCTGCTTGCTCCAGGCGTCCTGCTGGCCCGGTGAGTAGCCGAGCGCCCGCGCCGCGTCGCGGACCGCGGACCGGGCGCGGTAGGTGATCACGTTCGCGACCTGGGCGGTGCGCAGCCGGCCGTGCTTGGCGAAGACGTACTGGATGGCCTCTTCGCGGCGGTCGGACTCGATGTCGAGGTCGATGTCGGGGTAGCCGTCGCGATCCGGGGCGAGGAAGCGCTCGAAGAGGAGTTCGTAGGCGACGGAGTCGACCTTCGTGATGCCGAGTGCGTAGCAGACGGCCGAGTTCGCCGCCGAGCCGCGGCCCTGGCACAGGATGTCGTTCTCGCGGCAGAACCGGACGATGTCCCAGACGATCAGGAAGTACCCGGGGAAGCCGAGTTCTTCGATGATCCGGAGTTCGTGCTCGATCTGGGCTTTCGCCTTTTCTTCGTGCGGTTTGCCCTTGAACCGTTCCTTCGCCCCTTCCTCGGTCAGCTTGCGCAGGTGAATCGCTTCGGTTTCACCCGCCGGGACGTCGAACGGCGGCAGCTTCGGGGCGAGCAGCTTCAGCGGGAACGCGCATTCCATGCCCAGCAACGCACTGCGCCGGACCGCACCCGGGTAGCGGCGGAACAGGACGTCCATTTCGGCGCCGCTGCGCAGGAACGCCGTCCCGGCCGCGGGCAGCCACCCTTCGAGCTCGTCGATCCCCCGCCGCGCCCGGATGGCGGCGAGCGCGTCGGCCAGCGGCGCCCGTTCGGGACGGGCGTAGTGCGCGGCGGTGGTGGCGACGGTCGGCAGGCCGAACTCCTCCGCGAGCCGGGTGAGGACGTCGTTGTGCGTGCTGTCCAGCGGCTGGCGGTGGTCGGTGAGCTCGACGTAGACGTGGTCGCGCCCGAAGCGTCCGACGAGTTCTCGCAGCTGTTCGGCGGCGGCCGCCGGGCCGTGCGTGACGAGCGCCGAGCGCACCGCCCCTTTGCGGCACCCGGTCAGCACGACGCACTGCCCGGCGACCTCCTCGGCGACCGCACCGAGGTCGTAACTGGGTTTGCCCTTTTCGGCGTCGTGGTGGATCTGCCCGGCGGTGATGGCGCGGCAGAGGGCCCGGTAGCCCTGGTCACCGCGGGCGAGCAGGAGGAGGTGCTCGCCTTCGGGGTCCGGGACGCCGTTTTGCGGGTTGCGCAGGCCGAAGCTGAGCTCGGTCCCGAAGACGGTGTCGACCCCGAGTTCCCGCGCGGCTTCGGCGAAGCGGACGACGCCGTACATCCCGTCGTGATCGGTGAGGGCGATGGCGTCGAGCTTGAGCCGCGCGGCTTCTTCGACGAGCTCTTCGGGGTGGCTGGCGCCGTCGAGGAAGCTGAAGTTGGAGTGGCAGTGCAGCTCGGCGTAGGGCACGCGGACGGCCTCGCCGCCGTCGTCGGTGCCGCGGGCGGGGAGGTCTTCGGGGCGCTGGTAGCCCTCGCGGTGCCGGCCCCAGGCGGGACTGTCGCCGTGGTCGCCGGGCGGGAGGTCGCCGGCGAGGGTGCGGGCGAGGTCCTGCCAGCGGACGGGTGGGTTGTTCCAGCCCATTCAGCTGCTCCCGGGATCGTCCCGCCGCTGCTCTTCGGCGGCGCGGCGACGGCGGTGCCAGTTGGAGGGGTGGTTCCACCGGCTACGGGCTTCGGCTTCGGAGATGGGCCGCGGCTCGTGCGGCTCGTGCGGCTCGACGGCGGCTTCGCGGCGGCGGTGGAGTTTCGGGTCGGGGTCGCGCGAGAGGTCTTGCGGTGCAGCAGCGGCTTCGCGGCGGCGGGGGTTCGGGTCCGAGTCGGGCGAAGGGTCTTGCGGTGCGGCAGCGGCTTCGCGGCGACGCGGGTTCGGGTCGGAGTCGTGCGAAGGGTCTTGCGGTGCAGCAGGGGCTTCACAGCGATGACGGGGGTTCGATTCGGAATCGTGCGAAGGGTCTTGCGGTGCAGCAGGGGCTTCACGGCGATGCGGGTTCGGGGCGAGGTCGCGCGAGAGGTCTTGCGGTGCAGCAGCGGCTTCGCGGCGATGCGGGTTCGGGTCGAGGTCGCGCGAGCGGTCTTGCGGTGCAGCAGCGGCTTCCCGGCGGCGGGGGTTCGGGTCCGAGTCGCGCGAGAAGTCTTGCGGTTCGGCGGCCTCGGCACGGCGCAGCGAGTTCGACGGGTGGTTCCAGCGGCTGCGGGCCTCCGCGCTGCTCATCGGGGGCGGGCTTTGCGGCTCGGCGGCCTGCTCGCGGCGGCGCGAGTCAGCCCCGCGCGCACTCGACAGGCCGGAGTCGCTCGGGTGGGCGGTGTCCTTGCGGCGGGTTCGGCGGCCGGGTTCGCTCAGGCGGCAGCCGTTCTCCCCGGAGGGTCGGGGCAGCGGGATCACCACTGCCAGGCCCGCGTCACCGGCGGAGGGTTCCTCGGCGGGCGGCAGCTCGCCTCGGACCGACCAGCGTTCCGCCGGTGGGTGTTCGCGCGTTCCGTCCGGGGCCGGGATGTCGCGCAGCCACTGGTGGGGTGCGGCCCCGGGCTCGGCTCGCAGCCAGGCGCGCAGGCGTCGTGCGTAGTCCTCGTCCATGCTCAGTCGTACACTCCCTCGACCGTCCACAGTGGATTTTCCGTGCCCGCGCAGTGCACCAGCACCGCTTCGGGTGGCTCGTCGCCCTCGCCGGCGAGCACCAGCTGGAGCCGGGCGCGGCGGGGGCCCGGGTGGCGGCGGTCCGGGGTCAGCGGCCACGGGCCGGCCCAGCCCACGACGGTGCGGCGGGCGCCGCCGGCGATCGTCAGGGCGGCCGGGGGTGCCGTGATCCTGTCCCGGGCCGTGAGTCCCACCTTGCGGCCGTCGGCGGCGTAGACCTGGGCGGGGACCGGCCGGTCCAGGACCGTCGCCGGGGAGGGGGACGGCAGGCGGCCCGGCCAGGTCGCGTCCGGTGGGGTCGTGCGCTCGCGGGGGTCGCCCCAGGGCACCAGGCGGACGCGGCCCGCGGGGTCGCGGCCGCCGTCGAGCAGGGGGGTGAGCACGCCTTCGGGGCCGAGCAGGCCCTGGATCCGGACGAACGCGCGCGCCGCCCGCTCGTCCTCCTCCTCGGAGCCGCCGTTCTGCCAGAGGTCGAGCTGGAGCGACCGGCCTTCGACCGTCTCCTCCGGTTCGAGCCGCAGCCGCACCACGCCGGACGTCGGGCGCTCACCCGGTGCCGCGCGCAGCCAGCCTTCGAACTGCCAGCGGACGCGGTCGGCGACGCCCGCGGGGGTCAGCGGTTCGGCGCAGCGCCACACGCGGCCGAGGTGTTCGCCTTCTTCGGTGACCGCGTAGATGCCGAGGCGCGTGCACGCCAGGCCGTGGCCGGCGAGGCCCGCGCAGAACCGCGTCGCGAGGCCCTTCGCGAGGAACGCGGCGACGTCGATCCGCTCGACGACCGGGTCGAACTCCTCGGTCAGCATCAGCTCCGGCGGCGGACGGCGACGCAGCGGCGGCCGTTCGGAGCGGCCGCGCGCCAGCCGGTGGGCGAGCAGCCCGGCCGTGCCGAACCGGTTGGCGACGTCGCGCTCCGGCAGTTCGGCGAACGCGCCGAGCGTCTTCAACCCGAGCCGGCGCAGGAGGTCGACGAGCTCCGCGCGCTCGGCGCCGGGCTGGTCGAGCTCGGTGACGGGCAGCGGGGCGAGGAATTCGGCGACGCACCCGGGTTCGACGAACTCCCCGCAGCGGGCGGCGAGCGTCGCGGCGAAGAGCCCCTCGGCGATCCCGACCTGGCATTCGACGCCGGCCGCGGCCGACACCTCGTCGACGAGCCGCTCGACGAGGGCGTGTTCGCCGCCGAAGTACGGCGCGGCGCCGTCGACGGGCACCGCGACGAGACCCGGCCGCACGACTTCGACGCCGACGACGAGCGCCTCGACCGCCCGCGCGACGGCCTCGAAGAGCCGGGCGTCGCGCCCGTCGTCCGCGGCGAAGACGACGAGTTCGGGACAGTTCGACTGCGCCTCCCGCCGCCGCATCCCCCGCCGCACCCGGCTCCGCCGCGCGACGGCGTTGCAGGCGACGACCCGATTCGCGCTGAAGACGGCGGCGGGTTCGGTGACGGCAGTGCCGGCGACGGCCGCGGCGGCGACGGCGGGCCAGTCCGGGCACCAGAGGACCAGCATGCGGGTGGGGGTTTCGGGGGTGCCGCGCTGGGCTGGGACGGTCATGCGGCCCCCTGTCCCTGGACCGAGCGCGGGCGGCCGGAGTACCGCCGCGCGCCGAGTCCGGCGTGGTCGGTCCCAGCCGCCGAGGGCAAGCGCGAGCCGGGGCAACGGCTCGCGCCGAGGAAGGACGGAAGAGCCCAGCTCGACCGCTGCTCGGGAAGAGCGGGCCGAACAGCCCAACTCGAGCGCCGCTCGGGCGAGGACCCGAGAGCCCAACTCGACCGCCGCTCGAGCAGGGACAGAACAGCCCGACTCAAGCGCCGCTCAGGCGAGGACAGGAGAGCCCGACTCGACCGCCGCTCAAGCAGGGACAGAAGAGCCCGACTCAAGCGCCGCTCGGGCAAGGACAGAAGAACCAAACTCAAGCGCCGCTCAGGCGAGGACAGGAGAGCCCGACTCGACCGCCGCTCAAGCAGGGACAGAAGAGCCCGACTCAAGCGCCGCTCGGGCAAGGACAGAAGAACCAAACTCAAGCGCCGCTCAGGCGAGGGCGGAAGAGCCCAGATCGAGCGACGTTCGGGCGGGGACAGGAGAGCGCAGCTCGACCGCCGCTCGGGCAGGGCCGGCTGAACCAAGGGCGAAGCAACGCTCATGCCGTCGCCACCTCGCCGAGTTCCGTCGCGCTGACCGCTTCGGTCGCCGGGCCCGGCAGGGACAGCTCCGCCGTCACGGGGCGGGCCGCCGAGCCGCGGCCGTGGGCTCGGACCAGGACCCGGCGCTCTCGGAGGTGGCCGTAGCCGTTCTCCGGGCCTGTCCAGGCCTCGCGGCGGCAGGACAGCTCGACGTCCGCTCCCGGCCAGGTTCCCGTCGTCAACAGCACTGCGCCGCGGTGGCGGGCGCGGGCCGACAAGCGGCGGGCCACCGCCGGAGACACCGTCTCGGAACGGACCGCCACCACGTCCACGCCGTCGAGCAGCGCTGCCACCACCGCCGGGAACTCCACGCCCGGGCGAGGGACCAGGGCCAGCCGGGTCAGGTCGGCTCCGTACTCGGCTGCGGCCGCCAGGCCCAGGGAGGGCATGCCGACCACCGCCGCCCAGGAACCCGCCGCCGTGGCCGGGGCGAGGAGGGCGAGCAGCAACGACGTCGAGCCGTGGACCGCCACCGTGCTCCCGCGCCGGAGCCCGGCGGCGGGCAGCAGTCCGGCCAGTGCCGGGGCGACCGGGAGCACCCTTCCCGTCGCCCGCGCGCGCTCGGCCTGGGCCGCCACCCGGCTCGCCGTGCTGACCCCTGGCAGGGCCGCCAGCCGGGCCACCGGCGGCTCCACCACAGCGGTCACCGCACGCACCTCCCCACCACGGACTGGGCCGGCGGTCGGGCCTCTCCCAAAACGCGACCGACGGCACTGGTCCGCCGCGGGGAAGGCGGCGGCACTGCATCTATCAACCATCGTCGAACACCTGTTCGACATGAACCATGAAACCCCGAACCGAAGACCCTGTCAAGTCACCCGAAAGCGGCACACAAACCAGTTGCCCGAGCCGCCGCGGAACAACTAGACAGACGCTCGTGGAGCTCACCGACGCCCGGCCCGAAGACGCCCCGGAACTACTGGTCCTGCAACGCTGCTGCTGGGTCCAGGAAGCCCTCCTGAACGACACCCTCGACATCCCCGCGCTGCACGAATCCCTCGACGACGTGCGCGACTGGACCAAGACGTGGTCGGTCTGGCTCCTGCGGGAGGACCACCGCCTGATCGGCGCCGTCCGCGCCCGGCTCGAAGGGGACCACTGGGAGCTCGGCAGGCTGATGGTCGCCCCGGACTTCGCCGGCCGCGGGCTGGGCCGCCGGCTCCTCGCCCACGCCGAAGCGCAGGCGCCCGCCGAAGCCCGCCGGTTTTCGCTCTTCACCGGGGCGCGCAGCACCCGCAACATCACGATGTACCAGCGCGCGGGCTACCGGCTGACCGAGCCACCCGAAGCCGGCGGCCACATCGCCGGGGCCGTGTACCTGGAGAAGGACCGCCAATAGCCCGGTCCGCCCACCGGGTGCGACGGGGTCGGCTAGATTGCCCGGTGGACTTGGGGGTGGCGATGACCGAACGGCTGGGACGGCCGGTCCTGTGGATCGCCGGCGCGCTCGTCGCGGCGGGCGCGGTGGCCGCCGTGGTGCTGACCGCCGGTGGCGGGGTGCCCGGCGCCACGGCCGCGGCCCCGGGGCCGACGACCATGGGCGCGGAGTGGCGCTCGTTCCGCGCCGACGTGACGGGGATCCGCCCCGGCCCGGACGCAACGACCCTGTTCGTGCAGGTCGCGCTGCCCGGCAAGGACCCCGGCTGCGTCCGGGAGCCGCGGATCGAGCAGCTCGTGGAGGCGAAGACCGACATCCGCGCCGACGTCGTCTATTCGACGCGGCCCGCGGCCGGCGGCTGCCAGGACAAGGTGCCCGCCGAGCTGCGGCTGAGCACGTCCGAGCCGGTCGCGGACCGGACCGTGATCCTCAACTCCGACACCGGCAACGCCTGGCACAAGCTCGGTACCGGCTGGGGCCACTGCGACCGCCAGGGCACCTGCGCCCCGCCCGCCGACCACTGCGACCCCGCGTGGATCGGCGCCGCGGTGTCCGCCGCGGGCGCCGAAAGCGCCGGGACCACCCGCGCCTGCGACCCGGCCTGGCTGGTCGTCGACCTGCTGGTGAAGCAGACCGAAGCGCCTTCACGCACCGCGTTCCGCTGGGGCGACGGCGGCTGGACGTCGTTCGCGCAGACCAAGGCCGCGGGCTGCGGGGAGATCCGGGCCGCCGACCCGAAGTTCCCGGTCGCGCTCTGCAAGGCGCTGCCCGCGCCCGCCTAGCGCGGCAGCTTCTTGACGACCTCGGCGCCGACCGCCTTCACCGCCGCGTCGGACTCCTCCTGCGGCATCGGCGAGTTCGAGAAGAACCCCTTGTCCCAGCCGGAAATCTCGACCGTGACGACGTTCGCGCCGGCGAGCACGTGCAGCTCGGCGCCGCTGAACGCGCTCTTCGTGACCAGCCGGACCAGCGACGCCTTGTCGCCGAGGCCGGGTACGTCGACCGGCGGCACCTCCGGCTTCGTCGGCATGAAGTTGTCCTTCGCCTGCCGCTCCGCGTCTTCACCGGAGTACTCGACGACGCGGATGTTCATCGTCGCGTCGCGGACGTTCTCGTCGGGGCCCGGCTTGAACCCGCAGCCGATCTGCTTCAGCCCCGGCAGCGTGTCGGCGCTGCCCGGGTTGCCGCCGACGTAGCTCGGGAACCCGGCCTGCGCCAGCACCTGCGCCGGGATCGAGCACTCCGCCGGCGGCGGCACCGCGCTCGGCGCCTTGCCCGTGCTCGCGTAGTAGTCGCTCGCGACGATCGCGAGCGGGATGCCCGCACCGAGCAGCACGACGACCCCGCCGACGATGCCGAAGATCAACCCGAGACGCTTCTTCTTCGGCGGCGGCATCGGCGGGCCGTACCCCGGGTAGCCCTGCTGCGGCGGATAGCCGGGCGGCGGGTACCCCTGCTGCGGCGGGTAACCCGGGGGCGGGTACCCGGGCTGCTGACCCGGGTACCCCTGCTGACCCTGTCCGTACTGCGGCGGTTGCTGCATCGAGCCCTCCCTCTCGAAGCGCGGGGACGCTGACATCCGGGGCTTCGCCTCGGAGCCCCCGAAAGCGGTCAGTGCGCGAAGTGGCGCGTCCCCGTCAGGTACATGGTGACGCCGGCCTTCTCCGCGGCCGCGATGACCTCGGCGTCCCGGACCGAGCCACCGGGCTGCACGATCGCGCGGACCCCCGCCTCGACCAGCACCTCCAGGCCGTCCGGGAACGGGAAGAACGCGTCGGACGCACCCACCGAACCCTTGGCCCGGTCCCCCGCCCGCGAGACCGCGAGCCGCGAGGAGTCGACGCGGTTGACCTGGCCCATGCCGACGCCGACGGTGGCGCCGTCGGCGGCCAGCAGGATGGCGTTCGACTTGACCGCGCGCAGCGAGCGCCACGCGAACTCGAGGTCGCGCAGGGTCTGCTCGTCGGCCGGGGCGCCGGTGGCGAGCTGCCACGACGCCGGGTTGTCACCCGGCGCGTCGATCGCGTCGGCGGTCTGCAGCAGCACGCCGCCGGAGATCGGGCGGAATTCGATCGACGACGCCGGGGCCGCCGGCAGCTTCAGCAGCCGGATGTTCTTCTTGCGCTGCAGGATCTCCAGCGCTTCGGCGTCGAAGTCCGGGGCCAGGACGACCTCGGTGAAGACCTTCTCGATCTGCTCGGCCGCCTCGCGGGTGACCGGCCGGTTCGTCGCGATGACGCCGCCGTAGGCCGAAACCGGGTCGCACGCGTGCGCCTTGCGGTGCGCCTCGGCGACGTCCGCGCCGACCGCGATGCCGCACGGGTTGGCGTGCTTGATGATCGCGACGGCGGGCTCGGCGAAGTCGAACGCGGCGCGGCGGGCGGCGTCGGTGTCGACGAAGTTGTTGTAGGACATGGCCTTGCCGTGCAGCTGCTCGGCGTGCGCCAGGCCCGGGCGGTCGCTCTTGTACAGCGCGGCCTTCTGGTGCGGGTTCTCGCCGTAGCGCAGGACGTCGGCGCGTTCCCAGGTGGCGCCCAGGAAGTCCGGGAAGCCGGCGTCGGCGGTGGCCTCGTCCGGGGCGTACGCGCTGGCGAACCACGAAGCGACGGCCGTGTCGTACGCCGCCGTGTGCGCATACGCCCGGGCCGCGAGCCGCTTGCGGTCCTCGAAGTCGAAGCCGCCGTCGGCGACGCGCTCGAGCACCCAGCCGTAGCGGGCCGGGTCGACGACGACCGCGACGCTGCCGTGGTTCTTCGCCGCCGCGCGGACCATGGCCGGGCCGCCGATGTCGATGTTCTCGACGCAGTCCTCGGCGCTCGCGCCGGACGCGACGGTCTGCGCGAACGGGTACAGGTTCACCACCAGCAGGTCGAACGCCGCGATGTCCAGCTTGCGCAGCTGCTCGACGTGGTCGGGGTTGCCCTGGTCGGCCAGCAGGCCGGCGTGCACGTTCGGGTGCAGCGTCTTGACGCGCCCGTCCAGCGACTCGGGGAAGCCGGTGACCGCTTCGACCGGCGTGACCGGGATCCCCGCGTCGGCGATGACCTTCGCCGTGCCGCCCGTGGAGACGATCTCGACGCCGGCCGCGTGCAGGCCGCTCGCGAGGTCCAGCAGGCCCGCCTTGTCCGAGACGCCGATCAGCGCCCGGCGGACCGGGCGCCGTCCCAGGTCAGTGCTCACGAAATGTCACCTTTCGTCCGTCCACGGTGCAGCCACCGCGGCCGAGTCGCTCGATCGTTTCCACCAGCAGCCTGCGTTCGACGGCCTTGATCCGTTCGTGCAGGACGTCTTCGGTGTCGTCGTGCTCCACGACGACGGCTTCCTGGGCGATGATCGGCCCGGTGTCGACCCCGGCGTCCGCGAAGTGCACGGTCGAGCCGGTGACCTTGACGCCGGCCTCCAGCGCGTCGCGGACCGCGTGCATCCCCGGGAACGACGGGAGCAGCGCCGGGTGCGTGTTGACCACGGTGAACCGGCCGAGGAACTCACTCCCGAGGATCTTCATGAACCCGGCGGAGACGACGAGGTCGGGCTGGTACGCCGCGACGGCCTCGGTCAGCGCCTTGTCCCAGGCGGCCCGGTCGGGGTGGTCGGCGACGCGGACGGTGAACGACGGGACGCTCAGGCGCTCGGCGCGGGTGAGGGCTTCGATGCCGGTGCGGTCGGCGCCGACGGCGACGACCTTGGCCGGGAAGCCGGACCGCCCGGTGGCGTCCAGCACCGCCTGCAGGAGGGTTCCGGAGCCTGACGCGAGCACGACGAGCTTCACCGGAGTGGGCAGCTCCAACCGTTGAGACAGAGCGGGCTCCTTGCCGCGGGCGGTGCGCAGCCGGTGCGCACGGCGCTTCACCAGGTCGCGTCAACCCTAACGGTCGGTCTCGTCCGGCTCGACGTCGCCGCAGGTCTCGGTGCCTCCGGTCACAGCTTCGTCCTCGGCCGGCTCGTCTTCGAGGCCGAGCTCGGCGTCGGCTTCGGCCTCGAACTCCGCGTCCTCGGCGGCTTCTTCATCGTCCTCTTCGGACGCTTCCAGTTCCTCGACGGCTTCGGCGGCCGCCTCGGTGTCGACGTCGTCGGCGTCTTCGAAGGCTTCGTTGTCTTCGAGCGCTTCCGGCGGCGGCGCGGGCGGCTCGTGCTCGCCGGTGAAGAACGCGACGAACGAACCCGGGATGACGATCCAGCAGAACGCGACGACGGACGCGACACCCACCGGCACGCTCACCGGGTCGAACGGGCCGTCGCCGAGCCGTCCGCCGGACAGCGTGCCGAGCAGGACGCAGCCGAGCGCGACGACCGCACCGGCCACCGCGACCGCGCGGATGCGCTGCGCCGGGTCGGCGTCGACCTTGCGCAGCGACCAGCCGACCAGCGCGCCGGTCGCCGCGGGCAGCACCAGCAGGGCCGGCCACCAGGCGGCGTGGTGGTCGGGCAGGCCGCCGAGCAGGGGGACGCCGGGTACAGCGCCGCCGCGGTAGCCGAACATCCCGACGTTGAGGTCGCCGATCGAAAACCCGGGCCCGGTGACGAAGGACAGCGAAGCGGCGACAGCGTTCGGGAGGTAGAGCACCGAGAGCAGGAAGAGCCCGAAGCTGGTGCCGAAGGCGGGCTCGTAGATGTCGGACACGGTCGCCCAGGACACCGCGGTCGCGACCGTGAACACGACGGCACCGCAGGCCACCAGCACCGCGAAGCCGAGCGCGCCGGCGCGGAGCCCGCGCAGGGCGAGGGGGTCGAGGCGCTCCGCGACGACGTCCGGCAGCCCGCAGGACCGGGTGACGCCGACGAACGCGGCCGCGGCGGCGAGCAGCCCGGGCACGGCGAAGGCGACCAGCGGGTTCGCCGTCACCGGCGAGCCCTGCGCGACGAGCGCGACGACCAGCCCGAACACCGCGTGTGCGCCGGTGATCGTGAGCAGCACGGGGAGCGCTTCGCGGGCCGACCGGCAGCCGAGGCGCTGGGCGGCGCCGGCCGCCGTCCGCGCGGCCAGCAGGGTCACGCCGAGCGTCGGCAGCAGCGGGAGCACGCCGAGCGGGTGGCCGCCGAGGCCGAGGCGGACCTGGTGCGCGGCGAGCCAGCCGGGGCCGGCGGCCAGCAGCACGCCGGTGCCGGAGAAGACGGCGCGGTCGGCGGTGAGCGCGACCAGGGTCAGCACGGCCGCGACGGCGGCGTAGCCGGTGACCAGCGGGCCGAGGGCGGCGGCGAGCAACACCCGCACCCGCGCCGCCCCGGAGAGTCCGACGCCGGGTTCGAGGTCGCTCACCGGCTCTTCGCGGGCATCGGTGAGCAGGTCCATGATCCGCACCCTGACACCCGGGCTGGTCCGTCCGGGTGAGCCACGCCGCCGCCGTCCGACGTGGGAAAGCCAACCCACCCGGTCGAGTCACCCCCGGAGCGCAAAACACCCGCTGTGACACTCTGCGTCACAGCGGGTGTTTCGGACTACCGCGTCAGTTCGACTTGCCGAAGCCACCGGGCGGGGTGCCCGGGTTGTCCGACGGCGGCTGCTGGAAGAACGAGCCCTGCTGCGGGGCGTACGTCGTGGCCTGCTGCCCCGGCGGCGGCGTGGTCGACGGCGGGTTCGGCGAGCCGTACTGGCCCGGCTGCGCGAACGGCGCCCCCGACGGCTCCCCGGTCTGGGCGACCGGGCCCGGGCCGTGCCCCGGCTGGCCGAACTGCTGCCCCGGCTGACCCGGCTGGCCGTACTGCTGCTGCTGGCCGGGCTGGTTGAACTGCTGCTGACCGCCGTAGGACGGCGCGGCGGGCTTCGGCGACGGCGGCTTGACCACGCCGTGCTCGATGAGCAGCGCGCCGACCGCGGCCGCCGCCTGCAGGAACGCCAGGATCAGGATGACGATGACGACGCCGGGCGTCGTCTGCAGGCTGATCAGCGTGTCCAGGACGTCGAGCATGCCGAGCACGCTGAACAGCGCCGCGAACGGCAGCGTCCGCGGCCCCTTCGGCAGCACCTGGAGCGCGGCGAGCAGACCGCCACCGAGCAGGAAGACCCCGCCGAGGCCGACTTCGCCGGTGTCGACGAACCCGAGGAAGTACTGCACGAGGCTGAGGCCGGTGACGACCAGGGCGAGCAGCAGCGGCAGGTTCTGCGGCAGGCCGCCGGGGCCCGACGGCGCCGGGTGCGCGTGGGACTGCTGCGCCGGGAAGCCACTGGACGGGGGACCGGGGGGCTGTTGGCCGCCACCCTGCTGGGGGTAGCCAGGCCCGCCGCTGGGGAAGGTCATCGGATGCACTCCTGTCGGTTCGACCGGCACTCCGGGGCACGCGGGCACCCGGGGGAAGACGAGGCGGCTTGTGTGCGCAGAACGCTAGCGCACTCGCAAGCCCTCAGCCCACCAGACGCGTGAATACCTCAGGAGGTTTCGTGCTCGAACGGAGGAGAGCCGGGCACCTTGTGAGTGCCCGGCTCCACCTGCGGTTACCCGCTGTCGTCAGCCGAGGCTGTTGTACAGCTCACGTGCGAGGACGGCGGTCTCGCTCGGGGTCTTGCCGACCTTGACGCCGGCGGCCTCGAGGGCCTCCTTCTTCGCGGCGGCCGTGCCGGAGGAACCCGACACGATGGCGCCGGCGTGGCCCATGGTCTTGCCCTCGGGCGCGGTGAAGCCCGCGACGTAACCGACGACCGGCTTCGTCACGTTCTCCTTGATGTAGGCCGCGGCGCGCTCTTCGGCGTCGCCACCGATCTCGCCGATCATCACGATGACCTTGGTCTCGGGGTCCGCCTCGAACGCCTCGAGGGCGTCGATGTGCGTGGTGCCGATGATGGGGTCACCGCCGATGCCGACCGCGGTGGAGAAGCCGATGTCCCGCAGCTCGTACATCATCTGGTAGGTCAGCGTGCCGGACTTCGACACGAGGCCGATCTGGCCCGGGCCGGAGATGTCGGCCGGGATGATGCCGGCGTTCGACTTGCCCGGGCTGATCACGCCGGGGCAGTTCGGCCCGATGATCCGGGTCGTGCCGCCCTTCGCGACGGCGTGCGCCCAGAAGTAGGCCGAGTCGTGCACCGGGATGCCCTCGGTGATGACGACGGCCAGCGGGATCTCGGCGTCGATCGCCTCGATGACCGCGTCCTTCGCGAACTTCGGCGGCACGAAGATGACCGACACGTCGGCGCCGGTCTCCTTGATCGCCTCTTCGACGGTGCCGAAGACCTTGAGGTCCTTGCCCTCGATGGTGACGGTCTGGCCGGCCTTGCGGGCGTTGACGCCACCCACGATGTTCGTGCCGGACTTCAGCATCTTGGTCGCGTGCTTCATACCCTCGGAGCCGGTGAGCCCCTGCACGATGACCTTGCTGTTCTCGTTGATGAAGATCGACATCTCACGCACCTGCCGCGGCGAGCTCGGCAGCCTTGTCGGCCGCGTTGTCCATTGTGTCCACCACGGTGACGAGCGGGTGGTTCGCGTCCGCCAGGATCTGGCGACCCTCCACGACGTTGTTGCCGTCCAGGCGGACGACCAGCGGCTTGCTGGCCTCGTCGCCCAGGATCTTCAGGGCCTCGACGATGCCGTTCGCCACCGCGTCGCAGGCGGTGATGCCGCCGAAGACGTTGACGAAGACGCTCTTCACGTCGGTGTCGTTGAGGATGACGTCCAGCCCGGCCGCCATGACCTCGGCCGACGCGCCGCCGCCGATGTCGAGGAAGTTCGCCGGCTTCACGCCGCCGTGCTTCTCGCCCGCGTACGCCACCACGTCCAAAGTGGACATGACGAGGCCCGCGCCGTTGCCGATGATGCCGACCTGGCCGTCGAGCTTGACGTAGTTGAGGTTCTTGGCCTTGGCCTTCGCCTCGAGCGGGTTCTCGGCTTCCTTGTCCACCAGGGCTTCGTGGCCCGGCTGGCGGAAGTCCGCGTTCTCGTCGAGGGTGACCTTGCCGTCGAGGGCGATGATCTTGTCCTGCGGGTCGCGGACCAGCGGGTTGACCTCGACGAGGGTGGCGTCCTCGGAGACGAAGGTCTCCCAGAGCTTCACGACGACGTCGGCGGCCTCGTCGATGATGTCGGCCGGGAAGTTGCCGGCCTTCAGGATCTCGAGCGCCTTCGCCTTGTCGACACCGGCGATCGAGTCGACCGGGATCTTCGCGAGCGCTTCGGGGCGCTCGACGGCGAGCTGCTCGATCTCCATGCCGCCCTCGGAGGACGCCATCGCCAGGAACGTGCGGTTCGCGCGGTCCAGCAGGAAGGAGAAGTAGTACTCGGACGCGATGTCCGAAGCTTCCGCCACGAGCACGCGGCGCGTGATGTGGCCCTTGATGTCGAGGCCGAGGATGGCTTCCGCCTTCTCCTTCGCCTCGTCCGGCGTCTGGGCCAGCTTGACGCCGCCCGCCTTGCCACGGCCGCCGACCTTCACCTGCGCCTTGACGACGACCTGGTTACCGATCTGCTCCGCGGCGGTCTTGGCTTCTTCGGGGGTGCTTGCCACCGAGCCCGGCAGAACCGGTACTCCGTGGGCGGCGAAGAGATCCCTCGCCTGGTACTCGTAGAGGTCCACTACTCCAGTCTCCTGACGACACGCCACTGTGGTGGTCCGCGTTACCGGACCGCGCTGTCGGACCAGTCGAGGTTAGCGACCTGCGTGAACGGCGGGGACTCCGCACCTGGTGAAGTCGGTCACCGTGCGCGGTCAGACGGTGTTCCCGAGGTGTGAGACCGCCCACCGGGCAGCCATTCCACGGCTTCTTCGGGGGTCGTGAAGACGGCGAAGTCGCTCAGCGCGGCCTCGAGTTCCGCCGAGGGCGGGTCGCCGAGGACGCCCACCGCGTCCGGGTCCTCCTGCTCGGCGGTGCGCAGGATCTGCTCTTCGGT
Organism: Amycolatopsis sp. cmx-4-83; assembly: GCF_046548815.1. Taxonomy (NCBI): domain Bacteria; kingdom Bacillati; phylum Actinomycetota; class Actinomycetes; order Pseudonocardiales; family Pseudonocardiaceae; genus Amycolatopsis; species Amycolatopsis sp. cmx-4-83. Next base: position 599,916 of record NZ_JAEBEF010000001.1, on the reverse strand, counting down.
GGCCAGCGGTCCGGCGTGGACGACCTCGACGCCTTCGTCGCGCAGGAGGCGGCCCAGCGCGACGGCGGCCGGGTCGGGCCGGGCGAACTCGACGAGCAGCACCCGGCGGCGCTCACGCGCCACGGCGTCCGCCGGCGGCGGCCAGCCCGGCCGCGATCAGCAGCGCGACGGCGGCGGCGAGGGCGAGCCAGAACCCGGTCGCCGGGCTCGCGCCGCCGAGCGTCCCGCCGACGAGCGGCAGCTCCGCGGCGTGCAGGCCGGTGAGCACGGCGGCGCCGGCCAGCAGCGCCGCCGCGGGCTTCGGCCGGGACCGCAGCGCGAGCGCAGCGGCACCGACGACGGCCACGGCGGCGGTCAGCAGCCCCCACGACGGGGTGTCGAAATCCGACCACAGCCCGGGCGCGACGTAGCCGGGCACGGTGAAGACGGGCAGCCCGAAGCCGGCGACGGCCAGCACGGCCCCGGCGACGACGGGCGTGAGCACGTTCTTGTCCGCCTCGGCGGCGCTCCCGGCGTCCTCGCGTTCGACGACCCCGGTCCCGACGGCGGCGAGGGCGGTCAGCACGGCGAGCACGAGCGCGGCGAACGTCCAGGCGGCGCCGGCCCCGAGGTCGTAGCTGAAGGCGGGGGCGGCGGTGCCCCCGAAGCCGCCGAGGTTGCCGGCCTGGGTGGCGGTGAGCGCGGTGTTGAGGACGGCGGTGCCCGCGAGGACGATCCCGGCCCAGAGGAGTCCGAGCAGCGGCCGCGCGCCCGGCGCGGTTTTCGGGACGAGGACGCCGAGTGCGGTCACGGCCAGCACGACGGCCGCGACGAGCAGGAACCAGCGCGCCGGACTTTCGGCGGCGGCGCTGACCGGCGCGGTGGCCCCGGGGTTCAGCGCGGTGACGGCGACCTGCGGCGCGAAGCTGCCGATCAGCGCGGCGACCGCGGTGACGAGGCCGAGCAGCCCGGTGACGAGCCGCCACCAGAAGAGGCCGGGGATCTTCAGGTCGGCCTCGTCGTTCGCGGGCCGTTCGGTGAGCCGGGTGAAGGCGAGCGCGCCGATGACAGCCGTCGTTAGGAGGACGAGGACGGGCCCCCAGGTGACGCCGAGGTCGGCCCGCAGGAGCCCGGCGAGCACGGGCGGCACGGCGACGCCGAACGCACCGGCGGCCAGCCCGAGCAGCGCCCCGCGCGCGGTCCGTTCGGCGGGCGCGGCGAGCGCGAGCGCGGCGGCCAGCGGAAGCGCGGCGGCGAGCAGGAGGTAGCCGCCGAGGGCGGGCCAGGGTCCTTCGAAGGACGAGCGCGCGAGGAGGAAGCCGTTGGCGGCGGAGACGGGAGCGGTCAGCAACCCGACCGAAGCGGTGACGGCGAGCAGCGGCACGAGCAGCCGCCACCGCCGCCGTTCGGGCTCGTCGGCGGACCGGCTCGCCCGCCAGGCCGCGACGCCCGCGGCCACGGTGAGCAGGTGCCCGGCGACGAGCAGCCAGAACCCGGCACCGACGGCCGAGCCCCCGACGAACCGGTCGGCGAGGTAGAGCTCCGGCCGGACGGCGAGCGGCCCGTTGACGGCGAACTGGAGGTCGAGGACCAGCCGTCCGGGCGCGAGGGCGGCGAGGCCGAGGATCAGGCCCCCGGCCAGGGCGGGCCGTTTGCCGGCGGCCCAGATGGCGGCGGCGACGGGAGCCAGCGCGAGAACGGCGAGCCAGGGCCAGCTGGTGAACCCGGGAGCGGCGTCCGGTGAGACGTGCGCGACGGCACCGGCGGCGAGCGCGACGGCCCCGGCGGCGGCGAGCCCGAGGGCGAGGGTCTGGGGGCGGTCGTCTTCGACCCAGGTCTGCGGTGGGGTCCGCTCGCTGGTGGGACGGGCCGCGGGAGCCGGCGGGGTGGCCGGGGCGCCGGGGGTGCTCCGGCCTGGGGGTTCTGAGCGTGGGGGCATTGCTGGCGACGCTAGCAAGGTTGGGCGGAGCGGGAGGGACCAGCGGGCCACGAGTCGGCGAACGGGCCCGGGTGGAGTGACCGGGGGTGCGGTGGGGGCAGGCGGAGGAGGGGGTGGGAGGGGCGGGCACGGGAAACGGCGAACGGCGTGGGCGACCGGCGGGGGGCGGCGGGCCGGAGAGCGCGGGTAACCCGGGGGCGCCGGATCGGCGAAGCCGCAGGGCACGGGCGACCTGGGGCGGGCGGAGCCGGAGAGCGCGGGCGACCTGGGGCGGGGCCGGCGGAGCCGGAGAGCGGGCGCCGGATCGGCGAGGCCGAAGGGCGCGCATGACCGAGAGCGCCAGGCCAGCGAGGCCGGAGAGCGCGCATGACCGAGGACGCCAGGCCGGTGAAGCCAGAGGGCGCGGGCAACCCGGGAGCGCCGGATCAGCGAAGCCGCAGGGCACGGGCGACCTGGGGCGGGGGCCGGCGGAGCCGGAGAGCGCGGGCGCCGGATCGGCGAGGCCGAAGGGTGCGCATGACCGAGAGCGCCAGGCCGGCGAGGCCGAAGGGCGCGCATGACCGAGACCGCCAGGCCGGCGAGGCCGAAGAGCGCGCATCACCGAGACCGCCAGGCCAGCGAGGCCGAAGAGCGCGCATCACCGAGACCGCCAGGCCAGCGAGGCCGAAGAGCGCGCATCACCGAGACCGCCAGGCCAGCGAGCGCGGACCACCGAGGACGCCAGGCCAGCGAGGCCAGAGGGCGCGGACCGCAGAGGACGCCAGGTCGGCGAGGCCAGAGGGCGCGGACCGCCGAGGACGCCGGATCGGCAAGGCCGAAGGGCACGGGCGACCGAAAGCGCCGGACCGGCAAGGGCGAAAGAGCGAGGCGGGTGCGGGAAGCTCCAGGAGAGGCGGGGCACAGGGCCTGGCGAGGTCAGGCGAGAGGCACGGGGCCTGGCCGGCGAAGCCCGCAACGAGAGGGAAGGGCCAGCGGGCCACGAGTCGGCGAACGGGTCCGGGTGAAGTCACCGACGCTCGGCTTGAGTCGGGTTGTGCGCGGACCGGCGAGGTGAGGCGCGTACCGGACCGGTTCGGGCGCGAGTCGATGATCAGGCGAGGTGCACGAGAAGCCTTCGGCCCGCGAGAGCTGCATCGCGGATCTCGGGCGCACCGCGCGTGCCTCTGGTGTGCCGATCACGGGTGCGCAAGGGGACAAATCCGGCAGTCAACCGCGATCTTGCTCAATCAGTCGGCGAGCGGTTCTCCTGCGTCGACGAACGGTCGCATCCGGCCGCCGCTCAACTCGCCCGCAAGCAGGCCGGAAAGGCTTCTCGACCGACCCGATGGAGTCGAAGATGTTTAAACATCCCCTGGCAAACCCTTATTCCGACCCTCAGGGGCGTCCCCGGACCTTGGTTGCCTTAAACCGCCCGCAAGAGCTGTAAGACAAGTCACAACCAATGCAGTAAACCCCCTCTAACTTTGGGTAATTGTCACAGGTGAGCGTCGCCCGGCTGCCACCCGATCGGCCGCCGGACGGGGCAGATCTTGCCGATAGCGGTGCCCCTTCGTTACTGTCCCGGGGTCCCCATTACAGTCAGGTCACGAAGTAGGACACCGAGCAAACCACCCCCGAGGTTGGCTCACCGGGTTCCCCCGCCCGCAGTCCTCGACCCGGCTCCCCGACGATGGAAGGCCCTGTCTTGGCTTCACACCGCTCCCCCGGCGGCCAAGCTCCTTCCCCGGCACTGAAGGACGCACTGGAAGGTGCGGTCGTTCGTGTCCGGGGTGCGCACCGCATCGCCCCGCCCTCCTCGGCCCTTCGCGGCCGTGTCGTGGTCGCCGCTGTTGCTGCCGGAGCGTTCGCTGCCGCAGCGGCAGGGCAGACCCTCAAGACCGTCACCGACTCCGACGCGGCCGTGACGCCGCTGGCCAACAGCCAGGACGCCAGCGCTTCGCTCACCGCGGGAGGTGCGGGCACCGGGGGCGCCCCGGAACTCCTGCCGACCGGCCACGCCGTCGACGCTTCCGCCGAGGCCGCCAAGATCGCGGACTCCGCCTCCATCACGCAGGCCCGTGAGCAGCGCGAAGCCGACGCCGCCCGCAAGGCCGCCGAAGAAGCCGCTCGCCCCAAGACCTGCCTGCCCGCGCACGGCACCTTCACCTCGGGCTTCGGTGCCCGGTGGGGCACGAGCCACCTCGGCATCGACATCGCCAACGCCATCGGCACCCCGATCTACGCCGCCTCCGACGGCACCGTGATCGAGGCCGGCCCGGCCAGCGGCTTCGGCCTCTGGGTCCGCGTCCAGCTCGACGACGGCACGATCCAGGTCTACGGCCACATGAACAGCTTCTCCGTCAAGGAGGGGCAGAAGGTCAAGTGCGGCCAGCAGATCGCCGAGATCGGCAACCGCGGTCAGAGCACCGGCCCGCACCTGCACTTCGAGGTGTGGCAGAACGGCACCAAGAAGATCGACCCCCGGCCGTGGCTGGCCGCGCGCGGCATCGTTCTCTGATCCGTTCCCACCCCGGCCACCCTTCGAGGCGGCCGCACCCCGGCCGTCCCTCAGGAAAGCCGTACGCGCAGTGGTCCGGACCTCATCGGACGCGGAACCGGCCTCAGCACCGCCGGAACCCACCGGAACGTCCGGAACCACAGCGGGGCCCCGAAAAGCCCGCCACCGGCTTCTCAGCGCCCGCAACGCATTAGCGGTACCCGCCCGGCAACCGGCGGAGGAAATACGCCACCGCGACCTGCCACACCGAGCACAGCTCGGCCGGCCGTCGCACGGGCAGCCAGCCCCAGGGCACGACGCCCCGTGCGCCCCCCGCGGAGCGGACACGCGCGGCACTCCGGGCCCTGGTCGTCCAGCGGCGTCCCCGGCCGCAGGTGACGCAGTGCCCGTCCGCGCCGAGCTCGTGCTGCCTGAGCAGCGCTCGCCAGGCGGCGGCCAGCCGGCACGCCTCCGCTCCCGCACGCGAGGCGCTTCCTGAGACCCCCGAAGGCTTCGGACCCCGATCCGAAACCGTCGTCCGCAGGACTCCTCGCAGGTATTTTTGTACCCCTTCGGCCAACAGGTGAAACAGCACCGCGTCCACACCACACTACCCCCTCCATCGAACCTTTGTTCGATTACGGGGTCAGTTGTACCGGGTGGGTACGACGAATCCGGCGGCGATCGCGGGGATCGCCGCCGGATTCACTCGTCCGGGTTGCGCTAGAGCTTCACCATCGGGACGCTGCCGATCAGCATCAGGCGGACCTTGCCCGCCGCGCCGAAGTCGATCGTCGCCGTCGCGCGGGGGCCGACACCGTCGCAGGAGATGACCGTGCCCAGGCCGTACTTGTCGTGGCTGACCCGGTCGCCGACGTCCAGCTTCAGCGCCACCGTGTCCTTCCAGCCCTTGCCGAACGACGGCGTGCCCGACGAAGCCGATGGGGACGAAGTCCGCCTGCCGCCCCACGTCGTCGCCGCGCGCGGGGTGCCGCGCGAGCCGCCGCCGAAGCCGAAACCGGGGCTGGACGGTTCCAGGCGCCGCCAGTCCACGAGGTCCGCCGGCAGCTCGTCGAGGAACCGCGAAGCCGGGTTCATCGACGGCTGGCCCCACGCCGAGCGCGTGATCGCGCGCGAGACGTACAGCCGCTTCCTCGCCCGCGTGATCGCGACGTACGCGAGCCGCCGTTCTTCGGCCAGCTCCGTCGGGTCGCCCAGCGCCCGCATGTGCGGGAAAACGCCGTCCTCCCAACCGGTGCAGAACACGACCGGGTACTCCAGGCCCTTCGCGGTGTGCACGGTCATCAGCGTGACCACGCCCGCGCCGCCGTCGCCTTCCTCGCCGCCGTCCGGCGAAGGCACCGAATCGGCGTCCGCCACCAGGGAAACGCGCTCCAGGAACGCGGGCAGCGAACCCGGCGCCGGCACCCCGGGCTCGACGACGAGCTCGGCGTTCTCGTCCGCGACGACCTCGGCGGTGATCTCGGTGAACTCGCGCGCGACCGTGACGAGCTCGTCGAGGTTCTCCACGCGCGTGTGGTCCTGCGGGTCTTCCGATTCCTCGAGTTCGATGCGGTAGCCGGTCTTCTCCAGCACGGCTTCGAGGACGTCGTGCACCTCGGCGCCCTGCTCGACCAGCAGCCCCAGTTCGTCGAGCAGCCCGACGAACCCGGTGATCGCCTTGACCGAGCGCGGGTTCAGCAGCGGCACCTTGCCTTCGACGGCGTCGCGCAACGCGGCCGCGAACGAGATCCGCTCGCGCTCGGCGTGCGTCGCCACGACGGCTTCGGCGCGGTCGCCGATGCCGCGCTTGGGCACGTTCAGCACGCGCCGCAGGCTGACCGTGTCCTCCGGGTTCGCCAGCACGCGCAGGTACGCGATCATGTCGCGGACTTCGCGCCGCTCGTAGAACCGCACGCCGCCGACGACCTTGTACGGCAGGCCGAGCCGGATGAAGATCTCTTCGAAGACGCGGGACTGGTTGTTGGTGCGGTAGAAGACGGCGACGTCGGAGTAGTCGGCCTCGCCCCGTTCCGCCAGCGCGTCGATTTCGCCCGCCACGAACGCGGCTTCGTCGTGGTCGTTGTCCGAGACGTAGCCGACGATCTTCTCGCCGTCGCCCGAATCCGTCCACAGCCGCTTCGCCCGGCGGTTCGGGTTGCGCTCGATGACGGCGTTGGCCGCGGACAGGATCGTCTGCGTGGAGCGGTAGTTCTGCTCCAGCAGGATGGTGTGCGCGTTCGGGAAGTCCCGCTCGAACTCTTCGATGTTGCGGATCGTCGCGCCGCGGAAGGCGTAGATCGACTGGTCCGCGTCACCGACCACGACCAGCTCGGCCGGCTCGACGCCCGCGTCGTTCGGCACGGTCCCGGCCAGCTCGCGGACCAGCGTGTACTGCGCGTGGTTCGTGTCCTGGTACTCGTCGACCAGCACGTGGCGGAACCGGCGCCGGTAGTACTCGGCGACGGCCGGGAACGCCTGCAGCAGCGAAACCGTGCGCATGATGAGGTCGTCGAAGTCGAAGGCGTTGGCCTGGTTGAGCCGCCGCTGGTACTCGGCGTAGACCTCGGCGACGCGGCGCTCGAGGTCGTTGCCCGCGTTCGCCGCCGCCGTCTCCGGGTCGGTGAGCTCGTTCTTCAGGTTCGAGATGTGGATGGCGAGCGTGCGCGCGGCGTACCGCTTCGGGTCGATGTCGAGGTCCCGCGCCACCAAGGTGATCAGCCGCTTGGTGTCGTCGGAGTCGTAGATCGAGAAGCTCGACGACATGTCGAGCGTTTTGGCTTCACGGCGCAGGATCCGCACGCACATCGAGTGGAACGTCGACACCCACATGGCGTTCGCGCGGCGCCCGACGAGCGCGGCGACGCGCTCGCGCATTTCGGCGGCGGCCTTGTTGGTGAACGTGATCGCCATGATTTCGCCCGGGTGCACGCGGCGTTGCCCGAGCAGGTAGGCGATCCGGCGGGTCAGCACCCTGGTCTTGCCCGATCCCGCGCCCGCCACCACCAGCAGCGGGCCACCGGCGTGGGTGACGGCTTCGCGCTGGGCGGGGTTGAGGTCGTCGAGCAGCTCGGCCTGCCCGCCGGCGGCGGGCTTGCGCGCAGGGGTCGCGGCGGGGAGATCGAAGAGGGTGTCCATCGTCCGTCCACGCTACCCCGGGCGGGCAGGAGGACGGCAGAGCGTGCCCGGCGCGGGCCGCGGTGTCGGGGTTCGCGCGGGGGCGCGTGTGCGGGCGGACGCGTGTCCGCGCGCGAAGCGGCGTGCGCCGCTCGGTTGCGGGCGCGGGGCGAAAGGTGGCCGGGGTTGGAGTACCGAGGCGGTCGGGACGCGGGCTGGCGGCGGCCCGGCGAGGCGGGCGCCACGGGGTGCCCGTCCGGTGGCGTGGTCCGGATGTCATGAACGAGTCGTTCACCTCGCCGGATGTCATGAACGACTCGTTCATGACATCCGGCGCCGGAAACCCGGGTACCGCGCCGGGCGTAGCGGGGAATGTCGCCTGCTGCCCGACGCGCCGACGCCGCGCCGCGCGGAGCATCGGTGGGCATGAACGCACCGAACCCCGCCCGCATCCGGGCCGCCGACGCCGATCGCGAGCGCGTCGCCAAGACCGTCCAGTCCGCCGGTTCCGAAGGCCGGCTCACCCTCGAAGAGGTCGAAGAGCGCCTCTCCGGCGTCTACGCCGCGCGGTTCACCGACGAACTGACCGCGCTCACCACCGACCTGCCGCGGCCCGCGCCGCCGCGGCCGGGGTTCCCGCTCACCCGGGACGCGTTGCGGCGGCACCCGGCGCTGCGCTTCCACCTCGCCGTCGTGGTCGCGCTTTCGGTGGTGGCGATCGTCCGGTGGGCGGTGCTCGGCGCCGGCTTCTTCTGGCCGGCCTTCCCGATGTTCTGGCTCACCGTCAGCCTCGTGGTGCACGCGGGCGCGCGGTCGTTCCGGGAGCGCGCCGGTGCCCCTGTGCCATACTGAGCGCATGCGGCACCACGCTGAGCGATTTTTTTACGGGACCCGGACTCCGGCTCCCGTGATCGCGTAGTGCCACTACCGCCATCACCGCCAGCCCCGGAGTCCACGGACCCGGGGCTGTCGCCGTCCCTGGGGCCGGGTCCGGGATTCGAGGAAGAGGTCCCGATGAACGCACAAGCGACGAACGCCGACGGCCAGCCCGCCGAGCACACCCCCGCGGGCGACGACATCTCGGCGCTGCGCGAGGAGATCGACTGGCTGGACAAGGAGATCCTGCGGCTGGTGAAACGCCGGGTCGAGGTGTCCAAGACGATCGGGGCCGCGCGGATGGCCGCCGGCGGCACGCGCATCGTCTACAACCGCGAGATGGACGTGCTCGCGCGCTACCGCGAACTCGGGCCGGACGGCCGCCAGCTCGCCATGGCGCTGCTGAACCTGGGCCGGGGCAGGCTCGGCCGGTAACGGTTGGCCGAATTCGGGGACTTCCCGGAGGCACCGGTGGCCCGGGCACAGGCAGACTGGGCACATGGACTCGCTCGTGAACCTCATCGCCGTCATCGTCGCGCTCGCCGGCGTGCTGGCCGCACTGGGCCATGTGGGTTATCTGGCGCTGCTGAACAGCGCGGCGGGCAAGCGCGGTGCCAGCGGGGCCCCGGTCGGGCAGTACGTCCGCAGCCGGTGGGCCGTCGCCGGCGGCACCACCGCGGCTTCGCTCTTCGCCTGGTTGCTCACGGCCGGGGGAACGACGCTCGACATCGTGGCGATCCTCATCGCCGCGGGTAGCGGTGCGGTGGCCACGAAGGCCCTGCAATCCACCCGGAACCGTTACCGCACCGGCGGCTGAATCCCCTGAACCGGCCTGATGGCGCAGCGTGAAACTCCATAGCGTCACCTTCGCCCGATCGGTCGCGCCCGACCGAGTGAAACCTCTGCAACTTGCAGGTTTGGGGGCGACTTTCGCCGCCGGATGCTTTTAGGGTTGGCGTCGTGAGGACCCTTGCGTCTGGGTCGGGCGATGCCCGGAAGACGCGCGGGGGCACCGGCCCCGCGCGTCCGCTGTCGCATGCGCGTGCATCTGCGCAGGATTCCGAACGCGATTCCGCTCGTGAGGGTGCTCCGTTCGGGTCGTCCCGCCGCCGGATGGCGTCAGGACTCGTCGGCCGGGTGGTCGAGCCCACATGAGCAACGGCACGGAGTTCCACGGACGCGGCGCCGCTCCCGCGCACCCCGGACGGCACCGGCCCGGCGGCGCGGAAGACTGGACGCCGCCGCTGCCGCCGCACCGCCCGGTGCGCCACCGCGCGACCCCGGTCGACCCGCCGGTGTCCGGCTCACTCCCCCTGTACCGCGCGGCGGCGCCGGACCCCGGCTCACGTCCCTTTCGGCGGCAAGGCGGACCGGGCACCCTGTCCGCCACGCAGCCGTCCGGCCCGCTCCCGCTGCTCCCGCAGCCGGGGGGCGGTTCGCTCTCGGGCTCGCTCCCGCTGCCCCAGCCGCGGGACGGCGGGCCGCTGTTCCCCGCCGCGCACGGCAGTCTCCCGGTGGACACCGTCGCCGACGACCACGACGACTTCGAGCCCCCACCGGCCGAGTCCCGCGCCGACCAGGCCGCGCGCCGCACCCGCGTCTCGCTGGCCGCGCCGCCGCCGCGCGGCGTCGACCTGGACGAAGACGACGTCCGCATCTACAGCGCGCCCCCGATCGACGGGCTCGGCGGCTTCACCATCGGCTCGGTGCCCGCGTCCGTGACGCCGCCGAAGACGTGGCGCAAGGCCGCCTGGTTCGCCACCGGCGCGTCCGGCGCCGTCGTCGTCGGGCTGCTGTGCGCCGGGTCCTTCCTCGTCGGGAAACCCCCGGTGGACCAGGCCGTCCAAGGGTCGTGGCCCGGTTACCAGGGCGTGCCGACGGTCGTCGACCCGACGGGCGGGGACCAGCCGCCTTCCGAGGGCGGTTCCGCGCCCGGGCCGGAGAGCTCGCCCCGGCCGGACAACGACAACGCCGGCGAGAAGAAGACCAGTGGCGGCAGCGGCCCGGGGCCGGTCGACGACTCGGCCTCCGCGCCGGGCAGCACCACCTCCGCCGGCCCCTCGGGGACGACGGCCGGCACGACCAAGCCGACCAGCGCGCCGCAGAAGCCGCCGGTCACGCCCGCCCAGCGCGAGAACCCGGTCAAGCCGCCGTGGTGGTACTCCTTCCCGCCGGACGCCCAGACGATGGGCGACAACTCGGAGAAGTTCTTCAACACGGTCACCACCGACCCCGCATCGGCGTCGTCGGTGACCACCGGCGACCTGCACGACCAGGGGCCGCACGCGCTCGCGGAGCGGTACGCCGGCATCGCCTACTTCGAGGTCAAGAAGGTCAGCATCGACCAGCAACGCGGCGTCACCGTCAACACCGTCGAGGTCACCCACACAGACGGGACCAAGACGATCGAGGAGCGCACCTTGACGTTCGGCGACGGCGACAAGATCGCGGCTGACGGCCAGTAACCGTACGTGCACGTGCGGTTCGCCCGTTCTGATGCACGTGCGGATCGCCGAACGGTTATGCCTGGTCCGGGTGGGTGACATAAGCTGCCGCTCGTCGTATCGCGACGGCATTCCGGCGACAGAGCCTGGTGGTCGCCGTCCGCACAGGGTTACCTGACGACAGCGGATCCGGAACCGGCCACGAGTCGGCCGACCGGACCAACGGACGCTCAGCTGAACGGCCGAGCGACCGTCCCCGGAACCCAGAGCGAGGACTTTCGTGCTTGATCGGCAGCGCACACGGCGGGAAACACCCCACGCCGTCCGCGTCGAGGACGTCATCCCGGCCGAGATTCTCGACGGCGTCGGCGACGCCGACCGCGACTATCTCGAGCAGGTCTTCCGCGACCCGCAGAAGTTCCTGCCGCCGCGGCCCGAGCCGGTGCGCGAACCGGAGCAGGCCGTGGACGACGGTGAGCCCGAAAGCCGGTTCGCCCGCCGCGCCAAGCTGACCGGCCTCGTCGCCGCGGGCGCGCTCGTCGCCGGCGCGGTGATCGCCGCGCCGATGCTGACCGGTTCGCACCGCGCGGTGTCCGCCGGCGGCCAGTCCACCCCCGCCGGCTTCAGCGGCGCCGCGGAGCTCGGCGGTCTCGCCGTGCCGCAGCACCAGGCCGGTGGCGGCACCCCGGCGCGGCCCGGGCAGTCGACGGAGGGTTCGCCCGCCGACGGCGGCACGACGGCCACCAAGACGACCGAGGACGCGCGGCAGGAAACGACGCCGAGCACCGCCGAGCCGGTTCCGGACAAGGCGGCCGACGCGCGCAGCGCGAGCCGGAAGATCCAGGCGGTCAAGGACTTCTACGCCGCCATCGCGCGGGACTCGAGGGGCGCGCTCGCCCTGCTGAGCCCGGACCTGGCGGGCGGCGCGGCGGGCGAGCTCGTCCGCACCTGGAGCTCGATGGACGCCATCGACGTGCAGGAAGCCGACACGCAGATCAAGCCGGACGGCTCGATCCTCGCGGTCGCCACGCTGCACCGGCCGGACGGCGCGCTGGTGCGCGTCACCCAGCTGTTCCGGGTCGCCGACACCGGCGGGCTGATCACCGAGGCCGAGCTCGTTTCGGCCCAGTACATGTAGCCCTCGGCGATCATCCCTTCACCCCTGGTTCAAGTGCCCGTGCCGGATTCGTGTGCGCAGAGTGAGCGCCTAGCCTTGTCACGGGCCGGTCTCGGAAAAGCCGGCACAGAGCCCACGACATGTGCATACGCTCCAGCGACGCGGCGTGTTCGCGGCCGTGTCACCAGGCACCTATCCTCACGCCCTGGTGAAGTCGGAGCCCAAAGGGAGGTCGCGTGAGCGACGAGGGTCGTCTGGTCGCCGATCGATACCGCATCGTCGGCCGGATCGGCACGGGCGCGATGGGGGCCGTCTGGCAGGCGCACGACGAGGTCCTGGGCCGCACCGTGGCGATCAAGCAGCTCCTGCTCCAGCCGCACCTGGACGAGCACGACAAGGAAGACGCCCGGCAGCGCACCATGCGCGAGGGCCGGATCGCGGCGCGGCTGCACCACCCGAACGCCATCTCCGTCTTCGACGTCGTCACCGACGACAACGGCCAGCCCTGCCTGATCATGGAGTACCTCAACTCCACCAGCCTGGCCGCCGTGCTGCAGGAACGCCGCACGCTGCCGCCGACCGAGGTGGCGCGCATCGGCGCCCAGGTCGCCGCGGCGTTGCGCGAGGCGCACGCGGTCGGCATCGTCCACCGCGACATCAAGCCGGGCAACATCCTGCTCGCCGGCAACGGCACGGTGAAGATCACCGACTTCGGCATCTCCCGCGCCAAGGACGACGTCACGGTCACCAAGACCGGGATGATCGCCGGCACGCCCGCCTACCTGGCCCCCGAGGTCGCCATCGGCGGCGACCCCGGCCCGGAGTCCGACGTCTTCTCGCTCGGCTCCACGCTGTACGCCGCGTGCGAGGGCCAGCCGCCGTTCGGGCTGTCCGAGAACACGCTGAGCCTGCTGCACGCGGTCGCGGCCGGGCAGATCAACCCGCCGCGCCAGTCCGGGCCGCTGGCCAGCGTGCTGGCCGTGCTGCTGCACCCGGACGTCGAGCACCGGCCGACCGCCGAGGAGTGCGAGGAGCTGCTCGCGGCCGTCGCGCGCGGTGAGACGCCGCTCGGCGGCCCGGCGGAGGAGACCATGCTGGCGCCGGCCGCCGGCGTCCTCGGCGGCGCCGCGCTCGCCGACCCGAACGCGACCCAGATGTTCGACGAGATCCCCGCCGGGCACTCGGGCAGCCTGCTCGACGGGCAGGCGCCGACGCAGGCCGTCCCGTACTACGACGAGGACGACTACCCGGAGGGCACCGGCTACCCGGAAGACGACTACGACGGGTACGACCCCTACCCCGAGGACAACCGCCACGGTGGCGTGCCGCCCGGGCTGGCCGCGACCCGCGCGGTCCCGGTACCGCCGCACGGCCAGGACGCGTACGCGGACGACTACGACGATTACGACGACGAGCCGGCCCCGCCGCCCCCGCCGCGGCCCCGCCCGCAGCAGCGGCCCGAAGACGACGACGAGAAGCCCGGCGCGTGGAAGCGCCCGGCGATCATCGGCGGCGTCGTGGTCGTGGGCCTGGTCGCCCTCGTCGTCTGGCTGCTGAGCCCGAACAACCCGGAGGCCCCGGCCGCGCCGGTGTCGAGCAGCAAGCCGAAGCCCGCCGCGACGTCGGAGTCGCTGCCGACGACGACGGACCTGCCGACCAGCACGGTCGACCTGCCGTCGAGCACGGAGGAAGCGACGTCGTCGTCGAAGAAGACGACGTCGCGGGCCACCGAGACGGAGAGGCCGACGACGCCGAAGTCGACGACGCCGAAGCCCACGACTTCGGAGCAACCGACGACCAGCGAAGTCCCGACGACCACGCCGGTTACAACCACACCTCCAGCCGGCGGATGACCGAGGATCCGAGTTGAGTTCTGAAGGCACCATCGTCGGCGGCCGGTTCCGGCTGGACCAGCCGATCGGCCGCGGCCGCGCGGGCATCGTGTGGCTGGCGTTCGACACACGGCTGTTCCGCACCGTCGCGATGAAGCGGATGTACCTGCCCGTCGGCGGCGGTGACCGCGCCGAGCAGGCGCGCGCGGCCGCCATGCAGGAGGGCAAGGACGCGGCCCGGATCGAGCACCCGAGCGCGATCAAGGTGTTCGACGTGCTGCCGGAGGGCCAGGACGTCTGGCTCGTGATGGAGTACATCCCCTCGCGCAGCATGGCGACGTTCCTCGCCGAGCACGGCAGGCTCACCTCGGACCAGGCGGCGGCGCTGGGCATCCAGCTCGGGAACGCGCTGGCCGCGATCCACACCGCCGGGTTCGTGCACCGCACGCTCGAGCCGGGCACGGTCCTGCTGGCCGACGACGGCGGCGTGAAGCTCACCGACATCGGCATCAGCGGCGGCGGGCCCCACGCGGCGTACGTGGCGCCGGAGGTAGTGCGCGGGCTGCCGCCGACGCCGGCCGCGGACGTCTTCTCGCTCGGCGCGACGCTCTACACCGCGGTGGAGGGCGTGCCGCCGTTCGGCGACGACGGCCAGTCGTCCGAGCGCCCGCCGCAGAACGCGGGCGTGCTCACCGAGGCGCTGCGCAAGATGCTGCGCCCGGACCCGAAGACGCGCCCGACGATGGCGGACACCGTCCGCTCGCTGAAGGCGATCACCGAAGGCCGCGAGACGGCGTTCATCCCGCCGACCGCGCCCGGGATGCCGCCGCCCCCACCCCCGCCGGCCCCGCCGTTCAACCCGGGGCTGGTGCCCGCGGCGCCGCCGATGCCGCCGTCGGGCCCGCAGTTCCAGCAGCAGATGCCGGTCTCCCCGCCGCCCCCCGGCTTCTCCGCGGCGGAGGAAACCCAGCGGATGCAGCCGGTTCCGCCGCCGACGGCGCAGTACGCGCCGGCACCGGCCGCGCCGGCCCGGCCCGCCGAGGCGTGGAACCTGCCGGTGTCGAAGAAGACGCTGGTCACCGTGGCCGCGATCCTCGCGGCCGTGCTGGTCGGCATCCTCGTTTCGGAGCTGTTCTTCGTCTAGGCCACCTTGGCGGTCGCCGCGCGCATGGCGTCGAGCAGCGTGCGGACGGCCGGGTGGCCCGCCGCGCGCGACGCGACGGCGGCGTGGATCGCGCGGACCGGCTCCGGGTTGCGGATCCGGCGGACGACGACGCCGGGGTGCTGCGCGCCGAGACCGAGCTCCGGGATCAGGCCGACGCCGATGCCGGCGGCGACGAACCCCTGCGCCGTCTGGTAGTCCTCGGACTCGACGACGACGTTCGGCGCGAACCCGGCGGACGCGCAGGCGCTGTCCAGGATGTCGCGGCAGATGCCGGGCAGGCCGTCGACGCCGACCCACGGCTCTTCGGCGAACTCCGTCAGGTCCAGCACGCGCTTGCGGGCCAGCGGGTGCGCCTTCGGCAGCACGGCGCGGTACGGGTCGTCGAGCAGGTGCATCAGCTCGACCCCCTTGCCCGGCGGGGTCTTGCGCGGGAAGACGGTGATCGCGACGTCGGCCTTGCCCGCCTCGACGTCCGTCATCGGGTCGTCGGGTTCGACGAGCTTGAGGTCGAGGTGCACGCCGGGGTGTTCGCGGCGGACCGCGGCGATCGCGGGCGGCACCAGGGACGCGCCCGCCGTGGCGAAGTAGCGGATCGAGACGCGGCCGGTGCGGCCCTCCTTGAGCTCGGCCAGCGCCGCCTCGGCCCGGGCGAGCTCGGTGCTCAGCGTCTCGGCGTGCTCGGACAGCAGCGCGCCCGCCGGCGTCGGCCGGACACCGCGGCCGACGCGTTCGAGGAGTTCGGTGCCGGCTTCGCGTTCCAGCGCGGACAGCTGCTGGCTGATCGCGGACGGCGTGTAGCCCAGGTTGCGGGCCGCGGCGGTGATCGACCCGCTGGTGATCACGGCGCGGAGGACCTGCATGCGGCGGACGTCGAGCATGGCCCGATCGTACAGCTGAGCTTAAGTGTTCCTGCAGTTAATTTCGCTTGTCCTTACGTCTGGTTGGCGTGAAGCTGACGTCGGATCATGAAGGAGGACACGGGTGGGCGAGACGAAGACCCTGCTGCGGATCGGCGCGCTGGCGTTGATGTGGGGCTCGAGCTTCTTCTGGATCAAGCTGGGGCTGGGGATGTTCTCGCCGGTCCAGCTGGTGCTGGCGCGGCTCGTGCTGGGTGCGGCGATGCTGCTGGTGCTGTGCCGGCTGCAGCGGGCGAAGCTGCCGCGCGACCGCCGGATGTGGGGGCACCTGGCCGTCGCGGCCTTTTTCCACAACGCGCTGCCGTTCCTGCTGTTCGCCATCGGCGAGACGACGGTCGATTCGGGGATCACCGGCGTGCTGAACTCGACGACGCCGCTGTGGGTGCTGCTGGCGGCACCGCTGATGGGGACGTCGTCGCGGATGAGCGGCGCGCGGCTGGCGGGGCTGCTGATCGGGCTGGGCGGGATCCTGCTGATCTTCGCGCCGTGGCAGGCGTCGGGCCTGCTGAGCTGGGGCGCGCTGGCGTGCCTCGCGGCAGCGGCCAGCTACGGCTTCGCGTTCGTCTACGAGGGCAAGTACCTGTCGGACTCGTCGCTGTCGCCGTACGCGACTTCGGCGGGCCAGATGCTGCTGGCCAGCGGGATGCTGGTGCTCGCGCTGCCGGCGGGCGGGTTCACGCCGGTGCACGTGTCGACCGGGCCGCTGCTCGCGATCCTGGTGCTGGGGATCGGGTCGACGGGCTTCGCGTTCGCGCTCAACTACCAGCTGCTGGCGAGCGAGGGCGCGGTCGCGGCTTCGGTGGTGGGTTACCTGCTGCCGATCGTTTCGGTGCTGCTCGGCGCGCTGTTCCTGGGCGAGCAGCTGCACCTGCGGGTGATCGCGGGCATGGTGGTCGTGCTCGGCGGCGTCGCGTTGACGCGGCTCCCGAAGCGGGCGCCGGTGGAGCCGGTGCTGGAACGGGTCTAGACGAGGCGGCGGTCGGAGGCCCAGCGGGAGAGCTCGTAGCGGTTCGAAAGCTGGGTCTTCCGCAGCACGCTCGACACGTGCGTCTCGACCGTCTTCACCGAGATGAACAGCTCCGACGCGATTTCCTTGTACGCGTAGCCGCGGGCCAGCAGGCGCAGGACGTCGCGCTCGCGGGGGGTCAGCAGGTCGAGCTCGGGGTCGTTGATCGGGGCCGAACCCGGGCGGTCGGCGAACGCGTCCAGGACGAAGCCGGCCAGGCGCGGGGAGAACACCGCGTCGCCGTCGGAGACGCGGACCACCGCGCGGACCAGTTCCTTCGACGAGATCGTCTTCGTCACGTAGCCGCGGGCGCCGGCGCGGATGACCGCGATGACGTCCTCGGCGGCGTCCGAGACCGAAAGCGCCAGGAAGACGACGTCCGGCAGCTCCGGGCGGACGCGGCGCAGCACTTCGGCGCCGCCGCCGTCGGGCATGTGGACGTCGAGCAGCACGACCTGCGGCTTCGTCCGCGCGATGCCGGCGACCGCTTCCGCGACCGACCCGGCCTCACCGACGACGCGGACCTCGTCGGTGATCGAGTCGAGCTCGGTGCGCACCCCCGCGCGGAACAGGGCGTGGTCGTCGACGAGGAACACCTTGACCGGTTCACGCTGGCTGTCCGTCACGTCGTCGAGCATAGCCGCCTCACGCCGCTCCCTTGCCCGCTTTCACCGGCATGGCGAGCTGCACCTCGGTGCCCTCGCCCGGCGCGGTCCGGACCTTGCAGGTGCCGCCGTGCCGCGTCATCCGGCCGCGGATGGAGTCGGCGAGGCCGTGGCGGTCGTCCGGGACGAGGTCGGGGTCGAAGCCCTTGCCGCGGTCGCGGACGAACACCGTGACCGCGGTCGGCTCGACCTCGGCGTAGACGCTGACCTCGTCGACCCCGGCGTGCTTGGCGGCGTTGACGATGGCCTCGCGGGCGGCCTGGACGAGCGCGACCAGCGCGTCGTCGAGTTCGGCGTCGCCGACGACGACCTGGCCGACGGAGATGGCGAAGGTGTCCTCGACCTCGCCGCACGCCGTGGCGAGCGCTTCGGACAGCTGGCCGGTCGCTTCCTCCGCGTTCTCGACCGGCTTGCCGTAGCCGTTGGGGCCGTAGAGCCAGCCGCGCAGCTCGCGTTCCTGGCTGCGGGCCAGCCGGGCGACCTCGCGGGGCTGCTCGCTCTGCTTCTGGATGAGGGCGAGGGTCTGCAGCACGGAGTCGTGCAGGTGGGCGGCGATCTCGGCGCGCTCGTCGGTGCGGATGCGGGCCTTGCGCTCGTCGGAGAGGTCGCGGACCAGCCGCAGCCAGAACGGCACGGTCAGCACGGCGACGCCGATCAACGTCGCGAGGACGGCGATCAGCGCGAACTGGACCTGGTCGAGCGTTCCGCTGCGCAGCACCACGACGGTGATGCCGGTGATCACGAGCGCGACCCCGGCGACGATCCGGATGGCGGCCGACCAGCCGCCCCCGCCGAGGAAAGCGCCCGCGAAGCCGTCCTTCGCCCCGACCCGCCAGCGGCGGCGCTGCGACTCGTCGGCCTCCCGCCAGACGACCGCGAGACCGATCATGGCGACGGCGAGCGGCACGGCGACCCAGCCGCTGATGAACCCGGTGAGCGTCCCGCTGGCGACGGCGAGGCCGACCCCCAGCGCGATCAGGCCGAACGCCTGCTGCCGTTCCTTGGGCGCCGGTGCTTCCGCGGCTTCCTGGGCCTGCTGCTGCACGAACACCCAGAGCAGCCCGTAGGCGAGCAACCCGGCCCCGTTGAGCGCGGCGAGCAGCGCGAACGCCGTCCGCACCCAGAGCACCGGCACCCCGAGGTGATCGGCGAGCCCACCGGCGACCCCGGCGATCGCCCGCCCGGACCGCCGCCGGAACATCTTGGGCTTGTCCGAGACGACGACCGCCTGGTCGGTGGTCACGAGGTCGAGGGAGTCCTGCACGTGCTCCATGGTCACACGCAGGGGCTTGGGGTTCCATCGGGGAAACCCCTGATCCATTGCGTGGCCCTTCGTGAACGTCGAAGTCGTGACTACAGCGGCGACGCGGGCGCCGTGCACGGAGTAGCAGGTACCGCCGAAGCGTCCGTCGGGTGCGCAGGCACGCCTGCCGCGCTTCACGGGCCTGTTTTCGCCGCCACAGCACGATCCCCCGGATCGTCGCGCCGGGGAGCCGGCCGTTGCGCGACCCTCTCCGGGAAACCTCAGGGACCATCCCGGATGTCCCGCCGCGGCCCGTGCCGCATGCTCTTCGGTATGAGTGGTGCGAGTGAAAGCCGGTCGTCGAAGCCGGGGGTGTTGAACGGCTTCGAGGAGACCGTCAAGGACTTCTGGGTCAGCCGGCCGCGGCGGCCGCAGGCGGGGCGGAAGGTCGCCGGGGTGGCGGCCGGAATCGGGTACCGGTACGGGGTGGATCCCGTCGTCGTGCGGATCGCGCTGGTGGTCGCGACGGTCTTCGGGGGCTTCGGGCTGACCTTCTACCTGCTGGCGTGGCTGTTCCTGCCCGGCGAAAACGACGAGGTGTCCGGCTTCGAAGGCCTCATCGGTCGGGGCCGGTCGTCGGTGTCGCCCGCCTTCGCCGTCGTGCTGGCCGTGCTCACGGTCGTCAGTGCCGGCGGGATGTTCAGCTCCACCTGGTTCGACGGGGGCGGCCTGATCGGCTTCGCGCTCATCTCCACCGCTCTCTACCTGCTGCACCGCAGCCGCGGGCACCTGAACCGGCCGGCGCCGGTCGTGGCCAGGGCGCGGACCGAGGCCTTCACCGGGAACGGAGCCTTCACCATGACCGACACCGCCGAGGCGCCGTCGCCGTCGCGGGGGTTCGACCCCCTCGCCGCCGACCCGGCCGGCTGGGACCTGCCCGACGCGGCGCCCGAGCCGCCGCGGCCGACGCCGCCGCCGTCCTACCGGGCCCCTGAGCGGCGGCCGCACTCCAAGGTGGGTTCGGTGACCTTCGCGGTCGCCGTGCTGACCGCCGGCGCCGGCGTGCTGCTGAACCTCAACGGCGCGGACTGGTTTTCCGCGCAGCACATCATCGGGCTCGTGCTCGGCGTGGTCGGCATCGGCCTGGTCGCCGGTGCCTTCGCCCGCGGCGGGGGCGGCCTGATCGGGCTCGCGGTGCCGCTGGCGATCGTCGGGATGGTCCTGACGACGGCGCCGTTCGAAAACCTCGACTTCCGCGGCGGCGTCGGCGACATCACCGAGACCCCGCGCACGGTGGCCGACGTCCGGCCGCTCTACCAGCACGCGGCCGGCGACATCGACATCGACCTGACCCAGCTGCCCCTCGGCGACCCGTACTCGACGACGATCACCAACGGCGCCGGCGACACCAAGGTCATCGTGCCGAAGGACGCCGACGTCACCTACGAGTGCCACACCGGCGCCGGCTCGGCGGACTGCTTCGACCACTCGACCGACGGCATCAGCCAGGGCGCGCTCAAGGGCACGGACAACGGCTCCGACGGCGTCGGCGGCCAGAAGATCACCCTGAAGGTGGACAACAGCGTGGGCAGCGTGGAGGTGCGACGTGGCTGAGCAGAACCCCTACGTCTACGACGAACCGGCGGACACCCAGCCCGCCAAGCGCGGCGGCGTGAACGTCTTCACCCTGATCGTCGGCATCGCGACGCTGCTGGTCTCGGCCTACGTCCTCTCGGACGGCGCGAGCTGGCTGCCCTCGTTCGACTTCCGCTGGGTGATCGCCGGCGGCGCGGTGTTCGTGGGGCTGCTGCTCCTCGGCGCTTCCTTCGGCGGCAAACGCCGACGCTGATTTCAGGAACACCACTCACTCTCGAGGCCCCGGATCCCACGCCGGGGCCTCGAGTCCTGTCTACAGTGGACTCATTCCCACTCGATGGTGCCCGGCGGCTTGGACGTCACGTCCAGTACCACCCGGTTGACCTCCGCCACCTCGTTGGTGATGCGCGTGGAGATCCGCTCCAGGACGTCGTAGGGCAGGCGCGTCCAGTCCGCGGTCATCGCGTCCTCGGACGACACCGGCCGCAGCACCACCGGGTGCCCGTAGGTCCGGCCGTCGCCCTGGACGCCGACGCTGCGGACGTCCGCGAGCAGCACCACCGGGCACTGCCAGATGCTGCGGTCCAGCCCGGCCGCCGTCAGCTCCTCGCGCGCGATCAGGTCGGCCGCGCGCAGGGTGTCCAGGCGCTCCTGGTCGACCGCGCCGATGATGCGGATGCCCAGGCCGGGGCCGGGGAACGGCTGGCGCTGGACGATCGTCTCGGGCAGGCCCAGCTCCGTGCCGACCTTGCGGACCTCGTCCTTGAACAGCAGCCGCAGCGGCTCGACCAGCTCGAACTCGAGGTCGTCCGGCAGGCCGCCGACGTTGTGGTGGCTCTTGATGTTGGCCGCGCCCTCGCCGCCGCCGGACTCGACGACGTCCGGGTAGAGCGTGCCCTGGACCAGGAACTTGTAGTCGCCCTGGGCCTTGAGGTCGCGTTCGGCCTGCTCGAAGACGCGGATGAACTCGCGGCCGATGATCTTGCGCTTCTGCTCCGGGTCGGTGACGCCGGCGAGCGCGCCGAGGAAGCGCTCGCGCGCGTCCACGGTCACCAGGTTGACGCCGGTGGCGGAGACGAAGTCCTGCTCGACCTGGGTGCGCTCGCCCGCCCGCAGCAGGCCGTGGTCGACGAACACGCACGTGAGCCGGTCGCCGATGGCGCGCTGGACCAGCGCGGCCGCGACGGCGGAGTCGACGCCGCCGGAGAGGCCGCAGATCGCCCGGCCGTCGCCGATCTGGTCGCTGATCCGCTGGACCTGGTCCTCGACGATCGACGACGTCGTCCACTGCGGCTCGATGCCGGCGATGTCGCGCAGGAACCGGCGCAGCACCTCCTGGCCATGCGGCGAGTGCGCGACCTCCGGGTGGTACTGGACGCCCGCGAAGCGACGCTTGACGTCTTCGAAGCCGGCGACCTCGGCACCGTCGGAGGAGGCCGTGACGACCGAGCCCTCCGGGGCCTTCGTGACGCTGTCGTTGTGGCTCATCCACGCGGGCTGGTGCGCGGGCAGGCCGGCGTGCAGGACGCCGCCGTCGCCGGTCACGCGGACCTCGGTGCGGCCGAACTCGCGGACGCCGGTCGGCTCGACGACGCCGCCGAGCGCGCTGGCGAGCAGCTGGTGGCCGTAGCAGATGCCGAAGATCGGGACGCCCGCTTCGGTGAGCTTCGGGTCCATGCCCGGGGCGCCTTCGGCGTACACGCTCGAGGGGCCGCCGGAAAGGATGATGGCCGCGGGGTTCTTCGCGAGGATCTCTTCGGTGGACGCGCTGTGCGGCACGACCTCCGAGTAGATCTGCGCCTCGCGGACGCGCCGGGCGATCAGCTGCGCGTACTGCGCCCCGAAGTCCACGACGAGAACCGGACCGGTGGGGTTGGGCACCTGACGACCTCCTGGCGAGAAGCGGGAATCGAGGTCCATCGTCCCAGGTGGGCTGGGTCACCCGGGATTCAGGGCCGCCCCTGTCCGCGATCGGGCCTACGGTCCGCGTATGGCTGTGAACTGGACCAAGGAACTGACCGACCAGCTCGACTTCCACTGGAACGTGCACACGCGCCCGAAGCTCGAGGGGCTCACCGACGAGGAGTACCTCTGGGAGCCGGTCGCGGCCTGCTGGACCGTGCGGCCGCGCAAGTCGGACGACGAGCCCGGCACCGGCCCGTTCACCATCGACTTCGCCTTCCCCGAACCGGCTCCGCCGCCGGTCACGACGATCGCGTGGCGGCTCAACCACGTCCTGGTCGGCGTCCTGGGCATGCGGACGGCGTCGCACTTCGGCGGCCCGGCGATGACCTACGACGACTACCCGTACCCGGGGACGGCCGCGGAAGCGATGGCGGCGCTGGACGAGTACTACGCCCGGTGGGTCGAAGGGGTGAAGTCACTCGACGAGGAGGCCCTGGCGCGCCCGTGCGGACCGGCCGAAGGGCCGTACGCCCAGTACCCGATGGCGACGCTGGTGCTGCACATCCACCGCGAAATGATCCACCACTGCGCCGAAGTCCTCCTGCTGCGCGACCTGTACCGCAGCCGGTGAGCTGTAACGGGGAGTCACCGTCGGCCCGATTCACGGGTATCGAGAACGGCTTCCGAGGGGGACCTGCGCATGCTCTACCGACTCCGCCCGAAAGGCGTGCTGACCTGGTGTGACGTGCCCGGCTACGTGGTCTGCCGCGCCGACGACCAGCCCCCGCCCGACTGGGAGCGGCTGTCGTGGGTGCCCGCAGAGACGCGCGAGTTCAGCGCCGACCTCCTGCGGATCGCCGTCCGGTACGGCGCGCGCTCGGGCAGCGGAATCATCCTCGACGCCCGGCACACCGAGGACCTGGGCCGGGCGGACGAGCTGCGCTGCGACCGGATCGCCGCCGCGCTGGCCCGGGCGGACCGGTGCGAGAGCGCGGACGAGGACCTGGAGTGGACCCGCGCCGAGGCCGCGGCCCGCCAGGCCGAAGCGGACCTCGCCGAGCTCCTGGCGGTGCCGCCGCAGCCGCACCTGGTCGCGCACTGGTGCCAGCTCGGCGGCCACTACCCCGACTGACGGACCGCCTCGTGAGTGTTCAGAAGGGTTCTAACCCTCCTGAACACCCACGACCGGGCGGCGGGGCAGGAGCAGGAAGCCGAGGGCCAGGCCGAGCAGGGCCGGGACGCCGTGGTTGTCGTGCGCGACCGTGTCCACCACGGCCAGCACCGGCACCGCGAACGCCATGACCCGGAACTGGATCGGCAGCACCACGCCGTAGCGGCGCGAAGCCGTCATCACCACCGCCGCCAGGCCGCCGATCAGGCCCGCCACGCACATCGAGTTGCCCGCCCCGACCGGGTTGAGCCACACGTAGCTCGTGAACTGGCCGAAGAGGCCGCAGCCGAAGTACAGCAGCAGCCAGCGGGCGCGGCCGAACACGCGCTCGGCGAGCGTGCCGAACACCACCAGCCAGAGCAGGTTCGAGACCAGGCCGAACGCCCGCGCGTCCTGGAAGAACATGCCCGTCACCAGGCGGTACCACTCGCCCGCGTCGATGCGGGCCGCGTCGCGGACGACGTGGTCGTAGAGCCCGCGCGCCGCCAGCTGCGCGATCCCGCACGCCAGCGTCACCGCGAACACCGCCGCCGTCAGGTACGGACGGCGGGTGGACCCGGTGAGGGCCGCGAACGGGTTGCGGGATGCGGCGCGCGTGCTCATGGACGAAAATCTAGGCGCGTCCCCGCCGCCACACCCCCGACGTTTGTCACGTTCAGCCCAGGGAAGGCACCACCATGCGAGCGACAGTCATCTACGGCGCCGGCGACGTCCGGGTCGAGACCGTGCCGGACCCGGAGCTGGCCGAGCCCACCGACGTCATCCTGCGGGTCGTGCGGTCCTGCATCTGCGGCAGCGACCTCTGGCCCTACGCCGACATGCCGCCGCGCGAGCACGGGCGCCGGATCGGCCACGAGTTCCTCGGCGTCGTCGAAGAGACCGGCGCCGACGTCACCACCCTCAAGAAGGGCGACCTCGCCGTCGCGCCGTTCGTCTGGTCCGACAACACCTGCGAGTTCTGCCGCGAAGGCCTGCAGACGTCCTGCCTGCACGGCGGCGGCTGGGGCGCGAAGGGCGTCGACGGCGGCCAGGGTGAGGCCGTGCGCGTACCGCAGGCCGACGGCACCCTGGTCAAGCTGCCGCACACCGAGGACGACGACCTGCTCGCGTCCCTGCTGACGCTGTCGGACGTCTTCTCCACCGGCCACCACGCCGCTGTGAAAGCGCGCGTGCGCGAAGGCCAGACCGTCACCGTGATCGGCGACGGCGCGGTCGGGCTCTCCGCCGTCCTCGCGGCGAAGCGCCTGGGCGCCGACCGGATCGTCCTGATGGGACGGCACCAGGCCCGCACCGACCTCGGCCGCGAGTTCGGCGCGACCGACGTCGTCGCCGAGCGCGGGGACGAAGGCATCGAGAAGGTGCGCGAACTGACGAACGGCCAGGGCACGCACGCCGTGCTCGAGTGCGTCGGCACGAAGGGCGCGTTCGAGATGGGCGTCGGCGTCGTGCGCGCGGGCGGCGCGGTCAGCCGCGTCGGGCTGCCGCAGTACGAAGACGCGCCCGCCGGCGTCGGGGTGTTCCGCCGCAACGTCACCATCACTGGCGGCGTCGCGCCCGCCCGGCACTACATCCCCGAGCTGCTGCCGGACGTCCTCGAGGGCAGGTACCAGCCGGGTCGCGTCTTCGACCGGACCATCGACGTCGAGGGCGTGCCGGACGGCTACCGCGCGATGGCGGACCGCGAAGCGCTGAAGGTGCTCATCAAGCCGTGACCCGTCCGGGTGGGGGTCCCACGCCCGGCCCGCCACCCGGATTACGTTGGTGCGCATGGACATGATCACCCCCGAGCCGCGCCCCGCCTGGATCGCCGGCCGCCCCGAGGCGGGCGCCACCACCCTCGTCGTGCACCACCCGTACGACGGCAGCGAGGTCGCCACGGTCGCCGTGCCCGGGCCGGAACAGGTCGAGCGCGCGGTCGCGGCCGCGGCGTCGGTCGCGCGCGAGTTCCGCGGTACGCCCGCGCACGTCCGCGCGGGCGCGCTGGACCACGTCTCCCGGGTGCTCGCCGCGCGTGCCGAGGAGATCGCCGAGGTGATCACGGCCGAGAACGGCAAGCCGCTCAAGTGGGCCGAGGCCGAGGTCACCCGCGCGGTTTCGGTGTTCCGCATCGCCGCCGAGGAGGCCCGCCGGTTCACCGGCGACGTCCAGCGCCTCGACACCGACCCCGCGGGCGAGGCGCGGCTGGCGCTGACCCGCCGCGTCCCGCGCGGGCCAGTGCTCGGCATCGCGCCGTTCAACTTCCCGCTGAACCTGGTGGCGCACAAGGTCGCGCCGTCGCTGGCGATCGGCGCGCCGATCATCGTCAAGCCCGCGCCGCGGACCCCGTTGTCGGCGCTGGTCCTCGGCGAGATCCTGGCCGAGACGGACCTGCCGGAAGGCGCGTTTTCGGTGCTGCCGCTGGGGAACGAGGAGACCAAGGCACTCGTCGCCGACCCGCGGCTGCCCGTCGTGTCGTTCACCGGCTCGGGCCCGGTCGGCTGGTCGCTGAAGGACGCGGCGCCGCGCAAGCACGTCGTGCTCGAACTCGGCGGCAACGCGGCGGCCGTCGTGCTGCGCGACTGGCCCGACCCCGAAGGCGCCGCGCACCGCATCGCCACCTTCGGCAACTACCAGGCCGGCCAGTCCTGCATCGCGGTGCAGCGGGTGATCGTGGACGCCGCCGTGGCCGAGGAGTTCGTGCCCGCCCTGCTGGAAGCCGTCGAGGCGCAGCGCACCGGCGACCCGTACGACCGCAACACCGACGTCGGCCCGGTCGTCGACGAAGCCGCCGCGGAACGGATCGTCGCGTGGGTGGGCGAAGCCGTCGAGGCGGGCGCGAAGGTGCTGACCGGCGGCACCCGCGACGGCGCGACCGTCGCCCCGACGCTGCTCACCGAGGTCCCGCCGGACACCAAGGCGTGGAACGAAGAGATCTTCGGCCCGGTCCTCGCGGTGTCCGTTGTGGACGGTGTGGACGCCGCGTTCCGGTCGGTCAACGACTCCGCGTACGGCCTGCAGGCCGGCGTCTTCACCACGGATGTCCAGCTGGCGTTCCACGCGTCGGCCGAGCTCGAGGTCGGCGGCGTGATCATCGGCGACGTGCCGTCCTACCGCGCGGACCAGATGCCGTACGGCGGCGTGAAGGGCTCCGGAGTCGGCCGCGAAGGCGTGCTCGCGGCCATGCACGACCTGACCGAGGAACGCGTGACGGTCTTCACCGGCATCGACCTCTAAGCCTGAACGCTCTGCCCGAACCGGAAGACGTTGTCGGGGTCGTACTTCTTGGCGACGTCCTGCAGCCGCTTGGCGTTGTCGCCGTAGTAGGCGGTCTTCCAGTCGGGCAGAGCCGGGTCGATGTAGTTGACGTACCCGCCGCCGGCACCGGCCGCGGCGAGCCCGGCGGCGACCTCCCCGACCGACTGCGTGACCTTCTGCTGGGTCTTCGCCGTCGCGGGCGCGTAGATCTGGACGCTGGCCAGCGCGTCGCGGTGCCAGAACGCCGTCGCGTCCTTCGCCGGTTCGCCCACCTTGCCGCCGAGGCCGTCGATGAGCAGGTCGGTGCCGGTGCGGCCGTCGGCGAGCGCGACGACCTTCGCGGCGTCCACCGGGCTCGTGACGATCCGAGACGACGCCACGAACGACTGCCGGTTCGAGCTGCCGGAAAAGTAGTTCATGGCGCCGAGGTAGTCGAGGCTCTTCACGGTGCGCTGGGTCGGCCGCGCGCCGGCGTTGGTGGTCAGGTTGGTGAGCAGCGTGTTCAGCCCGGCCGCCCCGCCGACGTAGCAGCCGCCGACGCGGCACTGGACCGGCGAACCGCCCGAAAGCACGCAGTTCGCCCAGAGCTCCGGCGGCATCGCGGCGATCCACTGCTGCCACGCGTTCAGCACGTCGGCCGCGGACCCGGCCGGGAAGTGCAGCGAGAAGACCGTCAAGTCCGGCGCCGGGTCGGTGTCGAAGGTGAACTCGGTGACGATGCCGAAGTTGCCGCCGCCCCCGCCGCGCAGCCCCCAGAACAGGTCGGGCTCGGTGTCGGCGGAGGCCTTGACCAGCCGGCCGTCGGCCACGACGACCTGCGCCGAACTCAGGCGGTCGCAGGTCAGGCCGTACTTGCGGGAGAGCACGCCGATGCCGCCGCCGAGGGTCAGCCCGGCGATCCCGACCGTCGGGCAGGACCCGGCGGGCAGCGCGCGCCCGGCGCGGCCCAGCGCGGCGTAGACGTCCTTGAGCTTCGCG
Organism: Amycolatopsis sp. cmx-4-83; assembly: GCF_046548815.1. NCBI lineage: Bacteria > Bacillati > Actinomycetota > Actinomycetes > Pseudonocardiales > Pseudonocardiaceae > Amycolatopsis > Amycolatopsis sp. cmx-4-83. Next base: position 572,256 of record NZ_JAEBEF010000001.1, on the reverse strand, counting down.
CCCGCGCCGATGACGGCCTGGCTGCCCTGGACCTCGACCTTGTCCAGCCCGGCGACGTCGACGACCAGCCCGCCGTCGGGCACCGAGTAGCCGGCGTAGCTGTGGCCGCCGCTGCGCGCGGCGATGGACGCGCGCCCGGCCACGGCCTGGACGCTCGCCTGGACGTCCTGGGCGGTCGACGCCGTCACGACCGCGACCGGGTTCTTGTTGTCGAAGAGCTGGTTGAACGCGCGCTTGGCGGTGTCGTAGCCGTCGGCGCCCGGGCGCAGCAGGTTCCCGGTCAGCTTGCCGCGCAGGTCGTCCCAGTTCGGCGGCCCGGTGGGCAGCCGCGAGCTGGGCGGCGCGGAGGTCGTGGGCACCGGCGCGCTCGAAGCGACGGGCGACGGCGAGCCGCCCGGCCCGCACGCGGCGGCGACGGCACCGGCGGCCGACACCCCCGCCACCCGGAGGAACGTCCTTCTGTCCACACGGTGGTGGACGCGCGGCCGTCCGGCGGGTTGCGCCTGGTCGTGCTCACTGTCCACAGCGGACTCCTCGGGGCCGGGACGCCCAGTCTAGGTCGGCGGCACGGCGGCCCGCACCACGGCGGCGCCGGGCGGTGGCGGTCAGGACCAGGCGGGGATCCGCGGCACGGCGCCGTCGAGCGCCGACCCGTCGGAGCGCCCGCTGAGCCAGGCCAGCAGCTGCCCGCCGGTCCCGGTGACGGTCGCGCCGGGAGTGGCACCCATGGTCCATTCGAAGCCGTCGGCGACCAGGCGCAACGCGGGCAGGTGCGCGCTGCGGGAGCTGATGGCGTGCTGCACGACGTCTTCGGTGAGCGGGCCGAGCAGCCCGAGCACGCGATCGAGGTCGTACCCACGGTCGAGGTCGGCGAGGTGGATGGTCAGCTCGGACAACCGCATCCGCGCGACGACGGCCCCGGTGACCGGCGCCCCCTGCCGGTTGCGGGCCTCACGCGCCCAGGCGTCGTCCGGCATGCCCGCGGCGTACTGCTCGAACCGCCCGGCGGAGGCGACGAAGTCGGCCAGGATCTCGGCGGCGGAGTGCTGGGAACTGGCCTCGATGTCGGCTTCCCGGGCTTCGACGCTGGCGTACATCGGCGTCTCGACCCCGGTGTCCGCCCAGCTCAGCAGGTTCTTGAGGCCGTCGGCGTTGCGGGCGAGGTGGGCGAGCACGTGCGCCCGCGACCAGCCGGGCAGCGCACTGGGTGCGCGCAGCTCGGGCTCGCCGAGGCCACCGATGGCCCGGGCCCATTCGTCGTCGAGTGTGCGCACTCCTTCGAGGAGCGCGTGCGCCTTCTCCGATGCCGTCGTCACGGCCCCGAGTCTAGGAGGCAAACCGATCGGTGACGCCGCCGAATGCGATACTGCGGCGGTGCGGAGCCGGCCCCGCACCTGGTGTGCAGAACAGGCTGATCACCACCAGAAGCCTGTGTGTGCTGCTGCACTTCCTGCAGCGCGTCCCGCTCGGGGCGATGTCTTCCTCCGCTTGCGCGTCGAGGATCTTCGGGCGCCACGTGGCTTTCGAAGGCCCCAGCGGATCGCGCCGAGGCGCTTCCGAGGTCGACCCGAAGGACTGTAGCCGTTCAACGCGAGCCACTTCCGAGCGATGCCATGTCCTGTGGCGTGAACAAGATCTGCTGCCTGAGCTGCAGGTTTCGCCTGACGGTGGATGCCATCGGGTCACCCAGCCCGAACAGCTGCCGGTGTTCTCGGTCACGGGCAGGTTGTAGGCACGATCAGCTAACTCCGCCGCAGGGCCGCCGGGGCGTCCGCGGGCACCGCCGGGTTCTTCGGGGCCACCGGCTCCAGCCGGGCGTAAGCCGCGTCCTGCGGGGGCCGGGCGTCCGCCTCGCCCTTGTTCGGCCAGAACGAGAACGCCCGCTCCGCCTGCGCCGTGATCGTCAGGGACGGGTTCACGCCGAGGTTGGCCGTGATCGCCGCGCCGTCGACCACCGACAGGCCCGGGTAGCCGAAGACCCGGTGGTACGGGTCGATGACGCCCTCGTCGGGGGTCGCGCCGATCGGGACGCCACCGATGAAGTGGGCCGTCAGGGGGATGTCGAAGATCTCGCCCCACGTGCCGCCCGCGATGCCGCCGATGTGGCCCGCCGTGCGCTCGTTGGCCTCGTGGCCGGCCGGGATGAAGCTCGGGTTCGGCTCGCCGTGGCCCTGCTTCGACGTGTACTTGCGGCGGCCGAACAGCCCGCGGCGCGTGTACGTCGTGATCGAGTTGTCCAGGCTCTGCATCACCAGCAGGATCACCGTGCGCTCGGACCAGCGGTAGCCGTTGAGCAGCTTCGCCGTCTGGAACGGGTGCTTGACCATGAAGCTCACGGCCTGCCGCCAGCGCGGCACCGGCGAAGCGCCGTCCGTGGCGATCGTCTGCAGCAGGCTCATCGCGTTGCTGCCCTTGCCGTAGCGGACCGGCTCGATGTGGGTGTTTTCGTCCGGGTGGATCGACGACGTGATCGCGACCCCGCGGCTGAAGTTCCGGCTCTCGTCGACGTCGGTCCGGGCGGCGCCGATGATGGCCTCGGAGTTCGTCCGGGTCAGCTCGCCGAGCCGGCGCGAGAGCTTCGGCAGCGTGCCGGTGTCCTTCATCTTGTGCAGCAGGTTCTGCGTGCCCCAGGTACCCGCCGCGAAGACGACCTTCTCGGCCGTGATCGTCGTCCGGAACCGCTTCGACGTCGTCCCGGTCTTCTTCAGGTCGACCTCGTAGCCGCCCTCGACCGGGCGCACGGACGTCACTGTCGTCAGCGGGATGACCTGCGCGCCGTCCTGCTCGGCGAGGTACAGGTAGTTCTTGACCAGCGTGTTCTTCGCCCCGACGCGGCAGCCGGTCATGCACGAGCCGCACTCGGTGCAGCCGACGCGCTCGGGTCCGGCGCCGCCGAAGTACGGGTCCTTGGCGCGCTCCCCCGGCTTGCCGAAGTACACCCCGACCGGCGTCGGGTGGAACGAATCGCCGACGCCCATGTCCTTGGCGACGTCGCGCATCACGACGTCCGACGGCGTGATCGTCGGGTTCGTGACGACGCCCAGCATCCGGCTCGCCTGGTCGTAGTGCGGCGCGAGCTCGGCCTCCCAGTCGGTGATGTGGGACCACTGCCGGTCGCGGTAGAACGGCTTGAGCGGCCGGTACAGCGTGTTCGCGTAGACGAGCGACCCGCCCCCGACGCCGGCGCCCGCGAGCACCATGACGTCGTTGAGCATGTGGATGCGCTGGATCCCGTAGCAGCCGACCTGCGGCGCCCAGAGGTAGCGCTTGAGGTCCCACGACGTCTTGGCGAACTCGTCGTCGGCGAACCTCCGCCCGGCCTCGACGACGGCTACCCGGTAGCCCTTCTCGGTGAGCCGCAGCGCCGCGACGCTGCCGCCGAACCCCGACCCCACCACGACGACGTCGTAGTCGGGGCCACCCGCACTGGTGGTGGTGTTACTGGCAGTCACACCTGGGAGCGTAACCCGGGGTCCCAGTTCTGACCAGAGGTAAGTTACTCGCCAGTCACTCTTCTGGACGCTTACATGAGCGCCGCGGGTGGGTACTTATCAGAGTGCTCGATGTCCACGTCGGCGATTCACCGCCGAGCGGGACACGATCCCAGGAGGCACCACGATGAGCCCACGAAAGCTCACCGGTTGGCGCAAGTCGAGCCACAGCCACTTCGAGGAGAACGCCTGCGTCGAGGTGGGCACCGGCCCGGGTGTGGTCGGTGTGCGGGACACCAAGCAGGCGGCAATGGCCGCCCGCCCGGTGCTCGTGTACTCGGCGAGAGCGTTCACCGCGTTCCTCGACCACCTCACCGACGGACGGTGAGGCCGGCTCCTTGAAGTCCGCGTAGCAACCAGGAGAGACGACCACGCCGCCCCGAGGTGGGTGGCGTGGTCGAACGCGGCCTCGAGCGGGTCAGGTGCGTGCGTTCCCGAGGACCATCGCCGTGACCTGACGCGCGGCCTCGCACGGATCGCTCTTACCGATGTTCTTCTCCGACTGGTTGACGCTGATGTCGATGGCCTGCGTGTCACTCGTCCCGACCGCGACCGTGCACTCCCCCTCGGCCCGCCGGTCCCCGATGCCGTCGTAAGCGGCCAGCGGGTAGCCGTCGACGGGCTCGAGCGGCTCCACGAAGGGATAAGTCTTGCCCTTCGCGGCATACACCCTGGTCAGACCGCGCTTGTCCAGCTTGCCGAAAATGATGCCGACACCGGCCCGGCCGGGCGCCTCCCAGTTGCACACCGGCCCCACGTCGGCATCCGGTTCAGGCTTCGTCTCCACCTCCGCGCCGAGCAGCCCGGCAACCTGGGCCGGCGTCAACGCATCGCACGGCGCCTGCTCGAGCCTCGTGAGGTCGATGGGGGTCGTCACCTTCGGCACCCCTGGCCCGGGTACCTCGTCCACCGACGGAGACGAAACAGCCGGCAGCGACGAAACCGGAACCGGGGTCCCTCCGTTGGTGGTGCCACAAGCCCCCAGGACCAGCGACGCGAAGCTCAGCGGAACGATCATGCGGCGCATCACAGACTGCCCTTGGACTCGTTGACCTCGGTCCGGTGCGCGTCCTCGGCAGCGGCGTACTCACCCAACGCTGCACGGAACTTGGCCGCCATCGCCCGGCAGTGCTTCTCGCGCGCGGCCAATGTCTCCAGCAACGCTTCGCCGGACGCTCGCACCCGCTCGGCGTTGCCTTGGCTGGCGTACTCCAGCCCCGGTCCCTGCGCAGCGGCGAGGTAGTTCGCCTTCCTGCGGTCTTCCCTGAACTCGTCGGCCATGTCGTCCCAGTCCTTGGCCAGCTCCCTCAGCGTCGCCGCGTCGTAAGCAAACCCGGAACTCCCGCCGGCCGGCTCGCCGTACGAGCCCGCTGCTGGAACACCGTTCGGCCCCGGCATCGACCACGTCCGGCTCGGGTCGTATGCGGGCGTTTGTGCATCGGGCACCATCGCCGTCGCCCTCCCCTGGCTACGCTCTGCGCCACCGCAGACACTCTGCGCTGTCCGACGCGACGAACACTAGCAAGGTTCCCGCCCGCATCACCCTCAGCGACGGACGGTGAGGCCCACCCGCTGGAATTCCTTCAGGTCCGAGTAGCCCGTCTTCGCCATCGCCCGGCGCAGCGCCCCGAACAGGTTCACCACGCCCTCCGCGTCGGACGACGGGCCGAACAGCAGGGTCTTCAGGTCGACCGCGTAATCCGGCCCCGCCGCCACACGCGAACGCGGCAGGGACGGGTGCGCGGCCGCCGCCGTCCAGTACAGGCCCTGCCCGGGTGCGTCCGAAGCCGCGGCCAGCGGTGAGCCCAGCATCACGGCGTCCGCGCCGCACGCGATGGCCTTCGCGATGTCGCCTGACGTCGTCATGCCGCCGTCGGCCAGGACATGGACGTAGCGGCCGCCCGTCTCGTCGAGGTAGTCGCGGCGGGCGGCCGCCGCGTCGATGATCGCCGTGGCCATCGGGACGCCGATGCCGAGGACGCGGTCGGTGCTGGTGACGCCCGGGGTGTAGCCGTGGCCGACGATGACGCCGGCCGCGCCCGTGCGCATCAGGTGCATCGCCGTGCGGTAGTCGCTGACGCCGCCCGCGATCACCGGGACGTCGAGGCGGCCGATGAACTCCTTGAGGTTCAGCGGCTCCGCGTCGCGCTGGACGTGCTCGGCCGAGATGATCGTGCCCTGCACGACCAGGATCTCGACGCCCGCCGCAATGAGGTCCGGGGTCAGCTCGGCGGCGTGCTGCGGGCTGACGCGCGCGGCCACCGTGACGCCGGATTCGCGGACCGTCTTGATGGCCTCGCTCAGCAGGTCGAGCCGGACCGGGGCGGCGTGCAGCTCCTGCAGCACGCGGCCGACCGCGGTCGGGTCCTCGAGGTCCTCGGCCGCGCGGACCAGCTGGAAGATGGCTTCCTCGACGTTCGCGTGCCGCGCCCAGAGGCCCTCGGCGTTCAGCACGCCGAGGCCGCCCAGCTCGCCGACGGCGACCGCGGTGCCGGGCGAGACGATCGCGTCCGTCGGGTGCGTGACGAGCGGCAGGTCGAAGCGGTAGGCGTCGATCTGCCAGGAGGTGGACACCACCGAAGACGACCGGGTCCGCCGTGACGGCACGATCTCGACGTCGTCGAGGTCATACGCCCGCCGCGCGGTGCGGCCCATCCCGATCTCGACCAGGTCCCGCACGTGAAGCCTCCTCCGACGACGACAATCTGCCGTGCCCCATTGTCGCTAGTCCGCGTGGGTGACCTGCGCACGGGGGTGGCACTACACCCGGACGAAGACGGCGATCGGCGCCAGCACCGCCCCCAGCGCGAGGGCCAGCCACGTCGCCACCGGTGGGTAGACGTTGAGCCGGACCGCGCCGAAGTACACCGCACCCAGGGCGAGCAGGGCCGCGGCGATCAGCAGGACCGGCCGGACGACGCCCTGGCGCAGGTCGACCACCCCGCCGCCCGCGTGCAGGTAGGCGATGCCGCCGTCCGCCGTGGAGACGTCGAGCGCCACCGTCTGCCCGGCCGGCAGGTCGAGGCCGGGGTCAACGGCGGTGACGCGGTACGCCCGCCCGCCGGCGACGATCGAGAGCGTGTGGCTGATCCCGCCCTCCCCGCCGACCGGGAGCGCGCCCCGCTCGTGGGACACGATGTACCCCTCGACGCGGTCGGTCGGCGCGTCACGACCGGCCAGCACCTGGCACATCAGGCAGACGATGCCGCCGAGGAACAGCGACACCAGGGCGACGGCCGTGAAGAACACCGTGCGCAGCACCCGCGTCAAGCGGCCGACCGTCATGCCCCACAGTGCACACCACGAGCACCACGCAAGGCGATAGGCCGATTACCGTAAGCACGCTAGGTCACGGTGCTGCGCCATCAGTTGTCAATCCGACCACAGTCACGGCCGAATCGGCCCATAGAGCCCGTAGCAGCGGGTTGCGCGCCGCGCGGGAGGCGGCCTGCTTTTGGCCGCATCGACAACTCAAACGGAGACCTGCTCCACGGAGTCCGAACGCAGTACGGATTCCTGCCGGAACTGCTTCCGGTAGTCGGCGCGGATCCCTTCGATCTCCCGTTCGGCCGCACGATCGGCGAACGGGTACAGCAGCACGATCACGTGCGTGTGCTCGCGCACGATCGCGCCGGACCCGCCGCGCCACTGGCCACTGCCGTCGAGGCGGGTGAAGCCGTCCGGGAACGCCGGGGTGATCTCCCGGTCGGAGAACGCGGCGAACTCCTTGTCGGTCACCTCGGTGCCGTCCGGCTTGCCGGTGCCGAAGAACAGCTCGGTGCGCTTCCAGAGCTCCCCCGGCGACTGCACCTGGGCGGGCGCGGCCGGGGTGTCGGCGGCGGACGCCGTGATGCCGCCGCCCAGCCCGACGAGCGCCGCCGCCACCGCCGTCACCAGAGTCCGTCGTGGCATCGCCATGCGCTCCCCTCCTCGGTCGCCGCGGCCGAGTCTCCCGGCCGCGGCGATCGGGGGGAATGCCCGGAAGGGCGGACTAGCGGGTCGTGTAGTTCGGCGCCTCGACCGTCATGGTGATGTCGTGCGGGTGGCTCTCCTTGAGCCCGGCCGCGGTGATCCGCACGAGCTGCGCGTCCTGCAGCTGCGCGATCGTCTCGGCACCGGCGTAGCCCATGCCCGCGCGCAGGCCGCCGACCAGCTGGTGCACGACGTTCGCCAGCGGCCCGCGGAACGGGATCCGGCCTTCGATGCCCTCCGGGACCAGCTTGTCCTCGTTGAGCACGTCGTCCTGGGCGTAGCGGTCCTTCGAGTAGGACTTGCCCTGGCCACGCGACTGCATCGCGCCCAGCGAGCCCATGCCGCGGTAGACCTTGAACTGCTTGCCGCCGACCAGGATCAGGTCGCCGGGCGACTCGGCGGTGCCGGCGAGCAGGCTGCCCAGCATCACCGTGGACGCGCCGGCCGCGATGGCCTTCGCGATGTCGCCCGAGTACTGGATGCCGCCGTCGCCGATGACCGGGATGCCCGCCGGGCGCGCGGCCAGGTCGGCTTCGTAGATGGCCGAGATCTGCGGCACGCCGACGCCCGCCACGATCCGGGTGGTGCAGATGGAGCCCGGGCCGACGCCGACCTTGATGCCGTCCGAGCCCGCGTCGACCAGCGCCTGCGCGCCCGCCCGCGTCGCGACGTTGCCGCCGACGATGTCGACCGAGTCGCCCAGCTCCTTCTTCAGCAGCGCGACGGTCTCGACGACCGAGCGGGAGTGCCCGTGCGCGGTGTCCACCATCAGCACGTCGACGCCCGCGTCGGCCAGCGCCATCGCGCGCTGGTGCCCGTCCACGCCGACGCCGACCGCGGCGCCGACGATGAGCCGGCCGTCCGGGTCCTTCGTCGCCTTCGGGTACTGCTCGGTCTTCACGAAGTCCTTGACCGTGATCAGGCCGCGCAGCTTGCCCGCGCCGTCGACGATCGGCAGCTTCTCGATCTTGTGGCGGCGCAGCAGCCCGAGCGCCGCGTCCGCCGAGACCCCGACCTGCGCCGTGACCAGCGGCGGCTTCGTCATCACCTCGGACACCGGGCGGCTGTGGTCGACCTCGAACCGCATGTCGCGGTTGGTGATGATGCCCACCAGCGCGCCGGCCGCGTCCGTCACCGGCACGCCGGAGATGCGGAACTTCGCGCACAGGGCGTCGACCTCGGCCAGCGTCGCGTCCGGCGAACAGGTGACCGGGTCGGTGACCATGCCCGCCTCGGAGCGCTTGACGACCTCGACCGCGGCGGCCTGCGCGTCGATCGGCAGGTTGCGCTGGAGGATGCCGATGCCGCCCTGGCGGGCCATGGCGATCGCCATCCGGGCCTCGGTGACGGTGTCCATCGCCGCGGACACCAGCGGGACGCCGAGGGTGATGTTCCGGCTCAGCCGGGAGCTGGTGTCGACGGCACTGGGGACGACGTCCGATTCGGCGGGCAGCAGCAGCACGTCGTCGAAGGTCAGGCCGAGCATGGCGAACTTGGCCGGAACGGGGGTGGTGCCGTCGCTGGTCATAGCGGGTGAAGGGCCTTCCTGGCGCGGGATGAGCGGGGTCGCTGTGGCGACTCGGAGCCTTCTCCTCATGGTATCCGGGCGCCGTGCCCGCCCCGGGCGGTGGGCGAGCCGTCGTGACCGCCGGGTACCGTGCAGGCCGTGGCGCACGATGTCCTGCCCCCAGACCCGTTCGCGGACGACCCGGACGACCCGGCCCGCGCCTTCGGTGACGACGAGGACCGGCTGGACGAGCCGATCAGCGATTCCGAACGCACCGAACTGCTGGCCGACCTTTCGGATCTGGCCGTCTACCAGGCCCTGCTCGAACCCCGCGGAGTCCGCGGGATCGTCGTGGACTGCGGTGAATGCGACGAACCGCACTACCACGACTGGCACCTGCTGCGGGCCAGCCTCGAGCAGCTGCTGGCCGACGGGCGGATGCGCCCGCACGAGCCGGCCTACGACCCGAACCCCGGCGACTACGTGAGCTGGGACTACTGCCGGGGCTTCGCCGACGGCGTGACGGCCAACGAAAGCGCGTACTGAGCGCCCCTGACCCACGAAAAAGCCCTGGTGAGATTGCTCACCAGGGCTTTTTCGTACGTCCTACTGGCCTTCGCCGACGCTCTGGGACTGCCCGCCGGCGGACTCGCTGCGCGGCGTGCCCGGGTCGTTCCCCGTCGCGCCGGTGGTGGTCGGCGGCGGGGTGGGCGTCGGGGTCGGGGTCTCGCTGGTCGGCGGCGGGGGCGTCGGGGTCGGCGTCCCGCTGCCGGGCAGGCTGGTGGTGCCGCTGCCGCTGCCCGGGATCGACGTCGCCGAGCCCGCCGGCGGCACCTGCGTCGACGACGCGCCGGGCGGCACCGACGGCACCGAGGTCTGGATCGGGCCCTGGACCGGGGCCTCGGGGTTCTGCAGCTGCGCGGCGAGCTGCCGGTGCTGTTCCATCAGCTGGTCGCGGTTGTCTTCGTCGCTGACCTGCGACAAGGCGGCCTGGGCGGCGTCGAGGGCCTCGCGCGCGGCGTCGAGGTTGCCGCCGGCGATGGCCAGGTTCGCCTTCTCGAGGTCGAGCTTCGCGTTCGCGGCGGCCTCGACCGAGCGGGTGTGGTCGGAGTACAGGACCTTCGCGAGGCCCCACAGGGTGTCGCCCGGTTCCGCGGAGCGCGCGGCCAGCCCGGTCCCGGTGAACGCGATCGCCAGCACGGCGGCGGCGACGGCGATGGGGACGAGCAGCCTGCGGCGGCGTCCGCTCGAGGCGTGCCGCTTCGCGAGAGCGGCGGTGCTGACGGTGCGCACGGCGGTGTCGACGTCGACGAGCTCGGCCAGCGGCTCGCTGTCGATGTCTCTTCGCCACGCCACCAGCAACGCGTTGAGCTCCTGGTCGCCGAGGCCGTCGGCCAGCGCCGGGTCGGACCCGCCGAGCGCGTCGAGCAGCGCGTCATCGGTTTGCACGGCTGACAGGTCGGCGGCGAATTCCGCCTCCGAAGCCGACAAGCCACTACCGAAGACGTCGTCCGGCTGGAAACCTCTGTCATGACCGGTCACTCAGATCACCTCCTCCGCGGCCAGGACCTTTCTCAGCCGCGCGAGGGCGCGGTGCTGGGCGACGCGGACGGCGCCGGGAGTGGAGCCGACCGCGTCCGCGGTCTCCTCCGCCGACAGTCCGACAACCACGCGAAGCACCACGATCTCCCGCTGCTTGTCCGGCAGCACCTGCAACAACTGGGACATCCGCTCGTTCAGTTCACCTTGCAGCGCCCGCTGCTCGGGGCCGACCCCGCCTTCGACTTCGTCGGGGATCTCGGCCACCGGCTCGGCCCGGTTGCGCGCCGCCGCGCGGTGCGCGTCGGCCACCTTGTGCTGGGCGATCCCGTAGACGAAGGCCAGGAACGGGCGGCCTTGGTCGCGGTACGAGGGCAATGCCGTTAGCACCGCGAGACACACCTCCTGCGCAACGTCGTCCGCCGAAGCGAACGATCGCTCCTGCCTGCCAACCCGGGCGCGGCAATACCGCACTACCAGTGGACGGATAGCAGCCAGCAGCCGCTCCACTGCCTGGGGATCTCCCTCGACAGCAGCGGCGACCGGTTCATCCAGTCCATCCCCCACATTGGCCATCGCAGACAACAGTCCCAGTGTTACGTGTAGGTGTGCAAAGAACCCGGCCCGTGGTCGCCTCCGCCTCGAACCGGTGACCGCTACCGTACCGTCGGCCCGCTCCGGACCGACGCGCGCGGTGCTCCCCGGCGCGCCGTACTCGCCGGAGCCGCGAAAATACGGATTTTCCTGCAGACCCGCGGCCGGATCCGACGATTCAACGAGCGAGCGGGGCCACGGGTACGAGATCCGTCGGAGGGACGGGTGCCACGGCGTCGATCCGCCGTGGCGGCTGCCTCAAGGGGCGCCGGAGTGTGATGGGGACCACGCAGGTACGGGCCAGGGCGGTGCGCCCTGGCCCGTCGTCACCTGTGTTCCGGCCGTGTCAGGATCGAGGAGAACTGCCGCGGGGACGGGTCAGCTGACCAGACCGCGGCGGAAGCCGTGGGCCACGGCCTGCGCGCGGTCGCGCACACCGAGCTTCCGGAACAGCCGCCGGGCGTGGGTCTTCACCGTGTCCTCGGACAGGTACAGCTCGCGGCCGATCTGGCCGTTGCTCTTGCCCTGGCTCATCCCCCGGAGCACCTGGAGCTCGCGCTCGGTCAGCTGGACGCCCGGGTCGGACGGCTGACGGGGCGCGGGCACCGAAGTGCTCGCGAGGGTGTGGGCGAGGGCGGCGACCAGCTCCGGCCGGGACGCATCCCAGCGGAGGTAGCCGCGCGCGCCGCCGGCGATCGCGGCGGCGATGCTGCCCGCGTCGTCGGGGGCGCCGAAGACGATGACGTTCGCCTGGGGGTTGGCCGAGACGAGCCGCCGGGTGGCTTCGACACCTGTCGGGACCGCGCGTTGCGTTCCGACCAGCACGACGTCGACGGGCTGACGGGAGTACCGGGCCAGCAGCTCGTCACCGTGCGCTACGCAGTCGATGCGACTGACCCCAGGGACCGCGGACATCACTCGGGTGAGCCCTTCACGGACACTGCGTCGGTCATCGCAGATCAAGACCGTCGTCACGGGGTTTCCTTCCTGCAGCCGGGTGACATTCCTCTTCCCCTATCGGACGCTTTAGCCCGAACCTTGACACGATCCGGTGGCTTTTTTTGAAGTTTCTTAGCCCGGATGCCGGAACACCCCATTCCGACGGCTCAACCACCCGGGTCGGGCACCCATGGCGATTCCCCCGCGATCCTCCTCCCGCAAGGATCTGCGCTTCGTAACACTGCGTGCAACACCTGAGCCACTCTGAATCGATACTCCTCGGCGTGTCCTGGGCGCAGGTCGGCCGCAACGAGGGCTGCGGGCCACAAAAGTGAAAGCAGTTCGCATTCCTCGGCGGTCGCCATCGCATTTCCGACAAGACCGTCCGAAATCTCCCGGTGATCGGGACACCCGGCCGCCGACACGGCGACAGCCAGCACAATCCCGGATTTCACCGCGTGCCGCCGCGCCCCCCGCGCGACCGCCGTTTCGAATGCGCGCTCGGCGTGCGGCACGGCGGCAGCGCCCTGACCTGCGGCGAGCTCGATCTCGGCACCGACCCAGCCCCCGCGCACGCCCGCCCGCCAGCCGGCGCGCTGTCCGGCGGCCCTCGCGGCGAGCCTGCGGGCGGCGGCGAGGCGGCCGAGGGCGAGGTTGTCGGCGGCGAGCCCGAGGAGCGCGTCGGCCCTCGCACCGGCGGCGTCGAGGCCGTCCGGGTCGGGGTCGCCGGGGCCGGGGTCGCCGGAGAGGGAGGCGTCCGGGTCGAGGCTGGCCGGGGCGGAGGCGCCAGAGAGGGAGGCGGCCGCAGCGAGGCCGTCAGGGTCGGAGGCGCCGGTCAACGAGGCGGTCGCGTCAAGGCTGGCCGGGGCGGAGGCGCCAGAGAGGGAGGCGGCCGCAGCGAGGCCGTCAGGGTCGGAGGAGCCGGTCAGCGAGGCGGCCGCGGCGAGGCTGTCCGGGCCGGAGTCGCCGGAGAGGGAGGCCGCCGCAACGAAGCCGGCGCGGTCGGAGGCGCCGGAGAGCGAGGTGGCCGCGGCGAGGTCGTCCGGGTCGCCGGTGAGCGCGGCAGGTCTCGCACCGGCCGCGTCGAGGCCGCTCGGATCAGGGTCGCCGGTGAGCGCGGCAACCTTCGCGAAGGCCTCGCCGTCGAGCGCGCGGGCCCGGCGGTGCCCGCCCAGCTGCCGCCGGTGCGAGGCGAGCGTGCTGGCGGCGAGCGACGCCGTCACCGGATCGCTTTCGCCCCGGAGCCGCTCCAGGAGGGCAGCGGCGGCCGCGTACCGGCCCTGGGCGCCGAGCACGATGGCGGCGAGCAGCCGCTCCCGCGGGGTGCCCGCGCCGCGCAGGACGGCGGGATCGGGCAGCGGATCGCTCCCGAACGCGGCGGCCCTGAGGGCGGGTTCGTGCACCCGTCCTTTCTAGCGGTTCGCACCGACAAAAACATGATCGAACTGCCCGGGCACGAGCTCGGACGTCATGAACGGGTCGTTCATGGCGTTTCGGCGCGCCGGCCACTGCCGACACCGGACGAAAGCCGGCTAGCCCCGACCGCCCACCAGGACGTGCTCGATGCGGTCCGCCGCGCCCGGGAGGTCCGTGAGCAGCTCCACCTTGTCCGGCAGCGCCGCCGGGTCCCAGCCCGGGCCGCACGCGAACAGCCGGCTCCGCTGCCGCCCCCGCGAGACCCGGGCGAACAGCCGCGTGTCCGCGCCCCCGCGCCGGTGGGCCCACAGCACCACCGCGGACGGCGCGCTCCGGCGCACCGCGACCGCCAGGACGTCCGCCGGCAGCGGCACCCCGAACAGCTGGGCGCCGATCCGCCGGCCGGCCAGCGACGCCGCCAGCGCGTACATCGGCATCGAGTCGCGTTCCTCCGGGACGCAGCCGAGCAGCACCGGGCGGGTGTTGCGGGGCTCGTCCAGCACCGGTGTCGCGCGTACCAGTGCCGCGAACACGCACTCCGCGAGCAGGTACTCGACCTCCGCACCGGCGCTCGCGCCGCGCCAGCGGGCACCCAGCGCCGACAGCACCGGCTCGATCACGCCCGCCCACGCGGGGAGGACGCCGAGCTCGGTGATGGTGTCCGCGAGCATGCGCTGGACCGCGCCGACGTCCATCGCGAGCGCCGCCGTGCTCAAGCGGCGGGCGAGCCGGGAGCGGACCTCCAGCCCGTCGTCGGCCGCGGCCGCGTCGGCGGGTGCCGAAGGCTCCTCCGGCTGCGGGGGCCCGGAGCGCGGCATCTGCTCGAGGGCGTACTTCGCGGCTTCGGCCGTCGAAGCGCCGCTGAGGAGCGCTCGCTGCATCAGTTCGAGGCGGCCGATGTCGGAGCTGCCGTAGCGGCGGTGGCGGCCGTCCGTGTGGCGGCTGGGGCCCAGTCCGTAGCGGCGGTCCCAGGTTCGGAGGGTGGACGGGGCGACCCCGAGCCGGCGGGCGACCGAGGCCACCGGCAGGGTGGGTTCTTCGGTGCCCGACCCAGCTCCCACGAGCCTCAATATCCAGGCACCCAGCGCAGTCGGCAACCGGAGGCGAAACCCCTGCTCACACATCCGGGGGATGCCTAACGGCTGAATCGGGCCGGATCGCTTGAACAACTATTGGCGCGCTTCTAACGTTACCGCCGTTGCACCGAATGGAGTATTGGCACCACAGCAGAGCAGCTAGCGGCATCGACCGGATGACGGAGGCGGTCAGGATGGCAGACACGCGCAGGCTCCCAGGACCCAACGCCGACATGTGGGACTGGCAGCTCGAAGGGTCGTGCCGGGGGATGGACAGCGCGTCCTTCTTTCACCCGGACGGCGAGCGCGGCCCGGCGCGCGCACGACGGGAGGCGAGGGCGAAGGCGGTCTGCCTGAGCTGCCCGGTCCTGGAGATGTGCCGCAGCCACGCGCTGGCGGTGCACGAGCCGTACGGCATCTGGGGCGGGCTCTCGGAGTCCGAACGCGAGCACCTCATCAAGGCGGACAAACGCGCGCTCAGCATGTCCGGCGGCTGAGCGGCCACAGACATCGGAGGGCGGCACCGGGTGGGGTGCCGCCCTCCGTGCTTTCCGGGTGTCCCCCGGGAACGGAACGGGGCGGCACCCCAGCTGGAGTGCCGCCCTGTCTCGTCGGAAATCAGTGCTCGTGCCGCGTGGCCTCGGCGCGGCCCGCGCCTCGGGTAGAGGAACGGGCGCCACTCGGCGTAGCTCGCGAAGTCGGCCGGCGCCACTGCGCAGGCGCCGGTCTCCGGAAACGGAACGGGGCGGCACCCCAGCAGGAGTACCGCCCCGTCTCGTCGGAAATCAGTGCGAGTGGCCGTGGCCCGCGCCGGCGGGCTCCTCGTCGACCGGCTTCTCGACGATCGACGACTCCGTCGTCAGCACGAGACGCGCGAT
This sequence comes from Amycolatopsis sp. cmx-4-83, assembly GCF_046548815.1. Classification (NCBI taxonomy): domain Bacteria; kingdom Bacillati; phylum Actinomycetota; class Actinomycetes; order Pseudonocardiales; family Pseudonocardiaceae; genus Amycolatopsis; species Amycolatopsis sp. cmx-4-83. Next base: position 556,844 of record NZ_JAEBEF010000001.1, on the reverse strand, counting down.
CGAGGCGGCGTTCGCCACCGCGGACCGGGTCACCTTGACCGGGTCGACGATGCCGGCGGCCAGCAGGTCGGTGAGCTCGCCGGTGGCGGCGTTGAAGCCGTGGCCCCAGCTCTGCTCGCGCACCTTGTTGACGATGACCGCGCCCTCGTGGCCCGCGTTGGTCGCGATCCAGAACAGCGGGGCGGACAGCGCGTCCTTCACGATGCGCACGCCGGTGGCCTCGTCGCCTTCGAGGCCGAGGCCGCCCTCGAGCTCCTTGACCGCGTGCACCAGCGCCGAACCGCCGCCGGGCAGGATGCCCTCCTCGACGGCCGCCTTGGTCGATGCCACGGCGTCCTCGATGCGGTGCTTGCGCTCGTTCAGCTCGGTCTCGGTGGCCGCGCCGACCTTGATGACCGCGACGCCGCCGCCGAGCTTCGCGAGCCGCTCCTGCAGCTTCTCGCGGTCCCAGTCGGAGTCGGTCGTCTCGATCTCCTTGCGGATCTGCGCGACCCGCCCGGAGATGGCGTCCTTGGTGCCGCCGCCGTCGACGATCGTGGTGTCGTCCTTGGTGACGACGATCCGGCGGGCCTTGCCCAGCGCGCCGAGGTCGACGTCGGCCAGCTTGCGGCCGATCTCCGCGGAGATGACCTCGCCGCCGGTGACGACCGCGAGGTCGTCCAGGAACGCCTTGCGGCGGTCGCCGAAGAACGGCGCCTTGACCGCGACGGCGGTGATCGTCTTGCGCAGCGAGTTCACCACGAGGGTGGACAGCGCTTCGCCGTCGACGTCCTCGGCGATGATGAGCAGCGGCTTCTTGGCCTCGACGACCTTCTCGAGCACCGGCAGCAGCTCGGCCAGCGACGAGACCTTCTCGCGGACGAGCAGGATGTAGGCGTCCTCGAGGATCGCCTTCTGCTCCTCCGGGTTGGTCGCGAAGTGCGCCGAGAGGAAGCCCTTGTCGAACTGGACGCCCTCGGTGATCACCAGCTCGGTCGCCAGGGTCGACGACTCCTCGATGGTGATGACGCCGTCCTCGCCGACCTTCTCGACGGCTTCGCCGAGGAGGGCGCCGATGTTGGCGTCGCGCGAGGTCACGGTGCCGACCTGGGCGATGCTCTCGCGGCCCTTGACCGGGGTGGCCTTGCTCTTGAGGACCTCGATGACCTTCTCCGCGGCGGCTTCGATGCCGCGGCCGATCGAGGTCGGGTTCGCGCCGGCCGCGACGTTGCGCAGGCCGACCTTCACCAGGGACTGCGCGAGCACGGTCGCGGTCGTGGTGCCGTCACCGGCGACGTCGTTGGTCTTGGTGGCGACGCTCTTGGCGAGCTGCGCGCCGAGGTTCTCGAACGGGTCGTCGAGCTCGATCTCACGGGCGACGGTCACGCCGTCGAGGGTGATGGTCGGGCCGCCGAACTTCTTGTCGAGCACGACGTGGCGACCGCGCGGGCCGAGGGTGACCTTGACCGCGTCGGCGAGCTTGTTCACCCCGCGCTCCAGCGCGCGACGAGCGTCCTCGTCGAAACTGATCTGCTTGGGCATAGCGGTTTCCGCTTACCTTTCGGTGGGTCTGAAACGCAAGAACGCCCCGCTCCCCGGCGTTGTGCGGGGCCCGGGGCGTCATGCGCTGCGAGCGGACGTCAGTTGATGACGGCCAGCACGTCGCGGGCGGACAGGATGAGGTAGTCCTCACCGTTGTACTTGACCTCGGTGCCGCCGTACTTGGAGTAGATGACGACGTCGCCGACGTTCACGTCGAGCGGGACGCGGTTGCCCTTGTCGTCGATCCGGCCCGGGCCCACGGCCAGAACCTTGCCCTCCTGGGGCTTCTCCTTGGCGGTGTCGGGGATGACGAGGCCGGAAGCGGTCGTCTCCTCGGCCTCGCTCGTCTGGACAACGATCTTGTCCTCGAGCGGCTTGATGTTCACGCTCACCGGGTTGACCTCCACGGTCGTCGAAAGCGTTGGCAGGTTGTGGTTACGGCTCTACCACCCCCGCCGTCGCGGGTGCCGGGGCTGTCGGGCCGTGCGATTAGCACTCTAGCCACGTGAGTGCCAGTCGTGCAAGGAGGGTCCACCCGACAGGCCGAAAGAGCCCTGACCCGCGGTTTCAGCCCTGGTCGCGCCGAACCGTCGGCACGGACCGGACCGCGGCGCCCCGGGCGTGCGCCGGGTCCATCAGCTTGACGAACAGCTCGGCGGTCCGGAGGTCGCGCTCGACCTCGGCCGCGGCGCTGAGCCTCGCTCCTTCGCGGCGCTTGACGCGGTAGGTCACCCAGGAGCCGACCACGGCCGACAGCACGGTTTCGCCGGCCCTTACCCCCAGCGTGAGTTTCTGGTTAGGTTCTGACGTCTGGCACCTGAACCCTGGGGGTTTATGCCCATGTCCCTCCCAAGATCGGCCGCGCTCCTCGCCGCCGTCGCCCTCACCACCGGCCTGGCCGCCGCGCCCGCGCAAGCCGCCACCACCGATCAGCGCCAACGCGACTTCACCGCCGCCGCGGCCGAGTTCGGGGTCCCGGAGAACGTCCTCCTCGGCGTCTCCTACCTGGAGTCCCGCTGGGACTCCAACGCCGGCACACCGAGCACGTCCGCCGGCTACGGCCCGATGCACCTCACCGACGTCCGCGAAGCCGGCGTGGCCACCACCCACCACGATGAAGGCACCGAGGACCCCCGAGGCGACGACGCCCGTCCGGCCCTGCACCCGAAGGCCGGGCCGGCGACTCCCCCACCGGGCCTGCAGACCGTCGACGAGGCCGCCCGGCTCGTCGGCCGAACCGCCGAAACCCTCCGCACCGATCCCGCGGAGAACATCCGAGGCGGCGCCGCTCTCCTCGCGGAGTACCACGCCGGCAACACCTGGTACGACGCCGTCGCGAAGTACAGCGGATCCACCGGAGACGCGGCGCGGACCTTCGCCGACGAGGTCTACGACACCATCAAGACCGGCGTCGCCCGCACGACCGACGACGGCCAGCAGGTCAGCCTGAGCCCCAGCCCGGGCACGACGGTGCCGCAGCACGGCGGGAACCCGGCGAACGTCGAGTGCCCGCGGACCGTCACCTGCGAGTCCGTCCCCGCTCCCTACCAGGAGCTGCCGGACGACGACTACGGCAACCACGACCTCGCCAACCGGCCGGTCAGCCAGAAGATCGACCACATCGTCATCCACGACACCGAGGGCTACTGGGACAACGTCCTCGACCTCGCGCAGGACCCGACCTACGTCAGCTGGCACTACACGATCCGCTCCAACGACGGCCTGATCGCGCAGCACGTGCCGACCAAGGACGTCGCCTGGCACGCCGGCAACTGGTACGTCAACGCCAAGTCCGTCGGCATCGAGCACGAGGGCTTCGCCGCCAAGGGCACCTGGTACACCGAGGCGATGTACCGCTCGAGCGCGAAGCTCGTCGGCTACCTCGCGCGCAAGTACGGCATCCCGCTCGACCGGGCGCACATCATCGGCCACGACAACGTGCCGGGCACGATCCCGTCGACGATCAAGGGCATGCACTGGGACCCGGGCCCCTACTGGGACTGGTCGCACTACTTCGACCTGCTGGGCGCGCCGCTCGGCGGGTTCGGCCTGCCCGGCTCGTCGCTGGTCACCATCGACCCGGACTTCGCGAAGAACCAGCCCGTGTTCACCGGCTGCGACAGCCCCGGGACGCCGTGCGCGCCGCGCGGTTCGGAGGCCGTCGTGCTGCACTCGGAGCCGAGTGAATCCTCGCCGCTGTTGAAGGACGCCGGCCTGCACACCGACGGCACGCCGTCCACAATGGACGTTTCCGACGTCGGCAGCCGCGCCGCGACCGGGCAGCAGTACGCCGTCGCGGACGTCCGCGGCGACTGGACGGCGATCTGGTACCTCGGGCAGAAGGGCTGGTTCCCCAACCCGCGCGGCGCCCGGGTCGCGAAGCCCGCGTTCGGCTGGGTCGCGACGCCGAAGCCCGGCCTCGCGACCGTGCCGGTGTACGGCCGCGCCTACCCCGAGCCGGAGGCCTACCCGGCGAACGTCACCGTGCAGGCCATCACGCCGCTGCCGTACACGCTCTCCGCCGGGCAGAAGTACTCCTCGGCCGGGACGGTCGGCTCGGAGTACTACTCGGCCACGACGTTCGACCTGGCCGACCACGTGGTGGTGAAGGGCAAGCTCAAGTACGTGCAGATCCAGTTCGGGCACCGGATCGCGTTCGTCAAGGCGGACGACGTCCGGCTCGTGCCGGCGTTCTGACCGGTGGTGGGGGTCGCGCTCACGCGTCGAGCGCGACCTTCACCCCGGCCGCCTGTTCGGTGTTGCGGCGCGTCTTCGCCCAGCCGTTGCGGCCGCGGACCAAGCGGAACAGCGCGCGCCACGACGTCACGTAGAACGTGTAGATGTAGGCCGCGTAAGCGAAACCGAGACCGATCCCGCGCAGCACGTTGCGGCTGCGCAAGCACTTCAGCTGGTAGATCGGGCCCCACACCAGGAACGGCAGCAGCCCGAACGAGCCGTAGATGGCGAAGAGGATCCACGCGCCGCCGGTGAACCACGTCCACATCTGCGCCGGGTCGCCCGCGGTGCTCGTCACCAGCAGGATGAACGGGATCGGGTACAGCAGCGAGCCGAGCAGCTGCAGCCACGGCTGGGCGAGGTAGTACATCATCTCCGCCGCCCCGAGCGTGCTGACGTGCGGCGAATCCCAGATCCGGCGCAGGTACCGGGCGCACTGCATGGTGCCCTGCCCCCACCTGGTGCGCTGCACGAGGAAGCGCCGCAGGCTGTACAGACCCTCTTGCGCCACATGGGAATCCGGCGTGAACCCGGTGCGCCAGCCGGCCGTGAGCAGGTGGACGCCGAGTTCGAAGTCCTCCAGCAGCGAGCCGCGCCACGGCTGTTCGTCGGCGCCCGCGATGGAGTCCAGCGCGGTGAGCCGGGTGAACTGGCCGTTGCCGCCCATGGAGATCGTGCCGGTGAAGCCGCGGGAGGTCTGGATCGCCGCGATCGCCGTCCGGAACTCGAGGTCCTGCAGCTGCGCGAGCTTGAGGCCGAACCAGCGCCCGACCGGGTTCCGCGACGGCGGCGGCGTTCCGACGTTGCTCATCCAGACGTCCAGCTGGACCGCACCGATCCCCTCGTCGCCGAAGAGGTGGTCGGCCGCGCAGACCTCGAGGCAGTTCGGCGCCGGGCGGCCGTCGGCGTCGACGACCACCACGACGACGTCGTCGCGCGAGGCGTCCGGGCCCATCCAGTCGTTCAGCGCCCGGTAGGCCGCGTTGAGGGCGTCCCCCTTGCCGGTCCGCGCCTCGGGCCGCGTGCGCGGCACCAGGTGCAGGTACGGGTCGTAGCCGCCGTGGCGGCGCCACAGCATCCGGACGACGCGGGCGGTGCGGTCCTCCGAGTCGTCGTCGACGACCCAGACGTGCGCCTTGCGGAACGTCGTGCGCAGGTAGCGGATCGTCTCGCGGATCACCGTCTGCTCGTCGCGGCACGGGACGAAGAAGTGCCACGTGTAGTCGGCCGGGTCGCCGACCGGCGCGGGCTTGCGCCGCAGGTACGGCACCACGATGACGACGACGTACACCAGGAACGCCACGCTCATCGTGAGCGCGAACGCCTGCGTGATCGCCAGCAGGACCTTGACGCTCATGCCTTCTTCTTCCGCGTGGCCAGCCAGACGAACAGGACCAGCGAGACGGCACCGCCGAACACGCTGACCATCGAGCCGAGCAGCGTGTGACCCCAGTAGTAGCCGTCGTCGGTGCCGAACCCGTGCACGAGCCCGACGATCGTGAGAATGCGCAGCTGGTTCACCAGCACGACGACGACCGTGGAAATACCGAGCGAAAAGAAGAGCCGCTTCGCATTCGCGGGCCGGAAGTACAGCATGATCATCGTCACAACGAGCAACGGAAGCAAAAGGAACGCCGAAGAACATTCCGGTGTCATTCTCAACCCGAACGGAGTAGTGCTCGTCAACCCAAAGTAAACAGACTCCCGATCGGGTGCTACATAAACACCCGATGTAGTGATCACCTCGAGGATCGCACCGGCGAGCCGCACTTCCAGTTCGCGGTAGAACCGCTCGGCCAGCACCACCACGGCACCCGCGGCCGCCAGCGCGCTCAGCGCGATGACCAGCGGGAACCGTGCCATACCTGCGTTCGGAGCGCTCGCTACGGCCACGACGGTCCTCTCGGTGTCGGTTGTCGGATCAAGCTGCGGACCCCGGGCGAGCGTAAAACACCACCGGCCCTCACTTCCACTCGGAGGTGTGGTTTAGCGGCCCATTCGGCAGCTCCACCCGCAAACTTGCTAGGCCATCCGAGTGATGCGGAAACGACCTGCGGAAACTCCGCCACGTTGTACCCGATCCGGTGATTCGGGAAATATCGTGTGCCATTCGGGCCGCTCTTCGCGATAGTCGATTCGCGTGCCGACTCGAAGCAAGCCGGTTTATCCGCGCCGACGTCACGCACCCCCGATTAACTCCAGCGAATTCGGAGGAAAGTTTGATGAAGAGCTCCCTCGTGCGCCGTGGCGGCCTGCTCGCCGCGGTCGTGGCGAGCGTCGTGCTCGCCGGCGCGACCCCCGCGTCGGCCGCTCCCGGTGACGGGTCGGCCTACGGCGTGAACGTCGACGTGACGCTGCTCGGGCAGCCGGCGGTGAAGGCCGGCCCGCTCGCGGCCGCGAACACCGCGGGCCCGACGACCAACAGCTTGGCCTCGGCGAACCTGACCGGGATCCTGACCACCGGTGTGATCAACACCGAGGCCAAGCGCGACGACAACTCCGGCGCGGTGACGGCCAAGGCCAGCACCGCCGACGTCGGGCTGCCGCTGCTCAAGGCCCTCGGCAACAACGTCGGTGCCAAGGCCGTCGAGGCGGTCTGCACGGCGACCCAGGCGGGCGTCACGGGCAGCACCACGCTTGTCGGCGCGAACCTCGGCAGCGCGGGCGCGGTCGACGCGACCCCGGCGCCGAACACCCAGGTCAAGGTCGCGATCGCCGGGATCAACATCGCGACGGTCATCCTCAACGAGCAGATCAAGAACAAGGACGGCAGCCTCACGGTCAACGCCATCCACGTGAAGCTGCTCGGCGGTGTGGTCGGCGCGCTCGGCTCGGGTGACGTGATCGTGTCGTCGGCGACCTGCGGCCCGGCCGCGCCGCCGATGCCGCTCGCGTCCGGCGCCGGGCTGTGGATCGGCCTCGGCCTGCTCGGCGCGGTCGCGGTGCCCGTGGGCACGCGCATCTTCCGCCGCCGTTCCGCACAGGCCTGAGCGGAGGCCCGGATGTACAAGATGCCGGGCGCGGGTGTCGGAGTCGCCGGTGGCGGGGTGGGCACCCTCGCCGCCACCGGCGCCGACATCGGGTGGTGGCTGGCCGTCGGCGTGCTCCTGGTCCTGCTCGGGACCGTGGCGCTGATCGCGGTCCACCGCCGCAACCGCCGCCTCTCCCAGGCGCGGGATTGAGGAACGGGCCGTCGGCGTGTGCCCCTCGCACGCCGGCGGCCCGCGGTGGAAATTTTCGTGGAGACTGGACTATGTGGAGAAGGGGTACCGCCGGGTGGACGTGATGGTGCTGGCCGGGACGCGGCCGGAAGCGCTGAAGCTCGCGCCGCTGGCACTGGCGCTGGACGCGCACCCGGCGTTGCGGCCGGTCCTGGTGCACAGCGGCCAGCACCCGGACATGGTCGAGCAGGCGCTCGAACCGTTCGGGCTGACCGCCGACGTGTGGCTGGACGTGCCGCCGCGGGTCACCGGCGGGCAGGCGGAACTCGTGGCCGGTCTGCTCCCCGCGCTCGACGACCTGCTGCGCCGGCACCCGCCGGCCGCGCTGGTCGTCCAGGGCGACACCACGACGACGCTCGCGGGCGCGCTGGCCGCGTTCTGGCTGGGTATCCCGGTGGTGCACCTGGAAGCCGGGCTGCGCACACACGACCTCGCGGCGCCGTTCCCCGAGGAGGGCGCGCGCCAGATGGTGTCGCGGCTCGCGGCGCTGCACCTGGCCCCGACCCTCGGCGCGGCGGCCGAGCTGCGCGCGGAAGGCGTTGCGCGGCAACGCATCGCGGTCACGGGCAACACGGTCGTCGACGCCGTGCTGGAGATCGCGGCCCGCGACCTGCCGGCCCGCGACACGGCGCTGGCGTTGCTGGAGATGGAGATCGCCGAGGCCGGCGAGCGGCTGGTGCTCGTCACTTCGCACCGCCGCGAGTCCTGGGGCGAGCCGCTTGAGCGGACGCTGGCCGCGGTGCAGCTGATCGTCGCCGAGCACCCGGACGTGCAGGTGCTGTTCCCGGCGCACCCGAACCCGCAGGTCCGCGCCCAGGTCGAGGCGGCGCTGGCCGGCCTGCCGCGCGTGACGGTCACCGACCCGCTGGAGTACCCGGACCTGGTCCGCGCCCTGCGGGCCGCGTCGCTGGTGCTAACGGACTCGGGCGGCATCCAGGAGGAAGCGCCGACGTTCGGCACCCCGGTGCTGGTGCTGCGCGACGTGACCGAGCGCGTCGAGGTCGTGGAGGCGGGGTGCGCGTGGCTGGTCGGCACGGACACCGAGCGCATCGCCGACACGGCGGCCCGCCTGCTGAGCGGCGAGCTGCGGCCGGCGCAGGTCGGAAACCCCTACGGCGAAGGCAATGCGGCCACCCTGGCGGTGGCGGCGATCGAGGAACTGCTCGGCGTCGCCGCGACGACCCGCAACGAGGTCGCGGCTACGTAGGCCCAGACCCGTAGTGAGTGTTCGGGGCGGTTCCAACCGCCCCGAACACTCACGAGAGCGAGACCACGTTCACGGGCAACGCCGGGTTCGCGCTGAAGTCCAGCTTCGCCGTCGGGCGCTTCGCCGCCACCACGTGCGCGCCCAAAGCCGCGATCATCGCGCCGTTGTCCGTGCACAGGCGGGGGCGCGGAACGCGCAGCTCGATGCCCGCCGCCGCGCAGCGTTCCGCCGCCAGCGCCGACAGCCGCGAGTTCGCCGCCACGCCGCCGGAGATCACGATGGTGCCGATCCCCTGCTCCTTCGCGGCGCGGATCGCCTTCATCGTCAGCACGTCCGCGACGGCCTCCTGGAACGACGCCGCGACGTCGTCCACCGGGATCTCCTCGCCGCGCCGGGCGGCGCCTTCGACCCAGCGCGCGACCGCGGTCTTCAAGCCGGAGAAGGAAAAGTCGTTCTTCGCGTCGCGCGGGCCGGTCATGCCGCGCGGGAACGCGATCGCCGCCGGGTCGCCGTTCTTCGCCGCCTTGTCGATCGGCGGGCCGCCCGGGTAGGGCAGGCCGAGCACCCGCGCGACCTTGTCGTACGCCTCGCCCGCCGCGTCGTCCACAGTGGACCCCAGCTCGGTGATCTCCGACGCGATGTCGTCGACGCGCAGCAGCTGCGTGTGCCCGCCGGACACCAGCAGCGCCAGGCACGGCGTGGGCAGCGGCCCGTGCTGCAGCGTGTCCACCGCGATGTGCCCGGCCAGGTGGTTGACGCCGTAGAGCGGCACGTCCAGCGCCGTCGCGTACGCCTTGGCCGCCGAGACGCCGACGAGCAGCGCGCCCGCCAGGCCCGGCCCGGCCGTCACCGCGATGGCGTCCACATCGGACAGTGCCAGCCCGGCTTTCTCGAAGGCGCGCGTGGTCGTCGGGACCATCGCTTCCAGGTGCGCCCGGCTGGCGACCTCGGGCACCACGCCGCCGAAGCGCGCGTGCTGCTCGACGCTGGACGCCACCTCGTCGGCGAGCAGCTCGACCGTGCCGTCGTCGTGCAGGCGGACCAGGCCGACGCCGGTCTCGTCGCACGAGCTCTCGATGCCCATGATGATGCGTGACATCAGCCCGCCACCCCGTCTCGCGTCCGCGCGGGGCGGACCATCGTGTACGCGTCGGCGCCGGAAGGCTGGTAGTAGCGCTTCCGGATGCCGAGCCGTTCGAAACCGTGGCTCTCGTACAGGCCGAGTGCCGTCGTGTTGTCCGTGCGGACCTCGAGGAAGACCGGCGCTTCGTACTCGTCGGCGCGGTCCAGCAGCGCCCGCAGCAGCGCCTTGCCGATCCCCTTGCCCTGGTACTCCGGGGCGACGCCGATGGTGTGCACGGTCGCCTCGTACTCGCCGCGGCGGCGCCCGACGACGGCGAGCCCGGCGTACCCGAGCAGCTCGTCGCCCTCGTCCGGGCGGGCGGCCAGGTAGAAGTGCCCGATGTCCAGCTCGGAGTGGAACGCGCGGGAGTTCCACGGGTCGTCGCCGGGGAAGAGGATCTGCTCGATCTCGACGCACCGGGCGATGTCCCGGCGGCGCAGCGGCTCGAGTCTCACCTCGCGGTCACCCGTTTCGGCGCGGCGGGCTCGGCGGCGTCGGGACGGCGCAGGTACAGCGGCGTCAGCGGCGCGGGCTCTGCCTTCGCCAGCAACGCGCTCTTGGCGGCCTTGACCAGCCCGGCGGGTGACGGGAAGCGCGGCTCGATCGGCTGGACGCCGAGCGCCTCCGCGTACAGCACGGCGCCGTCCCCGGCCGCGGCCTCGACGCCGGTCGCCAGGTCGGCGGGGCGCTGGACGTGCGGGCCGTCGGTGCGGTTGCCGTCGCTGTCGTAAGCGGCCCAGTACACCTCGCGGCGGCGCGCGTCGGTGCAGACCAGGAAGGCCCCGGCCGAGACGACGTCGGCGGCCAGCGCGTCGAGGCTGCAGACCGGGTACACGGGGAGGCCGAGGGCGTGCCCGAGCGCGGCGGCGGTCGCCATCCCGGCGCGCAGGCCGGTGAACGGACCGGGGCCGACCCCGGCGACGATCGCGTCGAGGTCCTTGAGCGCGACCCCCGCGGCTTCGGCGGCGGCCAGCGCGTGCGGGGTGATCAGCTCGCCGTGGGCGCGCGGGTCGACCGTGACGCGCTCGCCGCGCGTCTCGACCCCGTCGCCGTCCACCTCGACGACGCCCGCGGTGACCGCCGGGGTCGAGGTATCGATCGCCAGTACCAACACGGTGTCCCAGCCTACGACCAGCGTCTTCGAGAGGTCGCTGCAGGGGACTGATCCGCACGGTACTGTGCCGTTTGTTACCGATCCGACCGCAGCCACGGCGGAACGGGCACCTCCCGCCGACCGGTTGCGAAACGTTCCGCCTGCTTCCGGTCGAACCGGTAACGTGCGGATGGAGTCCGACTCTGGGAGGTCCCCGCGGTGCCCGCCCCGTTGTTCCCCACCCTTGCCGACGGTTCCGCCGAAGAGGCCCTGCGCTTCGGCGACCACGTCCTCTCCTACGCCGACCTCGCCGCCGTGGCCGGGGGGCTCGCCGCCGAGCTGCCTCGCGGCCGCGTGGCCGTCTGGGCGACCCCGACCGTGCACACGAGCGTCGCGGTCGTCGCCGCGCTGCTCGCCGGGGTGCCGGCCGTGCCGCTCAACCCGAAGATCGGCGAGCGCGAGCTCGCGCACATCCTGACCGACAGCGAGCCGCAGCTGGTGCTGGCCGAGCCCGGCGCCGAACTGCCCGCGGCCCTGGCCGGGCTGCCGCGGCGGGACATCCCGCTGACCGGCGGGAAAGCGCTCGACGCGGCGGAGCCGGACCCGGAGACGCCCGCGCTGATCGTCTACACGTCGGGGACCACCGGCCCGCCCAAGGGCGTCGTCCTCCCCCGCCGCGCGATCGCGAGCACGCTCGACGCCCTCGAAGACGCCTGGGGCTGGACGGCCGGTGACGTCCTCGTGCACGGGCTCCCGCTGTTCCACGTGCACGGCCTGATCCTCGGCATCCTCGGCCCGCTGCGCCGCGGCGGTTCGGTGCGCCACCTCGGCCGGTTCTCGACCGAGGGCGTCGCGCGCGAACTGGCGAACGGCGCGACCATGCTGTTCGGCGTCCCGACGATGTACCACCGGATCGCCGGCGAAGTGGGCACGGACACCGCGCTCGCGGACGCCCTGCGCGGCGCGCGGCTGCTCGTCTCCGGGTCCGCGGCGCTGCCGGTGCACGACCACCAGCGGATCACCGCGGCGACCGGCCAGCAGGTCGTCGAGCGCTACGGGATGACCGAAACCCTGATGAACACGAGCGTCCGCGCCGACGGCGAGCGCAAGCCCGGCACGGTCGGCGTCCCGCTCGGCGGCGTCGAACTGCGGCTGGTCGGCGAGGCCGGCGAGGTGGTCGACGACCTCGAGACCGTCGGCGAGATCCAGGTCCGCGGCCCGAACCTGTTCACCGAGTACCTCAACCGCCCGGACGCGACCGCGGCGGCGTTCGACGGCGGCTGGTTCCGCACCGGCGACGTGGCGACGCGCGACGCCGACGGCTACGTCAAGATCGTCGGGCGCAAGGCGACCGACCTGATCAAGAGCGGCGGCTACAAGATCGGCGCGGGCGAGATCGAAAACGCGCTGCTCGAACACCCCGGCGTCGCCGAAGCCGCCGTCACCGGCGAGCCGGACGACGACCTCGGCGAGCGGATCGTCGCGTGGATCGTGCCTTCCGGTGAGCCGCCGACGGCCGGGGAACTGGCCGACCACGTCGCGAAGCTGCTCGCGCCGCACAAGCGCCCGCGGGTCGTCCGCTATCTGGAAGCGTTGCCGCGCAACGACATGGGCAAGGTCATGAAGCGGGCGCTCGGTGTCTAGGCTGCCGGCGCGCGAAGTCGTCGGCACGATCGCGAACGACTTCACGGAGTTCCCCACGCCGCTGCGCGACGAGCCGGCCGACGGGCCGATCGGCTGGCCGGGTTACCGCACCGCCCGTGCCGCGGCGGAAGAACGCACCGGCGAGAAGGAGTCGGTCGTCTGCGGGACGGCGAAGATCGGCGACGTCGAGGCGGTGCTGATCGCCTTCGAGTTCGGCTTCCTGGGCGGCTCGCTCGGGCAGCGCACCGGCGACCGGATCGAGGCGGCGTTCGCGCACGCCCGCGACGCGCGGCTGCCGGTGGTCTCGCTGGTCGCGACCGGCGGCAGCCGCATGCAGCAGGGCATGCGCGCGCTGATGCAGCTCCAGCGCGTGGCGCGGGCGGCGGCGCTCACGCGCGCGGCGGGCATCCCGCAGATCTCGGTGCTGCGCGACCCGACGACCGGCGGCGGCTGGGCGACCCTCGGCGCGGGCGCCGACGTCGTCCTCGCGCTGCCGGAGGCGCAGGTCGGGTTCGCGGGCTCGCGGGTGCGGCCGCCGGAGGCCCCGGAGGCGTACACGGCGGAGGCGAAGTTCGAGTGGGGTCAGGTCGACGCCGTCGTCACGCCGGACGAACTCGGGCCCACGCTGGAACGCTGGCTGCGGCTGCTGACCGCGCGCTCGTCGGCGGCCGCTCCGCCGCCTTCGGCGCTTAGGGCCGCTCCGCTGCCTTCCACGGGCTGGGAGGCGGTCCAGGCGGCGAGGTCGCCTTCGCGTCCCCGGGCCGCCGAGTACCTGGACGCGTACTTCGACTGGCGCGAAGACATCAGCGGCGACCGCGCGGGCGGCGTCGACCCGGGTGTCGCGTGCGGCTTCGGCTGGCGCGACGGCCGGACGATCGCGTACGCGGCGCAGTGCGGCACCCCGACGTCCCCGGCGGGCTTCCGCACGGCTGCGAGGCTGGTGCGGCTGGCGTCCCGGCTGGGCTTCCCGGTGCTCACGCTGGTCGACACCCCGGGCGCGGCCAACGACGCGGCGGCCGAGCGAGCGGGCGCGGGCGCGGCGATCGCGGCGATGTTCGAGGCGGTCGCGACGGCGGCGATCCCGGTGACGACGCTGGTGATCGGCGAAGGCGGCTCGGGCGGGGCGTTGGCGTTCGCGGGCGCGGAGTCGACGTGGGTGACCCCGGACGCGTACTTCTCGGTGACGTCGCCCGAAGCCGCGGCGGCGATCCTGAAGCGGCCGGCTTCGGAGGTGCCGGACATCGCGAACCAGCTGCACCTGCGCCCCCAGGACCTGGTGGACCTGGGGGTGGCCCGGGCGGTGGTCAAGCCGGCCGGCTAAGCCTTCTTCGCCGTCGCCACCCGCTCCAGCCAGGCGACGACGTCGCCCGCCGAGTACACCGGACCGTCGGCGCCGAGCTGCTTGATCCGCTTCTGCGTGGCGAAGCCCGGGGGACCTCCGGTGTAGAACAGGACGGGCCCCCGGTAGTCCGCACCGCCGTGCCGGAAGTGGTCGAGATCGGTGACGCCCGCGTTCTTGTCGGAGCCACGGCCGAGGTCCGTCAGCACCACGTCCGGGGTGAACCGCCGGAACGACGCCAGGGCACCCGCCCGGTCGGTCACCTGCTCCAAGAGCACCCCGTTCACCTGGAGGTGATCGGCCAGCGTGATGTTGTTCGACGGGTGGTCGTCGATCCACAGCACCCGGAGGTTGCGCAACGCGGGCCGGCCGTCGATCCGCGGGGCGCCGAAGTCCCCCTCGTCCGGCGACACCGCCGGTGGCCGGAGCAGGCCCACCGGACGGCTGCGCAGCCGGTGCACCAGGACTCGGCTGTGCTGGGCCATTCCGCGGAGCAGCGCCACGAAATCCCGGTCGGCCGCCAGCACCGGGTAGTCGGCGGGCAGTTCGCTTTCCAGCTCGGCGAGGTCCGGCGTCCGCGGCGGGCGCAACCCCTTCGACTCGAACAGCTTCGCCCAGCGGTCCGCGTCCACCTGGTCACCGTGCTTCACGATCGCGCGCAGTTCCTGGTAGTCCAGGAACTCGCCGATCAGGTGGTCGTTCCCGGGGTGGGCGAGCAGGCTGTGGAAGCCCGGGTAGAAGTGCTGGAGCAGGATCACGTTCACCAGGTGCGCCAGGCCGATCTCGTCCCAGGACGGGTCGAGGTGGTACTCCAGCACGAAGCTGTTGATCACGCGCTTGATCCGCCGGGGGTTGTGCCGCGACCGGCCGATGATCAAACTCTTCGACGATTCGTCGAACAACCCGCTGGTTCCGGAGCGGTGGAGATAGCCGTCGACCAGCTGGATCGCCTGCTCCACCGACGGCGGCGCGATCCGGTAGGTGATCTGGACGATCTTCTCCAGGTATTCGACCGCGGCCGCCGGGTCGTCGAAGCCCGCCGATTTCTGCACGGCCCGCCACAACGCGCTCTGGTCGCAGGCGAGGACGAACACGATGCCGGGCACGTCCAGGTAGAGCTTGATCGCTTCGCACACCTCGACGATGCGCTCGCTGCCGCACCGGTCCAGGTCGTCGACGAACACGACCAGCAGCCGCCGTCGGTCCGGGGTGCCGCTCTTCGCCATCCACGCACCGAACGCGTCCCGCAGGACTCCCTTGATCTGGTTGCGGGCCTGCGCGTCCAGCGACATCCGCTGCCAGATCTCGTCCACGACCCGGCCGAGCCCGAAGAAGCTGGCCAGGACGAGCCCCAGCCCGCGCAGGGCGCCGAGGAGGTGGGCGCGGCGGGACATCGACCGCAGGACGCGGCGGATGATGTTGCGGTCGAAGCGCAGGAGCACCGCTTTGATCAGGCCTTCCAGCGCGCTCGCCGGGCCGGCCGTCCACGCGTTGAACCAGACGGTGGACATCCCGGGCTCGGCGGACAACGTCGCCTCCAGCCGGTGCAGCAGGCTGCTCTTGCCCATGCCCCACGCCGCGTCCACGGCGAGCGTGAACGGCGCGGTGTCCCGCGAGGCGAGGATGAGCGCGCTCAGGTTGTGGGCCACGGACGTGACGTCGAGCAGGTCTTCCTCGGTGCCGTCCCCGACCGGGGCGTCGTTGAGCACGACGAACCGGCGTGCCGGGTTCGGGAGGGCGTTCACCGGACGCCTCAGGCCCGGACCAGCTCCGGGGTGCGATCGGCCCACGAGCCGTGCGGTTCCAGGGTCACCTCGCGGACGTCGTCCTCGCGGCGGTCCAGCCGCACCACCAGGTAGTCGTCCGAAAGCCGCTCCGCCGAACCCTCGCCCCACTCGACCACGATCGCCGAGCGCTCCAGGTCCGTGTCCAGGTCCAGGTCGTCGAGCTGGGAGAGGTCACCGCCCAGCCGGTACGCGTCGACGTGCACCAGTGGCACGCCGGAAGCGCCCGCCGGGTGGACGCGGGCCAGGACGAACGTCGGGGAGCTGACCCGGCCGCCGACGCCGAGGCCGGCCGCGATGCCGCGGGTCAGCGTCGTCTTGCCCGCGCCCAGGGGGCCGGCCAGCAGGACCAGATCGCCCGCGCGCAGTGCTCGGCCGAGCGCGCGCCCGAAGTCCATCGTCTCTTCGGGCGTCGGGAACGCCATCGGGGAGATCACGGTCAACGCTGCCACCACCAGTTTCGCCGGGACGAGTTTTCGCCGTCCACACCGGAACAGCGTTGCAGGAGATCGATCAGGTGGCTGGTCACCAGCTCGGGCTGCTCGAGCTGGACCATGTGGCCGGCGCCGCGGACGCGCACGAGCTCCGCGTCGGGCAGCTCGGCCGCGATCCGCTCGGCGTGCGCGAACGGCGTGAACCGGTCCGAGTCGCCGCCGATGACCAGGACTTCCGCGTGCTTCAGGCCGGCGAGCGCCGCGTAGCGGTTGTGGCTGCCGAGCGTGTCGACGAAGTTGACGAGCCCGCGCACCGGCGTCACTTCGAGCATCTCGAGCATGAAGTCGACGAGCCTCGGTGCGACGTCCCGGCTGCCGAACGCCAGCCGTCGCACGGCTTGGCGCGTCAGCTGACCGCCGGCCGCGCGGACGAACTCCACCAGCCCCGGCTGCCAGCCGGCCAGACCGCCGGCGGCGCGCGTCAGCGGGTTGTACTTCGAGAGCAGCGAACGCGGCAACCCGCGGGCGCCCACTTCGCCCGCCGCGGTCGCGATGAAGGCGACGCCTTCGACGCGTTCTTCGAACAGCGAAGGGAACTCGGCGGCCAGCTCCATGATCACCATGCCGCCCATCGAGTGCCCCATCAGCACGATGGGCCCGTCCGGGACCACCGACCGCAGCACGACGTCGAGGTCGCGCGCCAGCTGCTCGATCGTCGAGTTCTCCGCCGAAGCCGCGCCGGACAGGCCGTGGCCGCGGTGGTCGTAGTACACCTGACGCACGCGCGGCAGCCTCAGGGAAGCCAGGTCACGGCGCTGGAAGTGCCAGCAGCGCTTCGAAAGCGCGAAGCCGTGCACCCCCACGACGGTCAGTTCGGGCTTCCCGCCGTCCCCCGGGTCGATCTCCTCGACCGAAAGCGGCGTGCCGTCGTCGGCCGCGACCGTGGACGCACGGTCGGGCTTCAGCTCCCCCAGCGGCTCGTCCACGTACGGATCCTCACTGTGCCGCCGCTGCTGCGCGGCGACGGCGATAGCGGCGGCGGCGGTCCCCGTGGCCACGGCCCCGACCCCGCCGGCGATGGCCAGCAGTCGACGTGAAGGTGTCACGAGCGCTCTCCCAGATACCTGCGCCGCACCCGCGGGCGGTACATCGAGGTGACGATCTCGTAGTCGATGGTGCCCAGCTTGTCGGCCCACTCCCGGGCCGTCGGCTCGCCGTTCCCACCGGCGCCGAACAGGACGACCTCATCGCCGACGGACGGCTCGAAGTCACCGCAGTCGACGACGAGCTGGTCCATGCAGACCCGCCCGGCCACCGGCCGCCGCCGCCCGCCGAGCCACACGTCCATCCGGCCCGACAGCGACCGCGGGACGCCGTCGGCGTACCCGGCCGGGACCAGGGCGAGGTTCGTGTCGCGCAGAGTGGTCCAGGTGTGCCCGTAGGACACCGATTCGCCGGCTTCGACGCGCTTGACCAGCGCGACCGCGGACCGGAACGTCATGGCCGGGCGCAGGTCTTCGGCCTGCGGCACCGGGTTGAGCCCGTACATCGCGATGCCGGGGCGGACGACGTCGAAGTGCAGGTCCGGCCGGGTGAGCAGGGCCGCGGAGTTCGCCAGGTGCCGCTTCGGGTCGAGCCCGGCGGCGCGGGCGGCGTCGTAGGCCTCTTCGAACCGCTTGGCCTGCATGTCGATCGAGGGGTGCTCGGGCTCGTCCGCGCAGGCGAGGTGGGACCAGATCGCGACGACGTCCACGCGGGGTTCGGCGGCCGCGGCGGCGACCAGCTCGGCCCACGCGGCGGGCGGGCAGCCGTTGCGCGAAAGCCCGGTGTCGATCTTGAGGTGCACGCGAGCCGGAGTACCCGGTTTCGCCGCGGCCGCGATGCGGCGTAGCTCACCCAGTGAGCTGGCGGCCAGGTCTACGTCCGCCTCGATGCCCGCCGCGAAGTCGACGTCCGGAGTGTCCAGCCAGCTGAACAGCCGGGTGGTGATCCCGGCCTCGCGCAGGGCAAGGGCTTCGCCAAGGGAGCAGGTGCCGAGCCAGCCCGCGCCGGCCTCGACCGCGGCGCGCGCCACCGGCAGCGCGCCGTGGCCGTAGGCGTCGGCCTTCACCACGGCCATCACCTCGGCGCCGGGCGCGCGGGCGCCCAGCAGGGTGAGGTTGTGGCGGATCGCGTCGAGGTCGATGTCGACCTGGGCGCGAGGGAAACTGGAGGACATAACGCCTCCAGTTTCCCATGACCCGAGGTCAGGGCAGGCGCGCCCCGGACGTGGCGGAGAACACGTGCAGCTCGTTCGGGCGGATCCGCAGGTGGAGGGTGTCCCCCATGGCCGGCGGCGTGCGCGGGTCGACCCGGACGACGACGTTGGGCCGGGTGTCGTCGGCGTCGGTCTGGGCGAGCTTGCCGTAGACGAAGGCGTCCGAGCCGAGCTCCTCGACCAGGTCCACCTTGATCGGCAGGGCGCCGTCCTCGTTCGTCACGACCTCGAGGGCCTCGGGCCGGAAGCCCAGGGTCACGGTGTCGCCGTCGGCCGCGGCGATGGTCTCGCGGGTCAGCGGCACGCGCGCGCCACCGACCTCGGCGCCGTCGGCCGTGAGCTTCGCGGTGGCGAGGTTCATCGCCGGCGAGCCGATGAACCCGGCGACGAAAGCGTTCGCGGGCCGGTCGTACAGCGCGCGCGGGGTGTCGCACTGCTGCAGCAAGCCGTCCGAGAGCACCGCGACGCGGTCACCCATCGTCATGGCCTCGACCTGGTCGTGCGTGACGTACACGGTGGTGACACCGAGGCGGCGCTGCAGCGCGGCGATCTGCGTGCGCGTCGAGACACGCAGCTTCGCGTCGAGGTTCGACAGCGGCTCGTCCATCAGGAAGACCTGCGGCTCGCGGACGATCGCGCGGCCCATCGCGACGCGCTGGCGCTGACCACCGGAGAGCGCCTTCGGCTTGCGGTCGAGGTAGTCCACGATGTCCAGCAGCTTCGCGGCCTCGAGGACCTTCTGCTTGATCTCGGACGCGGGCCGCCCGGCGATCTTCAGCGCGAAGCCCATGTTCTGCGCGACCGTCATGTGCGGGTACAGCGCGTAGTTCTGGAACACCATCGCGATGTCGCGCGAGCGCGGCGGCAGCTGGGTGACGTCGCGGTCGCCGATCCAGACGGCGCCGTCGTCGATGTCCTCGAGGCCGGCGAGCATGCGCAGGCTGGTCGACTTGCCGCAGCCGGACGGGCCGACCAGCACCAGGAACTCGCCGTCGGCGATCTCCAGGTCCAGCGCGTCGACCGCGGGGCGCTCCGAACCGGCGTAGCGCCGGGTCGCCTTGTCGTAGGTGATGGAAGCCATCGGTCAGTCCTCTCCGAGATTCCGCCGGACCCCGTGCGCCGCTTCGCGGGCTTCGAGGTGGCGCTGCTGGATCCGGTGGCCCGCGGCGCGCTGCGCCTCGGTCGGCTCGTCCAGCTCGAGCCGGAGCTTCTGGTTCTTCTGCCAGGACGGCGGTTCCGCACTGGCGGTCAGTGCCCACGCCGCCTGCCGCGCCGCGCCGATGGCGACGTACTCGGCGACTTCGGGCAGCTGCACGGGGACGCCGAACACGAGCGGCGCGACCGCGCGGACGGCGGCCGACTGCGCGCCCCCGCCGATCAGCAGCACGCGGCGGACGTCGAGACCGTGCGCGCGCACCGCGTCGAGACCGGCGGCGAGGCCGCAGAGCATGCCTTCGACGGCGCTGCGCGCGAGGTTCTGCGGGGTCATGTTGGCCCTGGTCAGGCCGGTCAGCGAGCCGGTGGCGTCCGGCAGGTTCGGCGTGCGCTCGCCGTCCAGGTAGGGCAGGAACGTGAGGCCCTCGGCGCCGGGCTCGCCGGCCAGCGCGAGCCGGTCGAACTCGCTGAGCGTCGCGCCGAGCATGGACGCCGTCGCGGTCAGCACGCGGGCGGCGTTGAGGGTGCAGGCCAGCGGCAGGAAGCGGCCGGTGGCGTCGGCGAACCCGGCGACTTCGCCGGTGGCGTCGGCCGCGCCGGTCTCGGCGACGCCGAACACGGTGCCGCTGGTGCCCAGCGACACGACGACGTCGCCGGGCCGCAGTTCGAGCCCGAGCGCGGCGGCCATGTTGTCGCCGGTGCCGGCCGAGACGAGCACGCCGTCGGCCGTGTGGCCGGCGGCCTGGGCCGGGCCGAGCACGGCGGGCAGCTCCGGCGTCCGGCCGCCGAAGGCGTGGCTCAGGACGTCGAGGCGGTAGGCGTTGTCGGACGGCGAGAAGTAGCCGGTGCCGGACGCGTCACCGCGGTCGGTGACCGGGTCGCCGCCGGTGAGCTTCCAGGTCAGCCAGTCGTGCGGCAGCAGCACGCGCGCGACCCGGTCGGCCAGCTCGGGCTCGTGGTCGGCCAGCCAGCGCAGCTTCGTCACGGTGAAGCTGGCGACCGGTACCGAGCCGACGGACTTCGCCCAGACCGACGGCCCGCCGAGCTCCTCGATGAGGTCGAGCGCCGACTGCGCGGAACGGGTGTCGTTCCAGAGCAGCGCGGGCCGGACGACCTCGTCGTGCTCGTCGAGGGTGACCATGCCGTGCTGCTGCCCGCCGACGCCGATGGCCTTGACGTCGTCGAGCAGGCCCTTCGTGGCCTCTTGGAAGGCGTCCCACCAGGCGGCGGGGTCGACCTCGGTGCCCTCGGGGTGCGGCGCGCGGCCGGTGCGGACGATCTCACCGGTGCTCGCGTCGCACACGACGACCTTGGTCGACTGGGTGGACGAGTCGATGCCGGCGACCAGTTCAGCTGTCATAGGGCTGCCCCTCTGCGACGTGTTCGACGATCTCGATCGCGGTGCCCGCGTTGAGCGCGGCCTCGATCTCCTCGGTGGGCGTGGCTTCGCCGGTGATCAGCAGGTCGTAGTCGCCGACGTCGCCGTGCGCGTAGGTGGCGGTGCGGCCGAACTTCGAGTGGTCGAGGACGAGGACGTTGTGGTTGGCGACCTTGAGGGCCGCCTTCTTGAGCTCGGCGTAGTCGCGGTCCGGGTGGAAGAGCCGCCCGACGGCGACCGCGGTGACCGAGACGAAGGAGACGTCGGCGCGGATCGAGTCCAGGAGGTTCAGCACCTCGGGACCGGCGCAGGAGTCGTACTCGGGCGAGTACCGGCCGCCCGCCAGCACGACGTCGACCTTCGGGCCGAGCAGCCGGGCGGCGTGCAGCGAGTTCGTGACGACGGTGAGCGCGTCGACCTCGGCCAGCCGCTTGACCAGCGGGAGCAGCGTGGTGGAGTCGTCGACGAAGACGGTCTGGCCGGGGTGGACGTGCTTCGCGGCGGCCTCGCCGAGCGCGTCTTTTTCGTCGTGGTGGAGGGTGTCGCGGAAGCGGGCGGCGGACTCGATGGTGAGCGCCGGGTAGGCCTCCACCTTGCCGCGCAGCTTGCGCAGGAGCCGGCGTTCGGCCAGGTCGTCGAGGTCGCGGTGCATGGTCATCAGGCTGACCTTGAAGCGCGCGGTCAGGTCGTCGATCCGCGCTTCACCCTGCTCGATGACGTGGTCGAGGATCCCCTGCCGCCGCTGCTCCACGGCAGCGTCGGACGGCCGGGTCTTCCGGTCTCCGGGTGCTGTGCCGCCGCTCACACGGCATTCTTACCAGATTTCCCGCCCAGAGTTAACAGAGAACTCGATAACTCTTCCCACGTCCCCTCTGCGCACTTTCACGTGAAAGTGTTCCGGAGTGTGCGCTCCGGATCACTTTCACGTGAAAGTGCGCGCCGTCAGGGGGTGAGGGAGCGGATGGCGCGGATGGCCTCCGGGATCGCGTGGACCAGGCCGGACGCCGAGGTCGGGGCGTTCTGGGCCGCGATCGCGCCCGCCAGCGAATGCACGTGGGCCGCCATCGCCGCCGCCAGCCACGGGTCCAGGCCGGCCGCCAGCAGGGCGCCGACCAGGCCGGACAGGACGTCGCCCGAGCCCGCCGTCGCCAGCCAGGCGCCGTGCGGCTTGTTCACCGCGACCCGGCCGTCCGGGGCCGCCACGACCGTGACGTGGCCCTTCAGCAGCACCACCGCGTCGTACTTCTTCGCCGCTTCGCGCGCCGCTGTCACGCGGTCCGCTCCCGGCTTGCGGCCCATCAGGCGCTCGTACTCGCCCGCGTGCGGGGTCAGCACCAGCGGCGTGTCCGGGTCGCGGGCGTCGAGGACGTCCGGGGACTTCGCGATGATCGTCGTCGCGTCGGCGTCCGCGCAGACCGGGACGCCCTGGCCCAGCACGTGCCGCAGGACGTCGCGGCCGTCCGAGCCGGTGCCGATGCCCGGCCCGACCGCCCACGCCTGGACGCGGCCCGCGTCGGCGACCGTGCCGGTCGCGATGATCTCCGGCCACTGCGACCGGACGACGTCGGCCGCGTGACCGGCGTAGCGCACCAGGCCCGACGTCGCGCGCACCGCCGAGCCCGCCGCCAGCACCGCCGCGCCCGGGTACGTCGCCGA
Source organism: Amycolatopsis sp. cmx-4-83 (assembly GCF_046548815.1). Taxonomy (NCBI): domain Bacteria; kingdom Bacillati; phylum Actinomycetota; class Actinomycetes; order Pseudonocardiales; family Pseudonocardiaceae; genus Amycolatopsis; species Amycolatopsis sp. cmx-4-83. The sequence continues at coordinate 534,296 of NZ_JAEBEF010000001.1, read as the reverse complement.
GCCCGCCGCGATGCCGACCACGCCCTGGCTGTACTTGTCGTCGTCCGGTCCGGGCACCGGCCAGGCCGCGGCGACGTCCGCGACGTCGAGCCGCCGGAGGTCGGGGTCGGTCAGCTCGAGGCCGATGTCGACCAGGACGACCTCGCCGCAGTGGGCGGGCGCGAGCGCGTGCACCGGCTTGAGCGCGCCGAAGGTGACCGTGCGGGTCGCCTGCACGGCGGGGCCGTCGACGGCGCCGGTGTCCGGGTCGACGCCGCTGGGCAGGTCGACCGCGACGATCGGGGCTTCGACCAGGTCCACCAGCCGGGCCGCGTCCGGGCGCAGCGAGCCGCTGGCGGAAATCCCGACGATGCCGTCGACCACGACGTCGGCCTTCGCGATCCACTGTGGACCGTCCGCGGCGGGCACCGCGCGGCCACCGGCTCGCTTGAGCGCGCCGAGTCCTTCGGCGTGCGCCTTCTCGGGCTTGAGCAGGATGGCCGTGACGGCGACTCCGCGTCGCCGGAGGAAGGCGCCCGCCCAGAGTGCGTCACCGCCGTTGTCGCCGGAGCCGACCAGGAGCACGGCCCGACGTCCGGAAACCCCGCCGGTGCGGTCTTCGAGCAGGTCGGCGATCTGCACCGCGAGCCCGAACGACGCCCGGCGCATGAGTTCGCCGTCGGGTGTGACGGCGAACGCCCGCCCCTCCGCCTCGCGAATCCGTTCCGTGGTCCAGATTCCCTGCACGGCGAAGGCCTCCCGCTACTCGACAGTCACGGACTTCGCCAGGTTACGCGGCTTGTCGACGTCGTACCCGCGGGCGCGGGCGATCTCCGCGGCCAGCACCTGCAGCGGCACGGTGGACACCAGCGGCTGCAGCAGCGTCGGCACCGCGGGGACCTCGATGAGCTCGTCGGCGAACGGCCGGACGGTCTCGTCGCCCTCTTCGGCGATCACGATCGTGCGGGCGCCGCGGGCCTGGATCTCGCTGATGTTCGAGACCAGCTTCGAGTGCAGCACCGCGCGACCCTTGGGCGAGGGCATCACGACGACGACCGGCAGGCCGTCCTCGATCAGCGCGATCGGGCCGTGCTTGAGCTCGCCGGCCGCGAAGCCCTCGGCGTGCATGTACGCGAGTTCCTTGAGCTTCAGCGCGCCTTCGAGGGCGACCGGGAACCCGACGTGGCGGCCGAGGAAGAGGACGGCCTTCGAGTCCGCGATCCGGCGGCCGAGGTCACGCACCTGGTCCACAGTGGACAGTACCTTCTGGACGGCCGCGGGCATGGCCTCGAGCTCGGCGAACTCGCGCGCGACCTCGTCCGGGTACTTCGTGCCGCGGGCCTGCGCCAGCGCCAGGCCGACCAGGTAGTTGGCCGCGATCTGGGCGAGGAACGCCTTGGTCGACGCGACGCCGATCTCGGGTCCGGCGTGGGTGTAGAGGACGGCGTCGGACTCGCGCGGGATCTGCGCGCCGTTGGTGTTGCAGACGGCGAGGACGCGGGCCTTCTGCTCACGCGCGTGCCGGACGGCTTCGAGCGTGTCCGCCGTCTCGCCGGACTGGGACACGGCGACGACCAGCGTGTCGCGGTCCAGCACCGGGTCGCGGTAGCGGAACTCGGACGCCAGCTCGACCTCGACCGGCAGCCGCGTCCAGTGCTCGATGGCGTACTTCGCGACCAGGCCGGAGTGGTAGGCCGACCCGCAGGCGATGACGAAGACCTTGTCGACGTCGCGGAGGTCCTGGTCGGAGATGCGCTGCTCGTCGAGGATGATGCGGCCGGACTCGAAGTGCCCGCGCAGCGTGTTCGCCAGCGCCTCGGGCTGCTCCTCGATCTCCTTGAGCATGAAGTATTCGTGGCCGCCCTTTTCGGCGGCGGAGAGGTCCCAGTCGACGGTGAACGGCTTGGCCTGGGCGGCGTCGCCGTGGAAGTCCAGGACTTCGTAACCCTCGCGCGTGATGACGACGAGCTGGTCCTGCCCGAGCTCGACGGCCTCGCGGGTGTGCTCGATGAAGGCGGCGACGTCGGAGGCGACGAAGTGCTCCCCGTCCCCGACCCCGACGACCAGCGGCGACGACCGCCGCGCGGCGACGATCGTGTCGGGCTCGTCGGCGTGCGTCACGACCAGGGTGAAGGCACCTTCGAGCCGACGGCAGACAGCGGCGACGCTGGCAGCGAGGTCACCCTTGGTGTCCCCGTCGCTGTACGCGCGGGCGACGAGGTGCGCGGCGGTCTCGCTGTCGGTGTCACTGGCCATCTCGACCCCGTCGGCTTCGAGCTCGGCCCGGAGCGCGGCGAAGTTCTCGATGATGCCGTTGTGCACGATGGCGACGCGCTGCGAGACGTCCCGGTGCGGGTGCGAGTTGCGGTCGATGGGCGCGCCGTGGGTCGCCCAGCGGGTGTGCCCCATGCCGGCGGTCCCGGCGAAGGCGTCCCGCCCGACCTCGTCGAGCCGGGCTTCCAGGTTCGCCAGCCGGCCGGCCTTGCGCTCGACGGTCAGCGCACCGGCCCCGTCGAGGACCGCGACCCCGGCCGAGTCGTACCCGCGGTACTCCATGCGCCGGAGCCCGCCGAGGACGACGTCCAGAGCCGGGCGGTGCCCGACATATCCCACGATTCCACACACGCGCACCAGCCTAACGAGGGATGTTCGCCGGGGTGATGGGGTCCGGAAAGGGTGCTTGACCTGGGAGAACGGGAGGGGTGGTGGTTCGGACCAATGCGCTGTCACCCGGACGTGTCTTTGGTGACCCGCCACCCCGAAGCTTGATTGTGACTACGGACGGGGCTTCGGATCGGGGAGGGGGCTGGGTGGAGTGCCGGGGCGGCGGGCGCGCCTCTCGCCCCTTCGCACAGTAGGGTTCCCGCCATGGCCAGCAAGCCCAAGCAGCTGCTCGCGGAGTTGACGCACCCCGGTCCGCACGAGGTCCTGCGGGGGAATCTCGCCCTGGTCGGGCTGCCCGGCGTCGTCTTCACCCCCCGTGCCGGTCTCGGCCTGCCCGCCGTGGCCTTCGGGCACGGGTGGCTGCAGCCCCCCGATCGCTACCGGCAGCTGCTGCGGCACCTCGCCAGCTGGGGCATCGTCGCCGCCGCGCCGGCTACCCAAAAGGGGCCCCTGCCGTCGCACCGGTTGCTCGCCGCCGATCTGCTGACCACCCTCGACGTCGTCACCACCGTGCGGCTCGGGCCCGATGGCATCAGCGTCGATCCCGCCAAGCTCGGGCTCGCCGGGCACTCGGCCGGGGGTGGCGCCGCCGTGCTCGCCGCCGCGCAGGACGCGCGGGCCGAGCACCCGCGGATCAAGGCCGTCGCCACCATCACCGCCGCGCAGACGTTGCCGCCCGCGCACGAGGCCGCCAAGGCCATCACCGTGCCCGGGATGCACCTCGCCGCCGAGGGTGACCTGGTCGCGCCCGCCGTCGGGCACGCCGAAGCCATCGCGAACGCCTGGGGTGGCGACGACGTCCAGCTGCGGCTGCTCGGCAAGGCGTCGCACCTGGGTGTCACCGAGGGCAGGCACTGGTCGCAGCTGATCATGCACGGCAAACCGCACCGCGGGACGCAGCAGCTGACCCGCGCGCTGTTCACCGCCTTCTTCCTGACGCACCTGACCGGCACCGACAAGTACCGGCCCCTGCTCGAAGCGGACGTCAAGCGCGCCCCGATCGAGCGCGAGGAAGAACCCGCGCTCTGACGCGGGAAGGGCCCGGCCGGAGCCGGGCCCTTCCTCACACCAGCCAGCTGGTGCTGGAGAAATCGTCGTCGTCGTCCGGCTGGCGGGCGTGCCGGCCCCGCCGGGGCGGCTCCGGTGCCGGGGGCTCCGGGACCGGCTCGGGACGCGGTGCCACCGCGGCCGGCCGTGGTGCCGCCGCGGCCGGGACCGGTGTCCCGTAGCTCGGCGTCGGGTACGCCGTGTAGCCGGTGTCGGCCTCTTCGTCCTGGACGCCGAACTCCATCAGCGACTCGCGCGACTTGTCGGCCAGCGTCTTCTCCGTCGCCCAGCCGCCCGCGCTCTGCTTGCGCTTGTTGAGCTCGTCCATGTGCTCGGCGTACTTCTGCGCGGCGGCCATCTCCCGCTGCAGCCCGGCACTGGCCTGCTCCTTGGCCTCGGCGACGTGGCGGTCGCGCAGCCCCCGCTGCTCGTCCTGCTCGCGCGCGGCGGCGTCCATCGTCGAGATCGCCGTGCGATATCGGTCTTCGGCGCTGGTCATCGGCTCTCCTCAGCCCTCGTCACCGGTCGTACCGGATCGACCGGTCACCCTCGTCGTCGAGCGAGCCGCTGATCCGGCCCTTCGCGCCGCTGGTTTCGAACACGCCGCCCTCGATGCGGTACTGGCTGGGCCCGCGCTGCTGGTCGCCGCCGCCACCGCCGCCACCCGGGGCGCCACCCATGCCGCCCATCATCCCGCCCATGCCGCTCATCCCGCTCATGCCGGACGAGCCGCTCGCCGCGGCCTGGTGCGCGCCGGCGTCGACCGGGGTCGCGCCCAGGCCGCTGCCGTCGGACATCGGCATCGACGCGTCGCTGCCGGTCTGGGCACCCGGGTCGAGCGACACCGCGCCGGCGAAGTCCGCCGTCCCGCCGCCACCGGTGACGGCGGAGCCGAAGTCGCTCGCCCCTGCCGTCGAGGTCGCGTCGCCGCCGGCCCCGGCACCCGCGTCGGCCATTGCCACGGCCGGCTCCGCCGCGACGCCGCCACCGCCACCGCTGCCACCGAAGTCACCGCTGACGTCCACGCCGCCCGGAGCGCTGAACCCGCTCCCCCCGCCACCGGCCGCTTCGCTGCGCGTGAAGCCCGGGTCCGGGTTGGGCGGCGACGGGTCCTTCGTCACCGGCGGCTCGGCCTTCGGGTCGTGCTTGACGTCCGAAGCCGCCGGGTCGGTCTTGCCGTCGCCCTTGAGGTCGTCCGCCTTCGGGTCGTCCTTCTCGTCCAGCGTGTAGGTGGTCGGCTCGCCCTTGCCGTCGTCGACCGTCACGATCGTCGGGCCGTCGGGCCCCTCCGGCCGCTCGGCCGTGATCTTGAGGTTGCCGTCCTGGATGTGGATCTTGCCGTCCGGGCCCGGCTTGTAGCTGCCGTCGGCCGAGGGCTGCCCCTCCTTGACCGCCTGCTGGCTGCCCTGCGGGCCGAAGCTGCCGTCGGCCTTGGCACCGTCCTTGGCGCCGTCCTTGCCGTCCTTGCCCGCTTCGGCCTTGTCGTCGTCACCCCAGTCGAGGTGGTAGTCCTTCTTGTTGCCGTGGCCGTCGTCCACGGAGATGTCCTGCTTGCCCTCCTTGTCGGGCTCGGACATCTCGATCGTGTTGTCGCCCTTCTTGACCGACACCGTGTCGGTGTCGTCCATGTCCTTGATGGCCTCGCCGGTCTTCGGGTCGATCGGGTACGGCTCGCCGGTCGACGGGTCGACTTCGAGGGGCTTGCCGGTGATCGGGTTCTTGCCCTCCTCCGGCTTCGCGGGTTCCTCCGCCTTCGGCGGCTCGGCCGCGGACGGCGTCGTGCCGCCGCCCCCGGTGCCCCCGCCGGTCCCGCCGCCCGTGCCACCACCGGTACCCCCGCCGGTGTTGCCGCCCTTGTCCCCGCCCCCGGTGTTGCCGCCGTTGTCGCCGCCCTTGTCGCCGCCGCCCTCGTTCTTCGCCTCGGTCAGCTGGTTGCGGTAGCCGTCCATGAACCGCGCCAGCGCGCCGAACTGCTGGTCGATGGTGTCCTTGGCGGACTTGCAGGAGCCGTTGAAGGCGTTGATCAGGCTCTTGTACTCGGTCGAGAAGGCGCCGTCACGCCAAAAGCGGGTGACCTGGCGGCCGTATTCCTTGTTCTCGTCGTTGAAGCCGCAGTCGTCGTTCTGCAGGCGCTCGGCGAGGTTCGACTGGTTGTTGTGCTTCGCGTTCACGGCGTCGATCCAGCTCGCGACCTTCATGAAGTCGTCGAACTCTTCGGTTTCGCCGTTGGCGACCTTGAGGACGTCCTTGGCCATCGGGATGTCGGCCTCGGCGATCACCGGGCGGTGCAGCTGCAGGACCTCGTCGACCTTCTTCTTGACGGCGTCGTAGACGTGCGTCACGGTCTGCGGGATCAGCTTCGCCGCGCCGTCGATCTGCTGCGAAAGCTCCTTGGCGTGCGGCTTGATCGTCTCGTCGTACTTGATCTCCGCGGCGTTGGCGCCCTTGCCCTTCCACTCCCCGAAGAGGGTCTGGAGCTCGGTGTCGCTCTTGCTCAGCGAATCCTCGACGACCTTGTGCGCCTTGGTCAGGTCGTCGGCCTCGGTGAGGAACTTCTGGAACTGGATCCCGCGGTTCTCGTGGAACTTGTCCTTGAGCTCCGTCTTGGAATCGATCTTCGTGTTTTCGCCCTTGATCTGGTTCCAGACCTCGTCGGTCCACTTGGCGAGCAGGTCGACCGCGACGTTGCCCTGGTCGAGCAGTTCGTCGGAACTCTTCGCGCCGGCCCCCAGCGTGGGCGTCGCGATCCCGTCTAGGTTCTTCTTCGCGTCGTCCCGCGCCGCGGTGTCGCGCTGGTGCTCCTGGTTCTTGGCCGCGGCTTCCTGCTGGGCTTCCTTCAGCGCTTCGTCGACGTCGTCCGACGATCCCGGGAGCCAGTCGTTGGTCCAGCTGTTGTCGGAGTAGTTTTCGATGTACTTCTTCGCGTACTCTTCTTCTTCGTCGCTGAAGTTGAACGTGTCTTCGCCGTACTCGTCCATCAGCTTGGACTTGGCTTCCATCGACACGTTCGGGTCGTCGAGGACCTTCTTGATTTCGGCCCATTCAGCCATCAGCGGTTACCCCCGGCCTGGTTCGCCGTCGCGCTCGCGTTCTGCTCCTGCGCGGTGTACTTGCCCCCGGCCGTCCCGATCCCGCTGCCCAGGTTCATGAGGGCGTTCGACAGCCCCGTCATGCCCGCGCCGATCTCGTCGATCCCGGCCTTGTACTTCCCGAAGCCCTCCTGGTGCACGCGGCCGAAGTCGGCGGCGGCGATCTCGGTCGGCGCGACCTTCTTCGCTTCCGCCCCCGGGTCGTCGGCGGCGTCCGCGAGGCGGACCTGCGCCCGCGTCATCGCTTCCGAACTCGCTGCATACCCGTCTGGCATGGTCGCTGCCCCCTTCGATCCCACAGTCCCTGGCTCGGGTTTTCAAGACTGTGACGCGCCCGGCCGCCGTTCGGTGCCGTCGCAGATGCACACAGAGTCTAGCGGTCGGCCCCGCGCCCTACCTGGGCTTTGCCGAACTGCGCCTCACCCGGTCGGGCGTTGCGCGGCGACCGCCTCGGCGATCACCTCGGCCACGCCGCGGACGTCCACCAGCCGGTCGAGCTCGTCGAGGTCGACCGAGACGCCGTAGGTGACTTCGGCCCGCGCGAGCAGCTGGATCCGCTGCCGGGACGTCATGCCCAGCTCGTCGAACGGCGTGACGTCGGTCAGCCGCTCCGGCGGGATCTCCAGCGCGAAGCAGATGATCCGCCGGAGCTCCTCGACGTACGCGCCCGGGTCAGCCATGCCGCTCATTCTCGCCCCACCAGCGGTCGCGGGCCGCGGCGCGGGCCACCTTGCCGCTCGAGGTCCGCGGCACCGCGCCCGGCGGGACCAGCCACAGGCCGCGCAGCGGCAGGTCGTGCCCCACCGAAACGGCCCGCCGCACGGCCTTCTCCACCGACTCGTCCGGGGCCGCGCAGCCGGCCACGACCGCGACCCCCTCACCGCGGGCGTCCCGGACGGCGAACGCGGCGACCCGGCCGGCCCGCACGGCCGGGTGCGCGGCCTCGACGGTCGCCTCGACGTCCTGCGGGTAGTGGTTGCGGCCGTCGACGATGATCAGGTCCTTGAGCCGGCCGGTGACGTACAGCAGTCCTTCGCGGACGAAGCCGAGGTCGCCGGTGGCCAGCCAGCCGTCGGCCGCCAGCGGGTCCTCCCGGCCCCAGTACCGGTCGGCGACGTTCGGGCCGGACACCTGGATCTCGCCGACCTCGCCGTCCGGCCGGAGCTCGCCGGTCGCTTTGTCGACGATCCGGATCCGCTGCCCGTACGGCCGCCCCGCGGACACCAGCGGTTCGCCGCGCTCGGACGTCGTCACGGTCGCGCCCTCGTCGCCGGTGCTCGTGACGAAGACCGTCGCCTCGGCCAGCCCGTAGCACGGCTTGTGCGCCGCACGCGGCAGCCCGAACGGCGCGAACGCCCGCTCGAACGCCTCGACGGTGGCCGCGCGGACGGGCTCGCTGCCGTTGAGCACGGAGTTGACGTGCGAGAGGTCGACGGCCTCCAGCTCCCCCGCCGCTTCGGCGGCCAGGTCGAACGCGAAGTTCGGCGCCGCGGTGATCGCGCCCGGGTAGCCGGCCAGCAGCCGGATCCAGCGCAGCGGGTCGCGCACGAACTCCATCGGCGTGAAGAACACCGACCGCGAGCCGAGGAAGACCGGCGTGCCGATGAGCAGGACCAGCCCCATGTCGTGGAAGAACGGGACCCAGCCGGCCAGCGGCGTCGACGCGTCGGCGTGGTAGCAGCGGGTGGTCTGCCAGCAGCTGGCCACCAGCGCGCGGTGGGAGATCACGGCGGCGGCCGGGCGCCGCGTCGAGCCCGACGTGTACTGCAGGTAGGCGGGGTCCGACATCGCCACTTCGGCGGGCGGCTCGGTGTCGTCGGACCCGATGTCCTCGAGCGCGAGCACGACGTCCGGCGCACCGGCCAGCGAGGCCGTCTTCTCGAGCAGGTTCTTCGAGGTCAGGCACACCGCCGGACCGGCGTCGGCGAAGGCCGATTCGATCCGGGCGGCGTGGGTGCGACCGGTCGGGACGGACAGCGGCATCGCCACGAGCCCCGCGTAGAGCGTGCCGAGGAACGCGACGACGTACTCGAGGTCCTGGCGGGCGACGATCGCCACGCGGTCGTCCGGCCGGGTGTGGCGGCGCAGTTCGCGGGCGACACCGCGGACGCGCGCGAGCACCTGCGGCCAGGTCAGCGTGTGCTCAGCCGGTCCGGGGAAGGTCAAGCACGTGAAGGCCGGGCGATCTTCGGCGGCGTTGCGGAGCAGGTGGTCCGTGAACGGCGTGGCCAGGACCTCGTCCGGGACGGCTGCGGGCGGCACGGCCCCATCCTGCCCTACCGTTGGCGGGCGATGGACCAGTTCGAGAAGCACGGGATCGGCGTCGTCACCGGACGCGACGCGAGCGCGCGGGCCCTGCGCTCGCCGGACCTGACGTCGGACCCCGGTGGCGGCTCGCCCAGCGTGCTGCTGCGCGACGGCGAGGGGCACACGCGGCTGCGCGGGGTGCTGCGGGAGATCATCGCCGGGCTGGAGCCGCTGCCGGCGCCGGTGCTCGCCGGGATCGAGGCCGTGGTGGCCGGGCTGGGCCCGGCATTCGACCTCGTGCGCGACTTCGCGCGGCCGGTGGCGGGCGCGGTGACGTCGGCGGTGCTGGGGATCCCCCTCGACGACGCCTTCCTGGACCGCCTGGAGGCGACGACGGCGAACCTCGACGTCTTCGGCGGCACGGACCGGGCCGGGCAGGCGGCCGCGTTCCGGCTCGCGGTGCAGCTGAGCCGCACCCCGGCCGGGCCGGGCGGCCTGACGGCGTTGCGGGAGGCGCACGCGGACGGGCGGCTCGACGAGGACGAGCTGACGTTCACCCCGGTGGTGCTCGCGCACGCCGCCTACGAAAACTCGCTGAACTTCCTGGCCTGCGCCGGGCTGGCACTGGCCGCCTCGGGGCCGAGGTCCGTGCGCGAGCTGGTGACGGAGATCAGCCCGGCCCGGTACGTCCTGCGCTTCGGCGCCGACGGTCCGGTGGCGGTCTCGCTGGCCGACGGCCTGCCGTTCGGGCTGGGCCGCCACGCGTGCCCGGGTTCCGGGGTGGCGCTGGCCGAGGGCGAGGTCGCGCTGGGAGCGCTGGCGAAGGTCCTGGCGCCGGGCTGCGAAGTCACCGACGTGGCCTGGAAGACCCACCCGGTGTTCCACGGCCTGGCCTCGGCGCGGGTGGTCGTGAGTGGTTAGGCGGGTTAGAACCCCTCGGGTTCTAGCGGTCGTCGCAACACCTGACACTGGAGGTGTTGTCATGACAGGAAACCGCCGGTGGCTGTCCCGAGACGTTCGGGTGGCGTTCTGGGACCAGATGCGGGCAGGGTTGCCCGTCGAGCAGGCCGCGGTGGCCGCGGGCGTGTCGCCGGCCAGCGGGAGACGGCTGTTCGACCAGGCTGGCGGCGTGATCACCACCGCGCCGAGGGCCTGCTCGGGCCGCTGTCTCTCGCTGGCCGAGCGAGAAGAAATCATGGTCCTGCACGCCCAGCACCTGCCCAAGGCGGACATCGCGCGGCGGCTGGGCCGCGACCGCTCCACGATCGGGCGGGAACTGGACCGCAACAGCACCGCAGGCGGCTACCGGGCCAGCACCGCCCAGCACGCCGCCGAGCAGCGAGCGAAACGACCCAAGACCACGAAACTGGCCGCCGACCCGGTCCTGCACGACCACGTCGCGCAGGACCTGCGGGCGCGGTGGTCGCCCGAGCAGATCGCTGCCAGGCTGAAACGGGACTTCCCCGACCAGCCGAGGATGCACGTGACCCACGAAACGATCTACCAGGCCCTCTACGTCCAGGGCCGCGGTGCGCTGCGGCGCGAACTGGCCGCGTGCCTGCGCACCGGACGGGCCCTGCGCAAACCCCAGCGCACCCCGGACGGGCGTCGCGTCCGCCAGGGCAAGATCGCCGGGATGGTCCCGATCTCCGAACGGCCCGCCGAGGCCGCTGACCGGGCCGTCCCGGGGCACTGGGAAGGGGACCTGATCGTCGGCAAGGACAGCCGGTCGGTGATCGGGACCCTGGTCGAGCGCAGCACCCGGTTCTGCCTGTTGCTGCACCTGCCCGAGGGCAAGGACGCCGCGGCGGTTGCCGAGGCCATGATCACCACGATCCGTCGGTTGCCGGATGAGCTGTGCCGGTCGCTGGCCTGGGATCAGGGCGCCGAGATGGCCCAGCACGCCCGGATCACGATGGCGACTGAGATGGCGATCTACTTCTGCGACCCGCACTCACCGTGGCAGCGGGGTTCCAACGAGAACACCAACGGTCTGCTCCGTCAGTATTTCCCGAAGGGCACCGACCTGTCGGTGCACACCCCTGCTGACCTGGCCAACGTCGCTGCCGAGCTCAACGGCCGTCCCCGCAAGACCCTCGGCTGGGACACCCCAGCCGAGCGCCTCACGGTGCTACTGTCCACACAGGAGCCTGTTGCGACGACCGCTTGAATCCACCCCCGCCTGAACACTCACGACCGGTTACGAGACCGCTGAGACGACGCCCGCGAGCCGGTCGGCCGCCGCCTGGGCGGTGGCCTGGGCCGGGGCCTCGACCATCACGCGGACCAGCTGCTCGGTGCCGGACGGGCGCAGCAGCACCCGGCCCTCCTCACCCAGCTCGGCTTCGACCGCGCCGATGGCGTCGCGGACCTCGCTCGAGTCCGCCACCGCCGCCTTGTCCGCGACCGGGACGTTCACCAGGACCTGCGGCAGCCGGTTCATCACGGCGGCGAGGTCGGCCAGCGACTTGCCCGTCTCGGCCATGCGGCTCATCAGGCGCAACGCGGTGAGCAGGCCGTCGCCGGTGGTGGCGTGGGCCGGGAGCACCACGTGGCCGGACTGCTCGCCGCCGAGGGCGAAGCCGCTGGCGCGGAGCTCCTCGAGGACGTACCGGTCGCCGACCGCCGTCGTCACGACGTTGACGCCGTTGGCCTTCATCGCCAGGTGCAGGCCGAGGTTGCTCATCACGGTCGCGACCAGCGTGTCCTTGGTCAGCTCGCCGGCCTCGGCCAGCGCGAGCGCCAGCACCGCCATGATCTGGTCGCCGTCGATCAGTTCGCCGGCGGAGTCGACGGCCACGCAGCGGTCGGCGTCGCCGTCGTGCGCGATGCCGAGGTCGGCGCCGTGCGCGACGACGGCCTTGCGCAGCTTCTCCGGGTGGTTGGAGCCGCAGTGGTCGTTGATGTTGACGCCGTCGGGGTCGGCGTGCAGCGCGACGACCTCGGCACCGGCCCGGCGGTAGACCTCGGGCGCGGCCGCGGCGGAAGCGCCGTTCGCGCAGTCGACGACGACCTTCAGCCCGGCGAGCGAGCCCGGGGTCGCGCCGAGCAGGTGGGTGGCGTAGCGGTCGAGGGCGTCGTCGACGGTGGTGACGCGCCCGACGCCGGTACCGGTCGGGCGGACCTTGCCGTCGGCGAGGCCGGCCTCGATCTCGTCCTCGATGCCGTCGGGGAGCTTGTGCCCGCCCGCGGCGAAGAGCTTGATGCCGTTGTCGGGCATCGGGTTGTGCGACGCGGAGATCATCACGCCGAGATCGGCCTCGAGCGCGCCGACCAGGTACGCGACCGCGGGCGTGGGCAGGACGCCGACCAGCCGGACGTCGGCCCCGGCGGACGTGAGACCCGCCACCACCGCGGCTTCGAGCATCTCGCCGCTGGCGCGCGGGTCACGGCCGACGACGGCGACCGGCCGGTGCGAGCGGTCGTGCGCGGCGAGCACGCGGGCGGCGCTGGCCGCCAGTGCGAGCGCCAGCTCCGGCGTCAGCTCGGCGTTGGCCAGGCCACGTACCCCGTCGGTACCGAACAGGCGTGCCATCGATCGACCTCCTTGTGGAACCACCACGACAACCTAGCGATCCTGACGGACCGCGTTCCCCCACCCCCGAGTGTTGCTCCGGGGGCCGGATGCGCAAAAACCGGAGCGCCCATCCGATGGACGGATGGGCGCTCCGGTGGGTTGCGCCTGAGGGCGCGATCAGCGCTTGCTGTACTGCGGGGCCTTGCGGGCCTTCTTGAGGCCGTACTTCTTCCGCTCCGTGGCGCGCGCGTCACGGGTCAGGAAGCCGGCCTTCTTGAGGGCCGGGCGGTCGTCGGCGTCGACCTCGATGAGCGCACGGGCGATCGCCAGGCGCAGCGCGCCCGCCTGACCCGAAACGCCGCCACCGTGGAGGTTGGCGAAGATGTCGAACGAGTCCGGCTTCTCGACCAGGACCAGCGGGTCCTTGATGAGCTGCTGGTGCACCTTGTTCGGGAAGTACTCCTCGAGGGTGCGGCCGTTGAGCTTGAACTCGCCGGTGCCCGGGACGACCCGGACGCGGACGACGGCTTCCTTGCGGCGGCCGACCGTCTGCGCGTTGCCGCCGGCGGCCCGCGACGGGCGCGGCGCGGCTTCCGACTCGCTGGTGGCGACCGGCGTCTCGCTGGTCGCAACCGGGGTTTCGCTGGTCGCGACCGGCGTCTCGCTGGTGGCGGCCGGGGTTTCGCTGGTGGCCTCGGCGCCGGTCTCGGTCGCCTCGGTGGCCTCAACGACCTCGGGGGTCTCGGGCTCGGTGCTGGTCACAGACTGTTCCTCACTCACTGCGCGACCTGCGCGATCTTGGTGATCTCGCGCACCTGCGGCTGCTGCGCGGTGTGCGGGTGCTGCGGGCCGGCGTACACCTTGAGCTTCTTCGCCTGGGCGCGGCCGAGCTTGTTCTTCGGCAGCATGCCCTTGACGACCTTTTCGACAAGGTGCTCGGGCTTGGTGTCCAGCAGCTCGCCGAACGAGCGCTTCCGCAAACCGCCCGGGTAACCGCTGTGCCGGTACGCGAACTTCTGCTCGCGCTTGTTTCCGGTGAGCGCGACCTTCTCGGCGTTGACGATGATGACGAAGTCACCGGTGTCCACGTGCGGGGCGTAGGTCGGCTTGTGCTTGCCGCGCAGCAGCGTGGCGACCTCGGTCGCGAGCCGGCCGAGCACGACATCCTCGGCGTCGATCACGTGCCAGGCACGAGTGACGTCGCCGGGCTTGGGGCTGTACGTGGGCAAGGGTCTACCTCGTCGTCAACATTGCGTGTGGGTTCTGTGCGGGCCTAGCGCTGATGCGCCGCAACGCACAACGACATATGAAGATACCCCCACGTCCACCGCGCCCGTGCATCGGGGGTGGGTGGGAGCGCCCATACTAGGCTTCCACCGGCCCGGGCGCAGCCGGACTCTACCCGGTTTTCCGGCCGAACCGCCTGCACGCGTCGCCACGACACGCGAGGATGGGACCATCCGGGCGGCACACGCGAGCAGGGGACGGCATGAGGAAACGACCGACGGCGATCTTCGTCCTGGCTGCCCTCCTGGCCCTGGTCAGCGCCTGCGGCCAGGCGAAGGCGGGCACCGCGCTGGCGAAGGGCGACGACGCCGCGGACTACGTGGGCGGCAAGTTCGAGCAGGTGATCGGCAAGCTGGGCGACGCCATCACCGACACCCGCGACGTCACCAACTCGCTGGACGCCTACTTCAAGTTCGACGACAAGTGGATCCACAGCACGGTGACGTCGGCCCGCACGGGCAGCCCGGAGAGCCGCGCGGTGCGGCACCGCTCGCAGAAGAACCCCGACGAGATCATCGACACGTACACGCCCGCGGACGGCACGGTCGAGTACACCTACCTCGGCCCGATGTACGTCCAGAAGGGCGTCTCGCCGACGGCGTGGGTCTCCATGCCGAAGCCGGAGGCCGGGCTGGTCCAGCCGTGCGTGTGGGGCGGCGTGCTGACGCCGTGCCGGATGGCGGACTCGACCGTCGACGCCTACAAGGCCGACAAGCGGGCCGTGCGCGGCGCGAAGAGCCTCGGCGACGGCAAGACCGCGCTGACGGTCACCGTGCCGTTCGAGGTCTTCGTCAAGAACAAGGTCGAGATCCTGCCGCCGAGCATCACGAACCAGGTCGGGCCGGAGCTGAAGAAGGCGCCGGTCCCGGCGACGATCACGCTGAACCCGGACGGCAGCCTCGTCTCGTTCGGCATGGAGGCGAAGTTCTCCGGCGACGGCCACAACGTCGAGCTGAAGTACGACTTCCGGTTCACCGGCAAGGCGAGCCTGCAGGACATGCCGAAGCTGCCCGACGCGTCGCAGATCACGGTGCTGCCGGACCGCGCCGCCATGAACGACTTCTACCGCCGGCTCGGCGAAGCGCAGGGCAGCTGAGGCGTGACCACGACCCGAGGTGAACTCCGATGACCCAGCCGCCGGACCCGCAGCAGCCGCAGTGGTGGCAGCCGCAGCCGAACCAGCCTGGTCAGCCCGCTCAGCCGCCCGCTTGGCAGCCGGAGCAGCAGGCGACCGGCCCGCACGCCGGGCAGTGGCAGCAGCAGAACGCCGAGCCGGGCACGGGTTCCTACACGGGCCAGTGGAACCAGGGGCAGCAGCCGGGCACGTCCGGGTCGTTCTCGGGCCCGTGGCAGCCGGGCGCGCCGGCTCCGTGGCAGCCGCCGTCCCAGCCGACGCCGCAGCAGCACCCGGGTACGCCCGCGGCAGGCCGGCCGGCGCAGAGCCAGCCCGGGCAGCAGTTCGGCGGCGGGTTCCAGCCGGCGCAGTACGGCGGGCTCGGCGCGTTCACCCCGGAGCCGGCGAAGAAGCCGAAGTCCAAGAAGCCGTTGCTGATCGCGGGCGCGGCGGTTCTGGTGC
Source organism: Amycolatopsis sp. cmx-4-83 (assembly GCF_046548815.1). Lineage (NCBI taxonomy): Bacteria > Bacillati > Actinomycetota > Actinomycetes > Pseudonocardiales > Pseudonocardiaceae > Amycolatopsis > Amycolatopsis sp. cmx-4-83. Next base: position 518,890 of record NZ_JAEBEF010000001.1, on the reverse strand, counting down.
TCGTAGCAGGCGGCGGAGCGGCGTGGCTGCTCGGCGCGTTCCGCGGTGACGTCCTGGAGCAACAGTCCCTTCAGGACGGTGTCGTCAAGGTCCTCAACGAGAACTACGGCGAGCCGGACGTGAAGAACGCGCAGTGCCCGTCGAACGAAGCGGCCCGGAACGGGACGACCTTCGACTGCACGGTCACGATCGGCGGGCAGGAGAAGAAGGTGACCGTGCGGGTGCTCAACGACCGGCCGGAGTACGAGGTCGGCGCCCCGCACTGACCGGGCGGCGCCGGAAAGCCCCGCCCCGCCGGGTTTTCCCGCCGTCCACTTTCCCGTCGCCGGGAATTCGCTTGCCGCACAACGGAAAACGGCGGGCCCCGCACCGGAGTGCGGGCCCGCCGTGGTTCCCGGGGCTAGCGGCTCAGAACAGGCCCTCGACGGCCTTGTCCGTGCTCTGGTAGCCGTCGGCGATCTGCGGCAGGGCGGCGGCGATCTGCGCCAGAACCTGCTTCAGGTCCTCGAACTTCTGGTCCCAGTTGCGCTGGGCCTGGTCGTACTGGTCCTTCGCGGAACCGGTCCAGGTGGTGACCAGCGGCTTGAGGTCGTCCTTCAGACGGTCGAACGCCTGCTGCAGCTCGTTGCCGGTGGTGCTGCAGTCCTCGGCGGCCGCGTGGATGGTCTGGTAATTGACGACAATGCCGGCGCCATCAGGCATGGTGTGCTCCTTCGAAAAGTGCGGAAGTCAGGTGGTCTGGGGTGAACGGGGTGTGACTCAGCCGAGGCGGTCGAAGCCGCGGTTCACGGCCTGCATGATCTCCTGCTGCTGCTGCTCGGAGCGCTCGTACTTCGAGCCGGCTTCCTTGAGCAGCTCCGCGATCTTCTGCAGCGCCTGGTTCATGCCGCGGGCGTCCTCGTCGAACCGCATCATCACGTGGTCGAACGCCTTCTGCGCCTCGCCCTGCCAGCCGGCGCGGGTGGCCTCGATGCGGTCGCGCAGCGTGGACAGGTTCTGGTCCATGCCGGCGCGCACCTCGGTGACGCGGCCTTCGGCCTCGGTGAACTGAGCCGGTGTTCCCTGGAATCCGACAGACATGCCGGAACCCCCTTCGCAAGATTGATGGTCGTCCGTACCAGGCTTGTTCGTTTGTACGGCCCTACGACGCAGACATTGCCATGCCCGGTTCCCCCGTGTCGTGCTTTGCCCACAAGTAGTTGCTTGCGTTAACGCCCGCCGCGGGAACCGATCGCCGGAGGTATTCGCCGATCACCCCGGACCAGCGACGCGTCACCCGAAAATGTCTTCTCCACCAGCGGAGTTAGCACACGCACAGCGACCGCGGCACCGCCGTCACTGATCGCGTTTCATGATTCGCATCTGGGAAAAGTCTTCGTCTTCATCACCCGATCGAGGCGTCCGGGCGGGAAGTTGCGAAAGCGAAGGAACCGGATCGGGAACCTCCGCGACCGGCAGCCCGCGGGCGCGGCGGAACCGTTCGGCGGCGGCGCGCAGCGCGCCGGGCGTCGGGTCGCCGGACTTCCCGCCGCGGCCGCTGCGCTTCAGCAGCTCGGCGTTTTCGCTGCGGCGCCGCTGGGCGCGCGCCTTCGCGTTCCCGGCGACGCGGCGCGCGTGCGTCACCGCGTCCTGCCCCGCCCGTTTGAAGGACGCCGCGGCGCTTTCGAATTCTTCGGACGGCACCGCGTGCCTCTCTCAGTTGAGGATTTCGACCGTGGACACGGCTTGCGTGCACGCGACGGCGACCCGGTCCTTCAGCTGCGCCGTGGCGTACTGGCAGCCGATGTGCACCCGCACCTTGCCCTTCGCGACCACGTACCAGTCGACCTGGAGATCCGGCCGGTCCGGTTTGCTTTCGTGGTAACCGATCACGGTCCGGCCGGCGTAGGACACGCTCGGGTTGAACGCGCTCCAGCGCTCGGTGTCGGCCTCCGCGCTGCGCTTGAGCTCGTCGACCAGCTTCTGCGGATCGGCGGTCGCGTCGTAGTCCATCACGTATTCCTGCGCGACGAGCAGGTCGTTGCCGTCGCGGGATTCCTGCGGGTGGATGACGACCTGGCGGTCGGCGACCCGGTCGTCGGTCTGGACCCAGTCCCCCGGCGAGACGAACTTGAAGTCGTACTGCGAGAGCGTGCGCCCGCTCGCGGCGTCGTTCCCGGAGCTCTTGAACACGAGGATGCCGGCGACGACGAGCGCGGCCACGACGACCACCGCGATCCCGGCGACGCCCCACAGCTTCCGCTTGCTCTTCGCGGCCGGTTCCGGCGCGGGCCGTACCGGCGGCGGGCCCGGCTGGGCGGGCTGGCCGGCGGCCGGGGTCCACGGGCGGGCCGCGGGCTGGCCGTGGGGCGGCGACGGCGGCGGCCCCTGGCGGTTCGGGAACCCGCCCGCGGCGGGCGCGGTGCGCGGCGGGACCGGTGCCTGGCGCGGGGCGACGTCGCCCGGCCGGACGACCTCCGTGCGCTGCGCCGCCGGGCTGTGCGCGCCGCCCGGTACCGCGCCGAGCCGCGCCATCGTTTCGCCGGGGAGGGCGCCGGTGCGGTCCGGGTCCACCAGCACCGCCCGCAGCGCGCCGCGCGCCACGACCGTCTCGGGCTGGTCGAGGCTCGTCGGCACCACGCCGGTGCGCTCGTGCACCAGCCGGGAGATCATCGGGATCCGGCTCGAGCCGCCGACCAGGAAGATCGCCGTGAGCTGCTTCGGCCGCAGCCCCGCGTCGCCGATGGCCGCGACGGTCAGCTCCACCGCGCGGCCCAGCGGCGCGGCGATCAGCCGCTCCAGGTCTTCGCGGGTGACGTGGGCGTCGGCGAACGGCGGCGGCATCGGCACGTCCGTGTAGGCGTGCCGCGAGAGCGTCTCCTTCGCGCCCCGGACGTCCTGGCGCAGCACGCGGCGGCGGCGCCGGTCGACCAGCTCACGCCCCTCGACAAGCTGGCGCCACGCGTCCGGGTCGGCCGCGGACACCAGCGAGCCGACGTGCTCCAGCAGCGCCTGGTCGACGTCCGCGCCGCCGAACCCGGGGTCGCCCCGGGTGGCGAGGACCTGGAACCCGCCGCGCTGCGGACGCCCGGCGCGGTCCCGCGCGTTTTCCGGCGGCAGCCGCCGGACCACGCTGACGTCCACCGTGCCGCCACCGAGGTCCAGCACCGCGAGCGTGTCGCCGGGGCGGCCGCTGAACTCGACGGTGCGGTCGTTCGTCACGTCCTGCGGCGCGAACGTCGCCGCGTGGTACACCGCCGCGGCGACCGGCTCGGGCACCAGCGCGACCTCGCGCGCCAGCCCGCCCGCCGCCTGCCGCAGCAGCCGGGTGCGGATCGCGCCCCAGTCCGCCGGGTGGGTCAGCACCAGCAGGTCGATCTCGGCGTCCCCGGCGAGGCGGCGCGCTTCGGCCACCGCGCGCCCGAGGACGGCGTGCACGACGTCGGTCACCCGCAGGACGCTGTCGCCGAGGAGCAGCTCGCCCTCGTCGATCCGGCGCTTCGGGTTCGGCTCGTACCGCGAGGGGTCGACCGCCGCCTGCCGCTCGGCCTCCTGGCCGACGAACAGCGTGCCATCCGCGGCCGCGAACACCGCCGAGGACATCAGCGGCTGGCCGTCGATCACCACGACCTGCGGTTCGCGCCCGTTCACGGAGGCGACGACGCAGGTGCTCGACGTCCCGAAGTCCACCGCAACCCGGACCGTCACCAGCAGCTCCCGCACATTTCGTCGCGATTCCCCACACCCCGCCGGCGGGGCGCTCCCTCGGGGAGGAACCTACCCACCCCGCCGGGAGCTCGTCCCGCCGCCGTCGTCAGTCGGGCTGGATCCACGCGACCTGGATCAGCTGCTTGCCCGCCTTCCGGGTGAGCAGGTTGCCCCGGCCCGGCGGCATCGCGCTCGGCTTGATGTTGCCGACCAGCGCGCCCTCGTCGCGGGAACCGTTCATCACCATGCCCGGCGCCGCGATCTCCTTGAGCTTGCCGATGATCGGGTCGTACATCGCCTTCGACGCACCACCGGTGCGCCGCACGACCACCAGGTGCAGGCCGACGTCCTTGGCCTGGGGCAGGAAGTCGGAGATCTTCCGCAGCGGGTTGGTCGTCGACGTGGCCACCAGGTCGTAGTCGTCGACCAGGATGAACAGCTCCGGGCCCTTCCACCACGACCGCGTCTTCAGTTGCTCCTGCGTCACGTCCGGGCCCGGCAGGCGCCGCGTCATCGAGTTGAAGACGTCCCCGACCATGCTCTCCAGCTGGTTCGACGACACCGCGTACCCGAGCAGCGCGTCGCCCTGGACGAAGCCGAGCATCGTGCGCCGGTAGTCCACCAGCAGGATGAGCGCTTCGGACGGGGTGTAGCGCTCCGAGATGCCGCGGGCGATCTGCCGCAGCAGGTTCGTCTTGCCCGACTCGCCGTCGGCGAAGGCGTAGAAGTGCGGCTCGGCGTTGAAGTCGAGGTAGATCGGCTGCAGGTCTTCCTCGTTGACGCCGATCGGGACCAGCTTGGAGTCCCGCGCGGTGTCGAGCTTCAGCACCTCTTCGTAGGTGATCATCTCCGGCAGCAGGCGGACCTGCGGCGCGACCCGGCCGCGCCACGCGCCCTTGATCTTCGCCACCGCGTCGGCCACCCCCGCCGCGATCGTCTCCGGGTCGCTCGACCCGTCGATCCGCGGGAGACCGCCCAGCATGTGCAGCTTCTCCCGGGTCAGGCCGCGGCCCGGCCGCCCGGCCGGGATGTTGACCGCGACGCGGCGGTCGATGTCGGACTCGGTCGGGTCACCGAGGCGCAGCTCGAACCGGGTGCCCAGCATGTCCTTGATCGCCGGCCGGATGTCCGCCCAGCGGTTGGCGGCGACGATGACGTGCACGCCGTAGGACAGACCCTGCGTGGCCAGCCGGGTGATGGTGGTTTCCAGCTCTTCGAAGTCGTCGCGCAGGGCCCGCCAGTTGTCGACGACGAGGAACGCGTCGCCGAACGGGTCCTGGTCCGGCCGGATCTCGCCGCGGCGCTTGCGGTTGCGGAACTCGGTCATCGAGTCGATGCCCATCGCCCCGAACCGGCCTTCCCGCTCGGTGAGCAGGGTGGTCAGCTCGGCCACGATCCGCCGCGCCTTGTCCGGCTCGCGCCGCGCCACCGCGACGCCACCGACGTGGGGCAGGTCGGCCAGACCGGTCAGCGTGCCGCCACCGAGGTCGAGGCAGTAGAACTGCGCTTCCTCGGGGGTGTGCGTGAGCGCCATCGACATGATCAGCGTCCGCAGCATCGTCGACTTGCCCGACTGCGGGCCGCCGACGATCACGCCGTGGCCGGACGCACCGGAGAAGTCCGCCCACAGCGGGTCGCGGCGCTGCTCGTACGGCCGGTCGATGATGCCGAGCGGGACCTGCAGCCGACCGTTGCCGAAGAAGCCGACCGGGGACAGGCCGCGGTCGTCGGTCGGGTTCAGGTTCGGCAGCAGCGTGTCGAGGGAGTTCGGGTCCTTCAGCGGCGGCAGCCACACCTCGTGCGCCGGCGGGCCCTGCCCGACCAGCCGCGAGACGATGACGTCCAGCTCGCTGGGTTCGACCGCCTCTTCGGGCTGCCGCTGCTCTTCCTTCGGGGCTTCCTCGATGAACTGCGGTTCCGGCTCCTTCGGCAGTTCGACGAAGTCCGGGACGAACAGCTGCGGCCGCTTGTCCGCGCGGACCACGGTCGCCGCCGGGCCCGCCGCCTTCAGGCCGGCCGGCCGGTACGGGCCCGAGACGTAGGACGCCTTGAACCGCACCAGGGTCGAGGTGTCGTACTTCAGGTAGCCACCACCGGGGACCGAGGGCAGCTCGAACGCGTCCGGCACGCCGATCGCGGCGCGGGACTCCGCCGCGGAGAAGGTTTTCAGGCCGATCCGGTACGACAGGTGCGAGTCCAGGCCGCGCAGCTTGCCTTCCTCGAGGCGCTGGGAGGCGAGCAGCATGTGCATCTGCAGCGACCGGCCCAGCCGGCCGATCGCGACGAAGAGGTCGATGAAGTCCGGCTTCGCCGACAGCAGCTCGGAAAACTCGTCACAGACGATGAACAGCGCGGGCAGCGGGTCGAGGTCCGCACCGTTCTCGCGGGCTTTCTCGTATTCCCAGACGTTCTTGAAGTTGCCGCCGTTCTTCAGCGCTTCCTGGCGCCGGTTCATCTCGCCGGCCAGCGCGTCCCTCATGCGGTCGACCAGCGTGACCTCGTCCGCGAGGTTGGTGATGACCGCGGAGACGTGCGGGGCCTTGTCCAGGCCCATGAACGTCGCGCCACCCTTGAAGTCGACGAGGACGAAGTTGAGCGTGCTCGACGAGTGCGTGGCCAGCAGGCCCAGCACCAGGGTGCGGAGGAACTCCGACTTGCCGGAACCGGTCGCGCCGATGCACAGGCCGTGCGGGCCCATGCCCTCGGCGGCGGCTTCCTTGATGTCCAGCTCGACCGGCTGGCCGTACTCGCCGACGCCGAACGGGACGCGGTAGCGGTCGCGGATCGGCCGGGGCCGCCACGCCTGCTGGACGTCGAAGGTCATCGGGTCGCCCGGGATGCCGAGCAGTTCGAGCAGCGACGGGTTGGACAGCAGCGGCTCTTCGTCGCCGACGTCCTGACCCGCGGCGCCGCCGACGCGGTACGGCGAGATGAGGCGGGCCAGCGACTCGGTCTCCACCAGGCTGAGCGTGTCGGGGCGGCCGAACCACTCGACGCCGCCGGCGCTGCGGGCGCCGAGCCGGTCGGCCTCCACGACGAGCCGGAGGCCGCGGCGGGCGGCGAGGTTGCCGAGCGAGTCGGACAGGTCGATCAGCGTGACGCCGACCAGGCCCTCCTCGAGGACGATCTGCTCTTCGCGGGTGACCTCGGCGTCGTCGATGATGATGACGACGTGCGGCTGGTCCGGCGCCGGCGTGGCGTTGCGGGAGAACCGCTGGCGGTCACGGAGTTCTTCGTCGAGCCAGTTTTCGATCTGCGCCAGCGAACCGGCCATCATGCGGAGCTGGCCGATGCCGTCCGACAGCGTCGGGTGCTGGGCGTGCGGCAGCCACTTCGCCCACTCCCACTCCTCCTTCGCGCGGCCCGCGGTGGCGACCGCGACCAGCACGTCGTCGGGGCTGTGGAAGGTGACCATCTGCGCGAGCATCGCGCGGGTGAGGCCGCGGGTCAGCGCCCGGTCGCCCTGCATGCTCACCGCGGCGAACCCGCGGAGGGTGATCTGGGTGGGGAGGTCCGGCACGATCGAGTGCGCGCGCACGAACCGGCGCAGCGCGAGGGTGGCGATCGGCTCCAGTTCGTCGACCGGCCCGGTCTGCGGCGGGACCAGCCGCGTCGCGAGGCGGTGCGAGCTGCGCCCGACGCGCAGGTGCAGGAAGTCCTGGTCGTTCTGCCGCCGCTCCCACATCCGGCGGCTGGCCGCCAGCGACCACAGCGACTGCGGGTCGGGGTGCACCCACTCGAGCGCGGCGCGCTGGTCGACCATCGCCTCGCGGGCGCGGTCGCGCATCTGGCCGAGGTAGCGGAGGTAGTCCTTGCGGTCTTCGTCCATCTCGGCGCGCTTGGCACCGCCGCCCTTGCCACCGCCGCCGGCCATCATCCCGAGCGTCCCGACGACCATCATGCCGCCCATGGCCATCATCATCGGGTTCCGCCCGCTGGCGGTGAACATGAAGACCATCATCCCGAGCGACGCGAAGATCATGACGATCGGCAGCGCCTTCATCACGATGTTGCCGGGGATGACCCGGGGCACCTCGGGCGGCGGCTCGAGGTGCACCTCACCACCCGGCGGGCGCGGTGCCGCCAGCCGCGGCGACTTCTTGAACTGCAGCGTGCTCATCGAAGGACCCCTCATTCAAACTCGACGATGGCGGCCACCGCTTGGTGCGCAAGGTGCGCGAACAACCTATCGAACGTCCTGGCGGAATTCCGGCGGATGCCGTAACCGCTCACCGGCGTGGTCCTGACCCCGCCTGGCGAGTGTACGGCCCGGCACCGGCAGTGATCCGGCGTTCCGGCCACCGACCTGCGTTCTCCCGGCGCCCAGAGGTCGTGAACGCCGGGCCGCCGGTGACCCGAGCTGGGCCCGGCGGTGAATTTCGGACGTTCGATGATGCCGGCACCGGGGTTCGGTATAAGTTCCCCCGGGAGCAGTCTCGACCGAGCGGGGGCAGTGCAGTGGCTACGGGCACGACAGTTTTCAGCAGGGTGACGGTCGTCGCGCCCTCGACGCGGATCGATGTGGCGCTGCCCGCCGACGTCGCGGTGGCCGACCTCCTGCCGATGCTGCTGGACATGGCCAAGGAAACCGCGCCCGACGGTGGGGCGCGCCACGGTGGCTGGGCGCTCGCCAAGCTCGGGGACGCGCCGCTCGACCCGAGCCGGACGCTGGCTTCGCTCGGGGTCGTCGACGGTGAGCTGCTGCAGCTGCGCAAGCGCAACGAAAACCCGCCGCCGCCGCTCTACGACGACGTCGTCGACGCCATCGCCGAGTCCTCGCCCGACAGCTTCCGGCCGTGGACCAAGGAGACGGCGAACCGCTTCGGGCACGTCGCGGGCGGGCTGGCGCTGGTCATCGCCGCCGTCGCGCTGTTCATGAGCGGGTCCTTCTACGGCGGCAGCGCGCTCGGCGCGGCCATCGCGGGCGGCATCGGCGCGATCGCGTGCGTCGCGGTCGGCGCGACGCTCGCCAAGGCCTACCAAGCGGAAGCGACCGGCGTCCTGATCGCCGCGGCCGGCGGCCTGCCACTCGCGTTCGTCAGCGGCTTCTACATCGTGCCCGGCCTTTCCCTGCGGGCGAACCTGCTGCTCGGCGCGGTCCTCGTGATCATCGTCGCGTCCGTCTGCATCATGGTCATCGGCGCCGGCATCACGACGTTCATCGCGGCCGCCACCGCCGGCACCTTCGGCGGGCTGGCCTTCCTCTTCGGCACGCTCGTCGCGCACCCGGCGGCCGGCATCGCGGCCGGCACGGTCGCGGTCGCCCTCGCCTGCATCTCGATCCTGCCGCGCGCCACGATCTGGCTCGCGAAGCTGCCGCTGCCGCACGTCCCCAGCAACGCCGAAGAGCTGAAGGAAGACTCCGGCTTCCCCGACTACCGCGCGATCGAGCTCCGCACGGCGATCGCGCACAACTACATGACCGGCCTGATGGTCGGCTGCGGCGCCACCGTCGCCGTCTCGGCGGTCATCGCCGCCAGCGCGCCCGGCGTGTTCGGGATCATCCTCGGCGTCGTCGCGACGCTCGTGCTGCTGCTGCGCGCCCGCGCGTACGCCAACGGCAGCCAGGCGATCGCGCTGCTCACCACCGGCCTGGTCTCGGCGACCGGGATCGGCGTCGGCTGGCTGATCTCGGCGAGCGCCCAGAACCGCCTGCTCTACGTCTTCGGCGCGCTGATCCTGCTCGCCGCCGGCGCGCTCGTGGTCGGTGTGATCTTCCCGAACCAGCGCTTCTCGCCGCCGCTGCGCCGGACCGTCGAGATCATCGAAGCGCTCTGCATCGCGTCGGTGCTCCCGCTCGCCCTGGGTGTGATGGACCTTTACACCACCCTGCGGCACCTGAACTTCAAGTAACCGGATCGGGTGAATCTCGGATGTCAGTGGCACGGCGGACCACGACGGCTTTGCTGGCCGGCACGATCGGCGTCCTGGCGCCGCTCGGGATGGCGGTGCCGGGGTGGGCGCAGCAGTCCACCGACGGCTACTTCGCGACCCCGCCGCCGGTCGACCCGGGCAAGCTGATCGCGGACGAGCGCAAGCCGGACAAGAACTACAAGCAGTCGAAGGGCTGCGTCCAGCGCAGCACGCTCGGCCAGAACATCGAAATCAAGTACCGGCCCTGGGGCCAGGACTACCTGCAGATCTCCAAGGCGCAGGACATCGTCAGGGCGGCCACCGGCGGCGGCGCGGGCAAGGGCGTCCGGGTCGCGGTGGTCGACACGGGCGTGACGCGGCACCCCTGGCTGCCCAACCTCCTGTCCGGCGGTGACTACGTCTCCACCACGACGAAGGGCCAGCCGCCGGGGCTCGAAGACTGCGACGGGCACGGCACCGAGGTCGCCGGGATCATCGCGGCGAAGCCGGACAACCCCGAGGTCGGCTTCGTCGGCGTCGCCCCGGACGCGACGATCGTGTCCTACCGCCAGCTGAGCGAGAACTACGAGCCCAACACGGAAACGGCGGCGCCGCCGCCGCCGTCGTCCAGCACCGCGGGCACGCCCTCGTCGAGCACCAACCCGCCGTCCGGGTCGGAATCGTCGCTGCCGCCGTCGGGTGGTGGTGGCGGGACCGGCGAAGGCGACCAGACCTCGCCCGGGCAGTCGAACGGCGGGCGCCAGCTGGAGAAGGCCGGCACCGCGGGCACGCTGAAGACGCTGGCCGAGATCATCCGCGGCATCGCCGAGCGCAACGAGGCCGACATCATCAACATGTCGGTCGACAACTGCCGTCCGGCGACCGGGTCGATCACCGAAGGCGAGCAGCAGGTGCAGGCCGCCGTGCACTTCGCGGCCGAGAAGGGCGTCGTGATCATCGCCGCCGCGGGCAACGCGACGGACACGTGCCCGCAGAACGACCAGCCCGACGCGAAGAAGCCCAAGACGATCGTGACGCCGCCGTGGTTCGCCGACGACGTCCTGTCGGTGGGTGCGATCGACGACACCGGCGGCGTGGCCGCGTTCAGCGTGCACGGCCCCTGGGTGGGCGTCGCGGCGCCGGGCACGAAGATCGTCTCGCTCGACCCCGCCGAAGGCTCGAACGGCCTCGCGAACCTGACCTTCGAAAGCGGCGACAAGGCCAGCGAGATCCAGGGCACCAGCTTCGCGGCGCCGTACGTCGCCGGGCTGGCCGCGCTGGTGAAGGCGAAGTTCTCGCAGCTCGACGGGCGGGGCATCGTCAACCGGATCAAGCAGACGGCCCAGCACCCGGCCGCACCCGGCGGGCGCGACAACTTCGTCGGCTTCGGCGTGGTCGACCCGGTGGCCGCGCTGACCGCGACCCTGCCGTCCGAAGTCGGGGGCATGGCGCCGATCCCGTCCCAGCAGATGGCCCAGCTGCCGCCGGCGAACGACCGCAGCTCGACCCCGGTGATCGTGGCGCTCGCGGGCACCGGCGGTGGCGTGGTGGCGTTGCTGATCACGCTGTTCGTGATGCGCACGCTCCGCCGCACCCGCACGGCCGAGACCGGGCCGGCCCGCCGCTGACGACCACCCCTTGGCCCGCGTTTCCCGCGCGGGCCAAGGGAAAGCTCACGGCTTCTTCTTCTCCGGCGCCGGCTTCTCGTCCTCGCCGATCACCGGCGGGGCCACCAGACCGGGCTCGCCCAGCAGTTCCGACGACGTCGTCACCGGGCGCGTCTTCGGCTGACGCCGTCCCCCACCGCCGCCGCCGAACGCGCCGAAGCCCATCATCGGCATCATCGGGACACCGCCGGACGTCTGCTGGTTCGCCACGTGGTCCGGGGCGGGCGCGGCTTGCGGGGCGTCGGCGGGCTGCGCGTCGTCCGGGGTTCCCGAAGCGGTGTGCTTCGGCTCCGCCGAAGACGGCGACGTGACCTCGTCCGAAGCTCCGGCTGAGGACGGCGTCGTCGCTTCCCCGGCAGCCGACGGCGTGGCCGAGTCCACGGCGTCGCCCTCGTTCAGCGCCCCGTCGTGCAGCTTGAACTTCTCCTGCGGGTACCGGTGCCGGATCTCGATGCTCCGCGAAGCCGCGTCGGGGTCGTCGACGCCTTCGCAGAGCCGGTCGAACGCCTCCATGACGTCCCGCGCGGTCTCGTACAGCGCCTTCGCCGACTCCCGCGTCTCCTCCAGCTGGGCCCGCGCCCGCCGGGCGCCGCCGCTCGGGAGGAGCATCGTCTCCGACGTCAGGTCCGCCGCGTCCACCAGGACTTCGACGAGGTCGACGACGACGTGGCGGACCGTCTCGACCAGCTCCTCGAGCGCGCCCGCCAGGACGTTCAGCGCTTCCTCGAGGTCACCGCCCGCCGCGCCGATCTCCCGGATGTAGGCGACGAACGAGTCCGCGTCGCGCCCCTCCCAGCCCGCGTCGAGGCGGCCGAGCTGGTCGTCGAGCCGGGTGGACACCTCGGCCGCGACGGAAGCCGCTTGGCGCAACCGGTCCGCTTCGGCGCCCAGGTCGGCCCAGCGCCCGATCAGCGGGCGGAAGTACGTCTCCACGGGGTCGAGGACCCCGAGCTGCCGGGCGAGGTCGGTGAGGTAGCCCAGGTACGGCTCGGCCGCCTCGGTGATGTCCTCGCCCTGCGGCACCGCAACCGCCACCGGCTGCTGCTTCGCCAGCGGGTGCGGAATGGACTCGGTCGTGCTTTCGGCGATCATCCCTCGAGCCTCCCGGCGCGCTTGATCAGCTCGGCGGCGTCGGCGTCCTGGCCGTCGTGGCGCACCGTGACCTGCCGCAGCGCTTCCGCGGCCGAGCGCAGCGCTTCCGCGCCGTCGGTCAGCTGGCGCCGCAACGCCCCGGCCGCGCGCCCGTACGACTCACCGAGGCCGATCCCGGCCCCCAGCGGCCCGTAGGACTCCGCGGAAACGCCCTCGCCCCCGACCCCGGCCGCCGCCGCGTCCAAGTCGCCGGCGGCCGCCTCGGCCGTCTTGGCGTACTCGGCGACGACGACGCCGTCCATCCTCAAGCCGGCCACGGCACCTCCGCTCAGCAGACAACGCTCCGGGCGTGTGACGCGCGGAGCGGGCCGGCGGTTCCGCTCAGCTCCCCGCCGGGCGGGTCGGCGTCGAGAACGAACCCGCGTTCGGGTCGATCGGCACCGAGTCGAACTGCTTGAGCACGTCCTGGGTGTTCAGCGACGCCCCGGTCGGCAGCAGCCCGATGACCGACTCGGGCGCGGGCTGCCGGTTGTTCAGGCCGATCGCGTCCGCCGTCGCCGCGTCCGGGACGCTGTAGCGGATCCCGCGGTCCGAGACCAGCTGGATGGTGCCCTTGCCGAAGCTGTCCTTGCCGGTCGCGGACTGGACCACCGCGGCGAAGCCCGGCTTGAGGTAGAAGCCGTTGATCGGCACGCGGTTCGGGCCCGGCGTGGTCACCGTCATCGGGGTGAACTTGTCGCCGGTGCCCTTCTGGCCCGGCAGCTGCGTGTCGACGTACACCGAGGTGTGCGCGTCCTGGTCGGCGCCGGAGCCGACCAGCGACCAGCCCAGGCAGGCGACCGAGGAGTTCTTCGTCGCGTCGAGCACCGTCGGCACCGAACGCGGGAAGTCGTCGACCGCGATGTAGTCCTTGTCGGTGGGCTGCAGCACGTGCACGCCGGCCAGCTTGTCCAGGCCGAGGACCTGGATCTTGCTCCCGCTGCCGTTCTTCGCGACGCGGATGATGTCGGCGACCGCGTTGGAGATCTTCTGGATGCCGCCGGGCGTGATCGCCCAGTAGTCGGGCTGCGCGCCGGTCGGCTGCGTGGAGAAGACGTCGCCGACGGTGAGGCCGTCGAAGTCCGCCGGGGACTGGCCGCTCGGGATCTGCGGCGGGGTCAGGCGCGCGACCTCCGGGATCGCGTTCAGCAGCCCCGGCGTGATCTTCCGCCCCGTCGGCGGCAGCTGCAGCGCCGTCCCGACCGCGTTGTTGGCGTTGTCGACGTCGACCTCGGCGCGCACGGTGTTGGCGTTCGGCCGGTTCCGCGAGCTCGGCAGCCGGTAGACGAGGTAGGTCTTGCCGTTGTCGGCCTTCGCCAGCAGCGCCTCGTTCTCCCCCAGCTCGGTGCCGAGGCCGGTGGGCGCGATGCCGCCGAAGACGTAGGTGTTGGTCTTGCCCGTGTCGGGGTTCGGCAGCGCCGGGTCGAGCTGGACCTGGTCGCACACCGCCCAATTCGGGGAAATGCGCTGGGAATCCGACGGGATCAGCTGCGGGCCGTCCGGAATTCCGGTGAGTTTGTCGCGCGGAATGGACTCGAGCTGCGCGTCGGAAACGACCGTGGGGTTCTTCACACTCGCCGGGCTCGCCGCGGCGGGCGCGGCCGGTGCCGCGGTCGAACCGCCGCTGCCCGCGCTCGAGTTCTTCGACTGCGCCAGCAGCAGGAGGCGGGCGGACGCGAGGTTGAACGTGGGGATCAGCTTCTTCGGGTTGCCCGTCACGACGTAGACCGTGCCGGACTGTTCGCCGATCACGATGTTCCCGGCCTCCGGCACCGAAGGCGCCGGGCTGAGCAGGCCCCAGACGATGAACACGATCATGCCCAGCGCGCCCAGCACGACCCCCACGATGGTCGCCCTCGTGTGGGTGCGCATCGGGTCGTGCAGCATCACGGCGTCCCGCCGGACCAGCGCCGACTGCATCCGCCGCAGGACGAACTGATACGCCTGAACCTGAGACTTAGTCGTGGGTGTTGATGGCATTCTCGACCTACAGCTCTCCCCGTCGCGGTACGGTTCCGCAGGATAGCCGTACGGGGACCGTCTGGTGTGGGGTTTCTACCAACTCAAGCTAGTGTCGGACTCCCCGGGACCCGGCTTCCGGGTACGCAGCAAGCACGAGGGGAAGAGAAAGCGCGGATGTCCGTCACCAACCCTCCACGTCCGCCTGGCCCGCCCGGGCCCCCGCCGCCCGGCCGCCAGCCGGGCCCGCCGCCGCGTCCGGTGAGACCCGGTGGTCCCGGCGGCCCAGGAGGTCCCGGCGGCGTCCCCGGTGGACCTGGCGGACCCGGTGGACCCGGTGGCGGTCCGGGCGGCCCGGGCGGTCCCGGCATGCCCCCGCGCGGCCCGGGTGGACCCGGTCCCGGCGCTCCTGGTCCCGGTGGTCCCGGTCCGCGTCCCGGTGGGCCTGGTGGCCCCGGCGGTCCTGGCGGTCCCGGTGGCGGCGGTCCTGGTGGCCCGGGTGGTCCCGGCGGCGGCGGTCCCGGTGGCCCGGGTGGACCCGGTGGCGGTGGACCCGGTGGCGGCGGTCCGGGTGGACCCGGTGGCCCGAGCGGCCCGCAGGGACCCGAAGACAGCCCCGCTCCCCCGTCCGGCGCGACGCGGCTGGCCCCGCCGGCGCGGCGCCGCTCCTCCGGCGTCAACCTCGGCCCGCTCCCGGTCGCCAACCTCGTCGTGCTCGAGGTCGGCCTCGCCGTCGGGCTGGTGCTGCTCGCGATCGACATGTCGCTCAAGTACGTCGGCATCGGCATCGTCGCCTTCGCCCTCATCGTCGCGCTGCTGCGCTGGCGCGGCCGCTGGTTCACCCAGTGGATCGGCCTCACGATGCGCTACTCGTTCCGCTCCCACGACCGCACCGCGAACCCGCTGCCGCCGAGCACCGTCGAAGAGCTGGCGGCCGAAGAGACCGCGGTGACCGGCCCGGACGACGCCCGCGTGAACCTGCTCCGCATCGCGGTGCCGGACCTCGTGGTGGCGCACGGCGTCGACCACGAACGCCAGCAGGTCGGCCTTTCGTGGAACGACGGCACGTGGACGGCGGTGCTGCTCGTCGAGCCGACACCGGCGCTGATCACCCAGGCCGGTGGCGCGCCCAGCCTCCCGCTGTCGGCGCTCGCCCCCTGCCTCGAAGACCGCGGTGTGGTCCTCGACGCCATCCAGATGATCTGGCACTGCTACCCGGGCAGCGCGGCGCTGCCGTCGGACTCGCCGGCGCTCAGCTCCTACATGGAGGTGCTCGGGCCGCTGCCCGCGGCGGCGCGGCGGACGACGTGGGTCGCGATCCGGCTGGACCCGAAGCGCTGCCCGGCGGCGATCCGCGAGCGCGGCGGCGGCGTCGTCGGCGCCCACCGCGCGCTGATCGGCGCGCTTTCGCGGGTGCGCAACGCACTCGAGTCCCAAGGCGTGCCGACCCGGCCGCTGGACCCGGACGAGCTGCTGCGCGCCGGCATCTCGGCCGCCGAGCTCACCGCCGTCGCCGGTTCGCCGAACAAGGTCACGCTGCAGGAACGCTGGTCCGGCGTGACCGCGGCCGGCATCGGCCACGCGAGCTACGCGATCACCGGCTGGCCGAAGGGCAAGATCGCCGGCAGCCTCGACGCGCTGACGAGCGTCCGCGCGCTGTCGGCGACCCTCGCGATGTCGATTTCCCCCGCGTCCGACGAAGGCAAGATCGGGCTGCGCGGCGTGGTCCGGCTGAGCGCGCGCAACCCGCGTGAGCTCGACGCCGCCGACCAGCGGCTGCACGGGCTGTCCGAGCGGCTCGGCGTGGACCTGACGCCGCTGCGCGGGCTGCAGGTCTCCGCGTTCGCCGCGACGCTGCCGATCGGAGGTACGGCATGACTTCCCGCGTCCGTGACGCCGGGCAGAACACCGGGGTGTCGCCGGAGTTCACCGTGGACCCCGCGATGCTCGACGCGATCAGCCCCTCGGGCGACCGCGGCGGCATCGTGCTCGGCTCGGGCCTCAAGGGCGAGCCGCTGACGATCTCGGCGCTGCGCTCGACCCCGACGCGCATCGTGCTGGTGGGCGGGCTGTACCTGGCCCGCCAGGTCGCGATGCGCGCGATGGCGGTCGGCGCGTGGGTCGTGGTGGCGACGGGCCGTCCGACGGAGTGGCAGGTGCTGTCCCGCGCGGCCGGCAGCCGCGACGGCCGGCCGTCCCCGCTGGTGCAGATCCGCCGCCTGTCCCCGGTCGAGCTGCCGAGGCCATCGGAGGACGCACCGCTGCTGGTCGTCACCGACGGCGGCCCGACCCCGCAGGACCTGTTCCCCCCGCGCTCGCCGTGGCAGACGACGATCTACGTCCTCCCGTACCTGCACCCGCAGGCGGGCGCGACGGCCAACGCGGCGGACCTGGTCCTGATGCAGCGCCTCCCGGCCGGCCAGGCCGAGCTGGCGGCCCGCATCTGGCGCCTGCCGCCGCAGATGATGCGGCAGCTGACGACGTTGAAGGACGACCAGGTGGTGGCGCTGGGCCGCAACCTGTGGCGTCCCCTGCGCCTGGTGACGACGGGCAAGGAGCAGCAGCTCCTGGGCCCCGTCCGCCGCGGCGACTGAGCACCACTTCGGACGTGCGAAAGCGGGTGGTTCCTCTCGAGGGAGCCACCCGCTTTCGTCTCCGAGGTCAGCGACGCAATCCAGCCGACGGCGTGGCCGCCTCGCCCGCGGCCTGCAGCCGCCGTTCCAGTGCGGCGAGCGCATCGCTGCGGCCGACGGCATCGGTGGGGTCGACATCGGCGAGCGCCCGGTCGACCATCGCTTGCGTCAGGCGCACTCCCTCGCAGACCTGCAAAGGCTTCTCGTTCAACAGCATCGCGGCTCGATCCTCTCCGGTAGTAGTTCTTCCTCTACCTCTTGAGAGGGCTCGACCAGGCTGCAACAGGCTGTCGTCTCCGAGCAGTAGTCACGGGGACGTGCGGACGTTGCGGGTCTGGTCCGCGCGGGCGGCCAGTTCCGCGTCCGGCGGGTAGTCCACGCCCAGCAGGGTCAGGCCGTGGGCCGGGGCGACCGCGCTGTCGCGAATGCCGCTCTCCAGGACCTTCGACGGCCACCTGTCCGTGCGGCGGCCGTCGCCCACCAGGAGGAGCACGCCGACCAGGCTGCGGACCATCGAGTGGCAGAACGCGTCCGCCGAGACCTCGACCTCCAGCAGGTGCTCGTCCACCCGCGTCCACACCAGGCGCTGCAGCTCGCGGATCGTCGTGCCCGTGTCGCGCTGCTTGCAGTACGCCGCGAAGTCGTGCAGGCCCAGCAGTTCCGCCGCGGCCGCGTTCATCGCGTCCGTCGAGAGTGGACGGCCCCACGCGAGGGTGTCGTTGCGGCGCAACGGGTCCACGCCCCAGGGCGCGTCCGAGACCCGGTAGCGGTAGTGGCGGCGGATCGCCGAGAACCGGGCGTCGAAGCCCGCCGGGGCGACGCGGGCGCCCAGCACCCGGACGTCACCGGGCAGGAGGCGGTTCCACCGGCCCGTCATGCGGGTCAGGTCCGGGATGCCTTCGGCGGACACGGGGATCCGGCCGGGCGCCCCCGGGGCAAGCGGTACGACGTCGACGTGGACGACCTGGCCGGTCGCGTGCACGCCGGCGTCCGTGCGGCCCGCCACGACCACGGACTTCGGCACCGACGCCCCTGGCGGCTGGCGCTGCAGCGCCTCTTCCAGGAGCCCCTGGACCGTCCGGCGGCCCGGCTGGCGGGCCCAGCCCGAGAAGTCCGTGCCGTCGTAGGAGACGTCCAGGCGCAGACGAACGAGCCCGCCCTCCCCAGCGGGAGTGGCGGGCTCGTCCGGTGTCGAATCTGCCGTCAGGACTTCAGTCCTTCTTGGCGTCCGCGTCGGCCTCGTCCGAAGCCGGGGCTTCGGTCTCGGCGGCGGCGGTGTCCTCGGCCGGAGCCTCCTCGGCGGCGGGCGCCTCGGTGGTCTCCTCCGCGGCCGGGGCGGCGGCGGGCTTCTCGTCCTTCGCGAACTTCGTCTTGCGAGCGCGCTCGGCTTCCGAAGTCACCGTCTTCTCGGCCACCAGCTCGATGACGGCCATGGGCGAGTTGTCGCCCTTGCGCGGCATCGTCTTGGTGATCCGGGTGTAGCCACCCGCCCGCTCCGCGAAGTGCGGACCGATCTCGGCGAACAGCTTGTGCACGACGTCCTTGTCACGGACGACCTTCTGCACCTGACGGCGGTTGTGCAGGTCGCCCCGCTTCGCCTTCGTGATCAGCTTCTCGGCCAGCGGGCGGACCCGCTTCGCCTTCGCCTCGGTCGTCGTGATCTTGCCGTGCTCGAACAGCTGCGTGGCCAGGTTGGCCAGGATCAGCCGCTCGTGCGCGGACGACCCGCCGAGCCGGGCTCCCTTGGTAGGGGTGGGCATTGGTTCTCCTAGTTCAGCTCACAGCGTCCAGGCTCAGCGCCTCAGAGCTGCTCGGTCTCTGCGTAGTCCTGGCCATCGTCGTGGCCGTCCGAAATCCCGTCGGCGATGCCACCGACACCCTCCGACCAGCCTTCACCGTCGTAGCTGGCGGCCGCCGCGGTCGGGTCGAACCCGGGCGGGCTGTCCTTCAGCGCGAGGCCGAGACCGACGAGCTTCAGCTTGACCTCGTCGATCGACTTGGCGCCGAAGTTGCGGATGTCGAGCAGGTCCGCCTCGCTGCGCGAGACGAGCTCGCCCACCGTGTGGATGCCCTCGCGCTTGAGGCAGTTGTACGACCGGACGGTGAGGTCCAGGTCCTCGATCGGCATCGCGTAGGCAGCGATGGTGTCCGCTTCCTGCGGCGACGGGCCGATCTCGATGCCCTCGGCGTCGACGTTCAGCTCGCGGGCGAGACCGAACAGCTCCACCAGCGTCTTGCCGGCCGACGCGACCGCGTCGCGCGGCGTGATCGACGGCTTGGTCTCGACGTCCAGAATCAGCTTGTCGAAGTCGGTGCGCTGCTCGACACGGGTGGCCTCGACCTTGTAGGTCACCTTGAGCACCGGCGAGTAGATCGAGTCGACCGGGATCCGGCCGATCTCCGCGCCCGCCTGCTTGTTCTGCAGGGCCGGAACGTAACCGCGGCCGCGCTCGACGACGAGCTCGATCTCGAGCTTGCCCTTGCCGTTCAGCGACGCGATGTGCAGATCCGGGTTGTGCACGGTGACACCCGCCGGCGGCACGATGTCGGCCGCCGTGACCTCACCCGGGCCCTGCTTGCGCAGGTACATGGTGACCGGCTCGTCCTCTTCCGAGGACACCACGAGCTCCTTGAGGTTCAGGATGATGTCGGTGACGTCTTCCTTCACCCCCGGAACGGTGGTGAACTCGTGCAGCACGCCGTCGATGCGGATGCTCGTCACGGCCGCGCCCGGGATGGACGACAGCAGCGTACGACGCAGCGAGTTGCCGAGCGTGTAGCCGAAGCCGGGCTCCAGCGGTTCGATGGTGAACCGGGAGCGGGTCTCGTTGACCGTCTCTTCGCCGAGAGCCGGCCGCTGGGAAATCAGCATTCTTCCTAATTCCTTTCCAGACGACGCCCGCCATATGACGTCGAAGGGATGGCGCGGCGGCGGCGCACCTGTTGCGCCGCCGCCCGTATTCCGACCGGGGCCGGACTACTTCGAGTAGAGCTCGACGATCAGCTGTTCCTGAACCGGAACGTCGATCTGCGCGCGCTCCGGCAGCTGGTGGACCAGCACGCGGAGGTTGGACTGGACGACCTGCAGCCACGCCGGGATCGGGCGGTCGCCGTAGGACTCCTTGGCCACGACGAAGGGCAGCATCGCGAACGACTTCGGCCGCACGTCGATGATGTCCCACTTGGTGACCTGGTACGACGGGACGTTGACCTTGACGCCGTTGACCAGGAAGTGGCCGTGGCTCACCAGCTGACGCGCCTGACGGCGGGTGCGGGCGATGCCGGCGCGGTAGATCACGTTGTCCAGGCGGGACTCGAGGATCTGCAGTAGGTTCTCACCGGTCTTACCGGGACGCCGGACGGCTTCCTTGTAGTACCGGACGAACTGACGCTCGAGAACGCCGTAGGTGTAGCGAGCCTTCTGCTTCTCCTGCGACTGCAGGAGGTACTCGGACTCCTTGATGCGCCCGCGGCCGTGCTGGCCCGGCGGGTAGGGGCGACGCTCGAAAGCCTGGTCGCCGCCGATGAGGTCAACCTTGAGGCGACGCGAAATACGCGTCGCGGGGCCGGTGTAACGAGCCATTTCTTCTTACTCCTCCCCGTTCCTCAGACCCGGCGCCGCTTGGGCGGGCGGCAGCCGTTGTGAGGCTGCGGGGTCACGTCCTGGATGGTGCCGACCTCGAGGCCGGCCGCCTGCAGCGAGCGGATCGCCGTCTCGCGGCCCGAACCCGGGCCCTTCACGAAGACGTCGACCTTCTTCATGCCGTGCTCGGCGGCCTTGCGGGCAGCGTTCTCGGCGGCCATCTGCGCGGCGAACGGGGTGGACTTGCGCGAGCCCTTGAAGCCCACGTGCCCACTCGACGCCCACGCGATCACGGCACCGGTCGGGTCCGTGATCGAGACGATGGTGTTGTTGAAGGTGCTCTTGATGTGCGCGTGACCGTGCGCGACATTCTTCTTTTCCTTGCGGCGGACCTTCTTGGCCCCGGCCGCAGTACGAGACTTCGGTGGCATGTTGTGAGGGATCTCCTGTTAGCGCGCGTTCTCTTGGTGAGCGGCGACCGCTTCGGCCTGTCCGCGCCGGATGATCGAACCGGCGTCGGTGTACAGGTTGCGGAGCGCCATCGGGCGGGCGTAGAGCGCCTTGGGCGAAACGCAAGCCGTGCCGCGGCGGCGGACGCCGCCCATCTGCACGACCTTCTTGCCCTGGACGCTCACTTCTTGCCAGCCTTCTTCTTGCCGGCGACCGTCTTCTTCGGACCCTTGCGGGTACGGGCGTTGGTCTTCGTGCGCTGACCGCGGACGGGAAG
This sequence comes from Amycolatopsis sp. cmx-4-83, assembly GCF_046548815.1. NCBI lineage: Bacteria > Bacillati > Actinomycetota > Actinomycetes > Pseudonocardiales > Pseudonocardiaceae > Amycolatopsis > Amycolatopsis sp. cmx-4-83. The sequence continues at coordinate 497,650 of NZ_JAEBEF010000001.1, read as the reverse complement.
TCCGCGACGCCAGCGAAGGCCCTCGTAGCACCCGATCTCGATCTTCCGACGGATGTCGGCGTTCACCTCGCGGCGAAGGTCACCCTCGACCTTGAAGTTCTCTTCGATGTACGTACGCAGCTTCGCGAGGTCGTCATCGCTGAGGTCTTTGACGCGGGTGTCCGCGTTGAGCTCGGCAGCCTTGATGAGCTGCTTCGAGCGGGTACGGCCGATGCCGTAGATGTACGTAAGCGCGATCTCCAACCGCTTTTCGCGGGGGAGGTCTACGCCAGCGAGTCGTGCCATTGGCGCTGATGCTCCTTCGTGGGTTTCCTCTTCAGGTCTGCTCCCCGTCCGGTTCCGGGACCGACTCGCCTGTCGTGCCCTCTGCTTGCGCTTCGGGTGTCCCGGCCCCGGCCTGAAGTCCGGGGGTGAACCGGGCCACTCGCGTGGCCCGGCAGGTGCGGGGAGGTTGTGTAGCCGTCAATCCACTCTGGTCGAGTGCTGGGCGATCAGCCCTGCCGCTGCTTGTGCCGCAGGTTCTCGCAGATCACCATGATCCGGCCGTGACGGCGGATCACCTTGCACTTGTCGCAGATCTTCTTGACGCTCGGCTGGACCTTCACGTCTTCTGCTCTCCTAGTAGCTGCTCTTCGTGATCACTTGTAGCGGTAGACGATGCGACCACGAGAGAGGTCGTAGGGCGAGAGCTCCACGACAACCCTGTCCTCGGGCAGGATGCGGATGTAGTGCTGCCGCATCTTGCCGCTGATGTGTGCCAGGACCTTGTGACCGTTCTCCAACTCGACGCGGAACATCGCGTTGGGGAGCGGCTCGACTACGCGGCCTTCGACCTCGATGGCCCCGTCTTTCTTCGCCATGTCCTCCGCATTTCCCTGTCGGTATCGTCTGTCGCCACACCTGATCAACTCGAGCACTAGTGCTGGGTCGGGTGTTGCGTGGCACACTGGTGCCCGGTTCCCAAGATCGTGAATTCACGAGCGCGCAGGATCCGGGCGCGATAAGTGCGCCGACTTGACAGTGTACGCAACCCGTGTCGCGACCCCCAAACCGGGGGTGACCATGCTAAAGGAACGTGCAGGTGGACGTGACCGCGATCACCGCTTGTGGGTGAATGCGCAGGTCAGTGACATCCGGGGCTGCGCCCCGGGCCGGGGGCGCCGCCACCCGGACCCCCGAAAGCGTCAGGCGTCTTCGGGGGCAGTGAGGACCCAGGGACCGTTCTCGGTGATCGCCACCGTGTGCTCCCAGTGCGCCGCGCGGGAGCCGTCGGCCGTGACGACCGTCCAGCCGTCGTCCAGCTCGCGTGTCTCCCCACCACCGCCGGTCAGCATCGGCTCGATCGCCAGCGCCATGCCGGGCTTGAGCCGCGGGCCCTTGCCGGGCTTGCCGACGTTCGGCAGGAACGGGTCCATGTGCATCTGGCGGCCGATGCCGTGGCCGCCGTACTCGAGGATCATCCCGTACTCGATGCCGTCGTCGCGGCCCGCGCGCTCGGCCGCCGTCTGGACGGCGTGCGAGATGTCGGTCAACCGGCCGCCGGCGCTGACGGCCTCGATGCCGGCCCACATCGCCGCTTCGGTCGCCGCGGACAGCGCCAGGTCGGCGTCGGAGACGGCGCCGATGGCCAGCGTGACGGCGGAGTCGCCGTGCCAGCCGTCGAGGATCGCCCCGCAGTCGACGGAGATGATGTCGCCGTCGGCGAGCACCTGGGTCTTCGCCGGGATGCCGTGGACGATCTGTTCGTTCACCGAGGCGCAGATCGACGCCGGGAAACCGTGGTAGCCCTTGAACGACGGCACCGCGCCGGCGTCCCGGATCGTCTGCTCGGCCAGCTCGTCGAGCTCGGCGGTGCTGACACCCGGTTTCGCCGCGGCGCGGACGGCCGCCAGCGTGCGAGCGACGACGAGACCCGCCGCCCGCATCGCCTGGAGCTCGTCCGGGGTCTTGACCTCGATCATGCGCCCGCGGCGGAGCACTTGCAGAACACGCAACCCTCCGAGATTCACGTGCGGTCGCGCAGCGCTTCCAGCACCCGGCCGGAGATCTCCTCGACGCTGCCGACGCCGTCGACGGTCACGAGGATGTCGGCGTAGTACTCCAGCAGCGGCGCGGTGTCCGACACGTAGATCTGCTGACGGCGGCGGATGACCTCTTCGGTGTCGTCCGCGCGGCCGCGCGACATGAGCCTGCCGACGACGACGTCCTCCGGCACCTGCAGCTGGATCACCGCGTCGAGCGAGACGTCCGTGTCGCCCAGGATCTCCCCGAGGACCTCGGCCTGCTTGGTGTTGCGGGGGAAGCCGTCGAGCAGGAAGCCGACCTTGGCGTCCGGCTCCGCGAGGCGCTCGCGGACCATTTCGTTGGTCACCGAGTCGGGCACGAGCTCGCCCGAGTCCAGGTAGCGCTTCGCTTCCTGGCCGAGCGGGGTCTCCTGGCCGACGTGCGCGCGGAACAGGTCGCCGGTCGAGATGTGCGGGATCCGCAGCTGCTCGGACAGGGCCACCGCCTGCGTACCCTTACCCGCGCCGGGCGGACCCACGAGAACCAGCCGCGTCACTTCAAGAACCCTTCGTAGTTGCGCTGCATCAGCTGGCTTTCGATCTGCTTCACGGTGTCGAGCCCGACACCGACCATGATCAGCACAGCCGTGCCGCCGAACGGGAAGTTCTGGTTGTTCCCGCTACCGGTCAACGACAGGAAGAAGTTCGGGAGGATCGCGATGATGCCCAGGTACAGCGAGCCCGGCAGGGTGATCCGGCCGAGCACGAAGCTCAGGTACTCCGCGGTCGGGCGGCCGGGGCGGATGCCCGGGATGAACCCGCCGAACTTCTTCATCTCTTCCGCACGCTCGTCCACGTTGAACGTGATCGTGATGTAGAAGTACGTGAAGAAGATGATGAGCGCGAAGTACAGCGCGATGTGCACCCAGCTGGACTGGTTCACGATGTAGTTCTTGATGAACACCTGCCAGCCGGAGTTGGCGTTCTGGTCGCCGACGAGGCGGCTGATCAGGTCCGGCAGGTACAGCAGGGAAGACGCGAAGATGACCGGGATGACACCGGCCTGGTTCACCTTGATCGGCAGGTAGGTCGACGTGCCGCCGTACATCCGGCGGCCGATCATGCGCTTGGCGTACTGCACCGGGATCCGGCGCTGCCCCTGCTCGACGAAGATGACGCTGGCGATGATGATCAGGCCGAAGACACAGACGACCGCCAGGCCGACCCCACCCGCGTTGCTGAGGATGTTGCCGCCCTCGACCGGGATGCGCGCCGCGATGTTCAGGAAGATCAGGACGGACATGCCGTTGCCGATGCCGCGCTCGGTGATCAGCTCGCCCAGCCACATCATCACGGCCGTGCCCGCGGTCATCGTGACGACGATCAGGGTCAGCGAGTAGATGCTGTTGTCCGGGATGATCGGCGAGGCGCAGTCGGGGAAGAGCTGCTTGCGGTCCGCGAGCGCGACCACACCGGTGGCCTGCAGGATCGCCAGCGCGATCGTCAGGTACCGGGTGTACTGGGTCAGCTTGCCCTGGCCGGACTGGCCTTCCTTCTTCAGCTCTTCGAACCGCGGGATGACCACGGTCAGCAGCTGGATGATGATGCTCGCCGTGATGTACGGCATGATGCCGGTCGAGAAGAGCGACAGCTGGAGCAGCGCACCGCCGCTGAACAGGTTCAGCAGCTGGTAGACGCCTTCCTGCTGCGCCTGGGAACTACAGGCCTGGACGGCTCCGTACGAGATCCCGGGTGCCGGAATGGTCGCACCGATTCGGTAGACCGCGACGATGGCTAGCGTGAACAGGATCTTCTTGCGTAGATCCGGCGTCGCGAGAGCCGAGCGGAAGGCGCTGAACACGCGGGGGACCTCCTCGGCGTCGTCGGCCGTCCTCAACCGACGATCGGCTTGGCCGGCACGGTGGCCGGCGGGAACACACAGCACTACTGGCACGCAAGCCAGGAACGCTTCGGGGCACACTCGTCCCGAAGCGTGTCGCCGACTCTAACAGCTTCACAGGGCGTGTCCGCAGTCCGTGTGCGTTTTCCGTACCAAGGTTGCTCCGGCGGGTTGATCCACATCGTCGTCTTGGCGGTATTCCTTGACAGATTGTGGATCAAGCGCTTAATGCCGGGTACACGGGATTGCGGCTTCCACCTGCGGGACGGCTGCCGGGCGGGTGCCCGTCGCGGGGTTTCGGAGGTGTTCCCGCACCGGCGCGGGCCGAGGGGCGCCGTAGCCCGTTCGATGATCGTCGGCGGGACCGGCCCGGCGAGCACCGTCGGTCAGCGTTCGCCCCTGGCGCAAGCGCGATCAGCCGGACTGCCCGGGCGGTTCCGGCTCTTCGGGCGGCAGGACGGTGATCGCGACTCCGCTCGGCGGTGTCGGGGTGTCGGCGTAGGCGACGGCGGGGTCGGCCCAGTCGCGGTTCCGGAGCGGCAGGTGGGCGACGACCGCGGCGGCGACGGCCACGGCGGCGGCCAGGATCAGCAGCCACATCCCGGTCGCGGTGACGACCTCGAGGTCGACGTCGCCGACCAGGGCGCTCAGCTCGAACCGGTTCATCCCGACGGTGGTGACCACGCCGGCGGTGAAGACGGCGGCCGCCCCGATGAGCAACCGGCCGCGCCCGGTCCGGGAGAAGGCCACGAAGGCGGCGGCGAACAGCAGGACGGCGGCGAGGACGAGCGGCACCCCGAGCGGCGCGCCGGCCCGGTCGGTGGCGTCCTGGCCGGGGATTTCGACGCTGGTGCCCCAGGCGGTCTGGGTGATGACCAGGCGGGTTTCGAAGGACCGCTGGCGGACGCTGAGGTGCTCCTGGACGCGGAAGAGCGGCAGCAGGGTGCCGGCGACGGTCAGGAGGGCCGCGAGGAAGGAGAGGGCGGCCGGGAGGAAACGCAGAACCCCGGCGGCGGGGGCCGGCGCGGGGTCCTCGCCGGGCTGGGCCGGCTCCGGCTGGGCCGGCTGAAGCGGCAGGCCGGGCAGCTGCGCGACGGGGAACGGCGCCGGCAGCGAAGGCTGTGGGTGCGACGCATCGGCCGGGAAGACCGGGGTCGCGGGCGGCTCCACCGGGAAGTCCCACAGCGCCGGCTGCGAAGGGCGTGCCGGCTCCCCCGCCTGCGCACCCGCGCCCGGCTCGAGACCGGCCGGCCTCGGGGCCTCGACCGGGAAGCTCAACGGCGACTCGGCCGGCTCAGCCGGGTCGACCGGGTCCTGCGGTGATCTGTCCACTCCCCGATCCTGGCGTCCGGATCCGCCTCCCGGCAAGGAACCCGGGTACGCCGAAGGCCCGCCTGGCGCGAGCCAGACGGGCCTTCGAAGAGCGGAACAGCTCAGTTGGTGGTGGCTGAACCGCCGGCCGCCTCGAGCTTCTCCTTGGCGGAGCCGGAGAAGGCGTCCGCCGTGATGTCCAGCTTGACGCCGTTGAGGTCGCCGTTGCCGAGGACCTTCACCAGCTTGCCCTTGCGGACCAGGCCGCCCTGCACGAGCTCCTCGGCGCCGATCTTGCCGCCGTCCGGGAAGACGCGGGCGATGTCGCCCACGTTCACCGGCTGGTACTCGGTGCGGAAGCGGTTCTTGAACCCACGCAGCTTCGGGAGCCGCATGTGGATGGGCATCTGCCCACCCTCGAACCCGGCGGGCACGTTCTTCCGGGCCTTGGTGCCCTTCGTACCGCGACCGGCCGTCTTGCCCTTCGAACCTTCACCACGACCCACGCGCATCTTCTCGCGCTTGGCGCCCGGAGCCGGACGCAGGTGGTGGATCTTGATGGCCGTCATGCCTTGACCTCCTCGACCTCCACCAGGTGGCGGACGGTGTGGATCAGGCCGCGCACCTGGGGGGTGTCTTCACGCACGACGCTCTGGCGGATCTTGCGCAGCCCGAGGGTGCGCAGCGACTCGCGGTGAGCGTGCTTCGTGCCGATCTTGCTCTTGACCTGCGTGACCTTGAGCTCAGCCATGTCAGACCCCCTGGCCCGCACGCTGGCGCAGCATCCGGGCCGGCGCGACGTCCTCGAGCGGGAGACCGCGGCGGGCCGCGACCTCTTCGGGACGCTGCAGACCCTTCAGGGCCGCCACGGTCGCGTGCACGATGTTGATCGCGTTGTCGGAGCCGAGCGACTTCGACAGCACGTCGTGGACGCCCGCGCACTCCAGCACCGCGCGCACCGGGCCACCGGCGATGACGCCGGTACCGGCGGACGCCGGGCGGAGCAGCACGACACCGGCGGCTTCCTCGCCCGTGATCGGGTGGGGAATGGTGCCGCCGACGCGCGGGACGCGGAAGAAGTTCTTCTTCGCTTCCTCGACGCCCTTGGCGATCGCCGCGGGAACTTCCTTGGCCTTGCCGTAGCCGACGCCGACCTGACCGTCACCGTCACCGACGACGACGAGGGCGGTGAAGCTGAAGCGACGACCACCCTTGACGACCTTGGCGACGCGGTTGATCGTCACGACCTTCTCGAGGTGCGGGGTCTTGTCCTGGCCGGCCCCGCCACGGCCGCTGTCGCGCCGGTCCCGGCCGCCACCGCGACGGTCATTGCGGTCGTTGCCGCCCTGCCCGCCGGGTCCGCCCTGTCCGCCGCCGAATTGCCGTGTACGTCCCGGCATCAGGCTTTCCTTCCGTTAACAAGCTTCTGCATCGTCAGAACTCCAACCCCGCCTCGCGGGCGGCGTCGGCGAGCGCGGCGATGCGGCCGTGGTAGGCGTTGCCCCCACGGTCGAACACCACGGCCGAGATCCCGGCGTTCTTGGCGCGCTCGGCGACGAGGGCCCCGACCTTGGCGGCCTTGGCCTTCTTGTCACCGTCGAACGCACGCAGGTCCGCCTCGAGGGTGGACGCCGACGCCAGCGTGTGGCCGGCCAGGTCGTCGATCACCTGCACGGCGATGTGCCGCGAGGACCGCTTGACGACCAGGCGCGGGCGCTGCTCGGTGCCCGAAACCTTCTTGCGGAGCCGGAAGTGCCGACGGGCCTTCGCGACGCGGCGCCGGGTCGAGACGTCCGTGCCGACCGGCTTGCGCTTCGTAGTCGTGTCGCTCATGATCACTTACCCGTCTTTCCGACCTTGCGGCGGATCTTCTCACCCTCGTACCGCAGGCCCTTGCCCTTGTACGGGTCCGGGCGCCGCAGCTTGCGGATGACGGCCGAGATCTGGCCGACCTTCTGCTTGTCGATGCCGGAGACCGAGAACCGGGTCGGGGTCTCCACCTTGAAGGTGATGCCCTCGGGGGCCTCGATCTTCACCGGGTGCGAGTAGCCGAGGGCGAACTCGAGGTCCGAACCCTTCGCCTGCACGCGGTAACCCACGCCGTGGATTTCCATCTTCTTCTCGTAGCCGGCGGTGACGCCGACGACGAGGTTGTTCACCAGCGTGCGGGTGAGCCCGTGGAGCGCCTTGGAGGTGCGCTCGTCGTCCGGGCGCTTCACCAGCAGCGTGCCGTCTTCGTCGCGCTCGACGGTGATCGGCTCGGCGATGGTGTGCTCAAGGGTGCCCTTGGGCCCCTTGACCTTGATCTGCTGACCGTCGATGGTCACCTCGACCCCGGAAGGGACGGCGACCGGCAGCTTTCCGATGCGTGACATGCCTGTACCCCTTCCCTTACCAGACGTAGGCGAGGACTTCGCCGCCCACGCTGTTTCGCTTGGCCTGACGGTCCGTCTGCAGGCCACCGGACGTCGAGATGATCGCGATGCCCAGGCCGCCGAGCACGGACGGCAGTTCGGTCGATTTGGCGTAGATCCGCAGACCGGGCTTGGAGACGCGCCGGAGGCCGGCGATGCTCCGCTCACGGTTGGGGCCGTACTTGAGCTCGACGACGAGGTTCTTGTGCTTCTCGCCCGGCTCGTCGTGGTAACCCGCGATGTAACCCTCGCGCTTGAGGATCTCGGCGATGTTCGCCTTGAGCTTCGAGTGCGGGAGCTTGACCTCGTCGTGGTACGCCGAGTTCGCGTTACGCAGACGCGTCAAGAAGTCTGCGATGGGGTCGGTCATCGTCATGGTGACCTGTCAACCTTTCTCGCCCTGGTTCCCCGCCGCCCGGTATCCGGGCGGCAGGGCCTGTGGCGAAGTGGGAGTTAAAAAAAGCTCTTACCAGCTGGACTTGCGGACGCCGGGCAGCTCGCCCGCGTGCGCCATCTCGCGAAGGCAGATCCGGCAGAGCCCGAACTTGCGGAACACGGCGTGCGGGCGGCCGCACCGCTGGCAGCGGGTGTAGGCGCGCACGGCGAACTTCGGCTTCTTCGCGGCCTTGTGAACCAGTGCTTTCTTGGCCATCGGCTCAGTTCTCCTTGAACGGGAAGCCGAGCTTGCGCAGCAGCGCCCGGCCCTCGTCGTCGTTCGTGGCGGTCGTGACGACGGTGACGTCCATGCCGCGCGGGCGGTCGATGGAGTCGGGGTCGATCTCGTGGAACATCGACTGCTCGTTGAGACCGAACGTGTAGTTGCCGTGGCCGTCGAACTGCTTCGGCGAAAGCCCGCGGAAGTCGCGGATACGCGGCAGCGCGATGGTCAGCAGCCGGTCGAGGAACTCCCACATCCGGTCGCCGCGCAGCGTGACGCGCGCGCCGATCGGCTGGCCCTCGCGCAGCTTGAACTGCGCGATGGACTTGCGGGCCTTCCGGACCTCGGGCTTCTGACCGGTGATCAGGGCGAGGTCCTTGACCGCACCCTCGATCAGCTTGCTGTCACGGGCGGCGTCGCCGACACCCATGTTCACGACGACCTTCACGACGCCCGGGATCTGGTGGACGTTGGCGAAGGAGAACTCCGCCTGCAGCTGGCCCTTGATCTCTTCGCGGTAGCGCACCTTGAGGCGCGGCGCGACCTTCTCTGCGGTGGTCATCAGATGTCCTTACCGTTCCGGCGCGAGATCCGGACCTTCTTGCCGTCCTCGCCGATGCGGTAACCCACCCGTGACGGCTTGCCGTCCGAGTCGACGACCATCACGTTCGAGACGTGGATGGGCGCCTCCTGCGTGACGATGCCGCCGGACTGCGCGCCGCGCTGGGTCTGGCTGATCCGCGTGTGCTTCTTGATCCGGTTCACGCCCTCGACCAGCACGCGGTCGCGCTCGGGGTAGGCCTGGATGACCTTGCCCTTGGCGCCCTTGTCCTTGCCGGCGATGACGACGACCGTGTCGCCCTTCTTCACCTTCATCACAGCACCTCCGGCGCGAGCGAAATGATCTTCATGAACTTTCGGTCGCGCAGCTCGCGGCCCACCGGGCCGAAGATGCGGGTGCCGCGGGGCTCGTTGTCGTTCTTGATGAGCACGGCGGCGTTCTCGTCGAACCGGATGTAGGAACCGTCCGGACGACGACGCTCCTTGACCGTGCGGACGATGACGGCCTTGACGACGTCGCCCTTCTTCACCCCGGCGGCCGGGATGGCGTCCTTCACGGTGGCGACGATGATGTCGCCGATGCCGGCGTAGCGCCGCCCGGAACCACCGAGAACGCGGATGCAGAGGATTTCCTTCGCACCCGTGTTGTCGGCTACCCGAAGCCGCGACTCCTGCTGGATCACGTCAACTCCTGTATGTCGCGCCGGTTCTCGCCCGACGAGCGAGCCTTGCGGAACTAAGAACTCTCGAAAGAGCCCTGCTTACTTGGCCTTCTCCACGATCTGCACGAGGCGCCACCGCTTCGAAGCCGACAGCGGGCGGGTCTCCATCAGGGTGACCCGGTCGCCCACGCCCGCCTCGTTGTTCTCGTCGTGCACCTTCACCTTGGAGGTGGAGCGGACGACCTTCGAGTAACGGGGGTGCTTCTTGCGGTCCTCGAGCTCGACCACGATCGTCTTGTTCATCTTGTCCGAGACGACGTAGCCCTCGCGGACCTTGCGGTCGTTCCGGGCCGGCGTCTCGGTGGTGGGCTCGCTCATGCGGCACCTTCACTCTCGGCGTCGGGGGCAACGGACAGGCCGAGTTCGCGCTCGCGCATGACCGTGTAGATCCGCGCGATGTCCGTGCGGACGGTGCGCAGACGGCGGTTGTTGTCGAGCTGCCCGGTCGCCATCTGGAAGCGGAGGTTGAAGAGCTCCTCCTTGTATTCCTTCAGACGCAGGACGAGCTCTTCCGCGGTGAGCTCACGCAGCTCCGATGCCAGAGCACCAGCGTTCGCCATCAGAACTCACCACCTTCACGGGTCACGATGCGGCACTTCATGGGCAGCTTGTGGATCGCGCGGCGGAGCGCCTCACGGGCGGTCTCCTCGTTCGGGAACGAGATCTCGAACATCACGCGGCCCGGCTTCACGTTGGCGATCCACCACTCGGGCGAACCCTTACCGGAACCCATGCGGGTCTCGGCCGGCTTCTTCGTCAGCGGGCGGTCCGGGTAGATGGTCGTCCACACCTTGCCACCACGCTTGATGTGACGGGTCATGGCGATACGAGCGGACTCGATCTGCCGGTTCGTCACGTAGCTGTGCTCAAGCGCCTGGATGCCGTACTCGCCGAAGCTGACCTTCGTGCCACCCTTGGCGGCGCCGTGGCGCTTCGGGGAGTGCTGCTTCCGGTGCTTGACCCTGCGCGGGATGAGCACGTCTCAGCCCTCCGTCTTTTCTGCGGTCTCGGTGGCCGGGGCCGCCGGGGCCTCGGTCGTGGCGGCAGCGGCGGCCCGACCGGCTTCGGTCGAGGTCGCCGTGGTGCCCGACGCGCCGGAACGACGCGGGCGGGACGGCCGGTCGCTGCGCTCGCGACGCGGCGCGCGCTCGGCGGCGTCACGGGCTTCGCGGGCCTTCAGGCCACCGACGAGCTCACCCTTGTAGATCCACACCTTGACGCCGATGCGACCGAACGTCGTCTTGGCCTCGAAGAAGCCGTAGTCGATGTCGGCGCGCAGCGTGTGCAGCGGGACGCGGCCATCGCGGTAGTGCTCGGAGCGGGACATCTCGGCACCGCCGAGACGACCGCCGCACTGCACGCGGATGCCCTTGACCTGCGGCGAGCGCATGGAGGTCTGGATCGCCTTCCGCATCGCGCGGCGGAACGCCACGCGGTTGGAGAGCTGCTCCGCGACCGCCTGGGCGACCAGCTGGGCGTCGGCCTCGGGGTTCTTGACCTCGAGGATGTTCAGCTGGACCTGCTTCTTGGTCAGCTTCTCCAGCGCGCCGCGGATCCGGTCGGCCTCCGCGCCGCGGCGGCCGATGACGATGCCCGGCCGGGCGGTGTGGATGTCGACGCGGACGCGGTCACGGGTGCGCTCGATCTCGACCTTGGAGATGCCGGCGCGCTCCATGCCCGTCGCCAGCAGCTTGCGGATCTTGACGTCCTCGGCCACGTACTCGGCGTACTGCTTGTCGGCGTACCAGCGCGACTTCCAGTCCGTGGTGATACCCAGGCGGAAACCGTGCGGGTTGATCTTCTGGCCCACTACCGGCCACCTGCCTTCTTCTTGCTCTGCGCCTTCTGCGTGACGGCCGGACGCGACTCCACCTCGACGGTGATGTGGCTGGTCCGCTTGCGGATCCGGTACGCACGGCCCTGGGCCCGCGGCCGGATGCGCTTGAGGGTCGGGCCCTCGTCGGCGTACGCGTTCTTGACCCAGAGGGTGTCCGGGTCCAGCTGAAGGTTGTTCTCGGCGTTGGCCACGGCGCTGGCGAGCACCTTCGCGACCGGCTCGCTGGCCGCCTGCGGGGCGAACCGGAGCACGGCCAAGGCGTCGGCGGCGCTACGTCCCTTGATGAGCTCGATCACCCGGCGCACCTTGGTCGGCGAGTCCCGGACGAAGCGAGCCCGCGCGTAAGCCGTAGGCAGGGCCTCGACCGTCGCGTCGTTCTGGGCGTTCATCGCTACTTCCCTTGTCTGGTTTCGTGCCCGCTCAGCGGCGGCGCGACTTGCGGTCGTCCTTGATGTGGCCCTTGAAGGTCCGCGTCGGGGCGAATTCGCCCAGCTTGTGACCCACCATGGCCTCGGTGACGAACACCGGGACGTGCTTGCGGCCGTCGTGCACGGCGATCGTGTGACCCAGGAAGTCCGGGATGATCGTCGAGCGGCGCGACCAGGTCTTGATGACCGTCTTCTTGCCCGATTCGTTCAGCGCGTCCACCTTCTTGAGCAGGTGGTCGTCCACGAACGGGCCCTTCTTAAGGCTGCGTGGCATTGCTTCTACCTCCCTGCTCAGCGCTTGTTCTTGCCGGTGCGGCGGCGGCGGACGATGAGGGCGTCGCTCGGCTTGCGCCGGCGCGTACGACCCTCGGGCTTGCCGTTCGGGTTGACCGGGTGGCGACCACCGGAGGTCTTACCCTCACCACCACCGTGCGGGTGGTCGACCGGGTTCATGACGACACCGCGGACCGTGGGGCGCTTGCCGCGCCAGCGGTTGCGGCCGGCCTTGCCCCAGTTGATGTTGGCGTGGTCGGAGTTGCCGACCTCGCCGACCGTGGCGCGGTTGCGCACGTCCACGTTGCGGATCTCACCCGAGGGGAGACGCAGCTGGGCGTACGGACCGTCCTTGGCGACGAGCTGCACCTTCGCGCCCGCGGACCGCGCCATCTTCGCGCCGCCACCGGGGCGGAGCTCGATCGCGTGGATCACGGTGCCGACCGGGATGTTGCGCAGCGGCAGGTTGTTGCCCGGCTTGATGTCGGCCCGGGGGCCGTTCTCGACGGTGTCGCCCTGCTTCAGCTTCTCCGGCGCGATGATGTAGCGCTTCTCGCCGTCGGCGTAGTGCAGCAGCGCGATGCGAGCCGACCGGTTGGGGTCGTACTCGATGTGCGCGACCTTGGCGGGGATGCCGTCCTTGTCGTTGCGACGGAAGTCGATGACTCGGTACGCGCGCTTGTGGCCGCCACCCTTGTGCCGGGTGGTGATCTTGCCGGACGAGTTGCGACCGCCCGAACCGCTCAGCGGACGAAGCAGCGACTTCTCCGGGGTGGAGCGGGTGATCTCGGCGAAGTCCGAGACGCTCGAACCGCGACGACCCGGGGTCGTCGGCTTGTACTTGCGGATGCCCATTGTCAGCTCAGTCCTTTACGCGGTGGGTCCGCCGAAGATCTCGATCGCCTTGCTCTCGGGCGAAAGAGTCACGATGGCGCGCTTGGTGTCCTTGCGCTTGCCGAAGCCCGCGCGAGTCCGCTTCCGCTTGCCCTGACGGTTGGCCGTGTTGACGCTGACCACCTTGACGCCGAACACCTTCTCGACCGCGATCTTGATCTGGGTCTTGTTGGCGTCCGGGCGGACGATGAACGTGTACTTGTGGTCCTCGAGCAGCCCGTAGGACTTCTCGGAGATGACCGGCGCGAGCAGGATGTCGCGGGGGTCCGGAATGGCGACCGAACTCACTTCTCGTCACTCCCTTCCGTGACCTCGCCCGACCGCGCGGAAGCCTTGACGGTCTTGCCGCGGGCGGGGCCGGCGACGAACACGTCGTACGCGGCCTTGGTGAACACGACGTCGTCGTTGACCAGCACGTCGTAGGTGTTGAGCTGGTCGGCCCAGAGGATGTGCACCTCGGGCAGGTTCCGCAGCGAAACCCAGCTCAGCTCGTCGTCCCGGTGCAGCACCACGAGCACGCGCTTCGCGGCCGTGACGGCGGCGAGGGCGGACTTGGCGGCCTTGGTGTTCGGCTTCTCGCCGGTCACCAGTTCGGTCACGACGTGCAGCTGGCCGGCGCGGGCCCGGTCGGAGAGAGCGCCACGCAGAGCGGCGGCCTTCATCTTCTTCGGGGTGCGCTGGGAGTAGTCACGCGGCGTGGGGCCGTGGACGACGCCACCGCCGACGAACTGCGGCGCGCGGGTCGAACCCTGGCGGGCACGGCCGGTGCCCTTCTGCCGGTACGGCTTCTTGCCGCCACCGGAGACCTCACCACGGGTCTTCGTGTCGTGCGTGCCCTGGCGCGCGGCGGCCTGCTGGGCCACCACCACCTGGTGCATCAGCGCGACATTGGCCTGCACGTCGAAGATCTCCTCGGGGAGGTCCACGGTGCCGTCGGCTTTACCGGCCGGGGTCTTCAGCTCGACGCTTGTCATTCGGAGTTACCACCCTTCGCGGCGCTGCGCACGAACAGCAGGCCGCCCTTGGGACCGGGCACGGCGCCCTTGATCAGCAGCAGGCCGTCCTCGGCACGCACGGCGTGCACGGTCAGGTTCTGCGTGGTGACCCGGTCGTTGCCCATCCGGCCTGCCATGCGCAGGCCCTTGAAGACGCGGCCGGGGGTGGCGCAGCCACCGATCGAACCCGGCTTGCGGTGCACGGCCTGGGCACCGTGGCTCGCGCCCTGGCCCTTGAAACCGTGGCGCTTCATGACGCCCGCGTAGCCCTTGCCCTTGCTGGTCCCGGTCACGTCGACCTCGACGCCGGCGGCGAACACCTCGGCGGTGATCTCCTGGCCGACCTCGTAGGTCTCGGCGTCCGTGGTGCGCAGCTCGGCGAGGAACCGGCGCGGCGTCACGCCCGCCTTGTCGAAGTGGCCGGTGCGCGGCTTGTTCACCTTGCGCGGGTCGACCGCGCCGAACGCCAGCTGCACGGCCCCGTAGCCGTCCTTGTCCTGCGTCCGAACCTGGGTGACCACGTTCGGACCGGCCTTCACGACGGTGACCGGGACAACCCGGTTCTGTTCGTCGAAGACCTGGGTCATGCCGAGCTTGGTGCCCAGGATGCCCTTCATCTGCCTGTCAGACATGAGTCTCTTACTCTCCGCCGCTCGCCCGCCGCTACTACTGGATGTTGACGTCGACGCTCGCCGGCAGGTCGATGCGCATGAGCGCGTCGACCGTCTTCGGCGTCGGGTCGAGGATGTCGATCAGACGCTTGTGCGTGCGCATCTCGAAGTGCTCGCGCGAGTCCTTGTACTTGTGCGGCGAGCGGATGACGCAGTAAACGTTCTTCTCGGTGGGCAGCGGCACCGGCCCGACAACACGGGCGCCGGTGCGCGTGACCGTCTCCACGATCTTGCGCGCCGAGGTGTCGATCGCCTCGTGGTCGTAGGCCTTGAGCCGGATGCGGATCTTCTGTCCCGCCATGGTGGCTGCTCGTTCCTTGTCGTCTCGTGCCGCTATCTCACAAACCCCGCCCGGATGTCGCCACCCTGGCTGGGTTTCCGCAGTTCAACGGCCCTGTCCCCGGTCCACGCGGTCGGGCGTGTCGCGCCCGACGCACAGACGGATCCCGCGGGATCGTCGTCTTGCCTGGTCTTCCTCAACGTGAGGAGGCTATGAGCCGGCTGCCCTTTTGCAAGAACGCCGTCTCACCGCCTTTGCCCGCTCGCCTACCCGAAGGAAGAGGCTCGGCGGACCGTGGCCACTCGCGCCAGGGCGGCCGGACCCTCGTGGAGAAAACTCCGACGTGGATCGGCCGCCCCAGGACGAGCAACCCGAATAGTGTCGCACACGTGATTTGACGCCCCTGAGCCGGGGGTGTATTACCCCCGGCCGGGGCGTCGAATCACTTGTTGATCTTGGTGACCTGGCCGGCGCCGACGGTCCGGCCACCCTCGCGGATGGCGAAGCGCAGACCCTCGTCCATCGCGACCGGCTGGATCAGCGCGACCGTGATGTCGGTGTTGTCGCCCGGCATGACCATCTCGGTGCCCTCGGGGAGGGTCACGACGCCGGTCACGTCGGTGGTGCGGAAGTAGAACTGCGGGCGGTAGTTGTTGAAGAACGGGGTGTGACGGCCACCCTCGTCCTTCGACAGGATGTAGACCCGGCCCTCGAAGTCGGTGTGCGGGGTGGTGGTACCCGGCTTCACGACGACCTGGCCGCGCTCGACGTCCTCGCGCTTGATGCCGCGGACGAGGAGGCCGACGTTGTCGCCCGCCTGGCCCGAGTCGAGCAGCTTGCGGAACATCTCGACACCGGTGACGGTGGTCTTGGTCGACTTCTCGCGGATACCCACGATCTCGACCTCTTCGTTGACGTTGATCTGGCCGCGCTCGACGCGACCGGTCACCACGGTGCCACGACCGGTGATGGTGAAGACGTCTTCGATCGGCATCAGGAACGGCTTGTCGAGCTCGCGCACCGGGTCCGGCACGTTGTTGTCGACCGCGCTCATCAGCTCGAGAACGGCGTCGGCCCACTTCTCGTCGCCCTCGAGGGCCTTGAGACCGGACACGCGCACGACCGGGGCGTCGTCGCCGGGGAACTCCTGCGAGGACAGCAGCTCGCGGACCTCGAGCTCGACGAGCTCCAGGATCTCCTCGTCGTCGACCATGTCGGCCTTGTTCAGCGCGACCACGATGTAGGGCACGCCGACCTGACGGGCGAGCAGCACGTGCTCACGCGTCTGCGGCATCGGGCCGTCGGTCGCCGCGACCACGAGGATCGCGCCGTCCATCTGCGCCGCACCGGTGATCATGTTCTTGATGTAGTCCGCGTGACCGGGGGCGTCGACGTGCGCGTAGTGACGCTTCTCGGTCTGGTACTCGACGTGCGAGATGTTGATCGTGATGCCGCGCTGCTTCTCTTCCGGCGCGTTGTCGATCTGGTCGAACGCCCGCGACTCGTTCAGCTCCGGGTACTTGTCGTG
Source organism: Amycolatopsis sp. cmx-4-83 (assembly GCF_046548815.1). NCBI lineage: Bacteria > Bacillati > Actinomycetota > Actinomycetes > Pseudonocardiales > Pseudonocardiaceae > Amycolatopsis > Amycolatopsis sp. cmx-4-83. The sequence goes on along the minus strand of NZ_JAEBEF010000001.1, from coordinate 481,175 downwards.
CAGCACCTTGGTGATCGCCGCGGTCAGAGTCGTCTTGCCGTGGTCAACGTGGCCGATGGTGCCGATGTTGACGTGCGGCTTGGTCCGCTCGAATTTCGCCTTCGCCACTGGAATGTCCTCCTGGACTGATTTGCTTCGTGCTCAGCGGGCGGCGTGGCTGCCGCCCGCTGAATGTTCCTTCGTCGGTGCTGCGGACGTTCAGGAGAGTCCCTTAATGCCCGCGAGCGCTGGGGGGAGGAGTTACTCCCCCGTCGCCTTCGCGATGATTTCCTTCGCGACGTTCGCGGGAACCTCGGCGTAGGAGTCGAACAACATGGAGTAGTTCGCCCGGCCCTGGGTGCGGGACCGGAGGTCACCGACGTAGCCGAACATCTCCGACAGCGGGACCAGCGCCTTCACGACGCGGATACCCGCCCGCTCCTCCATGGCCTGGATCTGACCACGACGGGAGTTGAGGTCACCGATGACGTCACCCATGTAGTCCTCGGGCGTGGTCACCTCGACCGCCATCATCGGCTCCAGGATCACGGGTTGGGCCTTCTTCGCGGCTTCCTTCATCGCCATGGAACCGGCGATCTTGAACGCCATCTCCGAAGAGTCGACCTCGTGGTAGGCACCGTCCAACAGGGTGAACTTCAACCCGACGAGCGGGTAGCCGGCCAGGACGCCGTACTGCATCGCGTCCTGGGCGCCGGCGTCCACCGACGGGATGTACTCCCGCGGCACGCGGCCACCGGACACCTTGTTGTCGAACTCGTAGAGCGCGCCGTCGGTGCGCTCGAGCGGCTCCAGCTTCACGATGACCTTCGCGAACTGGCCGGAACCACCGGTCTGCTTCTTGTGGACGTAGTCGAGCTTGTCGACCGTCTTCTTGATCGTCTCACGGTAGGCGACCTGCGGCTTGCCGATGTTCGCCTCGACCTTGTAGTCGGACTTCATCCGGTTCACCAGCACCTCGAGGTGCAGCTCGCCCATGCCCGCGATGATCGTCTGGCCGGTGTCCTCGTCCAGCTTGACCTGGAACGTCGGGTCCTCTTCGGCCAGCTTCTGGATCGCCAGGGACAGCTTCTCCTGGTCGGCCTTCGTCTTCGGTTCGATCGCGACCCGGATGACCGGCTCGGGGAACGTCATCGACTCCAGCACGATCGGGTTCTGCGGGTCCGCCAGGGTGTCACCCGTGGTGGTGTCCTTCAGCCCGATGACCGCGTAGATGTGGCCGACCTGGGCGTCGTCGACCGGGTTCTCCTTGTTGGAGTGCATCTGGAAGATCTTCCCGATGCGCTCCTTGCGCTCCTTGGTCGCGTTGACGACCTGCGCCCCGGCGGCGACCTTGCCCGAGTAGACCCGGATGTAGGTCAGCTTGCCGAAGAACGGGTGCGCGGCGATCTTGAACGCGAGCGCGGCGAACGGCTCGTCGACCGACGCCTTGCGGGACGCCACGGTCTCGCCGTCGGGCAGCAGGCCCTCGACGGCCGGGACGTCCAGCGGGGTCGGCAGGTAGTCGATGACCGCGTCGAGCATGGGCTGCACGCCCTTGTTCTTGAACGCGGAACCGGCCAGCACCGGGAAGACCTGGCTGCTGATGGTGAGCTTGCGGATGCCGGACTTGATCTCGGCTTCCGTGAGCTCCTCACCCTCGAGGAACTTCTCCATCAGCGCGTCGTCCGCCTCGGCGACGGTCTCGACGAGCTTCTCGCGGTACTCCGCGGCCAGCTCGGCCAGCTCGGCGGGGATCTCCTCGACGGAGTAGTCCTCGCCCTTCTGGACCTCGCCGCGCCAGGTCAGCGCCTTCATGCGGACCAGGTCGACGACGCCTTCGAAGTCGTTCTCGGCGCCGATCGGCAGCTGGATGACCAGCGGCCGGACACCGAGGCGCTCGACGATGGTCTTCACGGTGTAGTAGAAGTCCGCACCGAGCTTGTCCATCTTGTTGACGAAGCAGATGCGCGGGACGTCGTACTTGTCCGCCTGCCGCCAGACCTGCTCGGACTGCGGCTCGACGCCTTCCTTGCCGTCGAAGACGGCGACCGCACCGTCGAGCACCCGGAGGTTGCGCTCCACCTCGACGGTGAAGTCGACGTGGCCCGGGGTGTCGATGATGTTGATCTGGTGGTCGTCCCAGAAGGTGGTGGTCGCAGCCGAGGTGATGGTGATGCCCCGCTTCTGCTCCTCCTCCATCCAGTCCATGGTGGCGGCGCCGTCGTGGACTTCACCGATCTTGTAGTTGACCCCGGTGTAGAACAGGATCCGCTCGGTGGTGGTCGTCTTGCCGGCGTCGATGTGGGCCATGATGCCGATGTTGCGGACCTTGTTCAGGTCGGTCAGCACTTCACGTGCCACGAGAGTGTTCCCCTGTTCTCAAGCTTGGGGCCCGGCATGGCTGGCCCAGAAGACGGGCGGCGATGCCGAACTACTTACCAGCGGTAGTGCGCGAAGGCCCGGTTGGACTCGGCCATCTTGTGCGTGTCCTCGCGACGCTTCACGGAGGCACCGAGGCCGTTGGAAGCGTCCAGGAGCTCGTTCTGCAGGCGCTCGATCATCGTCTTCTCGCGGCGAGCCTGCGAGAAGGAGACCAGCCAGCGCAGCGCCAGGGTGGTGGAGCGGCCCGGCTTGACCTCGATCGGCACCTGGTAGGTGGCGCCACCGACGCGGCGGCTCTTCACCTCGATGGTGGGCTTCACGTTGTCGAGGGCGCGCTTCAGCGTGACGACGGGGTCGGTGCCCGTCTTCTCGCGAGCGCCTTCGAGCGCGCCGTAGACGATGCGCTCGGCCAGGGACCGCTTCCCGTCCTTCAGCACCTTGTTCACCAGCTGGGTGACCAGCGGGGAGGCGTAGACGGGGTCGGAGATCAGCGGCCGCTTCGGGGCCGGACCCTTGCGGGGCATTAGCTCTTCTCCTTCTTCGCGCCGTACCGGCTGCGCGCCTGCTTGCGGTTCTTGACACCCTGCGTGTCGAGCGAACCGCGGATGATCTTGTAACGGACACCCGGAAGGTCCTTCACACGACCACCGCGCACGAGCACCATCGAGTGCTCCTGCAGGTTGTGGCCCTCACCGGGGATGTAGGCGGTGACCTCGATGCCGCTGGTCAGCTTCACACGCGCGACCTTGCGCAGCGCCGAGTTCGGCTTCTTGGGGGTGGTCGTGTACACGCGGGTGCACACGCCGCGCCGCTGCGGGCTCCCCTTGAGGGCCGCGGTCTTCTGCTTGGCAGCCTTGTCCTGGCGGCCCTTGCGGACCAGCTGCTGGATCGTGGGCAATGGACCAGCTTCCTGTCGTGATCTGCTTCTTCGTGTCTTCACCGGCCCCCGCGGTCGGGCGTGTCGGCCCGCGTCACGGTCTGACGACCGGTAACTTCCCGGAGGGATTTCCGTCGGAACCCCGACCTGCCGAAGCCGGTGACCGGGTGCCTGAGCACCCCGCCCATGCCGCACGGCACGCGGAGCGGCCCGACGCATGCCGGGCACGGTCTCCAAAGATACCCGCCCGGATCCGGACGGAGCGCGGCGGGGGGTCTGAAGGTCGGCGAACGTTCAGCCTACCTCTCGGCACCGCCCGGCCGGGGGATGTTCCGGAGTCCGGTCACCCCGGTGCGGCGGCCGCACTTCCCGGCTCGCGCTTCTCCCGCCGACAGTGTTCTCAACGCGGGTGACCCCCGGGATGTTCCAGGGGCCGCGCGGACAGGCGCTCCCCCTCCCGCGGCGCTCCGGTCCCGGCAAGACGCGGGCGCCGGCGGTCGTGCCGCTCCCGGTTCCCGGCGATGCACGGGCAGCAGGGCCGCACGTCAGCCGCGGCCGGGCCGCGAACCGCCCCCCTCGGCGGTCGCTGCCCGGACCACTCCGCGACCGGAGCCCGGAGCTCGCCCTTCGTCCGGCGACGTGAACGACCCGTTCACGTCGCCGGACGAGGTGAACGAGTCGTTCACGGCACCGCGGGCGGCTCGGTCCGGGCGCGCGGTGCGTCAGTCTTCGTCGGGCTTCGCGTGGTCCGGCTTGCCCGGGTTCGGGTCCCGCGAGAGGTCGATCAGCGGGTGCACCCCCGCCCCCTCGGGTGCCGCGTGGCTCCCGGTCGACTTCGGCTCCTCGTCGGGCCGGCCGGCCCCTTCGGTGCTGGTCATCACACACTCCTAGCGTTCATCCCTGCTTCCCCTTGCGGCCGGAAACCTACCCATTACCCGACCGGGTGACGCAGTGGGATCGGATCGGCCGTTCCGTGCGTCACACCGCCACCGAAGGGCCACGATGAGTGGACAGGCGATCGGAGGGACGAGGGCATGGCGGCCGAGTTCGACCGACTGGTGACCGAGTTCGAGCGGTTCCAGTCGAGCATCCGGGACGTCGACGACCGGTTCGCCGGTCTCGGCGCGATGCAGCAGGAGCTGTCGGAACTCCAGGCGAGCGCGTCGTCGCCGGACGGCGGGGTGACCGTCGTCACCGGGCCGGGTGGTGCGGTCCTGGACGTCAAGTTCACCGACGCCGCGCTGGCGAAGGGGCCGCAGGCGCTGTCCGCGGCCCTGATGACGACGCTGCGGGAAGCCGTCGGCGAAGCGGCCCGGCGGCAGGCGGTGCTCGTCCAGGAGCACCTCGGCGACGAGCTCGGCCTGGTCGACCAGGTCCTGGAGACGCAGGCCGAGGCGTTCGGAACCACCGTCGAAGAAATGCGGTCGAAGCTGGCGGAAGGGACGCCGTCGCGGGAGCGGCCGTCCGCACCGGAGGACTTCTCCGAGGAGCGGGTGCTGCGCCAGGCCGGCGACGCCCCGCCGCCACCGGCACCGCCGGCGAGCGGAGGGACCGCGGGCGAGTCGTTCCTGCGGAACCTGTTCGACGAGGAGGACTGATGCCCGACGGGACCGGCGGCTACCAGGTCGAGGTCGACGCGCTGCACAAGTACGTCGGCGTGCTCGGCCAGTACAAGGACCAGGGCGCGAAGTTCACCGAGAAGGTCGGGCAGTCCGACGTCGGCGACAAGTCGTGGGGCGTGGTCGGCCTGTTCACCAAGCACGGGTACGACGAGACGCTGCGGGAGCTGCGCGACCTGCTGGCCTCGATGGCCGAGGGCCTGACCTCGGCGCAGGGCAAGTTCACCGACGCGGCGAACGTCTACCAGGGCACCGAAGACGACCACAAGGCCTTCTTCGGGCAGGTCGAGGTCCTGCTCGACGGCCCGAAGAAGCCCTGAGGGGGGCCACGACGATGGCGGAGTTCCAGGACGTCGCGAGCGGCGTCAGCGTGAAGAGCGACGACCCGGGCACCGTGCTGGGGGTGAACGTCGACAACGCGGTCAAGGCGACGCCGTTCGTGGGCGGTGCCGTGACCGCCGGCAAGGACGTCGTCTCCGTGTACCAGGCGGTCACCGCGCCCCACCCCGACGGTGTCGACATCGCGCTCGGGGTGGCCTCGATCGCGACCGACACGACGTCGTTCATCCAGTCCAGCGCGAGCACCGTCACCGACATCGCCACCGACCCGCTCGGCTGGCTCGTCGGGCAGGGGCTGAACTTCCTGATCAGCGCGGTCCAGCCGATCCAGGACGCGATCCACTTCGTCAGCGGCGACGGGCCCGCGCTGGCCACCGCGGCCGGCAACTTCGGCGCCATCGCCACCGGGCTGGACGAGCTGGCGAAGAACTTCGCCGCGGTCGCCGACACGTCGCTGGCGGGTTGGAAGGGCGACGCCGGCGACGCGGCGCGAAGGTCGCTCGGCGAGTTCGCCCACGGCATCGGCGGCGTCTCCGCGAAGTCCGGCGACATGGCGCAGATGCTGCAGCTGAGCAGCATGCTGATGAGCTTCGTCGAGGACCTGATCAAGGCGATCCTCACCGAGCTGGTCACCTGGCTGATCATGATCTGGATCCCGGCGCTCGCGGCCGCGGTGCCCACCTGCGGGGCGTCGGTGGCCACCGCGGGCACGGCGTCGGAGGTCAAGCTCGGCACGACCGCCGCGAAGACGACGAAGAAGGTCTCGAAGGTCCGCGAGCTGCTGCAGAAGATCCTCGAGTGGCTGCAGAAGATGAAGGCCAAGCTGGCCGCCACGAAGCTGGGCAAGGTGTTCGCCGACGGCAAGACCGCGGAGAAGCTCGCGGAGATCGCCGAAGGCAACGCGGGCAAGAGCATGGTCGACAAGCTCAAGGGCGCCGAAGGCATGATCGGCAAGCGGGCCGGCGAGAACGCGCTGTCCGAGATCGCGAAGAAGGGCGGCGAAGCCGCGGCCAAGGGCGTCTTCGGGTTCAACCCGGCCAACCCCGGTGACAACCCGGCCAAGACGCTGAACGACCACCTCGGCAAGCTCAACAGCCACGTCAAGAGCGCCAAGAAGGCGAGCGACCACGGCGAGACCGGCCGGACCCAATCCGACGACGAGACGCGCGAGGACCTGGACTTCTGATGGCAGGAGTGGTGGCGGTCGTCCTGATCGTGGCGGTGTTCGCGGTGGTGGCGGCCCTCTGGTGGCGGTCGCGCACGAAGTTCGTCGAGAGCCGCAAGGAGCACTGGTTCAAGGCCTTCGCGGCCGAGCGCGGCGGCACCTTCGACAGCGGCGTCCCCAGCGACGCGCGGGCGGTCCCGACCTTCGGCGTGCGCCACCCGAGCGGCCGGCCGCTGGCCGGGAGCACCCACACGAAGTGGGTCGAGTTCCGCCACCGCGACCGGCCGGTGATCGCCGTCGACGCCCAGGAGCCGTACCGGCACTTCGACGATCACACGTACTTCCGCGACATCCACGTCACGCAGGTGCGGGTCCCGGTCTCCCCCGAGCTGCGGATCACCGGGGGGAAGGGCCTGTCGGTGCCGTCGGACCCGCGGCTCGAGGGCGAGCTGACCCGGTGGCTGGCCGCGAACCCGCGTTTCGCCGGGCGGGACGTCGTCGTCGAACACGGCTCGGCGCGGACCTGGGGCCAGGGCTGCGCGACCCGGGCGAACATCGTGGCCGAGGCCGACTACCTCGGCGAACTGGCGGACGCGCTGCCCGCCGTGCTGTGGAGCGTCAGCGGCGACGCGTCGTGAGGTGCGTCAGGCCCGCCGACAGCGCGAACACCAGGCCCAGCCCCACGACGTAAGGGCCGGCCAGCAGGGCGAACCCGGCGCCGATGTTGGCGTCGGGCTGGTCGGACGTCGCCCGGAAACCGATCGCGCCGACCGAAAGCAGGATCGCCCCCACGGTGATCAGGAGGACGGCCACCACCGTGAGGCGCTTCGTGACAGTCGTCATGTCCCCATGGTGCCGGGGTACGGGCCAATTCGCTGGACAGCGTCCCCAGGATGGGTACGTGAACTGGACGATCACCCGGACCGACGTGGCCCACCCGGACGCCGTCGCGATCATGCGCGAGTACATGGACGAAGTCGCTTCGCGCTACTACGGCCGCCCGATCACCGAAGCCGAGCTCACGCACTACGTCGCCGAGGAGCCCGGCACCGATCTGGTGCCGCCCGCCGGGGCGTTCTTCGTCGGCAGGCGCGACGGCGAAGTCGCGGGGTGCGCCGGGACGCGCGTCGTCGAGCCCGGGATCTCCGAGCTGACGAAGGTCTTCATCAAGCCCGCCCACCGCGGCACCGGCGGCGGCCCCGCGCTGGTGGCGGCCGCCGAGGAGGCCGCGCGCGGGTTCGGCTCGGCGCTCATGCGCCTGGACACCCGCCACGACCTCGTCGAAGCCCGCGCGCTCTACGCGAAGATCGGCTACGACGAGGTCGAGCCCTTCAACGACGGGCAGTTCGCCGAGCACTGGTTCGCGAAGGCGCTCAGCTGACGCAGGCAGCGACCTCGCCGGGCGCCGACTTCTGCGTCTTGACCACCCGGCCGCCGACCGAGACGCGGCATTCGACCACGCCGCTCCCCTGCCCGAGCAGCTGGATCGACCCAGGCGCCGCCCAGGAGAACTCTTTGCGCCACGGCAGGGGAACCGCGAGCTCCTGGTGGACCAGGCCGAGGCCGTTCGAGTCGTAGACGACCGTCGCCGTGCCGGTGCCGGTCAGCTCGTAGGTCACTTGGTGGCCCGACAGCGCCGGCGGGGTCGAGGTGTACGTCGCCGTCGCCATGATCGTGCGCGGCGGCACTGACGACAGCGACGGCTCCCCCACCACGGCGACCGCTGGAGCCGGTGGGGACGAGCCGTCGTCGCCGAGGACGAAGATGCCCGCGGTCACCGCCGCGATGGCGATCACCGCGATGCCGAGCCTGCCGATCAGCTGCCGGTTCATGGGGACTCCCCAGGGAAAGAGGGCGACCCCTCCGGCAAGAGGGGCCGCCGTCGGGTCAGAAGGAGGGCAGGAGCTTGCCCGGCACACCGTTGATCGACTGGATGAGGCCGAGCACCGGGACGCCGAGCGGGGCGAACGTCCAGATGTTGTTCAGGCCGCTGGTGTCCGGCTCGTCGACCACGACGACACCGGGGGCGTCGGCCGCGAGCGCCGGACCGGCCGCGGTGAACAGGGCGGCACCGGCGAGGACGGCGGCACCGGCCGCGCGAGCGAGGGTCTTCTTCACGGGTTCTCTGCCTTTCAGGAAACAGCGGTGATCAGGTCGAAGACGGGCGCGAGCAGGTCGACCGGCTGGCCGAGCGGCCCGAGCACGCTGCCCAGGTCGACGCCGGGCACGAGCCAGACGGAACCGTCGGTCGGGTCGGCACTGGCGACCCCCGCGGCCAGGCCCGTGAACGCCGTCGCCGCGACGAGCGGCAGCAGCACGCGGGCAGCAAGACGCTTCATATTTTTCCTTTCCTACCAAGGGATTTCAGCGGAGAACCGACGTGATCGGCACGATGGTTCCGTCGGGGACCCACTGGCCCGCGTAGTCGCGGTCCATCACCATTCCGGTGGCGTGGGGTTCGGTGGGGTACATCGGCATGGCGTTGACCTGGGCGGCGGCGAAGATCTGGACGTCGCCCGCGGCGGCACCGCCGGCGCCGAGCCAGTTCCGGAAGCCGCCGAGGGTCGGGCTTTCGCCGCCGAAGCGGTTGCCGACCGCCACGGCGTACCCGACCGCGGTCGCCTCCCGCGGGTCGAACCGCAGCGGCAGCGACGCGCTCGCGACGGCGTTGACGATCGGCCCGTTCAGCAGCCACGGCGCCAGGTACAGCCCGTACTGGTGGGTGGGTTCGAGGCGTTGCAGCTCGGCGGCCCGCGTCATCGCCGTGTAGCCGGCGGCCCAGCCGGAGACGACGACCAGCGCGGTGTCGGGCCCGGCATCCGGCCGCACGGCGAGTCCGGTGCGCGCCGAGGTTTCGCGCACCAGCTTCGCGGCCGCGATCCCCCGCGGGGAGTCGTCCTCGACCAGGGTGAGCGCGGACGGCTTGCGCCCGGCGAGGAACTCGACCAGCTTGACCAGCGCTCCCCCGTCCGCCGGCGTCAGCGCGTCGGCCGGGCAGGCACCCAGCACGTCGGCGCGGCCGGCGACCAGGCCGCCGAGCGCGGCCGACGCGCACTCCGGCGCGTCCGCGTCGGTGATCGCCGGGCCGGGCGCGGTCCCGGTGTCGACCTCGACGACCGTCGTCGTGCCGCCGTGGCGGATCTCCAGGTCGCTGCGGCCGGGCGGCAAGTCGACGTCGGCCCACGTGCCCTCGGCGCCGGGCCGCGCGACGGCCTTCGTGACCAGCCCACCAGCCCCCACGGACAGGTCGTTTCCCGCGCTCGGCGGGAAGTGGACGACGTTGCGCCCCGGCCGCTGCGGGCTGACCAGCACCGGGAACCCGGCGTCGTCGGCGAGCAGCGGCACGCCCGGCACGGGCAGCGGCGGGGGTGCCGGGATCGCGCCGAGCGCGCTCCAGGCGAGGAACCCGAGCGCGACCGCCGCCGCGCCGAAGCGGTAAGCGCGGCCTTTGAAGACCCCGGCGAGCACGCTCACCACGACCGGCAGCACCACGACGGCGACCACCGCGAGCCCGAAGAGCGTGCTGTAGAGCCGCCGGTCGAAGCCGAGGCCGGACAGCCCGAACCGGACCGCGCCGGCCAGGACGAGCAGGCCGCCGAGGGTGAGCGCGAGGGGCCCGGGCCGGACGGCCGCCGTCGTCACCGGCCCGAGCAGCGCGAAGCCGAACCACACGGCCGCCGCGGCGACGAACACCGTGTCGATCGCGAACTCGACGCCGGTGCCGCCGAGCGAGGTCTCCAGCACGACGAGCACCAGCAGCGCGGCCGACGTCCAGCGAGTGGCCCGCGGGAAGACCGGCACCGCCACCGCGAGCACGACGTGGATCGCCAGCGCGACCACGTTGACGTCGACGGCGAAGGCCGACACCACGGCGAGCAGCGCCGAGACCCCGCCGAGGACGTAGAGCGTGTGCCGCGGCCGCTGCCCCGGCGCCCGCAGCAGGCCGCCGCCGGCGAGGAACGCCGTGGCCAGCAACAGGGCCAGCCGCAGCACCAGCGCCAGTACGTCCACAGTGGACGAACCCGACGGCGCAGTGTGGTCGTGTTCCATCAAGACTCCTCGGTGCGAGTTGTCGCGAGTGGTTAGGGCGGTCAGAACCGCCCTAACCACTCACGACCGCGTTACCTGATGTCGGCGTCCGCGACCACGAACAGCTCGGAGTGCGGCTTGGCGTTGCCGAAGTCCCCGTGCGGCCACGACTTGCGGTTGAAGTTGATGCCGACCTGCCCGGTGAACTCGTCCCGGAAGTTCGGGTCGACCGCGACCTTCCCGTCCGGCCCGAGGTTCAGCAGGTTGACCTTGTGGTCACCGTCCAAACCGGACCGTGCGACGAAGTAGTTCGACACCGCGAGGTGCTGCGGCGACGTGGTTTCGCGGTAGAAGCCGTCGCTGCCGAGCGCCCAGTTGTCGTAGGCGCCCCAGTGCGGGCCCGCCCCCGGCGTACCGGGGTTGATCGGGGCCGCGCCGACGACGGTCGGCAGGTCGCCGCCCCCGCCCTGCTGCGCCTTCGCCTTGGTGTCGACCCGGCCCTGGATGTCCTCGATCCGGTCACCGGCGTCGACCAGCTTCTGGATGTCGAGGACGTAGACGCCGCCGGTGGTGCCGGGGTCGTCGGCCGAGAGGGTGCCCTTCTGCCGCCCGACGATCGCGCGGTAGAGGTACTTGTCGTCCGGGCTCGTCTGGATCCAGCCGCCGTTGGAGCTGGCGCCGTTGGAGTCGTTGGTGGCGTAGATGGACTTGTTCGCGGCGCCGTCGTCGAACACCTCGATCCAGTGCGGCTCGGCCGCGGTGATGTCCGGCGTGTAGAACACCGCGCCGCCCTGCATGGTCTGGGCGAACGCGCCCTTGTGACCCGGCAGGTTGGTCACGGTGGTCTCCATGACCGCGCGGCTCTCGGCGTGCAGCGGGTCGGCCGGATCGGCGCGCGGCCCGTCGGCCAGGTACGACACCGACTTCAGCTTCGGGTGGTTGCGGTCGGAGATGTCCCACGTCCGCACGGTCGGCCGCCGCAGGTACGGCGACGGCTGCTTCACCGGGTCGAGGATGATGTTGCGCGGCTCGGCGTAGTCGGACGTGACGAGCGTGTTCAGGTCCTCGCGGGCCTGGATACCGTGCGGGTTGGCGCAGGTCGGCTTGCCCAGCTGCGGCAGGTTGTCGCAGAGCTTCTGGTTGTCGCCCTGCGGGGTCGCGGCCGGCGACTCGGAAAGCACTTCGGCGTTCTTCCCGAAGTGGACGACTTCGCCGGGGCTGCCCGCGAAGCCGTTGCCGACCTGCGTGGAGCCGTCGGCGTAGGAGTGCGGGCCGGGCACGACCGGGCCGCCCATGTACGTGCCGTACGCGGTGCCGTCCTTGAGCACCCAGTAGGCGTCCGGAACGCTGCCGCCGAGGGTGTTCGTCGGCAGGCTGACGCCCTTGAGCTTCAGCTGCGGCAACGCGCTGACGTCGAAGGCGTACGTCGCGGCGGCGAACAGCGCGCCGGCGTAGACGGTGTCGCCCCGGTGCCACACGTACTGCATGTGGTGCGGCTCGTTCTCGACGAGCGGCCCGACGGTGGCGGTGTTGACGACCTTGCCGTAGGTCGGCGAACCCTGCGTCGCGTCGATCACGGCGAGGAAGTCCGGGCCGGGCAAGGCGTTCTTGAGCTTGGTGAGCCCGCCGCCGAGCGTGCCCGGCAGGTTCTTGACGTCCTTGACGAGCGTGTCGGCGATGTTCTCGTCACCGGCCCAGACGAGCAGCCACTTCTTGGGCGTGCCACCCGCCGAGCGCGCTTGGGCGGCGAGGTCCTTGGTGACCAGGTGGTTCTGCACCCAGTACTGCTTGCCGTCGGCCGCCGTCTTGGCGTCGGTGACGGTCTGGACATCGGCGTAGGCGCCGGTGGCCGAGCCGGTGTAGGTGACCGCGCCGGCCGCGAGAGCGAGCGCGGCGGCGCCGGTCACCACCTTTCGCCATCGCCCAGGACGCAACGGAGTTGATCGCATGGTTCTCCCAGTTCTTTCTCACGGACGAAAACCGTTGGGACACAACGGAAAGCTGACGTCAGCAGACCTGGACGGGATGTTCGCGCCAAGCGGGCGAAGCGTCCAGCCGTGATCAAAGAATGAGAACCGACCCAATCGGGTGAATCTCCCACGAAGTGGGCCGAGTTGACAGGCGTCGCTACACCGAACGGGTGAGCGGGAAGTCTAGGCCAACCGGGTGCGTCACAGTTGGTCACAACGGCGCAGCCCCGGCGCCTGAACGCCGGGGCTGTGAGTTATGGATTCGTTATGAAAAGCCGGGAACTCCGGTCAGAGTTTGGCGCCGCAGTCCGAGCAGAACAGCGCTCCCGGCTTGTTGGTCTCGCTGCCGCAGCCGCCGCAGCCGACCTTCAGGGCCAGGGAAGTGCCGCAGGAGGAACAGAACTTGCCGCCGTCGGCCTTCAGGCCGCAGCCGGGGCACGAAACCTTGGCGCGGGTGTCGAGGTCGAGGCCGGACGTCCAGTCCTTCTCGCGGGCCTTGTCCCAGATCTGGTCGCGCTGGGCCGACGCCTGGGCGCGCGAGATCTCCTCCGCGACGCTCGGCGAGCAGCGCAGGCACTGGCCGATCTCCTCGTTCCAGCACTGGTCCTGGCACATCCAGTCGCCGCAGCCGCGGCACTGGCGGAAGCTCGGGGTGATCTCCTTGACCGCCGCGGCCAGCGCGCGGTCCTTCGCCGGGGAGTTGGTCGCGCGGTCGTAGCGCCACTGGTCGGCCGAGTTGCTCAAGTCCCGCAGCGTGCCGCCGAAGAACGAGCCGACCGTGCGAAGCACGCTTCGCCCGGTTTCCATGTTGTCGCGCTGGAAGGCGGAACGGAAACCGTTGCCGCAGCGTTCACAGCGGAACTCGAACTGGTACCCCTGCGTGTTCGAGAGGTCCGAGAAGTTGTCCGTGAAGGGCACAGAGTCAGCCACGGCCCATCTTCGCCAGCCGGCCGCGCCGCCGGGGACGAGAGATTTGCCGACAACGACGCGGCTACCAGCCGTTACGGATCCCGAAGTGCTGCCCGAAAGGCGGCTGAATGTCCGGCATCGGAGGTGCTAAAGGAGAGGGATGCCGATCTTCCGGGCGCTCGCCGCCGTCACCCTCGCCGCCGCCACGGCCCTCGCCGTCCCCACCGCGGCGCAGGCCACGTCCCCCGGCTTCGTCGCGCTCTCCGACGTCGCCCCCTCGATCCTGCAGGACATCCGCTACGCGACACCGCACAACTTCGTCGGCCGGCGCGTCGACGGCTACCTCGCCCCGAGCTGCCTCCTGACCCGCCAGGCCGCCGACGGGCTGCGGAAGGCCCAGCAGCGGCTGCGGAAGCGGGGCTACACGCTGAAGGTCTACGACTGCTACCGCCCGCAGCGCGCGGTCGACCACTTCGTGCGGTGGGCGAAGGACCTCGCGGACGAGAAGATGAAGGCCGAGTTCTACCCGGACGTCGCGAAGGACCGGCTGTTCGCCGAGGGGTACATCGCGGAGAAGTCCGGGCACAGCCGCGGCAGCACGATGGACCTGACGCTCGTCCGGCTCCCGCCGCGGTTCCAGCGGCCGTACGTCCCGGGCGAGCGGCTCGAGCCGTGCTTCGCCCCGCGGGACCAGCGCTTCCCGGACAACACGGTCGACATGGGCACCGGTTACGACTGCTTCGACCCGTTGGCGCACACGGACAACCCGGCGATCACCGGGGTCGCACGGGAGAACCGCGACCTGCTCCGGAGCACGATGGCCGCGGTGGGATTCCGGAACCTGCCCGAGGAGTGGTGGCACTTCACGCTGAACGACGAGCCGTTCCCGGACACGTACTTCGACTTCCCGGTGACCCGCCACGCCCCGTGCTGACCCCGGAGGCCCCGATCCGCCGGAGGCCTCCGATTCCGTCGGGCCGCGTTCCGCCGCCGGCCGGCGCCGGGCACCAGAGCGCCGCCGAGCACCAAGGCGATCAGTGCCGGCGCGCCGAGCCCGAGTGCCTCGGCGCCCGTGCAGGCGGCAGGAGTACAGCCGAAGTGCCCCTTCACGTCGGTGGTCAGCTCACCGGTGACCGGGCAGTGCCGGCCGGAAACGAGGACGACCTCGACCCCGGTGACCCGGGAACGGGAAAGGCCCCCGCCGGAAACCCGGCGAGGGCCTTTCCCGTGACTCAGCTTCAGCGGAAGTCGCGGCCGAAGTCGTAGTCGTCCAGCGGGACCGCGGCACCGGTGCCCGTACCGAACACGTCCGGGGTGTAGTAGCCGTCGTCGTAGGACGGGATCGCGTACGCCGCGACCCGGGCCTCTTCCGTCGGCTGCACCTGGATGTTGCGGTACTTGTTGATGCCCGTACCGGCCGGGATCAGCTTACCGATGATCACGTTCTCCTTGAGGCCCACGAGCCGGTCCGAGCGGCCGTTGATGGCCGCGTCGGTCAGGACGCGCGTGGTCTCCTGGAACGACGCCGCCGACAGCCACGAGTCCGTGGTGAGCGACGCCTTCGTGATGCCCATCAGCACCGGACGGCCCGAAGCCGGCTCGCCGCCCTCGGCGACCGCGGCCCGGTTCGTCGCCTCGAACTTGGTCCGCTCGGGCAGCTCGCCCGGGAGGAAGTCCGTGGCACCGGAGTCGATGATCGTCACGCGGCGCAGCATCTGCCGCACGATGACCTCGATGTGCTTGTCGTGGATCGACACACCCTGCGCCCGGTACACCTTCTGGACCTCGTCCGTCAGGTGCATCTGCGCCTCGCGCGGCCCCATGACCCGCAGGACCTCGTGCGGGTCCGGCGTGCCCTCGAGCAGCTGCTGGCCGACGTTGACGTGGTCGCCGTCGCCCAGCGGGCCGTTCGGGGTGTTCGCGAGCCGCTGACGCTTGGACAGCTTGTCGAAGACGATCTCTTCGCCGCCGTCGTCCGGGATCAGCGTGATCTTCCAGAACCGCTCGCTCTCTTCGATGCGCACGCGGCCATCGACGTCGGCGATCGGCGCCTTGCCCTTCGGGACACGAGCTTCGAAGAGCTCCTGCACACGGGGCAGACCGGTCGTGATGTCGTCACCGGCGACACCACCCTGGTGGAACGTACGCATCGTCAGCTGCGTACCCGGCTCACCGATCGACTGGGCCGCGACGATACCCACGGCCTCGCCGACGTCGACGAGCAGACCGGTCGCCATCGAGCGGCCGTAGCAGGTCGCGCAGATGCCGACGACCGACTCGCAGGTCAGCACCGAGCGGACCTTGACCTTCGAGATGCCGCTGGAGAGCAGCTTGTCGATGGCCGGGTCGCCGATGTCGTCGCCGGCGTTCAGCACGACGTTGCCCTTGGCGTCCACCGCGTCCGTCGCGAGGTTCCGCGCGTACACGGAGGTCTCGACGTGCTGGTCGCGCAGGACCTTGCCGTCGCCGATGTCCTCGCCGATCGGCATCATGATGCCGCGGGTGGTGCCGCAGTCGGTCTCGCGGACGATGACGTCCTGCGAGACGTCCACCAGACGCCGGGTCAGGTAACCCGAGTCGGCGGTCCGCAGCGCCGTGTCCGCCAGGCCCTTCCGGGCACCGTGCGTCGCGATGAAGTACTCCGCCACCGACAGGCCTTCACGGAAGTTGGCCTTGATCGGACGCGGGATGTACTCACCCTTCGGGTTCGACACCAGGCCACGCATGCCGGCCAGCGACCGGACCTGCGTCATGTTGCCCGCCGCGCCCGACTTCACGATCACCGCGATCGGGTTGTCGTCCGGCAGCGCCGTCTCCATGATCTTGTGGACCTCTTCGGTGGCCTGCGTCCACACCTTGACGAGCTCGTTGTTGCGCTCGGTGTGCGACAGCTGACCACGCTGGTAGCGCTTCTCCACCTGGGAGGCCTTGCCCTCGTACTCGTCGAGGATGGCGGCCTTGCCCACCGGGGTGAGCACGTCCGAGATGGCGATGGTGACGCCCGACCGGGTCGCCCAGTAGAAACCGGCGTCCTTCAGCCGGTCCAGGGTCTGCGCGACCTGGGTCATCGAGTACCGCTCGGCGAGGTCGTTCACGATCGCGGCCTGACGCTTCTTCGGCATCGGCTCGTTGATGAACGGGTAGTCCGCCGGCAGCAGCTCGTTGAACAGCACGCGACCCAGGGTCGTCTCGGCCAGCCACGCCTTGCCCGGCTCCCAGCCCTTCTCCGCGAGCGCCGCTTCGTCGGCCTTCGCCGGCTGACGGTCGGTGATGCGGATCTTGACCGGGGCGTGCAGGCCCAGTGCCTTGCGGTCGAAGGCCATGATGGCCTCGGCCGTCGACGAGTACGCGTTGCCCGCGCCCTCGGCCTGCTCGTTGAGGCGGGTCAGGTGGAACAGGCCCGTCACCATGTCCAGTCGCGGCATGGCGAGCGGACGGCCCGACGCCGGCGAGAGGATGTTGTTCGCCGACAGCATCAGGATCCGGGCCTCGGCCTGCGCCTCGGCCGACAGCGGCAGGTGCACCGCCATCTGGTCACCGTCGAAGTCCGCGTTGAACGCTTCGCAGACCAGCGGGTGCAGCTGGATGGCCTTGCCCTCGACCAGCTGCGGCTCGAAGGCCTGGATGCCGAGGCGGTGCAGCGTCGGCGCGCGGTTCAGCATCACCGGGTGGCCGGTGATGACCTCTTCCAGCACGTCCCACACCTGCGGCCGCGAGCGCTCCACCATCCGCTTGGCGGACTTGATGTTCTGCGCGTGGTTCAGGTCGACCAGCCGCTTCATGACGAACGGCTTGAACAGCTCGAGCGCCATGTCCTTCGGCAGACCGCACTGGTGCAGCTTCAGCTGCGGGCCGACGATGATGACCGAACGGCCCGAGTAGTCGACGCGCTTGCCGAGCAGGTTCTGGCGGAACCGGCCCTGCTTGCCCTTGAGGAGGTCGGACAGCGACTTCAGCGGCCGGTTGCCCGGGCCGGTGACCGGACGCCCGCGGCGGCCGTTGTCGAACAGCGCGTCGACGGCCTCCTGCAGCATCCGCTTCTCGTTGTTGACGATGATCTCGGGCGCGCCGAGGTCGATCAGCCGCTTGAGGCGGTTGTTGCGGTTGATCACGCGGCGGTACAGGTCGTTCAGGTCGGAGGTCGCGAAGCGGCCACCGTCCAGCTGCACCATCGGACGCAGGTCCGGCGGGATCACCGGGACGGCGTCGAGCACCATGCCGCGCGGGTCGTTGCCGGTCGCCTGGAACGCGGCGACGACCTTGAGCCGCTTCAGCGCGCGGAGCTTCTTCTGCCCCTTGCCGTTGCGGATGGTGTCGCGCAGGTTGTCGGCTTCCGCGGCGACGTCGAACTCGGTGGCCAGCTTCTGGATGGCCTCCGCGCCCATGCCGCCGGTGAAGTACTCGCCGTAGCGGTCGACGAGCTCGCGGTAGAGCAGCTCGTCGGCGATCAGCTGGCGGGTGTCGAGCTTCGTGAAGGTCGTCCAGACCTCCTCGAGGCGGTCCAGCTCGCGACCGGCGCGGTCACGCAGCTGGCGCATCTCGCGCTCGCCGCCTTCCTTGACCTTGCGGCGGACGTCGGACTTGGCGCCCTCCGCCTCCAGCTCGGCCAGGTCGGCTTCCAGCTTCTGCGCGCGGGCTTCGATGTCCGCGTCGCGCTTGGTCTCGAGGTTCTTGCGCTCGACGCCGATCTCGTTCTCGAGGGTCGGCAGGTCGTTGTGGCGCAGCTCCGTGTTCACGCCCGTGATGACGTAAGCAGCGAAGTAGATGATCTTCTCGAGGTCCTTCGGCGCCAGGTCCAGCAGGTAGCCCAGGCGGGAGGGAACACCCTTGAAGTACCAGATGTGGGTGACCGGGGCGGCCAGCTCGATGTGGCCCATCCGCTCGCGGCGCACCTTGGCGCGGGTCACCTCGACACCGCAGCGCTCACAGATGATGCCCTTGAAGCGGACGCGCTTGTACTTGCCGCAGTAGCACTCCCAGTCCCGGGTCGGACCGAAGATCTTCTCGCAGAAGAGGCCGTCCTTTTCGGGCTTGAGCGTCCGGTAGTTGATGGTCTCCGGCTTCTTGACCTCGCCGAAGGACCACTGACGGATGTCGTCAGCAGTGGCGAGACCAATGCGGAGCTCATCGAAGAAGTTGACGTCCAGCACGTCTAGATCCCCTTGGGGTTGTTTCGGCTAGAGAGGGGGTGGCGGGCGAGCGAGGGGGCCTGCGGGAGGCCGGCCCCCTCGCTCAGCTCGCGATCAGTGCACGACGTCGTCCACCGAGGGCGACTCGTTGCGGGACAGGTTGATGCCCAGGTTGGCCGCGGCGCGCTCGAGGTCCTCGTCGTCGGAGTCGCGCATCTCGATGGCCGCACCGTCGCTGGAGAGCACCTCGACGTTCAGGCACAGCGACTGGAGCTCCTTGAGGAGCACCTTGAACGACTCCGGGATGCCCGGCTCGGGGATGTTCTCCCCCTTGACGATGGCCTCGTACACCTTGACGCGGCCGACCACGTCGTCCGACTTGATCGTCAGCAGCTCCTGCAGCGTGTAGGCAGCGCCGTACGCCTGCATCGCCCAGCACTCCATCTCACCGAAGCGCTGGCCACCGAACTGCGCCTTACCACCCAGCGGCTGCTGCGTGATCATCGAGTACGGGCCGGTGGAGCGGGCGTGGATCTTGTCGTCGACCAGGTGGTGCAGCTTCAGGATGTACATGTAGCCGACCGCGACCGGGTACGGGTACGGCTCGCCGGAGCGGCCGTCCAGCAGGGTCGCCTTGCCGTTCTCCTTGACCATGCGCTCGCCGTCGCGGTTCGGCTTGGTCGCCCCGAGCAGCCCGGTGAGCTCCTCTTCCTTCGCGCCGTCGAACACCGGGGTCGCGGTGTTCGTGCCGGGCGCGACGTCGTAGAGCTCCTCGTTGAGGTTCTTCGCCCAGTCCGGGTCGCCCTCGATCGTCCAGCCCTGCGAGGCCAGCCAGCCCAGGTGCAGCTCGAGGATCTGGCCGATGTTCATCCGTCGCGGCACACCGTGCGTGTTCAGGATGATGTCGACCGGGGTGCCGTCCTCCATGAACGGCATGTCCTCGACCGGCAGGATCTTGCCGATGACGCCCTTGTTGCCGTGGCGGCCGGCGAGCTTGTCGCCCGGCTGGATCTTGCGCTTCTGGGCCACGTAGACGCGGACCAGCTCGTTGACGCCCGGGGGCAGCTCGTCGTCGTCCTCGCGCGAGAACACGCGGATGCCGATGACCTTGCCGGTCTCGCCGTGCGGCACCTTCAGCGAGGTGTCGCGGACTTCGCGGGCCTTCTCGCCGAAGATCGCGCGGAGCAGGCGCTCTTCCGGCGTCAGCTCGGTCTCGCCCTTCGGCGTGACCTTGCCGACCAGGATGTCGCCGTCGCGGACCTCGGCACCGATGCGGATGATGCCTCGTTCGTCCAGGTCCGCTAGCACTTCTTCGGAGACGTTCGGGATGTCCCGGGTGATCTCCTCGGCGCCCAGCTTGGTGTCGCGGGCGTCGATCTCGTGCTCCTCGATGTGGATCGACGTCAAGACGTCGTCCTGCACCAGGCGCTCCGAGAGGATGATCGCGTCCTCGTAGTTGTGGCCCTCCCACGGCATGACCGCGACGAGCAGGTTCTTGCCGAGCGCCATCTCACCGTTTTCGGTGGACGGGCCGTCGGCGATGACCTGACCCTGCTCGACCCGGTCGCCCTCGTTGACGATCGGGCGGTGGTTGAAGCAGGTGCCGTGGTTGGAGCGGCGGAACTTGTACAGTCCGTAGCTCTTCCGCGTGCCGTCGTCGTGCATGATCGTGATCAGGTCCGCCGAGAGCTCCTCGACGATGCCGGACTGCTCGGCGACGAGCACGTCACCGGCGTCGACCGCGGCGCGCAGCTCCACACCCGTGCCCACGTACGGGGCCTGGTTGCGCAGCAGCGGCACGGCCTGGCGCTGCATGTTCGCACCCATCAGGGCGCGGTTCGCGTCGTCGTGCTCGAGGAACGGGATCATCGCCGTCGCGACCGAGACCATCTGCCGCGGCGAGACGTCCATGTAGTCGATGTCGAGCGGGTCGATCAGCTCGACCTCGCCGCCCTTGCGGCGGGCCATGACCCGGTCTTCGACGAAGGTGCCGTCGTCCGAGATCGGCGCGTTGGCCTGGGCCTTGACGTACCGGTCCTCTTCGTCCGCGGTCAGGTAGTCGACCTGGTCGGTGACCCGGCCCTCGACGACCTTGCGGTACGGCGTCTCGATGAAGCCGAACGGGTTGACCCGCGCGTACGAGCAGAGCGAGCCGATCAGGCCGATGTTCGGGCCTTCCGGCGTCTCGATCGGGCACATGCGGCCGTAGTGCGACGGGTGGACGTCCCGGACCTCCATGCCGGCGCGCTCACGGGACAGACCACCCGGGCCGAGGGCCGACAGACGACGCTTGTGCGTCAGGCCCGACAGCGGGTTGTTCTGGTCCATGAACTGCGACAGCTGCGAGGTGCCGAAGAACTCCTTGATCGCCGCGCCGATCGGGCGGATGTTGATCAGGGTCTGCGGCGTGATCGCCTCGACGTCCTGCGTGGTCATGCGCTCACGCACGACGCGCTCGGTGCGGGAGAGACCGACCCGGATCTGGTTCTGGATCAGCTCGCCGACCGTGCGCAGGCGCCGGTTGCCGAAGTGGTCGATGTCGTCGGTCTCGACCGGGATCTCGGTGCCGTTCTGCGCGTCCATCTTGTCCTCGCCGGCGTGCAGCCGGACCAGGTACTCGATGGTCGTGACGATGTCCTCTTCGGTCAGCGTCCCGGTGTCGTAGGCCGTCGACAGGCCGAGCTTCTTGTTGACCTTGTACCGGCCGACCTTGGCCAGGTCGTAGCGCTTCGCCTTGAAGAACAGGTTCTCCAGCAGGGTCTGCGCGCTCTCCTTGGTGGGGGGTTCGCCCGGGCGCAGCTTGCGGTAGATGTCGAGCAGGGCCTCGTCGGTGCCGGCCGTGTGGTCCTTCTCGAGGGTGGCCAGCAGCGTCTCCGAGAAGGAGAAGCGCTCGCGGATCGCCTCGGTGGTCCACCCCAGCGCCTTCAGCAGCACGGTGACCGGCTGGCGGCGCTTGCGGTCGATGCGGACACCGACGGTGTCGCGCTTGTCGACGTCGAACTCGAGCCACGCGCCGCGGCTCGGGATCACGCGGACGCTGAAGACGTCCTTGTCGGTCGTCTTGTCGACGTCCTTCGAGTAGTAGACGCCCGGCGAGCGGACCAGCTGGGACACGACGACACGCTCGGTGCCGTTGATGATGAACGTGCCCTTGTCGGTCATGACCGGGAAGTCGCCGAGGAAGACCGTCTGGCTCTTGATCTCGCCCGTGTTGTTGTTGACGAACTCGGCCGTGACGAACAGCGGCGCGGCGTACGTCATGTCCTTGTCCTTGCACTCCTCGATCGAGGCCTTGACCTCGTCGAAGCGCGGGGCGGAGAAGGACAGGGACATCGAACCGGAGAAGTCCTCGATCGGGGAGATCTCGTTCAGGACCTCTTCGAGGCCGCCGACCGGGTTTTCTTCACCTTCTTCGACACGGCGTTCGAACCACGCTTCGTCCCCGGTGAACCACTGGAACGACTGGATCTGGACGTCGAGCAGGTTGGGCGTGTTGAGCGGTTCGCGAATCTTTGCGAAGGAAACCCGCTTGGGCGCGCCGGGGATTCCCGTGGACTCCGAGCGAGATTCAGCCGAGGTGGTCGCAGCAGTGGCCTGGTTCGCGGGAGAGACTGCCAAGATGCGTCCTTCCGGGGACAATGAGCGGTGACGGCCGCCATAGCAACAGCTATGAGCGACTGTCAAGGGTGCCGTGTGCCCACTATCCTAACTACCGGCTCCGGGCAGCCTGAAAGAGGGCAGCGCAAAGAGGCAGTCTAGCCCGAACGGCGCGGTCTGTCCAGGGGGCGCTCCCGATGGGGCCCAGCCTGCCTCGCGACGTCTTCAGGTATGCCTCCAGGCGAGCCGGTTGTCCCTCCCGCAAGGGCCGCCGGTTTCGCCGTCGGGAGTAAGCGTGAACCCAGCGGCGCCGAGAGTCAAGATGCCACACGGGGGTCGGCCCGGTTGGCGCAGCGTTGAAGAGGGTCAGCGGAGCGTAAGCGACCGAATATCATGCAGGTTACCGGCTGGTAGCGCCAGTAAAGCGGCTCGACCTGCGGGTATACCGCGGATTTCGTCGTCGCTCGTGTGCCGCACGCCACCCGGCACGGGCGGAGAAGTTCTCCGAAGAGCGCGCGAAAGGGTGTCGCGGAGGGCTGGATCGGGCGGCCCGGCGCGTGTCCCAGCGGTCACTCGCGCCCCAGGCGTCACGGCGGCCGGACGGGCCCGCGAGGGGTCTCTGAAGGGCCTCTCGCGGGCGTTCGGGACGCCGCTCGGCCCGGCACCCCACCGAGCCGGTGAACGACGTACAAGAGCGGCTGGCCCCGAGACGCGACGAAGGGTCCCTCCCCTCGGCTCGCGAGCGGACGGGACCCTTCGGCGGAGCTACTTCGTCGGCGAAGGCGACGCCGGCGGGGCGGAGGACGCCGGGGCCTGGGTGGCCGCCGGGACCTTCGGCGCGTTGTACGTGTCCATGTCCGTGATCTTCCACTTGTCGCCCTGCAGCTGGGCGTTCAAGTGGAGCTGGGCGGTGCCCGCGGTGGTCTTCTTCGTGTCCGTGCGGGTCGAGGTCTGGTCGACGAAGACCATCACCTTCGCCAGGTCGCCGTTCAGCATGATGACGGCGGAGCGCGTGACCTTGCAGGTCACGACCATCTTCTGCGCCGGCGCGAGCCGCTTGACCTCGCCCATCAGGGAGTTGTACTTGGCGCGGACGTCGTCGTTGGCCAGCAGGTCGTTCGCCGCGTCCTCGGTCTTCTTGATGTTGTTGAAGTCGTAGGAGAACAGCGCCTCGGCCGCCTTCGAGACGGCGTCCTTGACCTGCGCCGTCTTCGCGACGTCCAGCAGCGCGGTGTTGCTGGTCGCCGAGGAGACCTCGACCTCTTCGGACTTGAACCAGAACGCCAGGCCGCCCAGCACCAGCGCGACGAGCACCAGCGCGCCCGCCACGACGTACGGCTTCTGCACCCGTGCGCCCCTGGCCGGCTCCGCCACCGACGCCGCGTCGGCGACCTCGACCTCGGACTCCTCCGTCGGCTTCGCGATCCCCGTGTCGCGCTTCTTCCGGCGCGGCGCGGGGCGGGCGGGCGGAGCTTCCTCGTCCGCCGCCTCGGCCGGCTCGCCGGTGAGGGCGTCGACCTCCGGCTCCTCCTCGGTGCCGACCGCCGCGAACACCGCCGTGTCCTCGGCCGACGGCGCCGTGTCGAGCTGCCCGCTCGCGGCTTCGAACGACTCGGGCCGGGCCGCGGGCCGCGGTGCCGGGCGCGGGGCCGGCCGGGGGCGCGGCTTGCGCGGCTCGGCGGGCACAGCGGGGAGCTGGCCGGTCCGCTCGGCGGCGGACTCGTCCGCCGGCGGCTTGCGCAGTCCGGCCACGCGCGGCCGGCGCGACGGCGGGGTGCTGCTGCTGCGAGGCGGCTGGCGGCGGGAGGGGGGCACTACGGGCTCCTTACGGGTGACGCTACTGGCCGGCCGCGACGAGCGGGACGCTGTCGATGCCGGACAGCTTCCAGGTGTCGCCCACGCGGGTCATCGACACTTCGAGGCGCAACGGCTTCGCGCTGCTCTTGTCGCCCTGGGTGACGGTCGTGGCGATGGCGGCGAGGAAGCTGGCCTTGCCTTCGTGGTCGTCCAGCTCCTCGACGGCGATGTCCTGGACGTCCGTGGTGACCTTCGTCTTGGCGTCGGCGAGCGCCTTGCGGAACGTCGGCGCCGACTGGTCGATCTGCTGCGCCATCTTGTCGTCCGACACCGACTTCTGCCGGGCGAAGAAGCCGTCGAGGTCCTGGTAGTCGACCTCGGTGTAGGCCTTCAGCGCGTTGCCGCCCGCCTTGACGACGGCCTCGCGCGAAGCCGCCAGCCCGGCGTTGTCGTCGGCCGCGGCCGCCCACCACTGGATCCCGAAGAACGCGGCGGCGATCAGCGCGGCCAGTGCCAGCGCGCCGGCGCCGAGCACCAGGATCCGCGACGAGGACGGCTCCCGGGCCGGCGTCGGGGTGGCGTCCGCCGCTTCGACGGCGGACGGCTCGTCCGTACTCATGGCACTCCAGGGTAGGGGTCGGTCATCAAATCCACGTCAGGCCAGTCCGAGCAGCGCGCCCAGGCTGGTGAGGCTGACGCCGGGGCTGCCGACGATGCCCGGCACGCCCCGGCTGTTGCGCTCCTCCGCCAGCTCCTCGGCCGGCCGGTTCGCGTTGGCCGAGACGTCGGCGTCGGACGGCTTGACCGGCACGCCGCCGTAAGGCGCGTTCTGCGCACCGCGGACGTTGATCGGGCTGCCCTTCGGTTCGGCACAGTACGCGTTGTCGTCCGCGGGCCGGGGCGTCGTGTTGTCCCCGGTCCGGTACTGCGAATACGGCATGTAGCCCTTGGTGCAGGCGGGCGGGTTGAACAGGTTGAGCACCAGGCCCAGGTGGGCGGTCCCGTCGCCGGGGGCGACGCTGCTCGCGGCGCCGGCCAGCGCCGGGTAGGTGACCAGGCCCTGCTCGATCCCGTCGAGCCGGGTCACGGTCAGGTTGGCCGTGGTGAGCAGGTTCGCCGTCAGCGCGCCCAGGCCCGGCCCGGACTCCTTCAGCACCTGGCTGACCTGCGCGGCCACCTGCGGCGTGATGCCGATGAGCTTGCGCAGGTCACCGTCGGAGTTCTTCAGCGTGCCGGTGAGCTCGTTGAGGCTCTTGCTGAACGACGCGAAGTTCGCCGCCTCGTCGTTCTGCGTGTCCAACACCTTGCCGCCCTGGTCGAGCAGCTGGATCGTCTGCGGCAGGTACTCCTGCGCGGTCGTGGTGAAGCTGCGCGCGGTGTCCAGGAGCTTCTGCAGGTCGCCGCCGGTACCGCGGAAGGCGTCGTAAGACTCGTCGACGACCGTGCGCAGCGAGTCGACCGGGACCGACGCCGCGAGCGAGTCGAGGTCGCCGATCAGGCGGTCGGTGCTGACCGGGGTGGTCGTCTTGGCCGCCGGGATCACCGACCCGGCCGCCAGGTACGGGCCCTTGTCGGCCTTCGGCTTCAGGTCGACGTACTGCTCGCCGACCGCCGACCGGTTGGCGACGACGGCGTCGAGGTCCGCCGGCACCTGGGGCGCCGACGGGTCGATGTTCAGGTCGGCCTCGAGCCCGGTCGCGGTGAGCCGCATTTCCCCGACCCGGCCGATGTTGTAACCGCGGTAGGTGACTTCGGCGTTGGTGAAGATGCCGCCCGACTCGTTGAGCTGCAGCTTCACCGTGTAGCCGTCGTTGCCGAACACGGTGCCGAGCCCGGCGAACCGGACCAGCGCGTACACGATCGCGACGACGGAAATGACCGCGAAGGCGATCAGCTGGAGTTTCGTCCTGCGCACCAGCATCAGCCCGCACCTCCCGACAGGAGCCCGAAGAGGTTGCCGAGGCCCGGCTGGGACTGCCCGGCCTGCCCGCTTTCGCCCGGGATCGGCAGCGGCGGCGGCTGGTTGGCGGGGGTGCCCTCGACGCCGCCGGTGAGCCCCGGCAGCGGGATCTGGCCGGCGAGGGCGTTCTGCCTGCTGTTGCCCAGGTTCTCCACGACGGTCTTCAGGTTCAGGTCCACCTTCGCGAACAGGTTGAAGTAGTCGCCCTTCACGCCGTTGACGGCCTGGTCGCTGAACGGGAACGTCAGCAGGATCTGCAGGGCCTTCGGCAGGTCGTTGCCCGCCTCGCCGAGCTTCTGCAACGTCGGGGTCAGCGCCTTCAGGTCGGCGACGAGGTCCTTCTGCGACCGGTTCACGGTGTCGGTGGCGACGCCGGAGAGGTTGTCCAGGGCCTGCAGCATCGTGACCAGCTGGCCGCGCTGCGACTCCAGCACGCCGAGGCCGGGCGCGAGGTTGTCGACCGCGCCGACCAGCTTGTCCTTCTGGCCGTTGAGGGTCGAGGACAGCCGGTTCAGCCCGTCGAGCGCGCGGGTGATGTTGCGCGACTGCTGGTCGAGGTTCGTGACCAGCTGGTTCGCGTTGTCGAGCAGCGCCTTGATGTCCGGCTCGCGGCCGGACGTGGCGTTGTTGAGCTCCTTGGTGATGGTGTTGAGCTGGTCGACCCCGCCACCGTTGAGCAGCAGCGAGAGCGCCCCGAGCAGCTCTTCGACCTCGACGCTGCGGTTCGTCCTGGCCAGCGGGATGGTCGCGTTGTCGGCGAGCTTGCCCTGGGCCTGGTCGTCGCCCGGCGAGGCCAGCTCGACGTACTTCTCGCCGAGCAGGCTCGACTGCTTGACGTTGGCGATCGCGTTGGCGGGCAGCTTGACGTCGCCGTTGACCTTGAGCGTGACCAGCGCGTGCCAGCCGTCCTTGGTCAGCCCGACGTTCTCGACCCGGCCGATCGGCACCTCGTCGACCTTCACCCCGGCTTGCGGGGTCAGGTCGAGCACGTCCCGGAACTCGACGTTCACCGTGTACGGGTGGTCGCCGAGGTCGGCGCCGCCGGGCAGCGGCAGGTCGTAGATGCCCTTGAACGCGCAGCCGGAGAGGACCAGCGCGGAGGCCGTGGCGAGCGCGCCGACGGTCACGAGCTTCTTCACTGGCCACCTCCGTAGAGCTGCCCGGCGATGGGCAGGGGCAGCGGCGGCAGCTGACCGGACTGCAGGGCCTGCACGGTCTGCGCCAGCGACGGCAGCGGGACCACCCCGTCGACCAGGCCGGCGATGCCCTCGCAGGCGTTGCCGAGCACGTCCGGGATGCCCTTGCCGGTCTGCTTGAGCAGCCGGCAGATCATCACCAGCGGGGGCTGGGTCAGCTCGTTGAGGTTCGGCCGGGCGTCGAGCGTGCCGGCCGAGCCGTTGTAGGTGTTGACCAGGTTGCTCAGGCCGACCGGGGCGACGTCGAGGATCTCGGCGAGCGAGCCGCGCTGGTCGACGAGCACCTTGGTGACGCCGGCCAGCTTGTCCACGTTGGACTTGAGCCGGTCGTGGTTGGCGTCGATGAACGACTGCACCGCGGTGAGCGTGGTACCGAGCTGCTGCACGGTCGCGGCCAGGTTGTCCTTTTCGGACGCCAGGTAGCCGCTGACGTCGGCGAGCTGGCTTTCGAAGGTGCGGACCGACTTGTCCGAGTCGGCCAGCGTCTGCGAGAACTTGCCGAGGTTCTCCACCGTGGAGAACAGGTCGTCCTTGTTGCCGGCCAGCGTCCCGGCCGCCTGGCCGAGCTTGGTGATCGTGTCGTGCAGGGCCTGGCCGTTGCCGTCGACGTTGGCCGCCGCGGTGTTCAGCAGGTTCGACAGCGACCCGTTCTTGTTGGCGCCGTTCGGGCCGAGGGTCTCGCTGACCCGGGCCAGGCTGGCGGCGAGCTGGTCGACCTCGAGGGGCACCTCGGTGCGGTCGAGGCCGATGACCGCGCCGTCGGAGATCCGCGGGCCGCCGGTGTAGGCCGGGGCGAGCTGGACGTACCGGTCGGACACCAGCGACGGCGCCACGATGAGCGCCTTCGCGTCGGCCGGGACGGCGACCTTGCGGTCGTACTCGAACTCGACCTTCACCTGGTTGCCCATGGGCTGGATCTTGGTGACCGTGCCCATGTCGACGCCGAGCATCCGCACGCTGTTGCCCTCGTACAGGCCGACGGCGCCGGCGAAGTACGCGGTCAGGTGGTTGCGGCCGGCGTCCTTGAGGGTCCACCAGATCCCGCCGGCGACGACGAGCGCGAGGACGATCGCGATGGTGAAGCCCCGGGTCAGGGCCAGTCCGAAGCGGGTGTCACTCATTTCGTGTAGCACCCCTCTTCGTTGATCGGGCCGAACGACGGCAGGAGCAGGCCGCAGATGTAGTTGTCGAACCAGCGCCCGTTGCCGATGGTGTTGGTGAAGACGCGGATGAACGGCGCGAACTTCTTGATGCCGTCGGCCAGCGAGTCCTGGTTGCGCTGCAGCATCGACGTCAGCTGGTCCAGCGAGGTGAGCACCGGGTCGAGCTGCTTGTCGTTGTCGTCGATCAGGCCCTGCAACTGTGTGGCCAGCTCACGGGAGCCGTTGAGCAGCGAGGTGATCGCGTCTTCGCGCTTCGACAGCTCGTCGAGCAGCTTGTTGCCGTCGGTCAGCAGCTTCTGCACCTCGGCGTCGCGGTCGACCAGCGTCTGCGACACCTCCCGGGTGTTCGCCAGCAGGTTGGACAGCTGCTGGTCGCGCGAGGCGATGGTGTCCGAGAGCTTCGACAGGCCCGACAGCGCGCCCTTCACGTCCTGCGGCGTGTTGGCGAAGGTCTGCGAGATGGTGTCGAAGCTCTGCGCGAGCTGCTTGGTGTCGATGTTGTCCACGGTCTGCGAGAGCCCGCGGAAGGCGTCGAGCACGTCGTAGGGGGCCATCGTGCGGTCCCGCGGGATCGCCGTACCCGGGTCGAGCGCGCCCTGGCCCTGCGGGTCCAGCGACAGGTACTTCTGCCCGAGCAGCGTCTTGATCTTGATCGCGGCGCTGGTCCGGTCGCCCAGCCAGGCGTCCTTGACCTTGAACGACACCTTGACCGACGCGCCGTCGAGCTCGATGTCGCTGATCTTGCCGACCTTGACCCCGGCGACCCGGACGTCGTTGTCCTTCTGCAGCCCGGAGGCTTCGCTGAACTCGGCGGTGTAGGTGGTGCCGCCGCCGATCACCGGCAGGTCGTCGGAGTTGAGCGCGGCGAGGAAACCGAGACCCAGCACGACGATGCCGACCAGGGCGATCGGGACGGGGTTGCGCTTCTGGAAGGACTTCATCCCTTGCACCTCTCCCGGTTGAGAGGCACCAGCGGGATCGGCACGTCGTTGATCAGCGGCGGCAAGCTGACGCTCCCGGTGAACTCGCAGGCGTAGAAGTTGAACCAGGAGCCGTAGTCCGCGGTGCGGGTCAGCGTGCTCACCTTGGTGGGCAGGAACTGGATGAAGTGCTCCAGCTCCGGTTCGTTCTTGTTGAGCTGATTCGTGAGGGTGCCGAGCGCGCTGATGTCGTTCTTCAGCGGCTCGCGAACCTCGCCGAGCAGCCCGGACGTCGTTTCGGCCAGGTTGCCGAGGCTCTCGATGGCGTCGCCGATCGGCTTGCGGTCGGCGGCGAGGCCGGAGGTCAGCTGCTGCAGCTTGATGATGAGGTCGTTGAGCTGCGGCGTGTGCGCGTTGACCGTGTCGAGGACCGAGTTGAGGTTGTCGATGACCTCGCCGATCACCTGGTCCTTGTTCGCGATCGTGGTGGCCAGCGACGCGGTGTGCGAAAGCAGGCTTTCGACGGTGCCGCCCTCGCCCTGCAGGACCTGGATGACCTCGTACGACAGCTTGTTGACGTCGTCGGGGTTGAGCGCGGTGAACAGCGGCTTGAAGCCGTTGAACAGCTCGGTCAGGTCCAGCGCCGGCGTGGTCCGGTCCAGCGGGATGGTGCCGCCGGGGCCGAGCGTCTTGCCGCCGCTGTTCTCGCCTTCGCCGAGGGAGACGTAGCGCTGGCCGACCAGGTTGCGGAACTTGATCTGCGCGGTCACCCCGGCCGGCAGCTGCCGGCCGGCGTCGACCTCGAACTCGACCTCGGCCTGGCGCTTGTCGACGATCTTGACGTCCTTGACCTGCCCGACCCGGACGCCCGCGATGCGGACGTCGTCGTTGGGCAGCAGGAGCGTCGCGTCGGTGAAGCGCGCCTTGTAGGCGTTGGTGCTGGTGGTGTTGATGTTGGCGATGCTGATCCCGAGGATCGTCGTGAACAGCACGGTGACGACGACGAAGACCGCGAGCTTGATCAGCGGTGCGAGCAGTCCCCTCACTTGACCGTCACCTCCGCACCCCGGTACAGCGGGCCGACGAGCAGGGCGCTCCAGCCCGGGACGTCCGAGGCGTTCATGCCCAGCTGCGGGCCGAGCAGGTCGGCCAGGAAGCCCTGTTCCGCGCTCGAATACGCCAGGTCACCGGCGCCCGCGCCGTTGCCGGCCGCGTCGGCCTTGAACTTGGCCGGGTTGAGCCCCTCGCCCACCGTCTTCGGCGCGGCCTGGTGCTTGGTCCCGTCCTGGAAGGCACCGTCCGGCGGTTCCGAGGGGAACGGCTTCGGGATGTCCTTCATGTCGTAGCAGCGCGGCCCGCGCTTGTCCTCGAACCGCGGCTCTTCCTTACCCGCCTCGTACGGCGCCCGCGGCACGATGATCTCGATCGTGGCGTGCAGGCCGGGCTTGTCGGTGCCCTTGCCGAGCGCCTGGTCGATCAGCGGCACGTTCCGGGCCATCTGGGAGATCACGCAGGGGTACTCCGGGGCGTACTTCGCCAGCAGCTCGGCCGTCGGCCGGGCGGTGTCGGCGAGGGAGATGATGTTCTCCTTGTTGTTCTGCAGGAACGTCTGCAGGTCGATCGACGCCTGCGTCAGGCTGCCGTAGAGGTTCGACAGGTTCTGCTGCTGGTCGACCACGGTCCGGGTGGTCGTGCTCAGGTTGTCGAGGGTCTGCACCAGGTCCGGCGCGGCGCCGGAGAGGTGGTCGGAGAACTCCGCGAGCGCCTTGAGGTTGTGCTGCAGCTCCGGCTCGTGCGGGTTCAGCTCGCCGATGTAGGTGCCCAGCTGCGTCAGCGTGTCGCCGAGCTGGTCGCCGCGGCCCTGCAGCGCCGTCGAGATCGCGGTGAGCGTCGCCGACAGCTTCTGCGGCTGCACCGCCTGCAGCACCGGCATCAGGTGCTCGAACGCCTGGTCCAGCTCGATCGCGCTCGACGTGCGGTCCTGCGGGATGACGTCACCGCTGGCCAGTGTCTTGGCGGAGGGCGCTTTCGGGATCTCCAGCGAGACGAACCGCTCGCCGAAGAGCGTCTTCGGCAGGAACCGCGCCGAGACGTTCTCCGGGATCAGCTTCGCCGACTCCGGGTTGAGGGCCAGCGTCAGCTCGGCGCCGTGGTCGGTGGCGACGATGTCGGAGACCGAGCCGACGATCAGCCCGCGCACCTTGACGTCGGACTGCTTGATCAGCTGGTTGCCGATCTTGTCGGCCTGGAGCTTGACCGTGACGAACGGCGTGAACGCCTTGTCGTAGAGCGCGATGGACAGCGCCACCCCGCCGACCATCACGGCGATGAGCAGCAGGCCGAGCAGCCTGCGTCGGAGCGTCCTCATCCCGCGATCCTTACCGTGACGTCGGTTCCCCAGATGGCGAAGCCGATGAAGAAGTTCATGATCGACACCGTGACGATGGACAGGCGCACGGCCTTGCCGACCGCCACGCCGACCCCGGCCGGGCCGCCGGTCGCCCGGTACCCGAAGTAGCAGTGCGACAGGATGATCAAGACGCTGAAGAGCAGCACCTTGATGAACGAATACAGCACGTCCTGCGGTGGCAGGAACAAGTCGAAGTAGTGGTCGTAGGTACCGGCCGACTGGTTGTAGATGTAGATGACGACCAGTCTCGACGCGAGGTACGAGCTCAGCAGGCCGATGATGTAGAGCGGGATGACCGCCACGAACCCGGCGATGATCCGGGTCGTCACCAGGTACGGCAGGCTCGGCACGCCCATGACTTCCAGCGCGTCGATCTCCTCGGAGATCCGCATCGCGCCCAGCTGCGCGGTGAACCCGGCGCCGACCGTGGCGCTCAACGCGAGGCCGGCGACCAGCGGCGCGATCTCGCGGGTGTTGAAGAACGCGGTCAGGAAGCCGGTGAAGGCCGACGTCCCGATCGAGTTCAGCGCCGAGTAGCCCTGGAGGCCGACGAGGACACCGGTGAACAGCGTCAGGCCGACCATCACGCCGACCGTGCCGCCGATGACCGCGAGCGAGCCGGACCCGAAGCTCACCTCGGCCAGCAGCCGGAGGACTTCCTTGGTGTAGCGGCGCAGCGTCCGCGGCGTCCACAGCAGCGCCCGGCCGTAGAACGACATCTGGTCACCGAGGGTGTCCAGCGTCTGGAGGGGTCGGTTGGCGACGCGTTTCGCGCCCTGGAGGAACGTCATGGCGCTAGTCCAGCTTTCCGGGCACGATCTGCAGGTAGATCAGGGTGATCACGAAGTTCACGACGAACAGCAGCAGGAACGTGATGACCACCGACTGGTTCACCGCGTCCCCGACGCCCTTCGGGCCGCCGGAGGGGTTCAGACCCCGGTAGGACGCGACGACGGCGGCGATGAACCCGAAGATCAGCGCCTTGAGCTCGCCGACCCAGAGGTCGGGCAGCTGCGCGAGGGCGGAGAAGCTCGCCAGGTACGCACCCGGCGTCCCGCCCTGCAGCACGACGTTGAAGAAGTAGCCGCCCAGCACGCCGATGACGCTGACCATGCCGTTGAGCAGCAGCGCGACCAGCATCATCGCGAGGGTGCGCGGCACGATCAGCCGCTGCACCGCGGAGACGCCGAGCACCTCCATCGCGGCGATCTCTTCGCGGATGGTGCGCGCGCCGATGTCGGCGCAGACGGCGGAGCCGCCCGCGCCCGCCACCAGCAGCGCGGTGACCAGCGGACTGGCCTGCTGCACGGTGGCGAGCACGGAGCCCGCGCCGGTGTAGGACTGCGCGCCCAGCTGGCGGGCGAGCGAACCGAACTGCAGCGAGATGACCGCGCCGAACGGGATCGCCACGAGGGCCGTCGGCAGGATGGTCACGCTCGCGATGAACCACGACTGCTGGATGAACTCCCGCAGCTGGAACGGGCGCTGGAACAGGCCACGGACGATGTCCAGGCCGAGTGCGAACAGGTTCCCGGTCTCTCGGAGCATGCCGATCCCGGGGATCTTCGCCTGTGTTGCGGGAGAACTCACCGGCCACCTGGCCCGTTGTCACGCGGCGGCGGCATCCGGTGCGAGCCGGGTCTCGGCGGCTGGCCGCCGCCCGGGATGCGCGCCACCTGGTCGGCGGGCAGCTGCCCGTGGTGCTGGTTCGGGACGCCGTCACCCTGCGGGCGGGCGCCGGCCGGCACCTGCTGCTGTTGCTGGGCTTGGGCGACGCGGCGGGGGCTGACGCCGTAGTGGCGCTGCTCCTCCGGGCTCAGGGAGGCGATGATGCCCTCCTGCGCGGGCTGCGGCAGCCGGTGCAGGACCTCCATGACCCGGTCCTTGCGGCGGACCGCGCCCATCCGGGTCGGCACACCCGGCGTCGTCTGCATCTGCGGCGGCACCCCGGAGATGTCCTCGACCCCGCCGGCGTGGTGCCCGGCGTCGAACATCGCCTGCTCGGCCGCGATCTGAGCGGAGTCCTTCTCCTCGGACATGCCGATCGGGCCCTGCATCCGGCCGTTGAGGAACTGCTTGACGACCGGCTCTTCGCTGGTCAGCAGCACCTCGCGCGGGCCGAACATGACCAGTTCCTTGCGGAAGAGCATGCCCAGGTTGTCCGGCACCGTGCGGGCCAGGTTGATGTTGTGCGTGACGATCAGGAACGTCGCGTCGATCTGCGCGTTCACGTCGAGGAACAGCTGCGAGATGTAGGTGGTGCGGACCGGGTCGAGACCCGAGTCCGGCTCGTCGACCAGGATGATCTCGGGGTCGAGCACCAGGGCGCGGGCGAGGCCGGCGCGCTTGCGCATACCGCCGGAGATCTCGCCGGGGAGCTTCTTGTCGGCGCCGTTCAGACCCGTCATGTCGAGCTTTTCGAGGACGATCCGGCGGATTTCCGTCTCGGACTTCTTCGTGTGCTCGCGCAGCGGAAAGGCGACGTTGTCGTAGAGGTTCATCGAGCCGAACAGCGCGCCGTCCTGGAAGAGGACGCCGAAGAGCTTCCGGATCTCGTAGAGCTTGTGTTCGGAGCACGTCACGATGTCGACGCCGTTGATCACGCAGCGCCCGCGATCGGGCTTGAGCAGGCCGATCATCGACTTGAGGAACACCGACTTGCCGGTTCCGGACGGTCCGAGCATCGCCGAGACCTCGCCCGGGGGCAGGGTCAGCGTGACGTCCCGCCAGATGGCCTGCTTACCGAAGGACTTGGTCAGACCTTCGATGACCACCTCGGCACCCATCGCACCTCCAGGAGCTGTTCCGCGTCATTGCGCCCGCTGCCACACCCATGCCACCCCACGTCGGCGGCGGGTGCGGGCCGTGCGCCGCATTAACCCGCGTCAACCAGGTGCAACGAGCTGAGTGCGAACAGGTTACTCACCAGTTTTCTTTTCTGGCCAGACCCGGACCCATCGTCACCCCGCCGTGATCGGCAACTGCAGGGAACCTAGTCCATTCGGGGCAACGACGCAGATCTCCGCGGCCCCGCACCCGCGTTTTAGGGACCCGGGGCTATTCGGACACCACTCCTAGGGGATGCCCGTGACCAGGCAACACGGAAGGGGCGGGCATCCGAGTGGATGCCCGCCCCTTCTCGAGGTGGTGCTGAGGCGCTTTCGCGCCCGAGATCACTTGATGGAGATCTTGGCGCCCGCGGCCTCGAGCTTCTCCTTGGCGGCCTCGGCGGCCTCCTTGTCGACCTTCTCCAGGAGGGCCTTGGGAGCGGCCTCGACCAGCTCCTTGGCCTCCTTCAGGCCCAGACCGGAGACGACCTCACGGACGACCTTGATGACCTGGATCTTCTTGTCGCCGGCGCCCTCGAGGACGACGTCGAACTCGTCCTGCTCCTCGACGGCGGCCGGGGCGGCACCGGCGGGGCCGGCGGCGGCGACGGCGACCGGCGCGGCGGCGGTGACGTCGAAGGTGTCCTCGAACTCCTTCACGAACTCGGACAGCTCGAGGAGGGTGAGCTCCTTGAAGGCGTCGATCAGCTCGGCGGTGCTCAGCTTCGCCATGATGGCTTCCTCTCAGAAAAACGAACTAAAAGCGTTCGGGGTGGGGGGTGGATCAGCTCTCGGCGGGTGCTTCGGCTGCTTCGGTACCGGCGGCGTTGCGCTGCTTCTCCTCCAGCGCGGCAGCCAGGCGGGCGACCTGGGACGCCGGCGCCTGGAACAGCGCGGCGGCCTGGGACAGCTTCGCCTTGAACGCGCCCGCCGCCTTGGCGAGCAGGACCTCACGGCTGTCGAGATCGGCGATCTTGTTGATCTCGTCCACGGACAGCGCTTTGCCGTCCATGTAGCCGCCCTTGATCACAAGCGCGTTGTTGTCCTTCGCGAAGTCGCGAAGCGCCTTGGCGGCGTCGACCGCTTCACCCTCGACGAAGGCGATGGCGGTGGCACCGACGAACAGGTCCTCGAGCCCCGTGACGCCCGCGTCTTCCGCGGCACGCTTGACGAGGGTGTTCTTCGCGACCCGGTACTTGGCACTGGTGCCGAGAGCGCGGCGCAGCTGGGACAGCTGGGACACGGAGAGGCCGGTGTACTGGGTAACGACGGTGGCCGAGCTGTTGCGGAAGCTCTCCGCGATCTCGGCGACGGCCGCCACCTTGTCGGGCTTCGCCATGGTCGCCTCCTCTCTTGGCTAGTGTTTCCACTGGCGTCGAGGAGCCCCCAAACGACGAAACGCCCTCGCGCAAGCAGGCGCGGGGCGTTCTTCCGGCACACGTGCCGGGGCCTCGTTCCTCCTGCGCGGGCCGCCCGGCGAGTTGCGGGACCTTCGTTCCCCACGGAAGCGGGGACAACCAGCGGTCTTCGGTAGAACCATCGAGAAGAATACATTGTCAAGTCGACAAGCCTTCTCCGACCCCCACCTTCGCGGCGCCGTGGGGCATCATGGTCACGTGGCGGAGCAGCGCGATGACGGAAAGCCGGGCTCGGAACTCGAACCGGCGGGCTCGAACGCACCCACACCCCCGGGCGGCACCCCAGCGCTCCCGCAGCCGTCTGGGCAGCCGCCGGTGGACCCGGCGCAGCTGGAGCAGTTCCGCCAGTTCCAGCAGTTCCAGGACTACCTGAGGTTCACCCAGTCCCAGCAGGGCAACCAGCCGGCTCCTCCACCGGACGCCGGCTTGGTCCAGGCGCCACCGCCCCAGCCCCCGGTGATCCCCCCGGGCTACCAGCTGGTCCCGGCCGAACGCCGCCGCGCCCCGAGGTGGCTGAGCTGGCTCGGCAAGAAGGTCATCGCGTGGGTCCTGGCCCTGGTCATCCTCGGGGTGGCGGGAACGTGGCTGTACAACCACTTCTTCCCGAACGACAAGGCAGAGGACACCTCTACTTTCGTGCAGCACGGCGGAGGCAAGTACCACACGAACCAGACACTGCCGACCGATCCGTTCCAGGCGGTCCGGGCGATCTACGATTCGATCGGCAAACCGGACGCGGAACAGAGCAAGATCGACCGGGTGTGCCTGTCGATGAGCGAGGAAGCGCAAGCCCAGTTCGCCCGCGACCTCGGGTACGCGGACTGCGCCACGGCCGTGCCCGCTCTGGCCAAGCAGGTCGATGACATGACCTCGTACATCTACGCCGTCCATTCCATCTCAGGCATGACGTACGGCGATCCAGTGACGATCCACTCATGCTGGTACGACATCCGGGGTGGCCCGAAACTGGGTAGTTTCACCCTCGCGAAGGTCGAGATGGGTCAGTGGCTGATCATCGGTCACTCCACCGAACCGGACGCCTGCCCTGCTCCGCCCACCGCCACGCGTTGACGACCCACCGCTGACTCAGCGCGGGTGTGGCGCCGACAGGAACGCCACCAGCGCCTCCGAGAACGCCGGGGACATCACCGCCGTCATGTGGTCGCCCGGGATGCGGACCAGCCTGGCTCCGGCGATCGCCGCCGCCAAGCGCTCCGGTTCCGCGGCCAGCTGGTCCTGGTCGCCCGCCAGTACCAGCGTCGGAACTCCGATCGCGGACAGGTCCAGGTGGCCCTCCTTCGACGCCAGCGCCACCGCCGCCAGTGCGCGGCGGTCGCCACCGACCGCGTCCGCCAGCAGCCGGAACGGGACGCCCGACGGCGGGACCGTCGACGGGTCCTCCGCCAGCAGCGCCGAAGCGATGTCCGCCGGCTTCACCACGCGCAGGTCGACGCCGCCGAAGTCGACGATGCCCGAGCCGACGCCGCCCGTGGCCAGGCAGCGGATGCGCTTGTCCGCGGCCGTGGCCGTCAGGGCGATGATCGCGCCCATCGAGTAGCCGACCATCGAGACCTCGTCGAGGGTCAGTTCGTCCAGCAGGGCCGAGACGTCACGGGCCATCGTGTCTTCGGTGTAGCAGGACTCGTCGTGCGGCTTCTCCGACCGGCCGTGGCCGCGCGCGTCCAGGGAGATCACGGTGAAGCCGGCCGAGCGCAAAGCGGCGACCACGCCGGTGGAGATCCAGTTCGCGTTCGTGTCGGCCGCGAAGCCGTGTTGGAGCAGCACCGGGCGGTGGGCGCCGTCGCCCTCCCACACGGTGTAGTTCAACCGGAGGCCGTCGAACGACGCGAAAGTCGGCATGGCGTCCATCAGACACGAAGAAAGGGCGCCCCCGCAGTAAGCGGGGACGCCCTTTCTGGTGATCTCAGACTCAGACCGCAGCTTCCTCGGAAAGGAGGTTGCGGGTCCGCAGCGGGTCGACCGGGATGCCCGGGCCCATCGTCGTGGTGAAGGTGACCTTCTTGAGGTAGCGGCCCTTCGCCGAGGACGGCTTGGCGCGGAGGATCTCGTCCAGCGCGGCGGCGTAGTTCTCGACCAGCTTCTCCGTGTCGAAGGAAGCCTTGCCGATCACCAGGTGCAGGTTGGCCTGCTTGTCGACGCGGAAGTTGATCTTACCGCCCTTGATGTCCTTCACGGCCTTCTCGACCGCGGGGGTCACCGTGCCGGTCTTCGGGTTCGGCATCAGGCCACGCGGGCCGAGGATGCGGGCGATGCGGCCCACCTTGGCCATCTGGTCCGGCGTCGCGATCGCGGCGTCGAAGTCGAGCCAGCCACCCTGGATGCGCTCGATCAGTTCGTCGGTGCCGACCGCGTCCGCACCGGCGGCTTCGGCCTCGGCGGCCTTGTCGCCGACGGCGAAGACGATGACGCGGGCGGTCTTACCGGTGCCGTGCGGCAGGTTCACGGTGCCGCGGACCATCTGGTCGGCCTTGCGGGGGTCCACCCCGAGACGCATCGCGACCTCGACGGTCGCGTCCATCTTGGTCTTGGAGGTCTCCTTCGCCAGCTTCGCAGCCTCGAGCGGCGCGTAGAAACGCGACTTGTCGATCAGCTCCGCAGCCTGGCGGTAAGCCTTGCTGTGCTTGGTCATGCTTCTGTCCCTAACTTCGAAAACGGATCAGTGTGGTGACGAGCCAGCACTAGGCTCTCCCACGGGTAACGCTGCAGACGTCAGGCGTCGACGACCGTGATGCCCATCGACCGGGCAGTACCGGCGATGATCTTCGCGGCCTGGTCGATGTCGTGGGCGTTAAGGTCGGTCTCCTTGGTCTTGGCGATCTCGCGGACCTGGTCCCAAGTGACCTTGGCGACCTTGGTCTTGTGCGGCTCGCCGGAGCCCTTCTCGACACCAGCGGCCTTGAGCAGCAGGCGCGCGGCCGGCGGCGTCTTCAGCTTGAAATCGAACGACCGGTCTTCGTAGACGGAGATCTCGACCGGGACGACGTCCCCGCGCTGCGACTCGGTCGCGGCGTTGTAGGCCTTGCAGAACTCCATGATGTTGACGCCGTGCTGACCCAGCGCCGGGCCGACCGGCGGCGCGGGGTTGGCCGCACCCGCCTTGATCTGCAGCTTGATGATCGCCGCAAGCTTCTTCTTCTTGGGTGGCATTTCTTTTCCTGTCCTGTACTACGTTCCCCGCGTACCTGCCGTGGACGCGGGGACTGCGGCCGAGAAGGCCGGCCGTCAGATCTTGGAGACCTGCGTGAACGACAGCTCGACCGGGGTCTCCCGGCCGAAGATCGACACCAGGACCTTCAGCTTCTGCCCGTCGACGTTGACCTCGGAAATCGTCGCCGGCAGCGTCGCGAACGGGCCGTCCATGACGGTGACCGACTCGCCGATCTCGAAGTCGACCTCGACGGCCGGAGCGCCCAGCGGCGCGGACGCGGCGGAGTCACCCTTGCTGGCCTTGGCCGGGGCTTCCTTCTCGACCTGCGGGGCGAGGAACTTCAGCACCTCGTCCACGGTCAGCGGCGACGGCCGCGAGGTGGCGCCGACGAACCCGGTGACACCCGGCGTGTTGCGCACCGCGCTCCACGAGGCGTCGTTCAGGTCCATCCGGACCAGGATGTAGCCGGGCAGCACCTTGCGCTGCACCTGCTTGCGCTGGCCGTTCTTGATCTCGGTGACCTCTTCGGTCGGAACCTCGATCTGGAAGATGTAGTCCTCGACGTCCAGGGTCTGGGTCCGGGTCTCGAGGTTGGTCTTCACCTTGTTCTCGTAACCGGCGTACGAATGCACGACGTACCACTCGCCGGGCGCGGCGAGGAGCTCGGAACGCAGCTTGGCGACCGGGTCCTCGTCGTCGGCCTCGGGCTCGGCGGCCTCGTCGGTCACGTCGTCGTCGGCGGCGGCCTCGTCGGAAGCGCCGTCGTCATCGGAAGCGGCTTCGTCGACCTCGTCGGACACCTCGACGGGCTCCAGGTGCTCGGACTCCTCGTCACCGAGTGCCGCGTGCACCTGCTCGTCGGAAAGCTCGGTCAGGTCGTGACCGGCTGATGTGCCGTTGTCGGAGGTCACGTTCCGTCCTCTCAGTTGATCATTCCGGGTCGGTCGGGCCGGCCCGCGCGGCACGGCGGCGGGTCAGCCGAAGATCGCGCCGATGCCCTTCTTGAACGCGAAGTCCAAGACGCTCACCAGGGCCACCATGAACACCACGAAGACCAGCACGACCGCGGTGTAGGTGACCATCTGCTTGCGGTTGGGCCAGATGACCTTGCGCAGCTCCGCCCACACCTC
Organism: Amycolatopsis sp. cmx-4-83; assembly: GCF_046548815.1. Taxonomy (NCBI): domain Bacteria; kingdom Bacillati; phylum Actinomycetota; class Actinomycetes; order Pseudonocardiales; family Pseudonocardiaceae; genus Amycolatopsis; species Amycolatopsis sp. cmx-4-83. Next base: position 441,189 of record NZ_JAEBEF010000001.1, on the reverse strand, counting down.
GCGGATGAAGCGCACCAGCCGCGCGAACACGGAGGCCTTCTTCGCCTTCTGGTCCCGCTTGGGAGTCGGCGCGCCCTTGGCGTCGGGGGCGGACTTCTCCCCCGACTTCCCGGCCGGGCGGGTCTTGTCGTCCGCACGTGCCGCGGACTTGCCCGCCGGACGAGCGGTCGCACGGCGCTCACGCCGGGCGGCAGCTGTGACGGGACGGGACGGGTTCTCGGGCTTCTGCCCGCTTCCGTCCTGCTCCTGCTCGCCGCCGCTGGCGTCGCTGTCGCTCACGACCACTCCTCCGCTCCACCAGTTCCGTTACGCAGGGGTGACAGGACTTGAACCTGCAACCTGCGGTTTTGGAGACCGCTGCTCTGCCAATTGAGCTACACCCCTGTGGAGCCCCGATCGCTCGAAGCCCCGGAGGACACATTCCAGCATCCCCACCATCCAGGCGGGGATGACCGTAGTGCGTTCCAAGTCCCGAAGTCTACGGCAAGCCTCACGAGAGCCCGCAACCGCGCCCCCCGATCGACCGCCGAACCCCGGTCGGCCTGCGGAACACTCCCCGCCGGCGACGTGATCATGCCAGGATGTCCGCCATGACGGACACCCCCGGTCGGATGGTGGTGGCCGGGACGCGCCTCGGGCTCGCGCTGCCCCAGTACGGCGCCCTCGCCGACCCCGCCGCCGTCGCGCGCTTCGCGACCGCCGCGGAGGACCTCGGCTACGGGTCGCTCTGGGTCGGCGACCGGATCCTGACGCCGCGGGAGCCGTCGGACCTCTACCCGGGCGGCGGAACGCCGGAGCACCCGTACCCGGAAGAGTTCGAGACCTTCGCCGACCCGTTCACGACGCTGGCCACCGCGGCCGCCGTGACCCGGACGGCCCGCCTCGGGATGAGCGCGCTGACCGGCCCGGTCTATTCCCCGGTCCTGCTCGCCAGGGCCCTGACCTCGCTCGACCTGGCCAGCTCGGGACGGCTGGACGTCGGCTTCGGGCTGGGCTGGCTGCGCGAGGAGTACTTCGCGACCGGGGTCCCGTGGGCGGGCCGGGGCAAGCGGCTCGACGCGGTCCTCGACGCGCTGGAGGCGTTGTGGACCGGCGACCCGGTGGCGCACGAGGGCCCGCAGTGGCGGATCGCGCCGTCGACGGTGGGCCTGCGCCCGGCGCAGGAACCGCGGCCGCCGGTGCTGCTCGGCGGGTTCTCCCCGCCGGCGCTGGCCCGGGTCGGGCGCCGCGCGGACGGCTGGCTGGCCGGGTGGATGCCGAAGCAGTACCTCGACGGCCTCTGGTCGGTCGCCCGCGATGCCGCCGAGCAGGCCGGACGCGACCCGGACGCGCTGCGCCGGGTGCTGCGGATCAACCCGCGGCAGGGCACCGGCGTCGAGACGGTCGCCGACGTCCTCCCCTGCCTCGACGTGGCCGCCGAGCTGGGCATTTCCGAGGTGCTCGTCGACCTGCACTACGTCGCGCGGGACGTCGACCGCGCCCTGGAGCTGGCCGGGGACCTCATCGCCAAGGCGGGCTGAGCGCCAGGGAAAATGTGACGCAAGTCTCTCTTACCCAGCAATAGTTCTATTATAGTTAGAACTATGTTGGTCCGGATCGATCCCAGCTCCACCGAGCCGATCTTCGAGCAGGTGGCGGCGTCGCTGCGCCGCTCGCTGGGCGACGGCAGCCCCGCGCCCGGGGAGCAGCTGCCGCCCGCGCGGGAGCTGGCGGCGTCGCTGGAGATCAACGTCCACACCGTGCTGCGGGCGTACGCGCTGCTGCGCGACGAGGGCCTGATCGACCTGCGGCGACGCCGGGGCGCGGTCGTGCTCGGCGGCGCGTCGTCGCGGGCCCGGCTCGCCGAGCTGGCCGGGGAACTGGTCCGCGAGGCCAAGCGCGCGGGCGTCGGCCTGGAGGAACTCACCGGGGTGCTGAAGGAGAAGTACACATGACCAAGCTGATCCGGGTCCTGCTCGCCACCGCCGTGCTGCCGGGCGCCGCGCTCGCCGTCACCGGCGTCCTCGCCGACGCCTGGGCGGACCGCCTGCCCGACCCCCTCGCGACGCACTGGAACGGCGGGCCGAACGGCTCCACCCCGTTCACGGTGTTCGTCACCGCGTGCCTGGCGCTCGGCGCGGTCGCCGTCGTTGTCCTGGCGACGTCGGGGGTCACCGCGCTGCGCCGGGGCCGGCCGCTGCCCCGCCTGACCGTCGGCGTGGGCGCCGCGTTCGCCGCCCTGCCGTCCGCGGTGCTGCTTTCGGTGCTCGTCCCGAACCTCGACGCGCCGGACTGGCACGCGGCGGGCACCGGCGTCACCGTGGTGTTCTTCATGCTGGGCGCGGCCGTCCTCGGCGCGGTCGCGGCGGTCGTGGGCGGCCTGCCGTCGCCGGTCCGCGAAGAGTCGGCCCACCGGCCGAGCGTCGGGCTCGAACCGGGTCAGCGCGCGTTCTGGTCGGGCCGGGCGGCGAACCCGGCGATGCTCTGGGCGCTGCTCCTGGTCCCCGTCGCGATCGGCTTGCTGCCGGCCGGGCTCCCCTGGCCGACGGCCGCCTGGATCGCGTTCGTCGGCGCCGCGGTCACCGCGCTGACGTACCGGCTCAAGGCGACCGTGGACGCCAAGGGCGTGACGATCCGCTTCGGCCTCCTCGGCTTCCCCTGGCGGCACCTGAAGCTGGCGAGCATCCGCGAGGCGACGGCGCGCGACCTGGCGACGTTCGGCGACGGCGGCCTCGGCCTGCGCTTCAACCCGGTGACCGGCACGACGGCGTACAAGGTGCGCGGCGGCCCCGCGCTGGCGTTGTCGCTGGAGAACGGCCGGAGCGTGCTGGTCAGCGTGGACGACCCGGAGACCGGCGCCGGGCTGGTGAACGACCTGATCGCGCGGCGGATCACCCGGATTGGCTAGCTCGCCGGGCGCACTCCTTCGGTAGAAACGAAGAAGTGGCGAAGAAAAGCGGTGGGGGCGGCTGTCTCGTCGTCGTACTCGTACTCGCACTACTCGGCTTCGGGTACTACAAGTGGCAGCACGGCTCGTCCTCGGCACCACCGGACGGCGCGGACACCGGCGGCGGTTCGGGCCGCTACGTGGCGCTGGGCGACTCGTACACGTCGTCGCCGCGCACCGGGCGGCAGGCGGGCACCCCGGCGGGCTGCGAGCGCTCGGACGACAACTACCCGCACGTGGTCTCGGCGAAGCTGAAGCCGGCCCAGTTCGCCGACGTCAGCTGCGGCGGCGCGACGACCGCGCACCTGACGGCCCCGCAGAAGACGGGCAACGGCACGAATCCGGCGCAGCTGGACGCGGTCACGAAGGACACGACGCTGGTGACGATCGGCATCGGCGGCAACGACGTCGGCTTCTTCGCGTACGCGGCGGGCTGCGCGACGGCGCACTCGACGGCGTCACCGTGCAAGGACAAGCTGACCGCGGGCGGCCACGACCAGCTCGCCGAGCGGATCGACGCGGCCGCCCCGAAGGTCGGCGCGATCCTGGACCGCATCCACACGAAAGCCCCGAAGGCGAAGGTGGTGGTCGTCGGCTACCCGACGGTCCTCCCGGACGGCGACGGCTGCTGGCCGATCCTCCCCTTCGGCAGCGGCGACATCGCGTACTTCCGCGAGGAGCTGGGCAAGCTGAACAAGATGCTCGAGGACCAGGCGGACGCCCACCGCGCGGGCTACGCGGACACGGCGACCCCGGGCAAGGGCCACGACGTCTGCTCGGCGTCGGACACGCGGTGGGTGGAGGGCCTGCTGCCCGCCTCGCCGGCCGCCCCGCTGCACCCGAACGCGAGGGGTGAGCAGGGCATGGCCGACGCGGTGCTGTCGGTGCTGAAGCTGCCTTAGCCGGTCTGCCGAGGCGTAGGGGCTCAGGTGCGGACGAGTGCCTGGGGCTTCCCCAGCACCGTCTTGCCGTCGAACTTCACCACGAGGTCGATCCGCGCCGTGCCGTCGTCCTTGACGTCGCCGACCTTCCCCGTGATCTCCACCAGGGCGCCCTCCGGCGTGTTCGGGACGACCACCGGGCGGGTGAAGCGGGCGCTGAAGTCGACCAGGCGGCCCGGGTCGCCGAGCCAGTCCGTCACCACGCGGCCGGCCACCGCCATCGTCAGCATGCCGTGGGCGATGACGTCCGGGAGGCCGACGTCCTTCGCGAACGCCTCGTTCCAGTGGATCGGATTGAAGTCGAGCGCCGCGCCGGCGTAGCGCACCAGCTGTTCGCGGGTGATCCGGACCTCGAGGGCGGGCAGTTCGTCGCCGGTGTTCACGCGTCCTCCCCCCGCACCACGAGCTGGGCGCGCGTGGTGGCGATGTGCGCGCCGTCGCCGTCGGTGATTTCGGCGCGCAGGTTGATGAAGTCGTTGCCGGCCCGGGCCATGATCCGGTCGATGTGGGTCGTCAGCAGCAGCGTGTCGCCGGCGTGGGCCGGGCGGCTGTAGGTGAACTGCTGGTCGCCGTGGACCATCCGCGAGTAGTCGAGGCCGAGCTCGGGGTCCGTGACGATCGAGTTGATCGACGCGAGGTTGATGATCGTGAGGAACGTCGGGGGCGCGACGACGTCCGGGTGACCGGCCGCCCGGGCCGCCTCCGGGTCGCGGTAGAGCGGGTTGGCGTCGCCGATCGCGTCGGCGAACTCCCGGATCTTCTCCCGGCTCACTTCGTAGCTGGTCTGCGGCGGGTAGACCCGCCCGGTGAACGACTCGTCCAAAGGCACGCCGGCCAGGCTACCAACAGCAAAGAGCCGCCCAGGTGGTCCTGGGCGGCTCTTCGAAGCTGGTGTGAACGCGCTACGTCAGCGGGTTTCCTTGTGCGTCCGGTGCGTACCGCAGTTCGGGCAGAACTTCTTCATCTCCAGGCGATCCGGGTTGTTGCGCCGGTTCTTCTTGGTGATGTAGTTGCGGTGCTTGCACTCTTCGCACGCCAGCGTGATCTTGGGTCGCACGTCGGTGGCAGCCACAGCGTTTCCTTCTCTCTCAGGTCCGGGGGCCAGCCCCGTCGTTACCGCGTAGCGGTGGCCGGACTTGAACCGGCGACACAGCGATTATGAGCCGCTTGCTCTGCCAACTGAGCTACACCGCCCTTACATGACCCAAGCCGCGACACGCAGGCGTGACGCGGCTGAGGTCGTGAGCCCCTTTACGGAATCGAACCGTAGACCTTCTCCTTACCATGGAGACGCTCTGCCGACTGAGCTAAAGGGGCCTGGCCTCTCGCGAGGACTTGGAAAGGTTAGCAAGCCCCGTCACCCGGCCGTGCAACCGGGGTCGATTAACCCGAAAACCTCAGGTCAGCAGGGTCAGCACGGTCTCCGAGTGCCGCCCCGGCGAGCGCGCGGTGCGGGCCTGCAGCCACGCCTCCAGGCGGTCTTCCGGCAGCGGCCGCGAGATCAGGTAGCCCTGCGCGACGTCGCAGCCCATCGCCTCCAGCTGGTCGCGGGCGACGTCCTCCTCGACGCCTTCCGCCACCACCGTGAGCCCGAGCGAATGGCCGAGCTCGACGATCGAGCGGACCACCGCGAGGTCGCCGAGGTCGGTGCCCATGCCGAGGACGAAGCTCTTGTCGATCTTGACCTGGTCGACCGGCAGCTGCCGCAGGTAGGCCAGCGACGAGTAGCCCGTGCCGAAGTCGTCCACCGCCAGCACGATGCCCAGCGAGTGCAGCTCGCGCAGGATCGGCAGCGCCTTCTGCGGGTCGGACATCACCCCGGACTCGGTCAGCTCGAACGTCAGCAGCTCCGGCGGGATGCCGTGGTGCTCCAGCTCGCGGGCGACCTTGTCCGGGAAGTCCTCGTCGGCCAGGTTCCGCACCGACAGGTTCACCGCCACCGAGATCCGCAGGCCTTCGTCGAGCCACTTGCGGCAGCGCTTGAGCGCCTCGCCGAGCACGAACGACGTCAGCACGCCGATCAGGCCGGCCGCCTCGATGGCCGGGACGAACTCGTCCGGGCCGAGCCGTCCGAACTCCGGGTGCACCCAGCGGACGAGCGCCTCGACGCCGGCCACCTGCCGGTTCGGCAGGGTGATCTTCGGCTGGTAGTGGACGCTGACCTGGCCGTCCTCGAGGGACTGCCGGAACTGCGTGACCATCTGGAAGCGGCGCAGGAAGATCTGGCCCATGCTCGGCACGTAGCCGCGGACCTCTTCGCCGCCCTTCGTGGCGCGGACGGCGACGTCGGCGCGCTGCAGCAGGCCTTCGATGTCGACGACGTCGCCCGACTCCTCGGGGGTCGTCGTCGCGTAGCCGATCATCGCGTTCGCCTCGACCGAGAGCCGGTCGACCGGGTACGGCGCGGAAAGTCCTTCGCGCAGCCGTTCCGCGGCGTCGTGGGCCTCCTCCGGCGGGCAGCCGACGAGCAGGGCCGCGAAGGACGCGCCTTCCAGCCGGGCGAGCGGGACGTCGGGGCCGAGCGCGTCGCGGATGCGGCGGGCGGCGGCGATGACCATCCGGTCGGCCCACGCGTAGCCGAGCGCGTCGCTGACCGTGGAGAAGACGTCGAGGTCGATGCGCAGCACCACGGCGTGCGCGTAGTCCCGCAGCGGTTCCTTCGCCACCTGCCGGAAGCCCAGCCGGTTGAGGTGCCCGGTGAGCGGGTCGTGGTAGGCGTCGTGGCGCAGCGTCGCCAGCAGCCGCCGGTTGTCCAGCGACGTCGCGAGGTGGCTGGCCATCGTGCCGAGCAGCTGGACGTCGTACTTGCCGAACCCGCGCCAGCGCGAGAGCCGGTCGTGCGCCTCGACGACGCCGAGCAGCTGGTTCGCGCTGCGCAGCGGGACGACGAGCGCCTCCTGCGCGCCGCGGTCGAGCAGCGCCGCGCGGACGTCGGGGTTGGCCTCGGTGATCCGGAAGTGCCGGACATGCGCGCCGGGCAGCCGCAGCAGCGGGTCGTCGGCGGCGGGGTCGGCGGGCGGCAGGTCGTCGCCCGCGACGACGACCCGCAGCGGGTCCTTCGCCTCGAGCCGCAGCCGGAGCACGACGCGGCCCGCGGCGAGCTGGTCCTTGATGCGCTCGGCGATCGTCGCCCACTCGCGGACGTCGACGCCGCCGACGAGCTCGTCGGCGCGGCCGGCCGGGCGGGCCGCGGCCAGCTGGCCCGAACGGGCGACCATCAGGCTGACGTCGGAGAGCGCTTCCATGTCCCGCTGCTCCCGCAGCAGGTCCGAATAGGCCCAGTACAACGCGGTCAGGCCGAGGAAGACGGCGAGCACCAGCGGCCACGCCTTGGGCGTGTTCGAAATGACGAGGTAGCCGGAGAGGCCGACGGACGCGTTGACGAACCCGACGACCAGGATCCGCGCGGTGAGCCGGACGGCGGTGCTGACCCGCATCCGGCGCCGCAGCACGCGGACCGCGGCCAGCGCGAGCAGCGTGCTCACCAGCGGCGCGGTCAGGGTGCCCGCCAGCGCGGCGACCCACGGGAACTTGTCGCCGCCACCCGCGCCGACGGCGTACTTGACCAGTCCGGCGACGGCGAACGCGCCGGTGATCTCGAGCAGGAACGCGCCTGCGTTGTAGAGGACGCGGCCGGAGACCTTCCGCGCGAGCAGCGTGCCGATGCCGGCGACCAGGTGCGCGGCCAGCACGACTTCGAACGGCGCGACGAAGAACCCGATGACGAGCGGGATCTCGGTGAAGGAGATGGTCCACGAGATGCCGCTGCGGACGTCGACGTTGATGCCGAGCTGTTCGGCGAGCAGGAACGCGACCGCGAGAACCGGCCCGATCCAGAGCAGCTTGCTGTCCCAGTGGAACGGTTGCCACGAGCCGACGGCGAACGCGGCGACGAGCCCGAGGCTCAGCACCGCGAAGGTGTACACGCGGAAGCGGCGTTCGTCCGTGCGGGCTTCGGCGGAGGCGGCGGGTTGGGGTGGTGTCCCGGAAGCGGCTCCCGGCCCGGGCTGCGCCTGCGCGACGGCGTCGCCGTGGGCGTTGGTGTCCGGCATCCGACCTTCCCTCCCAGCTTGTCCACCGGTGTTGATCCGTGACTTCGGGTGTGGACAAGGGCCATACCGTACCCCGTAGGGCGTACCCGTGTCCCTTTCGAGACAGTAGGAGATCACCCCAGGGTTAACAATGCCTCGAACGCGCTGACCTGCGTGGACCAAGGGGTGAAACATCGGGTGGCGAACCAGGGGTCGGTCCTCTGCGCACGTCGTCCCGGGTAGCGCTTCAATGAACCCATGCACAGCGACGTGATAGCCACCGAACACGCGGCCCGGCTCGCGGCGGTGGATCCCCTGCTCCCCGGTTCCTCTCCCTTCGAAGCGGCCGAAAGCGCGGTGGTGCTGGAGGTCGCGACCGCCGGCTCGGCCGCTTCCGGCCTCGCCTCGCGCATCCAGGTCGACCAGGACGCGCCGAACGCGCCGTGGCGGGCGCTGACCGAGCACCGGCTCGACCTCCAGCTCGCCGGCCCGCAGCCGGCGGCTGCCCTCGACGCCCTCCTCACCCGATGGGATGAACATCTGCGCGCGGTCGCCGAGCGCGGCGACACCGAGACCGCGGCGATCGTGCCGCGCGCGAGCCGGGACGCCGCCGGCACGCGGGAAATGCTGCACCACGGGTTCGCCCCGCTGCGGGTGGTCGCGGTCCGCCCGGCGGACCGGATGATCCCGGCCGGCCCGCGCGGCACGCCCGGCGTCAAGATCCGCCGCGCCGAGCCCGGCGACCTCGAAACCGCCGTCGAGCTGGGCCTGGAGCTGCACACCTTCGACGCGCAGTACGGCACAGTCAACTTCCGCAAGGGCATCGAGGACATCATGGCCAAGGACCTGGCCGAGCAGCTGGCCCGGCCGGAGCCGCCGCTGTGGATCGCCGAGCTGTACGGCCGTCCGCTCGGCATGGTCAACGTCCAGCACCCCGGCGAGACCGGCTGGATCAGCGACCGCGTCAAAGCGTCCCGCGTCGGCTACCTCTCTTCGCTGGCCGTCGCGGAGACGGCGCGGTCGTCCGGTGTCGGTACCGCGCTGGCCACGCACGCCCACCACGTCCTGGACGAAGAAGGCGCCGACGTCGTCCTCCTGCACCACGCGGCGGCGAACCCGCTGTCGACGCCGTTTTGGTACGCGCAGGGCTACCGACCGCTGTGGACGTACTGGCAGCGCCGGCCGGCCGTTCGCTGAACGACCGGCGGCTTACCCCGGCCGGCCGGTCCTTATAGGCTGGTCCCGCGAGGAGCGAGGGGAGCCGGGAGTGAGCGACCAGCGGGATTCGGCGCCGAGAGCGCCCGAGGGCGTCGACACCGAGAAGCCGTCCGCGGCCCGGATCTACGACTGGTACCTGGGCGGCACCCAGAACTGGGCCGTGGACCGCGAGTTCGGCAGGCGCATGGAGCAGCAGTGGCCGCTGGTGCGCCCCGGCTCGAAGCAGAACCGCGAGTTCATGAACCGCGCGGTCCGGGCGGCCCTGCGCGCGGGGATCCGCCAGTTCATCGACCTCGGCTCCGGCGTCCCGACGGCGGGCAACGTGCACGAGGTCGTCGAGGCCGAGCTGCCCGACGAGCACGACGCGAAGGTGGTGTACGTCGACTACGAGCCGGTCGCGGTCGCGCACGCGACGCTGATCCTCGAAGAGGAGGCCGCGACCGACTGGGCCGGCATCGTCCAGGCGGACATGCGGGACGCGAAGGCCGTCCTGCGCGCCGAGGAGACGAAGCGGCTCATCGACTTTTCGCAGCCGGTCTGCCTGATGATGATGGCGGTGCTGCACTTCGTCGGCCCGGACGACGACCCCGAAGGCATCCTGGCGGCGTACCGCGACAAGCTCGCACCGGGCAGCTGGCTGGCGATTTCCCAGATGAGCGAGGGCGACGGCACAGGCCCGCACCTCGACGGGCTGCGCTGGTTCGTCGAGCAGTACCGCAAGACGAGCAACCCGGTGTGGCTGCGCGACCGCGACGAGATCGAGCCGCTGTTCGGCGACTGGCCGCTGCTCGAGCCGGGCATCGTGCACCTGCCGGACTGGCGGCCGGACCGGAAGCTGAACGCGCTGGAGGCGGAAGCGCGTCCGTTCGCTTGGTGCGGCATCGCGGCCCGACCAACCCCCTGACCTGCAGCCGCGCCGATCGTCCCGCCGCGGTACTCGCTGATCGACCGGGCCGAGCCGGCGTGGCCGCGTCCGGCGGTCGAGCTCTTGCCCTGAATTCGGCGACCAGCCGCTGCCGTCGCCGGAGATCAGGGCGTTGCCGGGTTGGCGGCCCGACCCCGCAGCACCGAGGCCCGCCCGCTCGCTTGGTGCGGCATCGCGGCCCGACCAACCCCCTGACCTGCACTTTCCCTGATCGCTGTGGGCGAACGCACCATCGGAAACAAACACACCCATCGGAGAGTTGAGCTAGGCAGACTCAACTAACCGAGGAGTGCACATGTCCGACACCCGCCTCCTGCCCGTGCTCCCGCTCGATGACGACGTCGTGCTGCCGGGCATGGTCGTCCCGCTCGACCTCACCGACACCGAGACGCGGGCCGCGGTGGAGTCCGCCCAGGCGAACACCCCGAGCCAGGCTTCCTTCCCCGGCATCCGGTCGACCGGCGCCACCAAGGCCGAGGTCCTCATCGTCCCGCGCGTCCACGGCGAGTACGCCGAGTTCGGCACCGTCGCCACGGTCGAGCGCATCGGCCGCGTGCCCGGTGGCAAGGCCGCCGTGCTGCTGCGCGGCACGTCCCGCGCGCTCGTCGGCCGGATCGCCGACGGCCCCGGCGCCGCCCGCTGGGTGCACGCCGAGGACGCCCCCGAAACCACGAACGACCGGACCGCGCCGCTCGCGGCCGAGTACAAGGCCGTCGTCATCTCGATCCTCCAGCAGCGCGGCGGCTGGCAGCTGATCGACGCCGTCCAGCAGGTCGAAGACGGCTCCGCGATCGCCGACCTGTCCGGCAACGCGCCGTACCTCGACACCGACCAGAAGCTCGAGCTGCTGACCACGCTCGACGTCAGCGCGCGCCTGGAGAAGGCGCTCGAGTGGAGCAAGGAGCACCTGGCCGAGCTCGAGGTCACCGACACCATCCGCAAGGACGTCGCCGAGGGCATGGAGAAGCAGCAGAAGGAGTTCCTGCTGCGCCGCCAGCTCGAGGCCATCCGCAAGGAGCTCGGCGAGCTCGACGGCACCGCGCAGGACGACGACTACCGCGCCCGCGTCGAGGCCGCCGAACTGCCCGACGCCGTCAAGAAGGCCGCGCTGGCCGAAGTGGACAAGCTGGACCGCACGTCCGAGCAGTCCCCCGAAGGCGGCTGGATCCGCACCTGGCTGGACACCGTCCTGGAGCTGCCCTGGAACGAGCGCACCGAGGACGTCTACGACATCGCGGCCGCGCGGGCGGTGCTCGACGCCGACCACGCCGGTCTCGACGACGTCAAGGAACGCATCATCGAGTACCTGGCCGTGCGCAAGCGCCGCGCGGAATCGGGGCTCGCCCCGGTCGGCGGACGGCGTTCCGGCGCGGTGCTCGCCCTCGCGGGCCCTCCCGGGGTCGGCAAGACGTCGCTGGGTGAGTCCGTCGCGAAGGCCATGGGCCGCAAGTTCGTCCGCGTCGCGCTCGGCGGCATCCGCGACGAGGCGGAGATCCGCGGGCACCGCCGCACGTACGTCGGCGCGCTGCCCGGCCGGATCGTCCGCGCCATCAAGGAAGCCGGCTCGATGAACCCGGTCGTGCTGCTCGACGAGATCGACAAGGTGGGCGCCGACTACCGCGGCGACCCGACCGCGGCGCTGCTCGAAGTGCTGGACCCGGAGCAGAACCACACGTTCCGCGACCACTACCTCGAGGTCGAGCTGGACCTGTCCGACGTCGTGTTCCTGGCGACGGCCAACGCGCTCGAGACCATCCCCGGCCCGCTGCTGGACCGCATGGAGCTCGTCACGCTGGACGGCTACACCGAGCACGAGAAGGTCACCATCGCCCGCGACCACCTGCTCCCCCGCGAGCTGGAGCGCGCCGGCCTGGGCACCGCCGACGTGGTGCTGACCGACGCCGCGTTCAGCCGGATCGCCACCGAGTACACCCGCGAGGCGGGCGTGCGCAACGCGAACCGGACCATCGCGAAGGCGCTGCGGAAGATCACGACCAAGGTCGCGCTGGACGAGGTTTCGCTGCCGCTGACGGTGGACGCGCCCGATCTGGACACCTACCTCGGCCGTCCGCGGCACATCCCGGAGTCGTCGCTGCCGGCCTCGACCCAGCGCACGGCGACCCCGGGCGTGGCGACCGGCCTGGCGGTGACCGGCGCCGGCGGTGACGTCCTCTACATCGAGGCGTCGCTGGCCGACGAGGAGTCCGGCGCGTCCGGGCTGCAGCTGACCGGCCAGCTCGGCGACGTGATGAAGGAGTCGGTGCAGATCGCGCTGTCCTACCTTCGTTCGCACGGCGCTGAGCTGGAGCTGCCGGTGGGCGACCTGAAGAAGCGCGGCATTCACGTCCACGTCCCGGCGGGCGCGGTCCCGAAGGACGGGCCGTCGGCGGGCGTCACGATGACGACGGCGCTGGCGTCGCTGCTCTCGGGCCGCGTGGTCCGCGCCGACGTGGCGATGACCGGTGAGGTGTCGCTGACCGGCCGGGTGCTCCCGATCGGCGGCGTCAAGCAGAAGCTGCTGGCCGCGCACCGGGCGGGGATGAAGACGGTGATCATCCCGCAGCGCAACGAGCCGGACCTCGACGACGTCCCGGCCGAGGTGCTGTCCCAGCTGGACGTCCACGCGGTGGCGAACGTCCGCGAGGTCCTCGACCTCGCACTGACCCCGGCGTCCGCGCCGGTTCCCCAGGCGGCGTAACCCCGAGCGCCGCCACCCGACGAACGGCCGGTTTCCCCTTCCCCCGGGGAAACCGGCCGTTCGCGTGTGGTCAGAGCCGCCGGGCGGCGATCAGGTACCCGGTGCCGAGCCGTCCCACGGCACCGCGGCCGACCGTCCTCTCCGGACGGTCAGGCGGACGCCGCACGAGGCGGTCGAGCGGCGGCACCAGCGCGGTCACGTCGTAGTACAGCGTGTCCTCGGGTTGCAGCCCGGCGCGCCACAGCTCGTGGCGCAACCGCCGCGGCGCGTAAGCCTTGATGCCGGTGCGGCGCGCCGGCCAGTACAGCCCCCATTCGACGAGCCGGTAGGGACTGCACGGGTTGAGCATGGTGACGACGGCGAGCCCGCCGGGCCGGACCACCCGCGCGATTTCGTGCAACGCCAGCCCGATGTCCACGTATTCGAGCACGCCCATGGCGAGCGCGATGTCGAAGGCGCCGTCCGCGAACGGCATTTCCCCGATGTCGCCGACGGCGAATTCCGCTTCTTTCCCGGCCCGTTCCCGGGCCGCGTCGACCATAGCGGCGGACCGGTCGCACCCGGTGACGGCGAAGTCCCCCGGCCGCCCGTCGAGCAGGTGCCGCACCATCATCCCCGGCCCGCACCCGACGTCGAGCAGCGCGCCACCGCACCGCCTTTCGAGCACCCGGTCCACGGCGTGCAGCCGGGACCGGTGGTACCGCGCGGTCGGCCCCGGCCCGGAGTAGCCGTCGGCGTAGTCGCCGACGAGCCGGGCATCGGCGTACTGGACCCGCACGAGCTGCTCGCGCGTCGGGCGTTCGAGCATCCCGGGTACCGGCATGTGCACCTCCATTGTCGACCCCTGCCCCCTGCGGTGGTCGGGCCGGTCACGGGCGCCGTTACCGATTCACGGAAGTATTTCGAAATGCGGGCGAAAGGGGGAACGAATCTTCACCCGTTGCGCGGCAGAATGCCCGCCGAATCGCGGGGACTCGGTATTATTCGGCAATTCGCACAATCGCGGCATAGCAGACGACCCCGTGACCGAGCGGTCACGGGGTCGTCGTCATGGGGTGGCGGGTGAGGGATTCGAACCCCCGTAGGCGTAAGCCAACTGGTTTACAGCCAGTCCCCTTTGGCCACTCGGGTAACCCGCCAAGGCCGGGCGAACCGGCCGGGGAGAAGCTTACCCAACGGGTCCGGACGGGGGTCAACCGGGATACCCGTGGCCCGGTGGGGGCTAGGCTGGGTGGCCCCTGACAAGCGAGTACGAGGTGTGAGGACACGTGGCGGATCCCTCTTTCGACGTCGTGAGCAAGGTCGACCGCCAGGAGGTGGACAACGCGCTCAACCAGGCGAGCAAGGAGCTCGGAACGCGGTTCGACTTCCGCGGCACGGGCACGACGATCAACTGGTCCGGCGAGGAGGCGATCGCGATCGAGTCCGAGACCGAGGAGCGCGCCCTGGCCGCGGTCGAGGTCTTCAAGGAGAAGCTGATCAAGCGCAGCATCTCCCTGAAGGCGTTCGAAGCGGACGAGCCGGCCCTCTCGGGCAAGATCTACAAGATCGGCGGCAAGATCCTCCAGGGCATCGCTTCGGACAAGGCGAAGCAGATCGCGAAGTTCATCCGCGACGAAGGCCCGAAGGGCGTCCAGGCCCAGATCCAGGGCGACCAGCTGCGGGTTTCGGGCAAGAAGAAGGACCAGCTGCAGGACGTGATCGCGTTGCTGAAGGGCAAGGACTTCGAGATCGCGCTGCAGTTCACGAACTACCGCTGACGTCACCGCGGGCACCCGGCGGCACCGGGTGCCCGCTCAGGACGGCGTCAGCGTCCAGCTCGCCTCGTACCCCGACACCTTCAGGTACCCCGGCCCCCGCACATCCCGCTCCACCTGCACGTCACCGATCTGGTTCAGCAGCAGGTCGCGGAAGTCCCCCGCGTTGATCCACAGCGCGATGTTCCCCCGCGTCTTGGCCGTGAACCGCACCTTCGACACCCCGGCCGGCAGGCGCAACACGGCCTCGCCCTTGCCCTTCGACTCCTGCCCCGCCACCGTCGACGGCAGGCTGCGGAAATCGGAGATCGTCGCCGTCCACGCGGCGTTCGCGTGCACCGTCACCCGCTTCGTCGGCCGGCCCTCGTACGTGTTCAGCCACGTCGTGCCCTTGTACGCGCCGATCGCGTTGACCAGGCCGTGCTCGCCGCCGTCCGAGTCGATGATCACGTTCGACGAGCACTTCGGGCAGTCGAACGTGAAGAAGCCCATCTGGTCGGCCGGCCAGCTGGTCTCGAACTCGCCGCTGCCCTTGCCCGTGTGCGTCTCCGTCGGCACTTCACGAGGCGCCGGGGGCGCGGTCGACGTCGGCATCTGCACGGAGCCGCCGGACGACGCCTCCTCGATCGTCCCGTAGCCGACACCGGGCGTGCACCCCGCCGCCAGGACCAGGACGAGCGCGCCGAACAGCCGTAGTTTCATCGTTCCCCCTCGGGGCCACCACCGGCCCCCCGTGATCTTTCGACGGCCCCCACCTCCGCGTTACCGTCACGGGCCGCGACTCGGTCACCCGATGGCGCACAGCAAACCCCCCGAACGCGCTAATGAGCCGTGTGACTGTCCACGGCGGACCCGATCAGCGTGTTGTAATCGCGCGATCACCGCGTGGAGAGGGTCCGGATGCGCCGCTTTCTCGTCTTCGTGCTGCCGCTGACGCTCATCGCGACGCTGCTCACCCCCGCGAGCGCCGCCGAGCGCCGTCAGCTCGTGCCCGGCTACGGCTCCTACGCCCGGCTCATCCGGCTCGACCACTCCGTCATCGGCCGCGGGCGCATCATCGCCACGCTGACCAGCGAAGACGCCGGCGGCAAGTTCACCCCGGTGCTGGAGAGCACCGACGAGGGCGAGTCCTTCCACGAGATCGGCGAGATCCACGACCCCGACGGCCGGTACGGCATGTGCTGCGGCACCGTCTACGAGCTGCCGCAACGCGTCGGCAAGCTCCGCGCCGGCACGCTGCTGTGGGCCGCGTCCTACCGGCAGGACGCCGGGCCGCAGCGCCGGGTCGGGATCCGGATCTGGGCCAGCAAGGACGGCGGCCGCGCGTGGAGCTTCCTGTCCGAAGCCGCGCGGTCGCACAACATCGACGGCATCTGGGAGCCCGAGTTCACCGTCGACGCCGGCGGCACGCTCTGGCTGCACTACGCCGACGAGACGCAGGCGCCGAAGTACGCGCAGGTGCTCAACCGGGTCGCCTCGACCGACGGCGTGACCTGGGGCACCAAGCAGCTCACCCTGGCGATCCCGCCGGACCGCGTCCGGCCCGGCATGCCGATCATCCGGCGGCTGCCCGACGGCCGCTTCTACTTCGCCTACGAGATCTGCAACTACCGCGACCGCTACTGCGACCCGTACTTCAAGATCTCGGCCGACGGCGCCAACTGGGGCAGCCCCACCGACCCGGGTACCCGGGTGAACACCGCCAACGGCAACTACTTCCAGCACGCGCAGACGATCACGCTGTTCCCCGGCGGCCCGAACGGCGTGCGGATCGTCATGGTCGGGCAGATCTACACCAACGCCAAGGGCCAGCCGCAGCCGAACAACGGCCAGGTCCTGCTGGCGAACGACGACTTCGGCAGCGGTCACTGGTACGAGCTGCCCGCTCCCGTGCACATCACCGGTATCTACAACAACTTCTGCCCCAACTACTCCTCGACGCTGCTGCCAGTCGACGACGGCCGGAACGTGCTGGAGGTCGCCACCGAGTACAACCTGGGCTGCAAGGCCTACTTCGGCAAAGGACCGGCCTTCTAGCGCTTCTCGATCGGCCGGTCCGGCCCAGCCCGTAGGGTGGGGACCCAGTCGTGGCCGAGGAGAGGGAGGCAGTTCATGAAGGGCATCGTGCTGGCCGGAGGCAGCGGGACCCGCCTGCACCCGATCACCCAGGCGGTGTCGAAGCAGCTGCTGCCGGTCTACGACAAGCCGATGGTCTACTACCCGATCTCGGTGCTGATGCTGGCCGGGATCCGCGAGATCCTGATCATCTCCACCCCCACCGACCTGCCGATGTTCCGCCGGCTGCTGGGCAGCGGCGACCAGTTCGGCGTCTCGTTCTCCTACGCCGAGCAGCCCAGCCCGAACGGGCTGGCCGAGGCGTTCGTGATCGGCGCGGACTTCATCGGCGGCGACGACGTGGCGCTCGTGCTCGGCGACAACATCTTCTACGGGCAGGGCTTCTCCAGCCGCCTGCAGCAGGCCGTGCGCGAGCTCGACGGCTGCGTCCTGTTCGGCTACCCGGTGAAGGACCCCGAGCGCTACGGCGTCGGCGAGGTCGGCCCGGACGGGAAACTGCGCACGATCGAAGAAAAGCCCGCGAAGCCGCGTTCGAACAAGGCGATCACCGGGCTGTACTTCTACGAAAACGACGTCGTCGACATCGCGCGCTCGCTGAAGCCGTCGAAGCGCGGCGAGCTGGAGATCACCGACGTCAACCTGACCTACCTGCGGCAGGACCGGGCGACGCTGGTCGAGCTCAGCCGCGGGTTCGCCTGGCTCGACACCGGCACGCACGACTCGCTGCTCGAAGCCGGCCAGTTCGTGCAGGTGCTGGAGCACCGGACCGGCGTGCGCATCGCGTGTCTGGAGGAGATCGCGCTGCGGATGGGCTTCATCGACGCCGACGAGTGCTACGCGCTGGGCGCGAAGCTCGCGAAGTCCGGCTACGGCGACTACGTGAAGGCGGTCGCCGTCGCGGCGGGGGCGTCGGCCTAGAGCCCGCCCGGTCCGCGACGGGCCATCTCCTCGAGCCGCCGGATCCGGTCGGCGATCGGCGGGTGGGTCGAAAACAGTTTGCTCAGGCCCTCGCCGGGGCGGAACGGGTTCGCGATCATCAAGTGCGACTGCGACACCAGCTGCGGCTCGGCCACCAGCGGCCGCGCCCGCGTGCCCGCGTCGAGCTTCCGCAACGCCGAGGCCAGGCCCAGCGGGTCGCCGGTGAGTTCCGCGCCGAACGCGTCGGCCTGGTACTCCCGCGACCGGCTGACGCCCATCCGGATGACGGCGGCCGCAATCGGGCCGACGAAGATCAGCATCAGGCTGACCAGCGGGCTGCCGTCGCGGTTGTTGCCGCCGAAGAACAGCGCGATGTTCGTGAGCACGCTTATCACGCTGGCCAGCGCGCCGGCGACGCACGAGATCAGGATGTCGCGGTTGTAGACGTGGGACAGCTCGTGCCCGAGCACGGCCCGCAGCTCACGCTCGTCGAGCAGGTCGAGGATGCCGGTGGTGCAGCAGACGGCCGCGTGGCGCGGGCTGCGGCCGGTCGCGAACGCGTTCGGCGCGACGGTCGGGCTCAGGTAGAGCTGCGGCATCGGCTGGCGGGCGACGTGCGCGAGCTCGCGCACGATCCGGTACATCGCCGGCTGCTCGACCTCGGACACCGGCCGCGCCCGCATCGCGCGCAACGCCATCTTGTCCGAGTTGAAGTAGGCGAACGCGTTCATCCCGAGCGCGACGAGCAGGCCGATGATCAGGGCGCCGCGGCCGAAGAGCCCGCTGATCGCGATGATGATCGCCGACAGCAGGCCGAGCAGCAACGCCGTCTTGAGTCCGTTCTGGTGCCCGTGCACGCGCTCGCCTCCGTCCGCTCTGGAAGTGGGTTACCCACTGGAAACAACGCGATCGGGGGACGCGAAGTTCCTTCAGGTGAGCATCGCGCGAGTTACGCTCGGGAGGCGAGTCGATCAAGAGCGGAGGCGCCGATGCGAGGTCGCCAGCTGGGCCGACGGACCCTGTTCGCCCTGGTCACCGCGGGTGCCGGGGCCCTGGTCCTGCCCGGGGCGGCGCGCGCGGAGGAGGTCCGGTCGATCGACGTCGGCGGGTCACCGGCCGGGGTGGCGGTGAATCCCGTCACGGGGCTCGCCTACGTCGCGGATCCCGAGGCCGGGGCCGTGTCCGTCGTCGACCCGGCGAGGGCCGCGGTGGTCGCGCAGGTCCACGTCGGCGGCGAGCCGGGTGACGTCGCCGTGGACGCCAAGGCCGGCCGGATCTACGTCGCGAACCCGCCGGCGGGCACCGTGGTGGTGCTCGACGCCCGCACGCACGACCTGGTGAGCGTGATCGGCGCGGGGACGGGCGCGTCCGCGCTGGCGGTGGACGAGCAGGCCGACCGCGTCTACGCAGCCAGCGGCGGCACCGGCTCGCTCGCGGTGCTCGACGGCGTCAGCTGCACGCTGGCGGCGCTGGTGCCGGGCCCGAAGCCGAGCCTCGCCGGCATCGCCGTCGACCCCGGCCGCAAGCTGGCCTACTGCGCCAGCACCGCGACGGACTCGGTCGAGGTGTTTTCCATCGACAGCGGGAAGTTCGTGGCGAGCGTGCCGGTCGGCGCGCGCCCGACGGCCGTCGCGGTGCACGCGGCGAGCGGCACGGTGTACGTCGCCAACTCCGGCATCCACCACATGTCCATTGTGGACGCCGCAACGCACACCGAGCGCAAGACCGTGTTGCTGCGCAGCGAATCCTCCGCGCTGGCCGTGCACCAGGGCACGAACACGGTGTACACCAACGGCGGCCAGAACGGCCTCAGCCGCGTCGACGGCGCGAGCGGCACACTGACCGGCGAGCTGTCGCTGGGCGTCAACCCCGGCGACGTCGCGGTCGACCAGCGCACGCGCGCGGTGTGGGTCACCGATCCCCTGAACGGGCGGGTTTCGGTCGTCCGCGATTTCTGAGCCGCCAGCTGGGGCAACTCCAGGTATACGGTCGGGAAGCATGAAACTCGGACTGCAGATCCCCGACTTCACCTGGCCGAACGGGGCGTCCGCGCTGGGCGCCGAACTGGCCGCCGTCGTCCGCACCGCCGACAACGCGGGCTTCGACTCCATCGCCGTGATGGACCACTTCTTCCAGATCGGCGGGGTCGGCCCCGTCGAAAACGACATGCTCGAGGCGTACACGACCCTCGGCTTCATCGCGGCGCACACCGAGCGCGCCAAGCTGCTGACCGTCGTCACCGGCGTCCTCTACCGCCACCCGGGCCTGCTGGCCAAGGCGATCACGACGCTCGACGTCCTGTCGGGCGGCCGCGCGATCCTCGGCATCGGCGCGGGCTGGAACGAGGACGAGTCCCGCGGCCTCGGCTTCCCCTTCCCGCCGGTCGCGGAGCGCTTCGAGCTGCTGGAGGAGAACCTCCAGTACGTGCTGCAGATGTGGGCGGACGGCGACGAGCCGTTCAAGAGCAAGCACTTCGACGCGACGAGGCTGCTGAACGTCCCGCAGGCCCTCTCCGACCCGCGCCCCCCGATCATGATCGGCGGCGGCGGCGAGAAGAAGACGCTGCGGCTGGTCGCGAAGTACGCCGACCAGTGCAACCTGTTCAACAGCCCGGAGCTGGAGCACAAGCTCGACGTCCTCAAGCAGCACTGCGAGAACGAGGGCCGCGACTACGACTCGATCACCAAGACCGTCTACCACATCCTCGACATCGGCGAGGACGGCTCGAAGTCCGGCGAGCTGCTGACCGAGCTGGAGCGCCTGCACGGGCTGGGCATCGACGTGGCCCTGGGCATGGTCCCGCACGTCCACGACCCGGCGGTGCTGGAGAAGTTCGGCACCGAGGTGATCCCGGCCGCGGAGAAAATCGGCTGAGCAATTCCCGCTCGGCAATTTGCCGGAGCCCTCTGCGCCATTCCGGCGCGGAGGGCTTCAGCCGTCTTTGGCGACGACCCGGGTCAGCGCCGCGACGCCGATGCCGACCACCGCCAGGACGATCCCGCTCACCGGCCACCCCACCAGCACGAGGACCACGCCGGCCACCGCGAACAGGGCGAACTCGACCAGGAAGCGGGCCGGCTCCGGGAGCCGTCGGCGGGCC
Source organism: Amycolatopsis sp. cmx-4-83 (assembly GCF_046548815.1). NCBI lineage: Bacteria > Bacillati > Actinomycetota > Actinomycetes > Pseudonocardiales > Pseudonocardiaceae > Amycolatopsis > Amycolatopsis sp. cmx-4-83. The sequence goes on along the minus strand of NZ_JAEBEF010000001.1, from coordinate 420,599 downwards.
CGCGGGGCAATGAACAGCCCCCAGATCGCCGCGGCCACCAGCGGCAGGAGGACCGCGTCGACGATCGCCAGCGCCACGCCGGTGCCGAGCTGGGTCCCGGCCAGGGCCAAGCCGCCCAGGAGGGCCAGCTCGGTGAGGAAGCGGACCGTCAGCACCACGCCCGCGACGCCGCTCAGGCGGGGCCCCGTCTCCGAAGTCATCCGGCCAGCCTATGACCGGTCCACAGTGGACGTTACGGGTCCGGACGGGTACCCTCGGTGATCTCCGCCACAGTTCGCCGCTCCAGGTTGCGGTTCCGAATCGGTCCACCAGGCCGCCACGCGTCGCTGTAACGACGGTCCGCCCCTGCTCGACGTGTTAAGCGCACATCGCGACCGCGAGCCAAGGAGCCTGGTAGATGACCACATGTCGACTCTGCGGTTCGACAAACACGGCCAGCGTGGTGGACCTCGGGGCCACTCCCCCGTGTGAGCGATTCTTGACCGCCGAACAGCTCGACGAGGCGGAAGCCACCTTCCCGCTCCACCTGAAGGTGTGCACCGACTGCTGGCTCGCCCAGATCCCGCCGCTGATCGACCCCGGCGACACCTTCACCGAGTACGCGTACTTCTCGTCGTTCTCGACGTCGTGGGTCGAGCACGCGAAGCGCTTCGTCGACAGCTCCGTCGAGCGACTCGGGCTCGGCGAGAAGTCCTTCGTCGTCGAGGTCGCGAGCAACGACGGCTACCTGCTCAAGCACGTCGTCGGGCACGGCATCCGGTGTCTGGGCGTGGAACCCTCGGTGAACGTCGGGCAAGCCGCGCGCGACGCCGGCGTGCCCACCCTGACCGCGTTCCTCTCCGAGGAAACCGGCCTGGCGGTGCGCGAGGAGCACGGACCCGCGGACCTCGTCGCCGCGAACAACGTCTACGCGCACATCCCCGACGTCCTCGGCTTCACGAAGGGCCTGCGGGCGCTGGTCGCCGACGACGGCTGGGTCTCCATCGAGGTCCAGCACCTGCTCACGCTGATCGAAAAGAACCAGTACGACACGATCTACCACGAGCACTTCCAGTACTACACGGTCGAATCCGCGCGCCGGGCACTCGCGACCGGCGGGCTGACCGTCGTCGATGTCGAACTGGTGCCGACGCACGGCGGGTCGATCCGGCTGTGGGCGCGGCCCACCGAGGCTTTGGGGGGGTTCCGGGTGGCGGAGCCCCCGGCCCGGGGCGGGGCCCCGGTTGTCACAGCCGTCGCGGGCGAGCCCAGCGAGCGGATGACCGACGTCCTGGAGCGCGAAAAGGCCGCCGGGCTGCACGAGCTGTCCGGGTACACCGAGTTCGCCGAGCGCGTCACCCGCGTGCGGCTGGACCTGCTGAAGTTCCTCATCGAGGCGCGCAACGACGGGAAGACCGTCGTCGGCTACGGCGCCCCGGGCAAGGGCAACACCCTGCTCAACCACTGCGGCGTCCGGACGGACCTGCTGCAGTACACGGTCGATCGCAACCCGTACAAGCACGGCCGGTTCACCCCGGGCACGCGCATCCCGGTGCTGCCGCCGGAGCGGATCGAAGCCGATCGGCCCGACTACGTGCTCGTCCTCCCGTGGAACCTCCGGGAGGAACTGACCGGACAGCTCTCCTACATCGGTGCGTGGGGCGGAAAGCTCGTGTTCCCGATTCCCCACCTGGAAATCGTCGAGGTGCAGTGAAGTGAAGGTCGTCCTCTTCTGCGGTGGCTACGGGATGCGGATGCGCAACGGCGCGGCCGACGACGTCCCCAAGCCGATGGCGATGGTCGGTCCGAGACCGCTCATCTGGCACGTGATGCGCTACTACGCGCACTTCGGCCACACCGAATTCATCCTGTGCCTCGGCTACGGCGCGGCGCACATCAAGAACTTCTTCCTGAACTACCAGGAAACCATTTCCAACGATTTCATCCTCCGCGACGGCAAGGCGGAGCTGCTCTCGACCGACATCGCCGACTGGACGATCACGTTCGTCCAGACCGGCATCGAGTCGCCGATCGGCGAGCGCCTGCGCCGCGTCCGCGACTACCTCGACGGCGACGAGATGTTCCTCGCGAACTACGCCGACGTCCTGTCCGACGTGCCGCTGCCGGACATGATCGAGCGCTTCAAGAACACCGACGCCGGCGCGTCGATGATGGTCGTGCCGCCGCAGTCGTCGTTCCACTGCGTGGAGATGGACGAGGGCGGCATGGTCGGCTCGATCACCGCGGTCAGCGAAATGCCGCTGTGGGAGAACGGCGGGTACTTCGTGCTGCGCCAGGAGGTCTTCGACCACATCCCGGAGAACGGCGACCTGGTCGCCGACGGCTGCGGCGAACTGGCCAAGCGCGGCCGGCTCCTGGCCTACCCGTACCGCGGGTTCTGGAAGCCGACCGACACGGTCAAGGAGCGCGCCGCGCTCGACGACGCCTACACGCACGGCAAGAAGCCCTGGGCGCTCTGGGAGCGGCCCGTCGCGAGCACCGCGTGATCGGGCTGCGGCCGGGACGGCTCGGCGGCGTCGTCGCGCTCGGCGCGCACTGCGACGACATCGCGATCGGCGCCGGCGGCACCCTGCTGACGCTGTGCTCGTCGCGGCCGGGGCTGAAGGTCGACGCGCTCGTCCTCTCCGGCGGCGGCACGCCCCGCGAGGACGAGGAGCGGGCCGCGCTGGCCGCGTTCTGCCCGGGCGCGCAGGTCGACGTCACGGTGCTCAAGCTGCCCGACGGGCGGTTCCCGGCGCACTGGGAAGAGGCCAAGAACGCGCTGGAGGAGCTGCGGCGGCGGACCGACCCGGACGTCATCCTGGCGCCGCGGACCGACGACGCCCACCAGGACCACCGCGGCCTCGCGAAGCTGGTGCCGACGGCGTTCCGCGACCACCTGGCGCTGGGCTACGAGATCGTCAAGTGGGACGGCGACCTCGGGGCGCCGTCGGTGTACCAGCCGCTCGACGACGACGTCGCCGAGGAGAAGGTCCGGCTGCTGCAGGAGCACTACGCGTCGCAGCGGCACCGGCCCTGGTACGACCGCGAGGCGTTCCTCGGGCTCGCCCGGATCCGCGGCATCGAAGCCGCCGCGAAGTACGCCGAAGCGTTTTTCGTCAAGAAACTCACTCTCGACCTGAAGGGCTGAATCCGATGCGGGTGTTGCTGACGGGGCACAAGGGCTACCTGGGGACGGTGATGGCCCCGGTGCTCGCCGCCGCCGGCCACGAGGTCGTCGGCCTCGACTCCGGGCTCTTCGAGTCCTGCCTGCTCGGTCCGGTCCCGGCCGACCCGGCCGGGGTGGCCGTCGACCTGCGCGACGTCACCATTTCGCACGTCGAAGGCTTCGACGCGGTGATCCACCTGGCCGCGCTGTCGAACGACCCGCTCGGCTCGCTCGCGCCGGAGCTGACCTACGACATCAACCACCACGCGTCGGTGAAGCTCGCGAAGCTGGCGAAGGAGGCCGGCGTCGGGCGGTACCTCTACGCGTCGACCTGCTCGGTCTACGGCGCCGGCGGCGACAAGCTGGTCAACGAGGACGCCCCGCTGAAGCCGGTGACGCCCTACGCCGAGTCGAAGGTGCGCGTCGAGGCCGACGTCCACGAGCTCGCCGACGACGACTTCACCCCGGTCTACATGCGCAACGCGACCGCGTTCGGCTACTCGCCCCGGCTGCGCGGCGACATCGTGCTGAACAACCTGACCGCGCACGCGCACCTGTCCGGCGAGGTGCTGGTGCTCTCCGACGGCACGCCGTGGCGTCCGCTGGTGCACGCCCAGGACATCGCGCGCGCGTTCACGGCGGCCCTGACGGCGCCCAAGGAAGCCGTGCACAACAAGGCGTTCAACATCGGCACCGAGGACAACAACGTCACCGTCGCCGAGATCGCCCAGGAGGTCGTCGAGGCCGTGCCGGGCTCGACCCTGAACATCACCGGCGAGGCCGGCGCCGACCCGCGCTCCTACCGCGTCGACTTCTCGCGCTTCCGCGCCGCCATCCCGGGCTTCGCCTGCGAATGGTCGGTCAAGGACGGCGCCGTCGAGCTGATCGAGGCGTACCGCAAGTTCGGGCTGACGCGGGAGTCGTTCCAGCAGCTGTTCACCCGGCTCGCCTGGCTGAAGAGCGAAGGCGAAGCCGGCCGCATCGACGACACCATGCGGCGGCGCTAGTGGCGGGCCCGCAGCTGCGGACGGGGGCGGAGCTGCACGCCCTGGTCGAGCGGCTGTACCCGCTCTGCCGCAGCATCACCGGCGACGGTGTGCGGCAGACCCTGGACATCATCGGCGAGCACATCCCGCTGGAGCGGCACGAGGTCCCGACCGGCACGGCGGTGCTGGACTGGACCATCCCGCAGGAGTGGAACATCCGCGACGCCTACGTCGCTGCTCCCTCCGGTGAGCGCGTGATCGACTTCCGGGAGTCGAACCTGCACGTCGTCGGGTACAGCGTCCCGGTGCGGCAGCGGATGCCGCTCAGCGAGCTGCGGGAACACCTGCACACGCTGCCGGACCAGCCGTCGTGGGTGCCCTACCGGACCAGCTACTACGCCCCGGCCTGGGGTTTCTGCCTCGCGCAGGAGAAGCTCGACGCGCTGCCCGACGGCGACTACGACGTCGTCATCGACTCGACCCTCGCCGACGGCTCGCTGACCTACGGCGAGCACGTCGTGCCGGGGCGCGTCACCGACGAGGTCATCGTGTCCTGCCACGTCTGCCACCCGTCGCTGGCGAACGACAACCTGGCCGGCATCGCGGTGGCGATCTCGCTGGCTCAGCAGCTGGCTTCGGAGCAGCCGCACTACACCTACCGCTTCCTGTTCATGCCGGGCACGATCGGCTCGATCACGTGGCTCGCGCGCAACGCCTCGCGCATCGAGAAGGTCAAGCACGGCCTGGTGCTGGCGTGCGCGGGCGACCCGGGACCGCTGACATACAAGAAGTCCCGCCGCGACGACGCTGAGATCGACCGCGTCCTGCAGCACGTCCTGCGCTCGCGCGAACACCGTGTCGTCGACTTCTCGCCGTACGGCTACGACGAGCGCCAGTTCTGCTCGCCGGGCTTCAACCTCGGCGTCGGGTCCCTGACCCGCACGCCGTACGCGGGTTACCCCGAGTACCACACCTCCGCCGACAACCCGAGCTTCGTTTCCCCGGCGGCCATGGAGGACACGCTCGGCGCTTTGAAGGACGCCTTCGGCGTCCTGGACCGCAACCGCCGGTACGTCAACCTCAGCCCGTACGGCGAGCCCCAGCTCGGCAAGCGCGGGCTGTACGACTCGCTCGGCGGCCGCAGCGACGCCAAGCAGGCCCAGATGGCGATGCTGTGGGTGCTCAACCTCTCCGACGGCGAGCACAGCCTCCTGGACATCGCCGAACGCGCCGGGCTGCCCTTCGACATCGTCGACGTCGCCGCCCGCGCCCTGCACGACGCCGGTCTGGTCAAGGAGTGAGCGACGTGGCCAACCATCGCCGTGCACCGCGCTCGATCTTTCGGTCGGGCGCGGTGCGCGCGATGGCCGGACGGTTGAGCTGGGGGCTCGGCGACCAGGCGGTGTCCAGCCTGACCAACTTCGCCGTCGGCCTGTACGTGGCCCGCGAGCTCGGCACGTTCGCGTTCGGCATCTTCAGCCTCGCCTGGGTGACCTACGGCGTGGTGCTGAACGTGTCGCGCGGCCTCGCCACCGACCCGCTGATGGTGCGGTTCAGCGCGGTGCCCGAGGACCGCTGGCGCCTGGGGGTCGCCAGCGCGTCGGGCACGGCCATCGGCGTCGGCTGCGTGACGGGCGTGATCAGCCTGCTCGCCGGCCTGGCCGCGGGCGGCCCGCTCGGCAACGCCTTCGTCGCGCTCGCCGCCGTCCTGCCGGGCCTGCTGCTGCAGGACGCCTGGCGCTTCGCGTTCTTCGCCCGCGGGCAGGGCAAGAAGGCGTTCCTCAACGACGTCGTGTGCGGCGTCGCGCTGCTCCCGGCGCTGTTCATCGCCGGACGGGTCGGCACGGTCGTCGCGTTCGTCCTGGCCTGGGGCATCGCGGCCGCGATCGCCGCGGTCTACGGCTGGTTCCAGACCGGGATCCTCCCGCACCCGCGGGAGCTCGCCGGCTGGCTCCGGTCGCAGCGCGACCTGAGCGTGCGGTACCTGGTCGAGAACGTCAGCAACAGCGGCGCGTCCCAGCTGCGCGCGTACGGCCTCGGCGCCATCGCCGGCATCACCGCCGTCGGCGCGGTCCGCGGCGCCGAGCAGCTCCTCGGCCCGTTCCTGGCCCTGCTCATGGGGCTTTCCCTGGTCACCGTCGCCGAGGGTGCGCGGGTGCTTCAGCGGGCGCCGCACCGGCTGAAGCACTTCTGCGTCATCCTCGGCGGCGGGCAGGCCGCCGCCGCCCTGTGCTGGGGCCTCGGCCTGCTGCTCCTGCTGCCCGACAGCGCCGGCCGCTGGGTCATGGGCTCGGTGTGGGACTCGTCGTCCCCGCTGATTCTCCCGGTCACCCTGGCCGTGGTCGGCGCGAGCTTCGCCACCGGCGCGGCCGCCGGACTCCGCGCGCTGGGCGCGGCCAAGCGGAGCCTGCGTTCGCAACTGATCGCCTCCCTGTTCTACGTCACGTTCGGCATCACCGGCGCCTTCCTCGACGGCGCGGCCGGATCCGCGTGGGGCGTCGCCACCGCGACCCTCACCGGCTCCGTCGTCTGGTGGCTGCAGCTGCGCCTCGGGCTGCGCGACTACGTCCCGCCGGGCGCCGACGAGCCCACCGTCGTCTTCGAGCCGATCAAAGAGCCCATCAAGGAATGAGGACTCCATGACCACCGTCCCGCGGCTGAGCCTCGGCCTCCCGGTGTACAACGGCGAGGAGTACCTCGCCGAGTCACTGGACGCCCTGCTCGGCCAGACCTACGAAGACTTCGAGCTGGTCATCTCGGACAACGCCTCCACGGACGGCACGGACGAGATCTGCCGCCGCTACGCCGACAAGGACTCGCGCATCCGCTACGTCCGCCAGCCGAAGAACATCGGCGCGACGCCGAACCACAACTTCGTGTTCGACGTCTCCCGCACCGAGCTCTTCAAGTGGGTCTCGCACGACGACCTGTACGCCCGCGACCTGCTCAAGCGGTGCGTCGACGCCCTCGACGAGCGCCCGGACGTCATCCTCGCCCACTGCGACCAGGCCATCATCGACGGCGACGGCCGCATCGTCCAGCCGCTGCAGTACACGTTGGACACCGGCTCCCGGCACGCGCCAGACCGCTTCCGCAGCATCCTGTTCGAGCCCGGCGGCGACGACTTCTACGGCGTCATCCGCGCCGACGTCCTCCGCCGCGTCAAGCCGCTCGACAGCTACCACCACGCCGACCGGACGTACTCGGCCGAGATGGCCCTGCACGGCCCGTTCTACCAGGTGCCCGAGCTGCTCTACTTCCGCCGCGACCACCCGGGCCGCGCGGAACGGGCCAACCCGACCATCCGGAGCCGGTGCGCGAATCTGGACCCGCGGCGCGCGAACCGGCTCCGGAATCCCACCGTCCGCCTGCTCGGCGAGTACGTGTACGGGTTCGCGGACCTGATCCGCCGCGCGCCGATCTCGGCCGCCGACAAGCGCGAGTGCTTCGGGCACCTCGGCGCCTGGCTGACGAACCGCGCGCGCTCCGGCCACGGCGAGCGCGTCGAGGACCGCGCCCCGACCGCCTCCGACGTCACCACGGTCAACGAGATCGTGGCCGGCCGCGAAGGCAGGCTCGCGTGAAGCGTGCTCCGCGCGTCGGCGTCTTCGGCCTGCTCGGCTCGGGGAACCTCGGCAACGACGGTTCCCTCGAAGCCGTGCTCGGCTACCTGCGCACCGAGCACCCGGACGCCGTCCTGACCGGCCTGGTGGGCGGCCCGGACATCGTCCGCGAGCGGTACGGCGTCGACACCACGCCCCTGCACTGGAACCAGGCCGAGTACGAGACGGCGTCCGGCCTCCGGTCGATCGTCCTCAAGGGACTCGGCAAGCTGGTCGACATCGGCCGTACGGCCGCCTGGGTCCGCCGGCAGGACGTCGTCATCGTGCCCGGCATGGGCGTCCTCGAAGCGACACTCCCGCTGCGTCCGTGGGGTTTCCCGTATTCGCTCTTCCTCCTTTCCGCCACCGGGCGGCTCTTCGGCACCAAGATCGCGCTGGTCAGCGTCGGCGCGAACCACATCAGCGCGCGGGCCACCCGGACGCTCGTCCGCTGGGCCGGCCGCCTGGCCGCCTACCGCTCCTACCGCGACGACATCTCCCGTGACGCCATGCGCGCCATGGGCGTCGACACCAGCCACGACGAGGTCTACCCCGACCTCGCGTTCTCCCTCCCCACTCCGGCCGCCGACGGAGTGCCGGGCACCGTCGGCGTCGGCGTGATGGCCTACTACGGCGGCAACGACGACCGCGCCGACGGCGACCGCATCTACCGCCACTACGTCGACACGATGAACCGTTTCGTCGGCTGGCTCGTTGACCAGGGCAGACCCGTCCGGCTGTTCATCGGTGACCAGATCGACCGGCAGGTCGTCGACGAGATCATCGAGAAGACCGCTTCCCCGCTGGTGACGGCGGCCTCGGCGGAGACCCTGGACGAGCTGATGCACGAGATGGCGGCGGTGGACAGCGTGGTGGCCACGCGCTACCACAACGTGCTCTGCGCCCTGAAAGTCGCGAAGCCGACCGTTGCGATCGGGTACGCGCCGAAGAACGACGTGCTCATGGCGGAGATGGGCCTCGACGACTTCACCCAGCGGGCGAAGGCCGTCGACTTCGACCGGCTCGTCGAGCAGTTCACCGAACTCGAAAACCGGGCGCCGGAACTGCACCAGATCCTGGCCGAACGCAACGACAACAACGCCCAGCGACTCAAGGACCAGTTCGCCGCCCTTTCGGCGGCCCTCTTCGGGGGTGCGCGATGAAGGCCATTCCGGTGCCCGAGATCGAGGGCGTGTACCTGTTCGAACCGACCCCGCACGCGGACGAGCGCGGCTTCTTCAGCCGGACGTTCGACCGCGAAGTCGTCGCGTCGGTCGGCATCGACCCGGACGGCTTCGCCCAGGACAGCCTTTCCCGCTCCCGCAAGGGAGTCGTCCGCGGGATGCACCTGCGCGGCGGAGCCGGCGAGGCGAAGCTGGTGCGGTGCTCGCACGGCGCGATCTTCGACGTCGTGGTGGATCTCCGACCGGATTCACCCACATTTCGCAATGTCAAAACGTTCGAACTTTCCGGTGAGACGCAGGTTTCGGTGTACATCCCGGCGGGCTGCGCCCACGGATTCCAGTCACTCACCGAAGTCTCCGATGTGTCGTATCGTATCGATCGGCCCCACGACCCGTCCGAAGACATCACAATTTCGTACAAAGACCCAGAATTGGACATTTCGTGGCCACTGTCGGTCACAATGGTCAGTGACCGGGATGAGCGCGCGCCGTCTCTCGGAGAGGCGTTGAAACCAACGAGGTGACCCCCATGATGGGAACGAACTTGCCCCGCTCGGCGGAGGCGAACGAGCGGCTGCACCGGGCCATCCCGGGCGGTGCGCACACCTACGCCAAGGGCTCGGACCAGTATCCCGAAGGGATGGCTCCGGTCATCTCCCACGGCCTCGGCGGCCACGTCTGGGACGTCGACGGCAACGAGTACATCGAGTACGGCGCCGGCCTGCGGGCGGTCATCCTCGGCCACGCCCACCCGCGGGTCCTCGAAGCGGTCCGCGGTGAGCTCGGCAAGGGCAGCAACTTCATCCGCCCGTCGATCATCGAGGCCGACGCGGCCGAGCGGTTCCTCGAGAACGTGCCGACCGCCGACATGGTGAAGTTCACCAAGAACGGCTCCGACGCCACGACCGCCGCCGTCCGCCTGGCCCGCGCCGCCACCGGCCGCAAGCTCGTCGCCAAGTGCGCCGACCACGCCTTCTTCTCCACCGACGACTGGTTCATCGGCACCACGCCGATGAGCGCCGGCATCCCGGACGAGACGACGGAAGCGGTCCTGTCCTTCCCGTACGGCGACCTGCAGGCCGCGGAGGAGCTGCTGCAGCGCCACGACGGCGAGATCGCGTGCCTGATCCTGGAGGCGGCCGCGGCGGTGGAGCCGCCGGCGGGGTACCTGCAGGGCCTGCGCGAGCTGACCACCCGGTACGGCGTCGTGCTGGTCTTCGACGAGATGATCACCGGCTTCCGGTGGTCCCCCCACGGCGCACAGGGCCTCTACGGCGTCACGCCCGACCTCTCGACGTTCGGCAAGGCACTCGGCAACGGCTTCGCCGTCTCGGCGCTGGCCGGCAAGCGGGAGCTGATGGAGATCGGCGGCCTGCGCAGCGACCGTGAGCGGGTGTTCCTGCTGTCCACCACCCACGGCGCCGAGACTCATTCGCTCGCCGCCGCGATGGCGGTGATGGACGTCTACCGCGACGAGGACGTCGTCGGCAGGCTCCACGCTCTCGGCGACCGGCTCGCCGAAGGTGTCCGCGAGGTGGCGGCTGGGATCGGCGTGGAGGACCACGTCGTCGTCCGCGGCCGGGCCAGCAACCTCGTCTTCGGCACGCTCGACGAACAGGGCAAGCCGTCGCAGCCGTACCGGACGCTGTTCTTGCGCGAACTGATCAGCGGCGGTGTGCTCGGACCGTCCTTCGTGGTCAGTGCCGCGCTCACCGAGGCCGACATCGACAAGACGATCGACGTGGTCGCCCAGGCCTGCACGGTCTACCGGAAGGCGCTCGACGCCCAGGACCCGACGCCGTGGATGGGCGGTCGCCCGGTGCAGCCGGTGTTCCGCAAATACGCCTGACCCGACCGGGCCGGAAGCGGATTCACCCTCTGGGTCCGATGAGGACACTGGAGGGTGACTGCTTTCCGGCCCGTTCGTGCGTAACTTCCTGCCATGGGCAGATCTCGTGCGGTTCTCGTCGCTGCTTGCTCGCTCCTGATCGCCGTGGCTTGCCCGGTGGTCGCGCGCGCCGCCGACGGGCCCGGGCCGGTGTGCGACCACCAGCCCGCGGAGCACGGGGAAGCGCCTCCCGGAGCCGTCTCCGTCGATCCGGGCGTCGACGGAGACCTCTCCGCCCAGACGGCGGCCCACCCGCCCGGCACGACGTTCTGGCTCCGCCCCGGCACCCACACGCTCGGCACGGACGAGTTCGGCCAGGTCGCCCCGAAGGACGGCGACGTCTACCTCGGCGCGCCGGGCGCGATCGTCGACGGCCGCGGCGTCAACCGCGCGGCCTTCACCCAGCGGGCGCGCGACGTCGAGATCCGCGGGCTCACCATCCGCGGCTTCGCCGCCCTCCAGGACCAGGGCGTGGTCAACCACGACTCCGGCGACGGCTGGCTCATCGAGAACACCACCATCGAGGACAACCTCGGCGCGGGCCTGATGGCCGGCGCCCGCCAGGTCGTCCGGCACAGCTGCTTGCGCAACAACGGCCAGTACGGGCTCAACGCCTACCAGGCGGGCGACGGCATCACCGGGCTCGTGCTGGAGGGCAACGAGATCACCGGCAACAACACCGGCGACTGGGAGACCAAGGTGCCGGGCTGCGGGTGCAGCGGCGGCGCCAAGTTCTGGGCCGTGAACGGGGCGGACATCCGCGGCAACTGGGTCCACGGCAACCACGGCGCCGGCCTGTGGGCCGACACGAACGACAACGACTTCCTCGTCGAGGACAACCTGTTCGAAACGAACGCGGCCGAGGCGTTCTTCTACGAGACCAGCTACAACCTCGTGCTGCGCGGCAACACGTTCCGCGGCAACGCGCTGGTGCAGGGCCGCGCGTTCGCCGCCCGCGGCGACAACTTCCCGGTGGCGACGGTGTACTTGTCGGAATCCGGCGGCGAGCCGCGCGTGCCGGCGCGGACCTCGACCGTCGACATCAGCGGGAACACCTTCGAGGACAACTGGGCCGGGATCACGGCGTGGGAGAACGCCGACCGCTTCTGCACCAGCCCGGCGAACACGTCTTCGGGCTACTGCACCGAGGTCGCGCAGCCGTCTTCGTGCGCCGCGGGCACGATCGAGAAGCCGCCGGCGTACGACGACTGCCGCTGGAAGACGCAGCGGGTCGAGATCCACGGGAACACCTTCCGGTTCGATCCCGGCCGGATCGGCTGCACGAGCCTGTGCGGGCGGATGGCGCTGCTCTCGAACTACGGGACTTTCCCGGATTGGTCCCCCTACAAGGGAACCGTGGTCGAGGACGCGATCACGTTCAAGCAGGGCAACCGGTGGCACGGCAACTCCTACACCGGGCCGTGGGCTTTCGTCGTGCATGACACCTCCAGGACGGTCGACGCTGCGGGCTGGCGGGCGGAGCCCTACTCGCAGGACGAATGCTCTTCGTTCGGCGGTGGGCCCGCCGGCTGCTGATCACGAGCTTGCCGACCGGGTCCGACAATTTCCACCGGCGCCCGGGCCGGACACGCGACTTTTCCCTTGTGGGCCAGGGGAAAAGTCGCGAACGGAGAATTCCGGACACTGGTCGCTTCACCCTTTCCAGCGATGGCGCTCGCACGTGTGTTCGGTACCGTCGAAGACATGGCCCCCTCGACCACCACCCCCGCAGCCCGCGATCGCGACGCGATCGACGTCGTCGCGTTCGACGCCATGGGCGTGCTCTACTCGTGCGCCGACGACGTCGCGGAGCTGCTCGTGCCGTACCTCCGCAGCCACGGCTGCGTGCTGGACCGGCCCGGGATCGCCCAGCTGTACCGGGAATGCAGCCTCGGCAAGATGTCCTCCGCGGACTTCTGGGCGACAGCCGGTGCGGCCGGGGCGTCGGACGAGGAGTACTGCCTGAACCACCGCCTCACCGAAGGCGCGGTCGCCCTGCTCGCCGAACTCGAGGCCACCGGCGTGCGGCTGGCGTGCCTGAGCAACGACGTGAGCGAGTGGTCGAAACTGCTGCGCGAGCGGTTCGGGCTCGGCGAGTACGTCACCGACTGGTTCGTCAGCGGGGACATCGGCGTGCGCAAGCCCGACCCGGAAGCGTTCGCCACGCTGTGCCGCCGGCTCGACGTGGTGCCCGAAAGGGTGCTGCTCATCGACGACCGCGAAGAAAACGTCACCGCCGCCCGCGACGCCGGTTTCCAGGCGTTGCGCTTCAGCAGGCCCCGTCTGTCCACAATGGACCAGTTGCGGAAGGAACTCAGACCGTGGTGAAACGCGCGCTCGGCTCGCCTCGAAGACGCCCGGCGGGCAACCGCCGATTGCACAGCACGAGCAACAGGTCCTGGGCCGCCCCGGTGAGCGGGGTACCGGTGCCGTACGACCAGCCGAGGTCGTCGGCGCGCAGGGCAACGCCGTCCAGGTCGGTCCCGAAGTACTTGACCTGCTTCGGCTTCATCGCAGCGAAGATCACCTCGAGGCGCTCCGGTGGAACACGCCGTTCGAGACCGAGGGCGGTCGTGATGTCCAGCCCGTGGATCACGTCGTGGCTCAAGGCGCCTTCCGCCCCACCGCCCGGCGGCCGCCACAAGTGGTCGGCGTTGCCGCGCAGCGAAGCGACCAGTGCCTCGCGCGACAGGTCAGCGGCGTCCCGGCGAGCAACGCGGTCAGCCATGGCGTGGAAGCGCCCGCCGGATTTCACCAGCTCACGCACGAACCGCCCGGTCGAGAACCGGAACGGCATGGTCATGTGCGCGACGACCTCGGGCACCCGCCAGCCGGCGCACAAGGTCGGCGCCGCCCAGTCACGGGGCGAAAGCCCGTCCAGCACGACGGCCAGCTCCCGCCTCTCGGCGGCGATCAGCTCTTGGATCATGGGGATCTCCTTCGCAGGTAGGACACCCCACCGACGAACGAAACCCGCCCGGACCGACAGCACCGACGCCCCGATCTCCACCGCGGTCCGCGATCGCTCCGGCCAGCCGGCAAAGCCGATCGGCCAGGCCCACCCGACGCCGGCCCATCGGCAGTCCACGCCCACCGGTCGTACTCGCCCGCAACCGGCACCGTCCCATCCGGCGGCCGCCAGCCACACCCACCCAAACCTGACACCGGCCCGACGAGCGACCACGACCCGACCGGCCAAGCCAATCGACCACCCGCACCCAACATCAGCCCATCAAGCAGCCGGCCAACCGACTGCGCCCACCGACCAGGCCCCCACGCGGCCAGAACCGGGCCGGCGAGCGACCACCGACCAGCCCTCAGAGCCGGTCGGCGACGCGATCCACCACCCACCCCGTCGCCGGGACCGCGGCCAGCGCGGCGCAGAACCCGCCGACGGCATCCGTCGGGTAGTGCGCCCCCAAGGCCACCTCGGCCCACCCCATCGCGACCCCGGCGACCAGCGCCAAGCCGAGGATTACTGGCACCGCGGTCCCGCGCCCCAGCTCCAGCCGATCGACCAGCAGCAGGCCGATGACCAGCGCGAGTGCCGTCGCCAGAGCCGTGTGCCCGCTCGGGTACGACAGGAACTCACCGTGGATGGTGCGCCCGACGATCGGCTTCAAGGCCGTCGTCACGGCCACCGTGACCAGGACGCCCAGCACCGTCAGCACGGCCGTCCGCGCGCGGCGGGCCAGGAAGCACACCCCGGCGATCAGGGCGACCAGGATCACCGACCCGACCGGTTCGCCGCCGAAGTCGATGACCAGCGCGACGTACCGCCACGGTGGCTCGACCCCGTCGAGCGACGGCAGGACGGCGGCGTCGATCCCGGTCAGCCCGGAGTCGTGGAAGTGGAGGATGCCGAGCGCCACGAGCACCGCCGTCGCCAACGCTCCCGACATGGCCAGCGGGGTGCGCAGCACGAGCGGCAGGACCGCCGGTGCCGTCCGGACCAGCTGCTTCACGCCTCGATCGCCGCCTTGTACCCGGCGATCAACCGGTCCAGGCCGACCGCCGGGGTGAAGTCCTTCTCGTACCGGACGCGGGCCGCGTCTCCCATCTCGCCGTTGCGGTCGCCGACGACCTCGCGCAGCCGTTCCGCGAGCGACACCTCGTCGTTCGGCTGGTGCAGGAGGCCGGTGACGCCGTCCTCGACGAGCTCGGGGAACGCCCCGTGGGCGGCGGCGACGGTGGGCACGCCCGCCGCCATGGCCTCGACCACCACGAGGCCGAACGCCTCCAGCCACGTCGACGGAGCGACCACGGCGACCGCGTCGGCCGTGAGCGCGCGGCACTCGGCCTTGTTCTGGAGGCCCACGTACGAGACGTCGGCACGTCCGGCCGCCCAGGCCGCGACCTCGTCCTGCATCGGGCCCGTGCCGGCGATGACCAGCGGAACTCCCAGGGCGCCGCCGAGGCGGTCCCAGGCCCGCATCAGCAGGCCGACCCCCTTCTCCTCGGTCACCCGGCCGAGGAACAGGACGTGCTTCCCGTCGCCGGTGCGGCGGACGCCGGGGTCGGTGACGAAGTTGTGCTTCACCGCCATCCGCTCGCCGGGCATCCCGGCCGACACCAGGAGGTCGCGTTGCGCCGCCGAAATGCAGAAGAACCGCGAAACGCCCGTCCACCACCGGCGCCGGTTCGCGACCATGCTCGCCGCCATCGGGAGCGTGGCCGCGCTCGAACCGCGGTAGCAGCCGTGCTTCACCGCCGGCAACGGTGAGCCGCCGACGCACTCGGTGCAGATGTGGCCGTCGCGGTGGAGCGTGCCGGGCGGGCAGACCATCGTGTAGTTGTGCAGCGTCGCGACCGCGGGCACCCCCGCGTCCGCGCAGGCGGCAACCACCGACGGTGACAGCAGCGGGAACGTGTTGTGGATGTGCACGACGTCCGGGCGCTTCGCGCGCAGGCGGGCGGCGAGTTCCTTCCGCACCGCTGGGTTCCACGGCACCATCAGCGGCACCGCGGCCTTGCGGGGCAGCGGCATCGCCGCGATGTCGTCGCTGCGGCGTTCGAACAGCGACACCTCGTGGCCGCCCTCGGCGAGCAGCGAGACTTCGGCGTCGACGACGTTGTTCTCACCGCTCGGCTGCTCGGACCGGTACCGGTTGTGCACCACGAGCACCCTCACGCGCTTACCCCCTTCGCCGGGATGAATGCTTGTTCGTCGGACTGCGGAACACCGCGGACCAGCAGTGACGCGGCCACGGCCAGGTGCAGCAGATACGGCGACGCGTCGCCGAGACCAGCTTCGGTGTAGGAGGCCGAAACGCAGTAGGTGATCAGGAAGATCGCGCACGCCCTCGCCAGCGACGGCGGCCGCAGCACCGCGACGACGATCAACGTGAGGAGGAACCCGGCGACCAAGGCGATTCCGACGAAGCCCTGCTCGTGGTAGATCGCGAGCCAGCTGTTGTCGATCGGGAGCCCGTCGTACGACTTGTCCGTCAGCCCGACGCCGAAGATGTACTCGGCCGTCGACCGCGGGGCCTCCAGCAGGGCGTCCCACACCTTCGCGCGGCCGGTGAGGCTGGAGAAGTTGTCCGCGCTCTGCCCGCGGAGGAACCACGTCTGGAGCGCACCCGCGAGGACCACGCCGGCGACCCCGCCGACGCCGACCGTCCACGCGAACACCTTCCGGGCGCGGGCGCTGGTCAGGAGCATCGACAGGAAGGCCACCGAGAGCCCGGCGACGAGGCCGAGCGTCGCGGTGCGGGTGTGCGTGAGCATCAGCAGGCCCACCACCGGCACCACGATGACCACTGCGCTGCGCCACGTCGTGCGGCGCCCGAACCAGAGGAGGAGCGTGAGCCCGGCGATGACCGCCGCGTACTGGCCGATCTGCGGCGGGGTGAGCGGCCAGATCGCGCCCGAAAGCCGGCCGCCGTAGATTTCCGGCATCGCGTTGCCCGGGGAGATCACCAGGCCGATCGCCACGGACGCGAGCACGATGGCGTAGGTGCGGATGTGGTAGCGGACGAAGTTGAAGCTGCCGTCCCACCAACGGGTCAGCAGCCAGAGCGTGGACACGAACACCGTCAGCCGGAAGCACCGGAACAGCGCGCCCGCGCCCTCCTTCAGGTCGGCGCTGGCGAGGATGCTGGACACCAGCAGCAGCGTCAGCAGCAGCAAGTAGGCGCTCGAGCGGACCCGCAGGTGCTTGTTCAGCACCAGCGCGATCACGAAGGCCGTCATCAGCGAGCCCATCGTGACCAGCTGGCTGACCGACCGCGGCAGGGGGATGACCGTCTTCGCGCCGGTCGACCCAAGGGTGTTGAGGATCAGCAGCGCCCAGGCCAGCCCGGCCCACTTCGGGGTCGCGGACGCGGGTTCGGCCGCGGCCTCGCCGCGGATGCCGGCGATCGATGCGGTGTGCGCCGTCATGTCAGCCCCCGCCCTGTGCGCTGTACGTGCTCCCGGCGTCCTGCGAGTACGGCGAGCCTTCCCACTCGCCGATCTCGAGGATGCGATCGGTCGTGTACGCGATGAACGTCCACGGGCCCAGGTAGCTGTTGTCGTGCCAGCGGTTGTCCTGCCGGTAAGTGATCGCTTCCTGGACCACGTCGCCCTTGTACGGCGACCACTCCGGGTAGGTGCCGAAGTTCGACAGCAGGCCCATCCGGCCGCACGCGGCCTGGCAGCCGACGACCGCCGGGTCGAGGACGAACTTGTTGTCGTGGATGTCGACGTGCTGGGTCTTCCAGCGGCAGTCGGCCAGCAGCGGGCCGGACGTGATCGCCGGGGCCGCGCACTGCTTCACGTTCGGCACCAGCCGGGTGCAGTCGCCGGAGGAGGTGTTGGCCGGGCTGTTGCAGTAGCGGTCGGCGTTCTCCCACAACGTGATCCCGGACCAGTTGTTCTCCAGGTAGTTGCGGGAGATCTCGATCTTCGCGGTGCGCGCCTTGATCCGCGGCTCGCCGCCGGACTCGGAGATGTAGATCGTCGGCGTCGGGAAGTTGTCGCCGCGGTCGGCGTACCGGCGGCCGTCGACCCAGTTGTTCTTGCGGATCGTGTTGTCGCGGATGACGGCGTTGTAGCTGATCTCGTAGATCAGCGCGGCACCGTCGTTGTCCTCGATGAGGTTGCCCTCGATGAGGAAGTCGTTGTTGTTGGTGTCGGCCCAGAGCCCGGTGCCGTGGTTGTCGTGCACCCAGTTGCCGCGCACGTCGGCGCCGTTCACGTCCCAGAACTTGATCCCGCCGCTGCAGCCGCAGCCCTCGATCTTCGTCTCCCAGTCGCCGGTGTTGTTGCCGGCGATCTCGTTGCCCTCCACGACGAGCGTGGTGAGCGGGGTGCTGCCGGAGTAGGCGTTGATCCCGTACTGGCCGTTGCGGCGCAGGCAGTTGCCGCGCACCTGCTGGCGCGCACCCGCCATCAGGCCGGCGCCGTCGTTGTCCTGGATGGTCGAGTGCTCGACCATCCAGCCGTCGCCGGAGTCGTGGTTGACCACGCCTTCGTCGTGCGGTGCGACGAAGCCCTGCACGGTCACGTAGGTGATCTTGACGTTCACCGCGTGGCCGGTGAAGGCGTACTGGTTGATCTTGCGGCCGTCGACGATCGCGCCCGGTGCGCCGATGTAGACGTCGCCGTCCTTCGGGGACACCTGGTCGTACTTGTCGTCGCCGAGGATGTGCTTGCCGGGCTTGAGCCAGAACGTCGTGCCCGGGCCGGCCGAACGGGTCTTCGCCGCGAGGTCGCCGGGCACCGCCGGGTCGACGACGACCGCCCCCGCCGGCGCGGCCGTCGGACCGGCGGGCTCCTTGTCGCACACGGCCGCGACCGAACCGCTGGGCGCCGCGGTGGCCTGGGCCGGTCCCCCGTCGGTATCCGGCCCGCCCGAGCACGCCGCGACCGTGAGCAGGACGCCGAGCAGCGGAGCGGCACGGCGGAGTCGGAAGCGGCGGGCTGTCACGGGCGGGGTCCTAACTGAAGTGGAGCAGGGTGGTGAGCTGTCCGGGCGTCCCGGATCCGATGAGGGTGGTCGAGGGTTCCTTCCGGCCGAAGCCCGCGGAGTACCAGCCGAGCGGCGGCTCGCTCTCACCGCGGTGCACGCTCCACGACAACTCGGGTGGCAACTCGAGCACCGCGGTCCGCACGCCCTCACCGGAACCGGCGAGCGAACCGGCGCCGGCGAGCGCACTGTCGCTGGCGAGCGAACCGGACACCCGGCCGACGACCGGATCGGGCGCGGCAGCGAGTTGCCCGGCACGACCGGCCTCGCTGCCGGAGTCGGACCGGCTTTCCTCGGCCGCGTTCGAGACACCCGCCGCCCCACCGGACCGGCTCGCACCGGCCTCGGCGGTCAGGGCTGACGCATCCGGAGCGGGCCAGCGGAGGTGGGCCGTCGTTCCGTCGAGCATCACCGTCACCTCCGGGCCCAGGTGGAACGCCAAGCGTCCCGCCGCGCCCGCTTCGCCCAGGACCTCGTCGACGATCGTCAGCACTTCGCCGTCCAGCTCGACCGTGCGGCGGTGGACCGCCGGGGCGTAGCCGTCGTGGGCGGCCGACCAGCGAGCGGGGCCGTCGGGTGGGGTGCGGACGTCGAGGACCTTCGTCACCGCGTGGCGGGTCCACAGGAACGGGCCGCCCGACACCGACTGGTCGCGGCCTTCCAGTTCCAGGGTGTTGTGGCCGAGCGTCGAGCGGAAGTACGACCGCCACTGCGGTTCGCCGTGGTAGCAGAACGTGCCCGGGTCGGCGAGGATCTCGACGCCGTCGTGGCGGACCTCCACCGACAGCGCGTCCGCGTGGGCGTGGGCCGCGATCGACAGGAACCCGTGCGGGCCGCCGTCGCAGCGGGCCCACACGCGGCCCGAGCGCAAGATCGTCATGCCCGCGTCGCGCAGGTGGGCCGGCCGCTGACCGGGCCGGACGCCGGTCGCCTGCGGGGTGCGCGCGGCCAACGACGCCAGCAGGGGCGTGCGGACGTCGTCACCCGGGAGCGGGGGCCACCAGTCCAGGCGGCCGAACAGGACCTCGCCGGTGGCCAGCAGCGACGCCCAGCGATCGGTCGAGACGCCGTCGACGATCAGGCCGAAGCCGTCGTCGGCGTCGCCCTGCCGAGGGGGGTGCAGTCTGTTGTCCACAATGGACGCCAGGGCATCGGTCATCCGGAGCAGGACGTCCCACGTCGAGCCCGGCACCGGCGTGCCTGCCGCGTCGGCCTCGAGCGCGGCCGCGAGGCCCAGCTCCAGGACCAGGCCGTGGTACTCCGACGCGAGTTCGGCGTTCAGCCCGGACGGGAACGTGTTGCGGCCGAGCTGGACGTCCAGCGAGCGCGTCGCCGACGTCCGCCAGCCCGCCGACTCCGGGAACCAGCCGAACGCGCACGCCGCGGCCAGCAGGCCCGCGTCCTCGGCGATCACGTGGTTGTTGGCCGAGGAGCCGTGGCTGCGCAGGGTCGCAAGCCAGTTCTGGTGGTGCCACAGCTGGAGCTGGAAGTCCGGGTTGTCCTCGAACAGCTCCGGCGCGCCCGCCCAGCCGTCGAGCAGGCGGCGCGTCCAGACCCACGACAGCAGCCGGATGCCGAGCTCGATGCCGCTCACCCAGTGCGGGCCCTGCAGCGGCGGGTTTTCCTCCCACCACGAACGCAGGTGGGCGGCGACGCGCGTGGCGTAAGCCGGGGTGCCGGTCAGGGCGTATGCCGCGGCCAGCACGGTCAGGTGCTGGTGGCGCGACGGTTCCCAGATCTGCTTGATGTCGCCGACCGCGTCTTCCGACCGGTACGGGACGTCGAAGGCGTACACGTCCGAGGGCGCGCGGCGGCCGGTCTTCGGGTCGAGGAACCAGTCCGGCGAGATCATGTCGGTGCGGACCACGCCGAAGTACTCGGCGCGGCCCGCCATCAGCTCGTCGGCGGTGGCCAGCAGCCGCGAAGCCGCCTCGGCGGACACCTTGCCCAGCACCCCGGCCGGCAGCCCGGCGGTGAACCGCGGGTGCGACGGCCAGTCCGGCGCCACCGGCAAGGCGGACCGCCACTGCCGCTGGACGACGGCATGCCGAGCACGCCCGACGACCTCGGCCGGCCCCATGCGGGACAGCCGGCGCAGGTACCAGCCGGGCCCCATCATCGCGGGCCCCCTGCCGCCCGCGGCCGTACGGGCACCGCCCGCGCAGGCAACAGGCTCTCGCTGCTGCACCGCAGCTCGAACCGCTTCGGCGCCACGCTCGCTAGGTCCCCTGCACCGGCCACCCGCGGCCGCACCGGTGCCACCGCCGCCAACGACTGAGCGCCGGCCATCCGCGGCCGGAGCGACGCCAGACCCGGCAGGGCCCGGACGCCGGCCGCCCGCGGTCGCACCGGTGCCACACTCGCCAGGTCCCGGCGCAGCCGCACCGGCACCGCGCCCGCCAAGACCTGCACGCCTGCCACCCGCGGCGGGCTCGTCAGGGCCAAGAAACAGCCGGGCCGCGGCCGGAGCGGTGCCGTTGTCGTCATGCCGGGGCGCCTGTCTTCTGCGGCAGCTCGATCCGCACCGGGGCCGCGTTCGCGACGCTCGACTGGGCCGCCAACGTCGCCAATGTCGTCGCCGCCAGGGAGGCCACCGAGATCGGCATCGGCGCGCCCGTCCGCACCGCCTCCAGGAACGCGTTCACCTCGGCCGCCTGGCCCTTGTCGCGGCCCTTCGGGATGCGGGAGCTCGCCCACTTCTTGCGCGAGTACACCGACGCTCGGACGTAGTCGTCGAACTTCAGGACCTTGCCGTCGGCCGTCAGGTCCAGCGTCTCCTTCGGGAAGCCCGAGGAACCCGTCTCCGCGTACGTGATCACCGCCGTCGAGCCGTCCGGGTAGCCGAGGGTCACCTGGAGGTCTCCGGTCGCGTACACCGAGACCGGGTCGGCGTCGAGGAGCCAGCTCACCGTGTCGATGAAGTGGCCGCCTTCGCCGACGAACCTCGAACCCTCGGTGGTGGTCTGGTTGTACCAGCTGCCGTGGTCGAGGCGGCCCGCGTTGACCAGGTAGCGGACCGTCGCCGGGCCGACTCGGGGGCCGAACTGGTCGCGGGCTTCGTGCAGCAGTGGCGCGAAACGGCGGTTGAAGCCGACCTGGAGGCGGTCGTTGCCGGACTCCTCGATCGCGTCGAGGACCTTCTGCAACTCCGCTTCCGACAGGGCCAGCGGCTTCTCGACGAACACCGTCTTGCCCGCCAGCAGCGCCTGGCGCGTCAGCTCCGCGTGCGAACTGTGCCGCGTCACCACGAAGACCGCGTCGATCGAGGAGTCGCCCAGGACGTTGTCGATGTCGGTGGACGCCTCGGCGAAGCCGAACTTGCGGCGGGCGTTGGCGCCGGACAGCGCGGACGTCGTCGCGACGTGCTTGAGCTGGACGTCCGAGCGCTCGACCAGGTGCGGCAGCAGCATCGACGACGCGTAGTTGCCCGCGCCGATGAAGCCCAGGCGCACCGGCTGTCCCGCGGGGAGCGCAGCCGCCGCACGCGAGGTCACGCCGACGCGCGCCGACGTCACGACGGGCTCCGTGCGGGCGACCGCGTCGGGGTAGCGGAACAGCACCGCCACCGCCTTCAGCGAGCCGTCGTTCAGCGACTGGTACGTCTCGACCGCCGACGAGAAGTCCGAGACGTGCGTGATCAGCGGCTCGACGTCGAGGCGGTCGCGGGCGATCAGGTCGAGGACGCACTCGAGGTTGCGGCGCTCGGTCCAGCGGACCTGGCCGATCGGGTAGTCGCGCCCCTCCAGCTCGTACGACGGGTCGTAGCGGCCCGGGCCGTAGGAGCGCGAGAACCGGACGTCCAGTTCCTTCTCGTAGTAGGCGTTCCACGGCAGGTCGAGCTTGCACTTGCCGATGTCGATGACGCGGCCGCGGTCGCGCGACAGCTTCGCGGCCAGCTCCACCGGGTCGTTCGTGTTGCCGCCGGCCGCGAGGTAGGTCTGGTCGACGCCCGCGCCGTGGGTCAGCTCGGCCACGGCGTTGTCGACGATGCCGGACGCCGGGTGCGCGCAGGTCAGCGCGCCGAGGCTCTCGGCGAGCTTGCAGCGCTCCGGGTCCGGGTCGACGCCGACGACGCGCACGCCGGACGACGTCAGCAGCTGGACGACGAGCTGGCCGATCAGGCCGAGGCCGATCACGAGCGCGACGTCGCCGATCTGCGGTTCGCCGCGGCGGACGCCCTGCATGGCGATCGAGCCGACGGTGCCGAACGCCGCGTGGCGCGGGTCGACGCCGTTGGGGACGCGCGAGTAGAGGTTCTTCGGCACCCAGTTCAGCTCGGAGTGCAGCGCGTGCTCGTTGCCCGCGCACGCCACGAGGTCGCCGACCGCGACGTCGGTGATGCCGTCGCCGACCTGCTCGACGATGCCGCACAGCGAGTAGCCGAGCGGGGTGTAGGAGTCCAGTTTGGACGTCACCTTGCGGTAGGTCGCCGAAAGGCCGTTGGTGGCGACGCTCTGCATCACCTTCGCCACCTGGTCGGGGCGGGCCTTCGCCTTGCCCACCAGCGACAGGCTGGCCTCGGACACCTTCATCATCTCGGTGCCGGTCGAGATCAGCGAGTACACCGTCCGCACCAGCACGCCGCCGGGCTTGCAGGCGGGCTCGGGTACCTCCAGCAGTGCCAGCTCACCGCTCTTGTAGTTCTGGACTACCTGCTTCACTTCGCTCCCGCCATCGCGTTCCGGTACCAGTATTCAAGGGTCAAGACGTGCCAGAGGTGCTTGCCGCGGTCCTCCTGGCCGGCGGCGTCCTCGGCGACCATGCGCTGCAACGTCTCACGCTGCAGGAATCCCGAAGAAACGAGCACGCCTTCGTTGACGACTTCGCGCACCAGCGGCGCCAGGTCGCGGCTCATCCAGGCCCGCAGCGGCGCGCTGAACAGGCCCTTCGGCCGGTGCACGATCTCGCTCGGCAGGATGTTCAGCGCCGCGTTCTTCAGCGCGACCTTGCCCGCGCGGCCGACGATCTTCTTGTTGCCCGGGATCTTGAACGCCGCCCGCACGACCTCGACGTCGACGAACGGCGTGCGCACCTCGGTGGACGCCGCCATCGTCGAACGGTCGGTGTAGGCGAGGTTCAGCCCGGGCAGGAACAGCCGCGAATCGGCCAGGCACATGCGGTTGACGAAGTCGTCGAGCGCCTGGTCGTGGTAGGTGTCCGAGTGCTCGGTCAGGACGTCGTCGACGACCGGCGCGAGGTCGGGGTTGACCAGGTCGAGCAGCTCCGCGCGGTCGTACATCGTGTAGCTGCGGCGGAACGCCGTCTCCTCCGGCAGGCCGGCGAAGGACAGGAACCGCTTCGCGAACCGCACCGACCGGTACCCGCGCTTGGCCGAGGCGACCGGCAGTCGGTCCACAATGGACTCGACCGGCCGCCGGACCGCGCCCGGCACCTTGTGGTAGCGCAGCGCGATCAGGTTCGCGAGGTGCTTGCGGTAGCCGGCGAACAGCTCGTCGGCGCCCATCCCGGACAGCATCACCTTGACGCCGGCCTCGCGCGCGGCCGAGCAGATCAGGAACGAGTTGATCGCCGCCGGGTCGCCGATCGGCTCGTCGAGGTGGTAGGTCATCTTCGGCAGCAGGTCGAGCACCTGCGGCGCGATCTCGATCTCGTGCAGGTCGACGCCGAACTTCTCCGCGACGATCCGGGCGTACTTCAGGTCGTCCGGCATGGCCTCGAACTTGGCGTCTTCGGCGCGGAACCCGATGGTGTACGCGGAAATCCCCGGCTGCGAACGCGCGGCCAGCGCCGTCAGGTAGCTGGAGTCCAGGCCGCCGGAGAGGAACGTCGCGACCGGGACGTCGGAGATCAGGTGCTTGGCGGTCGATTCCGCGATGACGGAATGCAGGTCGACGTCGCCGTCGAAGGCGGCGCCCTCCTCGGCGACCTCCCGCAGCGACCAGAACCGGCCGCGGTCGACCTGGCCGTCCGGGCGGCAGCGCAGCCACGTGCCCGGCTGCAGCTTTTCCGCGCCCTGGTAGGCGCACCGGCTGTCGGGCACCCAGTAGTAGAGCAGCGACGCGATCAGCGCGCCGCTGTCGACCTGCAGCGACCCGCCGAGCTCACCGGCGAGGGCCTTGAGCTCGGAGGCGAACGCGATCCCGCCGTTGCGCTGCACGAAGAACAGCGGCTTGATGCCGAGCTGGTCGCGGACCAGGAACAGCTCGCCGGTGCCCTCCTCGAAGATGGCGAAGGCGAACATCCCGCGCAGCTTCGGCAGGCAGTCCGTGCCCCAGCGCCGCCACGCCTGCAGCAGCACCTCGGTGTCGGACGTGCCGCGGAAGCGGACGCCGGCCGCGGCGAGCTCGGCCCGCAACTCGGGCGCGTTGTACAGCTCGCCGTTGTAGCTCAGCGCGAGGCCGTCGTGGACCATCGGCTGGGCGCCGGTCTCGGACAGGTCCACGATCGACAGCCGCCGGTGGCCGAGGTGGACTTCCCCGGGGCCGGCGCGGTGCTCGTAGCGGCCGGAGCCGTCCGGCCCGCGGTGGGCCAGCGTCTTGGTCAGCCGGTCGGTCAGCGGCCCGCCGTCCGGCCAGAGGTAGGTGCCTGCGATGCCGCACATCTCGAGTGGGACCCCTTCATTCGGGGCGCGGGTCAGGAGACCTCGGCGCTTTTTTCGGGGGTCTGGGTGGCGAAGCCCCCGGTTCGGGGCGAAGCCCCGGTTGGCACAGTGCTCTTTTCTGGCTCGAGCTCGGCGTTCAGTTCGCCCGTGTGGGCGGGTTCGCCGTGGTCACGCTTGAACGGCGTCGGCCGCTTCGGGGGCTTGACCGGGGCGAACTTCTTCGTCGGGGCGTCCAGGTGGTCCGGGACACTGACGGAGCCGGGGGCCGGCAGCGGTGCCGCCGGCGGTTTGGGCGTGGCGAGCGCGGGCGGGAGCACCGGCCGGACCGGGGTGAACCGGCGCGTCGGCGGCTCGGTCTTGGCGACCCGCTCGGCGATCCGGGCGGCCAGCTCGTCCAGGCGGTCTTCCTGCTCGACCGCGACGACGCCCGGGGCGGCCGCGGGGGCCGGCGCGTGCCCGGCGCGACCGCGCAGCGCCGTGTGCAGGCCGTCCCACAGCGTGCCGTCGGACTTGTCCCGCGGGTCCGGGTCGACCAGCACCACGCCGATGATCGGGATGTGCTGGTCGGCGAGCTGCCGCGCGACGGTGTGCAGCCAGAGCGTGTTGGCGTGCCCGGCCTTGACGACCAGCACGGTCTCCGCGCCGAGGTGCTCCAGGTCGGTCCACGCCGTGCCCGGGGCGACCGTGCCGACGCCGATGCGGCGCCCGCCGGAGCCGCTGTCGCCGGCGCCGACCACGGAGACGTCGCTCTTGGCCTCCGCCGCCAGCTTGCGGACGTCTTCGCCGGGCAGGTCGTCGACGACGCTCGCGCGCCCGCCGTCCGCCAGGTCCGCGGCGATGTCGAGGGCGAGCGCGGCGGCGACCTTCGGCGCGCCGAGTTCGAGCACCGACACCCCGCGCGCGTCCTTCTTGATCACGCGGGCGAGCGTCGTGGCGACGCGTTCGCGGTCGGACACCACCCGCGCGCGCTTCCACACCCGGGCCAGACCCCGGCGCTTGGACGGCAGCTGGGCGAGCACGGACGCGCCGAGGTGCGTGGAGATCTCGCGGCGCAGCACCGGCCGGTCTCGCGACACCGCGCCGATCGCGGCGAACGCGAGCCCGAGGGCCAGGCCGAGCGCGAAGCCGATGCCGCCGTTGGTCGCCTCCGTCTTGAGGAACGCCTTCGGCAGCGCCCGGGGCGCGTCGACGATCTGGGTGCCCGCGGCGACCTGCGGGCTGCCGATGCCGGCCTGCTGGGCGCGGGAGTCGAAGTCGGAGATCTGCGACGCCAGTGCGGCGCGGCGGCCGTACATGCCTTCGAGGGTGCTGGCGTTCGCGTTGCGGCCCTTGCCGGTCTCGTCGGCGATCTGCTGGTCGACCTTGGTCAGCTCGTCCTGCGCGTTCTTGCGCTGGTCGAGGATGGCCTTGGACTGGGCGGCCGCCGCGGCCTGGCTGCGCTGGACGTGGTCGGTGATGAACGTGTCGGCCAGCGCCTGCGCCTGCGCCACGGCCTCTTCGTTGCTCTTGGCCTTGACGGTGATCTGCAGGACGTTGTTCGTCAGGCCCAGGCCCGCGTAGTTCTTCAAGAACTCTTCGGGCGCTTCGGTGCTGTTGAGCTTCTTCAGCGCGCCTTCCGCGATCCGCGTGGTCGACAGCACGGCGACGTCGGTGCGCATGAGCGTGCCGCTGTCGGTCGGCGAGTCGTCCTGGTGGACGACGATGATCTTGGCGACCGCGGTCGGCGGCGCCGGCAGCACGATGCCGACCGCCGCGCCGGCGATCAGCCCGAGCAGCGCGGTGGTGAGCCAGAAGCGCTTGCGGCGCCGGATGGCGACGAAGAGGCGTTGCAGGTCGATGAGGGGTGCGGTCGGGGTCTCGGAGGTGGTCGTCACGCCGAACCTGCCAGGGCTTTC
The DNA here is from genome assembly GCF_046548815.1 of Amycolatopsis sp. cmx-4-83. NCBI lineage: Bacteria > Bacillati > Actinomycetota > Actinomycetes > Pseudonocardiales > Pseudonocardiaceae > Amycolatopsis > Amycolatopsis sp. cmx-4-83. The sequence continues at coordinate 393,383 of NZ_JAEBEF010000001.1, read as the reverse complement.
TCGGGGGCTTCCGCCGCGGGTTCGGGCTTCTTCTCCGGCTCGGCCGGTCGGACGGGGTGGGTGAGGACGGCGCCGACGACCTCCTGGCCGGCGTCGGCGCAGGCTTCGGCGAGCCGGACGAGCTCCCACGCGGTGCGGGTGCCGGCGCCGAGGACGAGCAGGACGCCGGAGTCGGCGCTGCCGTCCGGCACGGTCGGCCGTTCGGCCGAGTATTCGAAGACGCGCAGCGGCACGGACAGCCGGTCGGCCAGCCCGGCGAGCTGCTCGGCGGCCAGGCGGCCGGTCTCGTCGTCGTCGCCGACCAGGAGCAGGACGTCGGCGGGGCCGGTGGACAGCCGGGCCAGCACCCGCCGGTAGCGGATGTCGCGGTTGACCTCGTCGGCCGAGGTCGCCACCGGCGGCAGCACCCACGGCCGGTCGCCGCCGAGCAGCCGCCGCACCTTGCCGGTGAACCCGGCGGCCGGGAGCTGGTCGCCCTGCGGGGTCTCGACGTCGACGCCGGCGAGGATCGGCGCGCCGAGCGCGGCGGCGATCTGCGGTTCGCCGCGCAGCCGCCGGTCGGCGCGGGCGGTGAACAGGTGGCCGAACACGCCGGCGAGGAAGAACAGCACCGCGCCGCCGACGGCGAGCTGCGTCAGCGTCGGCGCGGCCGCCGCGTCCGGGCGTTCGGCGCTGCCCATCACGACGGTGTTGCCGACGCCGGTGGCGAGGTCGGCCTGGTTCAGGTCGTTGATGGCCTGCTCCAGCGACGACCGCAGCCCTTCGAGCTGGGTGCGGACCTGGACGCTTTCGACGGTGAGGTCCCCGCCGACGTTCTTGGCGATGTCGCTGATCTTCTCGGTGGTCAGCTTGACCTGGTTGCGCAGCGACTCGCGCTGCTCCTGGGCCAGCTGCACCGACGCGTCGGCGGAGTTGCTCGCCAGCTGACCGGAGTACTTGACGAACTGCTGCGCGACCTGGTCGGCGAGCTGCTGGGCGTGCTCGGCGGTGTCGGCGGACACGGTGATCGCCACGACGTTGCCGTTCGCCACCGACGTCTTGACCTGCTTCTTCAGGTCCGCGCCGCTCGGGTGCCACGGGAGCACGGCGGCGGCCCGGTCGAGGACGACCGAGCTGGTCGCGACCTCGGCCTGGGTCAGCAGCTCGTCGGCCTGCCGCGGCCCTTGCAGCAGCACGCTCGACGACGTCTGGTAGCCCGGCGACAGCAGGAACGACGCCGCGGCGCCGACCGCCGCGCCCAGGACGGCGAGTGCGGCCAGCAGCCGCCATCGTCGCCGGACGACCTGCCCGATCAGGGCCAGGCGCACCGTGTCTTCAGTCAACGGCGGTATCTCCATTCCTGAGACGGGTACGCCGAACGGGGTCAGTGGATCGGCCGGTTACCCGAACCGTCGTCGGACCGGGAGCTTTGGTTACACGTCCGGTGAGTTCTTGACCTAACGGCGATCAGGACTTCACAGCGTGCTCATACGCGGCGATGAGGTTCTTCGCCGAGTTCTCCCACGAGAGCGCACCGGCGACCCTGGCCTGGCCGAGCTTGCCCATCCGGACCCGCTCTTCGGGGTCGTCGAGCAGCTGCGAGACGAGCTTCGCGAACGCCGACTCGTCGTTGGCCGGGGCGTAGACCGCCGCGTCGCCCGCCGAAACGCGCGCTTCGCGCAGTTCGAACGAGACGATCGGCTTGCTCATCGCCATGTACTCCATGACCTTGTTCATCGTGGAAACGTCGTTGAGCGGGTTGAGCGGGTCCGGCGACAGGCAGACGTCGGCGGTGGAGAGGTAGCGGACCAGGTCCTCGTCGGGGATCCGGCCGGTGAACTCGACCTGGTTGGCCAGCCCGAGCTTCGCCGAGAGCGCGACCATGTCGTCGAAGGCGTCGCCGGAGCCGACGAACACCGCGTGCCAGTCGGTGCGCCCGACCTCGTCGCGCAGCTTCGCGAGCGCGCGCAGGGCGTAGTCGACGCCGTCCTGCGGGCCCATCACGCCGAGGTAGGCGAGCATGAAGGGCTTGCCCTTCTTCAGCTCGGGCTCGACGGGGACCTCGTGGAACCGCTCGACGACCGGCGCGCTGCGCACCACGAAGACGTCCTCGGGCTTCTTGCCGCCGCGGATCCGGGCGACCTGCTTGTAGCTCTCGTTCGTCGAGATGACGACGTCGGCGGTGCGGTAGGTGGCGCGTTCGAGCGCGCAGACCCCGCGGTAGAGCAGGTCCTGCCCGCGGTCGAAGCGCGAGAGGTACAGCTCGGGGCACAGGTCGTGCTGGTCGAAGATGAACTTCGCGCCCTGGCGCTTCAGCACCTTCGCGACCACGTACAGTAGGTCCGGCGGGTTGCAGGCGTGCACGACGTCGACCCGCCCGACCTTCCGGGCCAGCCGCAGCGTGTGCCACAGCGCGCTGCCGTACTCCTGCAGGTAGCCCGCGGGCCCGCCGGTCGCGGCCTTGAGCGGGTAGCGGTGGATGTGGACGCCGTCGACGACGGCTTCGGCCTCGGTGTCGCGTTTCGTGCCCTGCGGGCAGATCACGTGGACTTCCCACCCGGCGTCGCGCAGGGTCGTGGACTCCTGCCAGACCCGCCGGTCGAAGGGAACGGAGAGGTTTTCGACGAGGATGAGCGCTTTACCAGGCAAGGCCGGCGTATCCCTCTTCAAGGCGACGCGTCGCCGCGTCGGGCAGGCGGACGAGGTCGACGAGCACCCGGTCGCCGCCGTGCGGCAGGGCCGCCAGCACGTCCGGGTCCTTGCAGCCGACGACGAGGACGTCGGCGTGGTCCATGACTTCCTCGACGGACCCGGCGAGCAGCTGGCCGAGGTGCGGCAGCCGGCCCTCGATGTATTCGCGGTTGGCGCCCATCAGCCGCGAGAGGCTGACGTTCGCGTCGTAGATCTTGAGGTCGTAGCCCTTGCCGAGCAGCTTCTCGGCCAGCTCGACCAGCGGGGACTCGCGCAGGTCGTCGGTGCCCGGCTTGAAGGAGAGGCCGAACAGGCCGACCTTGCGCTTGCCGGTGCGTGCGACCAGGTCGAACGCGCGCTGCAGGTGATCGTCGTTGGACGCGAGCACGTGCGACAGGATCGGCACGCTGACGTCGGCGCGGTGCGCGGCGTAGACCAGCCCGCGCAGGTCCTTCGGCAGGCACGAGCCGCCGAAGGCGAACCCGGGCTTGAGGTAGGCCGGGCTGACGTTGAGCTTGGTGTCGGCGAGGAAGACGTCGATCACCTGGTGCGAGTCGAGGCCCAGCGCCCGGCAGATCGAGCCGAGCTCGTTCGCGAAGCCGATCTTCAGGCCGTGGAAGGAGTTGTCGGCGTACTTCGTCATCTCCGCGACCGGGATCGGCACGCGGAAGACGGGCCCGGGCAGGCCTTCGTAGAGCGCGGCGACGGCGTCACCGCTGGCTTCGTCGATCTCGCCGATCACGGTCTTCGGCGGGTCGAAGAAGTCGCGGACGCTGGTGCCCTCGCGCAGGAACTCGGGGTTCACCGCGACGCCGAAGTCGACGCCCGCGGTGCGGCCCGAAGCCTTCTCCAGGATCGGGACCAGCAGGTCCAGGCAGGTGCCCGGCAGCATCGTGCTGCGGAAGACGACGGTGTGCCGCTCGCTCTTGTTCGCGATCGCCTCGCCGATTTCCTCGGCGACGCGCTCGAGGTAGACCGTCGAGAGGCTGCCGTTCGGCGCCGACGGCGTGCCGACGCAGACCAGCGAGATCTCGCTGTCGGCGACCGCTTCCGCGACGTCGGTCGTGGCTCTCAGCGCGCCGCTCGCGACGACTTCGGCGGTCAGCTCGCCGATCCGCTCCTCGACCACCGGCGCGTTGCCGGCGGTGATGAGGTCGATCTTGACCGGGTTGACGTCCACGCCGACCACCCGGTGCCCCTGCCCCGCCAGGCACGCGGCGGAGACACAACCGACGTAACCGAGCCCGAAGACACTGATCTTCACGCCAAAACCTCCGCTTTTCCGCGCGACCCTCAAGTTGGTCGCCGCGCTCCCCTGGATCGTTACCGCGGGGGTGGCGAACGGGGTAAAGCGTGAGCCTGCCGTGAGGCGAACCGGTTTACCGGCGGGAAATGTGTCTCGATTCAGCTCGGAAATGCATCTTGCAGTGGGTGATCGACACGGTGGACGCGTTCGTGGTCAACGAGTGCCGCACGACGGGGCCGGCCCGCGCGCTCGCGGACCGGCCCCGGAATGCGGACGTTCAGTTGTTGTTCACGAAGGTGGTGGCGAGACCCTCGCCCTTGCTCACGGCGTTCGCGTGGTTCTCGATCGGCGAAACGGCCGAGTTCTTGAAGCAGATGTACGTCACACCGGAGTCGGTGCCGCCGTTCGACGGGTCGGGGTTGATGCCGAGGTCCTTCGCCGTCGCGTAGGAGGCTTCGCCGATGATCTGCGTCGGCCCGGTGTCGCCGATGACGGCGTACTCGACCTTGCCGTTGTAGATCACCGCGCAGGAACCGCCGCCCTTCAGCTGGGACGAGGAGTACTTCCAGATGCTGCTGGAGCTCGGCACGACGATGTAGGGCAGCTTCGCGGCGTTGAGCGGCTTGCCGTCGGACTGGTGGAACGCGGTGTCGTCCTGGTAGCAGCAGTCGGTGTCTTCGTTGCACTGCGTGGAGCGCTGGCCGTCGCAGTCGATGTCCATGTCGGCTTTCCAGAACACGGCGCCGTTGGCGTCGCAGACGGCGACCGTCTTGCCCGAGACGTCTTCGTCGGTCTTGTACTTGCCGTTGGAGATCTGCTTGCAGCTGTTCGTCTTGGCCAGCAGCTGGGCCGCGGTCGGGCCGGCTTCGACGGTGGCCGGCGCGGCCGGTTCCGCCGGCGCGGCGGTGGCGAGGGTGGCGGGCATCATGGCCGAGGCCAGCGCCAGGGTCGCGAGCAGGATCAGTTTCCGCATTTCCCGGTGCTCCCTTTAGTTAGGAAACTTTCCTTACGGCGGCGGGGCATCAGGATGCACCCCGGGCCGTGCCGGATTCAAGACCTGCGCGTGCCGGAATTTCCCGGCATGCGGCCGGAGTTGGCGAAAAGGCTGCTCATCGGGCGAGCGGCCCGGAAATTGGTCTGGACCGTGTTCCGGTCACCGGCAAAGCGGCCGGTCAGCCGATCGGGCAAAACCGGCGTCAGCCGCGGCGGAACAGCCGCGTGACCCAGTGCGGCCGCCGGTGCCCGCCTTCGAGCACGCCGTCGAGCCACTCGCCGTCGAGGTCGTGGTGCAGCTCCGTGCGCGCCTGCAGCCAGCCGTCGCGCTCGACCGCGCCGCCGTCGCTCGTGTAGACCCGCGTCGCGCCCGCCTGGCGCAGCCGCTCGAGCACGCGCTTGTCGTAGGCGCCGAACGGCAGCGAGTACCGCCGCACCGGCTTCCCGCACAGGTCGCCGAGGAGCTTCGGCGCGTCGGTCAGCTCGCGGCGGGCGTGGCGGTCGTCGAGCCGCCGCCAGTCGCGCGGCTCCCAGCCGTGCGAGCCGATCTCCATCCCGGCGCGCACGAGCTCGCGCAGGCCGTCGCGGTCGAGGTAGCCGCGCTGCCCGAGGCGGCCGGCCAGCGGGAAGAACTCCGCCGTCAGCCCGTGGTCGACCAGCCTCGGCAGCGCGATCTCGACGTCGGACTCGTTGCCGTCGTCGAACGTCAGGTGGACGTCGTCGCGCTCGGCGGCGGTGTCGAGCACCCGGTCGAACTGCTCGACGGTCAGCCAGCGCTCGTCCTCGCCCGGTTCGAGCTGGCGAGCCGGCCGGCCTATTCCGTGCACCGCGAGGACCACCGCCACCGCTTCCACCGCCCTGCCACCGCGAGTAGTCGATTTGTTACTTCGATTAATCGCCGTGGCAAACGGGTGAGTTACAGGTTCCGGCGGGATTCACCCCTTGCGAATCTCCAGCGTGCAGCACTTCGGGCCGCCGCCGGCTTTCCGCAGCTCGGAGATGTCGACGTAGACCGGCTCGTAACCACGCTCCGCAAGCAAGTCACCCAATCGAGTTGCCTCGACGGGAAGCACGACATTGCGGCCGTCGGAAACGCCGTTGAGGCCGAAACATTCGGCGTCTTCCTTCGTCGCGTGGACGGCGTCCGGGAACAGCCGCTCCAGCACGCGGCGCGAGCCGGCCGAGAAGGCGTCCGGGTAGTAGACGATCTGCGCGCGCGTGGTGTCGGTGGCCTCGGCGAGCACGAACAGCGCCGTGTCGAGGTGGTAGTAGCGCGGGTCGACCAGCTGGAGCGAGACGACCGGGACCCCGAGGACCTCCTGGGCCTCGGCGTGCGCGGCCGGGTCGGTGCGGAAGCCGGTGCCGGCCAGCAGCAGCGAGCCCGTCCAGGCGAAGTCGCCCTCGGCCTCGTTGATCTTCTCGGGCATGGTGATGTCGCGGTAACCGTGCTCGACGAACCAGCGGCGGAAGTGCTCGGCCTCGGCGGCCCGCTGCGGCGCCCGGAACCGCGAGCCGAGCACGCGGCCGTCGACGACCGTGCCGGAGTTGGCGGCGAAGACCATGTCGGGCAGCCCGGGCTGGGCGTCGATCTCCTCGACGGTGTGGCCGAGGCGGCGGTAGGTGTCGCGCAGCTCGGTCCACTGCGCGACGGCGACGTCGGCGCTGACCGGCTGGGTCGGGTCCATCCAGGGGTTGATCACGTAGTCCACCGCGAAGTGGCGCGGGGGGCACATGAGGTATCGACGGGTGGTCGGTACGCGCATCTCCTGCATGATTGCAGGGTAAGGTCCACCTAATTCCGCAATCAATCGCTGTTCGCTGCGTACATCTGTGCTAAGTGTTGCGTGTGAACACCATCGACCAGCGAATCGTTTCGTGCCTCGTGGCGAACGCGCGCTCGAGCTACGCGGAGATCGGCAAGGTGGTCGGCCTGTCCGCCCCGGCGGTCAAGCGGCGGGTCGACCGGCTCCTGGAAACGGGCATCCTCCGCGGCTTCACGGCGGTGGTCGACCCGGAGGCGCTGGGCTGGGGAACGGAGGCGTTCGTCGAGGTCACGTGCCAGGGCAACATCACCCCGGCCCGCATCCGGGCGCGGCTGGAGCCGTTGCCGGAGGTGGTGGCGGCGTACACGGTGTCGGGCGCGGCGGACGCGATAGTCCACCTGCGAGCGGCGGACATCCACCACCTGGAGACGGCGCTGGAGCGGCTGCGGGGACTGGAGATCGTGGACCGGACGGTGTCGACGGTAGTGCTTTCCCGGCTGCTGGAGCGGCCGCCCACGCCGGAGGCGTGAGGCGCCCCCTCAGTCCGCCAGTGCCCGCAGGACCAGCGAAGCCTCGTCCGGGTGCAGCCGCAGCTCAGTGCGCCCACCTGCCGCGTGGAACGTGACCGCCTTCTGGTCCACCGCCTGCATCGTCAGCTCGCCCGGGTCGAACGCCACCGGCTCGGCGCCCGGGGTCCGCCACGTCGCCGGGCCCTCGCCGACCGCGACCCAGCCGCGGCGTTCGCGGCCCTCCGTCAGGTCTTCGGAGCGCAGCACGCACGGGATCGACACCCGCTCGCCCCGCGCGGAAGCCGCGGCGCGGGCGCGACGGCGGCGGGCGCCGAACAGCTCCGTCATGTCGATCATCGTCAGCAGGTTGCCGACCAGCACCACCAGCAATTCCCCCATGCACCACCAATACCCTGACCCGATGACCGACAGCATCGTCAGCGAGCACACCGGCGGCGTCGCGCTCCTCACCGTCGACGCGCCCGGCAGCCGCAACGCGCTGACCCTCGACCTCTCCGCGCAGCTCGTGGCCGCCGTCGAGGCCGCCGAGCGGGACGGATCCGTGCACGCCGTCGTCGTCACCGGGACGCCGCCCGCCTTCTGCGCCGGTGCCGACCTCTCCGCGCTGACCCACGCCGACGAAGCCGGCCTGCGCGCCATCTACGCGGGCTTCCTCGCCGTCGCGCGGTGCGCGCTGCCGACCATCGCCGCGGTCGGCGGGGCGGCCGTCGGGGCCGGGCTGAACCTCGCGCTCGCCGCCGACGTGCGGCTCGCCGGGCCGCGGGCGAAGTTCGTCGCGCGGTTCCTCGAGCTCGGGCTGCACCCCGGCGGCGGGATGACGTGGATGACGCACCGCCTGGCCGGGCCGCAGCAGGCCGCCGCGATGACGTTGTTCGGGCAGCCCCTCGACGCCGAAGCCGCGGTCGCCGCCGGGCTGGCGCTGCGCGTGGTCGACGGCGAGCACGAAGACCTCCTCGCCGCCGCCCGCGAGCTGGCCGCCCCGGCGGTCGCCGCGCCGCGAGAAGCGCTCCTCGCCACCAAGCGCAGCCTGCGGACGACCGCCTCGCTGGCCGCCCACGCGGACGCCGTCGACGTCGAGCTCGCGCCGCAGCTGGCGTCGCTGGCCTCTCCCGAGTTCGCCGAGCGGGTCGAGGCGATGCGGGCGCGGATCCGGTCCCGCCCCTGAATCCCACTGCGTGGACCCCACACCGCGAGACGCGCATCACAACAGGCCCCCTAACTTAACCGTTACCATCGGTCACAGGTATTTGTCGGACCAGCACAGAGGACCGACAGGGCATAACAGAGGTCGCCAACGACCCCGGACGCGCGGAAACATGGGCGCCGGGCGCGAGCTAACCTCGTGGTAGTGCCTGGTGATCCGCCTGCCGCGACACCAGGCGGGCGATCGACGGCCGCAACGTCGGGAGAGAGGGAATCCCTGACTCATGAGCACGAGTGCGAACGGCAACGGCGCTGGTCACGGCTCGCTCGCCGCGACCAGGACGACCGAGGTCAGCAAGCTCGACCGGGTGGTCATCCGGTTCGCGGGCGACTCCGGTGACGGCATGCAGCTGACCGGTGACCGCTTCACGTCCGAAGCCGCCGCCTTCGGCAACGACCTCTCGACGATGCCGAACTTCCCCGCCGAGATCCGCGCGCCGCAGGGCACCATCCCCGGCGTCTCGAGCTTCCAGGTGCACTTCGCCGACTACGACATCCTCACCCCCGGCGACCGGCCGGACGTCCTGGTGGCGATGAACCCGGCCGCGCTGAAGGCGAACGTGGCCGACGTCCCGCAGGGCGGGACGATCATCCTCAACACCGACGACTTCATCAAGCGCAACCTGACCAAGGTCGGCTACGCGACCGACCCCCTCGACGACGACAGCCTCGCCGCCTACCAGGTGCACCGGGTCGCCATGTCGACCCTGACCCAGGGCGCGCTCGCGGACACCGGCCTCGGCAAGAAGGACGCCGAGCGCTGCAAGAACATGTTCGCGCTCGGCCTGCTGTCCTGGATGTACCACCGGCCCACCGAAGGCACCGAACGGTTCCTGCGCGAGAAGTTCGCGAAGAAGCCCGACATCGCCGAGGCCAACATCCTCGCCTTCCGCGCGGGCTGGAACTACGGCGAGACGACCGAGTCGTTCGCGACGACGTTCGAGGTCGCCCCGGCGAAGCTGGCCCAGGGCACCTACCGGCAGATCACCGGCAACACCGCGCTCGCCTACGGGATCGTGGCCGCCGGGCAGCGCTCCGGCCTGCAGATCCTGCTCGGCACGTACCCGATCACCCCGGCGTCGGACATCCTCCACGAGCTGTCCAAGCACAAGAACTTCGGCATCATCACCTTCCAGGCCGAAGACGAGATCGCCGGCATCGGCGCGGCGCTCGGCGCGTCCTACGGCGGCGCGCTCGGCGTCACCTCGACGTCCGGCCCGGGTGTCGCGCTGAAGTCCGAAGCCGTCGGCCTCGGCGTGATGGTCGAACTGCCGCTGGTCGTCATCGACGTCCAGCGCGGTGGCCCGTCGACCGGCCTGCCGACCAAGACCGAGCAGGCCGACCTGCTGCAGGCGATGTTCGGCCGCAACGGTGAATCGCCGGTCCCGATCGTCGCGCCGCTCTCGCCGGCGGACTGCTTCGACGCGGCCGTCGAGGCCACGCGCATCGCGCTGAAGTACCGCACGCCGGTGCTGCTGCTCTCGGACGGCGCGATCGCGAACGGCTCCGAGCCGTGGCTGATCCCGGACGTCGAGACGCTGCCCGACCTGCACGTCGAGTTCGCGTCCGAGCCCAACGCGGACAACGACTCCGGCGAGTTCTGGCCGTACGTCCGCGACCCCGAGACGCTCGCCCGCGCGTGGGCGATCCCGGGCACGCCGGGTCTGCAGCACCGCATCGGCGGGCTGGAGAAGGCCGACAAGACCGGCCACATCTCCTACGACCCGGCCAACCACGAGAAGATGGTCCGGCTGCGGCAGGCGAAGATCGACGGCATCGACGTCCCGGACGTCGTGGTCGACGACCCGTCCGGCGGCAAGGCACGCGTGCTGGCCCTGGGCTGGGGCTCGTCCTACGGCCCGATCGGGGCCGCGTGCCGCCGGGTGCGCAAGCTCGGGATGCCGATCGCGCAGGCGCACCTGCGCCACCTCAACCCCCTGCCGGCCAACCTCGGGGACGTCCTGCGCAGCTACGACAAGGTCGTGGTGCCGGAGATGAACCTGGGCCAGCTCGCGCTCCTGCTGCGGGCGAAGTACCTGGTCGACGTCCACAGCCACACCAAGGTCGCGGGCATGGCGTTCAAAGCCGAAGAGCTGCAGGACCTGTTCTCGGAGATCATCACCGGCGTTGCTACGGAGGCGGCGAAATGACCGCAATCGACATCGGGCTGCCCACTCTCGGCGGCCTGGACCTCGTGCCCACCACCGAAGAGCCGCAAAAGGCCAAGGACTACAAGTCCGACCAGGAAGTCCGCTGGTGCCCCGGCTGCGGCGACTACGTCGTGCTCAACGCGGTCCAGTCGTTCCTGCCGACGCTGGGGCTCAAGCGCGAGAACATCGTGTTCATCTCGGGCATCGGCTGCTCGTCGCGCTTCCCGTACTACCTCAACACCTACGGCATGCACTCGATCCACGGCCGCGCGCCGTCGATCGCGACCGGCCTCGCCACCACGCGCGAGGACCTGTCGGTGTGGGTCGTCACCGGCGACGGCGACGCCCTCTCCATCGGCGGCAACCACCTGATCCACGCGCTGCGCCGCAACGTCAACATCAAGATCCTGCTGTTCAACAACCGGATCTACGGCCTGACCAAGGGCCAGTACTCGCCGACGTCCGGCCAGGGCATGGTCACGAAGTCGACGCCGATGGGTTCGGTGGACACCCCGTTCAACCCGCTGTCGCTGGCGATCGGCGCCGAGGCGTCGTTCGTGGGCCGCGCGATGGACTCCGACCGCAAGGGCCTCACCGAGGTCCTCGAGGCCGCGGCGAAGCACCGAGGGTCGGCGCTGGTCGAGATCTACCAGAACTGCCCGATCTTCAACGACGGCGCGTTCGACGTCCTCAAGGACGCCGACGAGGCCGCGACGCGCCTGATCCCGCTGCGCGCGGGCGAGCCGATCCGCTTCGGCCCGAACCAGGAGTTCGGCGTCAAGCGCGGCGACTGGGGCGGCCTCGACGTCGCGAAGGTCGCCGACATCGGCGAGGACAACGTCGTGGTGCACGACCCGTCGATCCAGGACACGTCGTACGCCTTCGCGCTCTCGCGCCTGGGCGACCAGAGCCTCAACCACGTCCCGACGGGCATCCTCCGCCAGGTCGAGCGCCCCACCTACGACGACGGCGCCCGCGCCCAGGTCGAGCAGGCCCGCGCGGCCCGCAAGCCGGACCTGCAGGGCCTCCTGCGCGGCAAGGACACCTGGACGGTCGCGTAGTCCTCGAACACCGGAAAGGCCGCCACGCTCAGCGCGTGGCGGCCTTCTTCGTTCGTGGGGGTTGCCACCATTAGGACGCATGTCCTAAATTTCAGGTCATGCGACCTACTTCGCCTTTCGTGTTTTTCGACGTCCGGACCGCCGACGCCGGCGGCAGCAAGCGCTTCTTCGCCGAGTTGCTGGGCTGGGAGGCGAACGGCCCGCTGCTGACTTCGGACGGCGCGCCGTGGGGCGGCCTCACCGAACTGGCTCCCGACGACGTCCGGACCCCGCAGTGGCTGCCCTACGCGCCGGTGCCCGATGTGGACGCCGCGGCCGCGAAAGCGGTGGCGCTGGGCGGAACCCTGGTGCGCGAGCGCACCGACTTGCCGGTCGGCTCCCTGGTGGTGGTCACCGACCCCGGCGGCGCCGCCCTGGTCCTGTTCCAAGCGGCCGAAACGCCGTGAAGGCCACCTCGACGAACATCAAGGTGGCCTTCACGGACAACGAACTCAGGTGAGCGGGCGGAACCCGACGCGCTCGGCGTCCTCGGCGGTCCGGAACCACACCTCGGCGACCATCTTCGGGAACTGCGCCGACTCCTCGGTGCAGTACCGCAACGCCGTGACGCTCGCCTTCACCGCGAAGCTGTCGCTCGGCGCGCCGCCGCCGGGGCGGGGCATCGCCGAGCCCGGGCCGAACGGGCCGGGCGGGACCGAATCCCCCGCCGCCTGGCGCGCGGGCGGCGGTTCGGGTGCGGCGACGGCCGCCTGGTTGGGCTGGACCGACGGCTCGAACAGCGAGCCGCTGTGGCCGCCGGACAGGTCGGGGTCGCGCCGCTCGACCGTGCGCATCGACGGCTGGATCGGCTGGGGCGCGTCGAAGCCGCCCCGGACCGTCGCCTCGCGCGGCTGCCGCTTCGGCAGCACCTGGGTCGACTCGGCCGGCGTCTCCGGCGGCACGTCCAGCTCGCCGCCGGTCACGTCCTCACCGGCGAAGGCGTACTGCGGCACCTCGGCTTCTTCGGGCTCGTCGTCCTCGATCGAACCGGCGTGCGCGCTGAGGTAGCGCGTGCGCTCCATCGGCTCCTCGAACGCCGAGCGCTCGGCGGGCGGCTCGTGGTCGAACCAGTCCGGCGCCGGCGCGTGCTGCTCCTCCGACGGCGACTGGAACAGCGAGCCCGCCGCCGGGGTGTCCGGGTCGAGCTGCTGCTCCAGGCGGGAAAGCGCCGGGGTGGCGGGTTCGGGCTCCTCGTCCGGGACCAGGTACTCCGTCGCGGCAGACCGGTACGGGTCCTCCTCCGGCTCCGGCTCGGGGACCGGCGTCAGGAACTGCGTCGCCGCGCTCCGGTACGGGTCGTCGTCGTCCGCGGGCTGCGGCTCCGGCTCGTAGGTCTCCTCGCGCTCGGGCTCCGGCGGCGTCCGCGACGGCACCTGCGAGTCGAGCTCGGCGAAGTCCTGGTCGATGTCGTCGTGGACGTCGCCGCGGTGGATCGGCGGCGTCGAGACCAGCGTGCCCGGGTAGGACGTCTCCTGGCGGGTCGGCTCCGGCTCGGGCCGCGGCTCCGGCCGCGAAAACACCTGGGTGCCGGCGGCGCCGGCGTTCGCGGGCGTGCGCGCGGCGTCGGCGTGGGCTTGGGCCAGCGCGCTCTCGAGCTTGCGGACGCTCTTGCGGAGCGGCAGCACGAGCACCAGCCAGGTGAGGAACACCCCGACGAAGAACGCCGCCAGGCTCCACAGCCAAACCTGTCCGAAAATGGACATCTTTCTCTGCCCCTAGTTCAGTGCGTGCGCGCGACCAGGTAGTCGGCGACCGACTCGCAAGCGTCCCGGGCGGGTGACGCGGGCAACGCGGTGAGCTCGGCTCGCGCGCGCTGAGCGTAGTCGGAAAGGGTGACGCGTGCGCGTTCGAGTCCGCTACTCGCCCGCAGCAGCTCCAGCGCCTCGCGGACGAGCGCGTCGTCGCCGATCGGGCCGGACAGCAGCTCGACCAGCCGGGGGTCGGTCCCGGGGTCGGCCAGCGCGTACAGCATCGGCAGCGTCCGCACGCCTTCGCGCAGGTCGGTGCCCTGAGCCTTGCCCAGCTCGTCGGACGGCGACGCGATGTCGATGATGTCGTCGGAGATCTGGAACGCGGTGCCGATGATGTCGCCGAACCGGCGCAGCGCCTCGATGTGCTCCTCGGCGGCGCCGGACATCATCCCGCCGAAGCGGCCGGACGTGGCGATCAGCGAGCCGGTCTTCTGCGCGATCACGGTGAGGTAGTGCGCGACGGCGTCGTCACCCGGTCCGGGGCCGACGGTCTCGCGCATCTGGCCGGTGACCAGCTCGCCGAAGGTCTCGGCGATGATCCGCGCGGCGTCCGTGCCCAGGTCGGCGACCAGGCGCGAGGCGTGCGCGAAGAGGAAGTCGCCGGTCAGGATGGCGATGGTGTTGTCCCAGCGGGCGTTGACGCTCTCGGCGCCGCGCCGCATGTCGGCCTCGTCCATGACGTCGTCGTGGTAGAGCGTGGCCAGGTGCACCAGCTCGACCGCGGCGGCGGCGATCACGACGTGGTCGTCCTGCTTGGGGCCGAACTGCGCGGACAGCAGGGTGAACAGCGGGCGGAAGCGTTTGCCCCCCGCCTCGACCAGGTGCAACGCGGCGTCGTGGACGGCCTGGACGTCGCTGCGGACGACCTCGCGCAGCAGCTTCTCGACGTCGGCCAGCCCGCCGGCGATCGCGCGCAGCAGGGCTTCGTCGTCGATCTGCAGGCCGACGGACGCGCGCAGGTCCTCGAGGGCGCCACCCGGCGCAGCGGGGAGGGATCCCGCCCCGGGGGCTGGGGAAGGCACAGACACGTCGGCTCCGCTTCTACTCGTGCACCGGTCGGGTTGTCCCTTGAGCGTAGTGGCTACCCCGCGCGGTCGTTTACCCGCTGTCCTGCGGAAACGGTGACGAACATGACACACCGGCGGGTCACCGGAGGGGGTGGTTCATGATCCACGAACGGGTGGTTGGCGATTTCGGGCGCAACGGACGTCTCCGGCGGGCGGATATTCACCCTTGAGGACCGGCGGCTCTCCCGGTCGGCAAGGAGGACAGCGACATGCGCACCACCACCACCGCTCTCGCCGGAACGCTGTTGTTGGTGGCCGGACTCGCGGCGACCGCGACCCCGGCCCTGGCCGGCCCGCAACCGGGCGTGGCCACCATCGGCTCCGCGGAGTTCACCAAAGCGGGCTCGACCATCACGGTCCCGACCCAGGGCAAGTGTTCGGTCGACGGCCCGACAACAGCAACGGCCCAGGTGGTCCAGAAAACGGGAATCACCTTCGGCGGCGGCACATCGTCCTGCACGACAACGGTGACGGACCCGAACACGGACGCGACGTCGACGACCTCGACGGCGACGGGCAAGAACTTCGAACTCTCGGCCCTGGTGAGCGCCGGGGGCCCGCGGGTCAAGCTGTCGACGTTCACGGTGAAGTGCACGGCCACCCAGACGCAGACGAACGCGAACTGGTCGTTCGGCGGGATGTCGGGAATCGCGAACCCGCCGAGCCCGGTACCGGTGGGATACGTGTCGCCGATCAAGAAGTCGAACGGGACGGTGCTGGCGAACGCGGTGTTCAACATCCAGAACCTGCCGGGCGACGGGAGCATCGGGTTGACGATGTTGCGCATCGATTTCCTGCCGGCTTCGGGAATCAGCGGGCAGGTCGTGCTGGGTCACACTTCTTGTTCTCCGACGCCTTGAGGTATGACGGGGGCCGTTCGCGGCCCCCGTTTCTCTTTCGATTCGGCTTTGATTCGGCGCGGGGGGAACCCTGGTAAGGTGCGGTGCGTCGGATACGCAGAGTGCTCGGGGTGGAGCACGCTGTTGGCTAGGGGAGAGCTGATGACGACGGTATTTTCGGTGGTGGGGTGTGTCTGAGCCACCGGTTTATTCGCCTGGCGGGGATTGGGAGCTGCCGGGGCCTGATGGTGTGCCGCGGGCTGGGTCTTATGGACCGGTTGACGGAGGCGGTTCAAGCGGGGCGGGGTTCTCGTACGACGAGGCGACGCTGCGGGAGCTGGTTCGGGAGTGGAACGAGCTGGCGAACGAGTTCGCCGACGATCGTTTGCGTGCAACTGCCATGCAGCGGGTCGAGGGGCCTGGCATCGAGTACGCCAGCGCAGGTAACGCCGAGCAGATCAGAACATCGGGCAATGCCTTGTACGAAACCTTGACGGCACGTGAGCAGTATTGCCGAGCCATGGCGGCGAAGCTCGAGGCAGCCTTGGGCAAGTACGCCAGCGCGGAAGACACCGCCATAACTGAAACGAAGCAGACCGGAGGCAGTCTCTGATGCGGGGAAGTCTCATCCCGACCAGCGCGGCAGCCCTACTGCTCATCAGCGCTTGCACAACCACCAACGGCGGAACTGCCTCGCCGTCGAGTCCGACCACCGATGAATCTACGACCTCGACCGCAGGCGTACCCGGGCCTGGTGTGCCGAGAGTTGAATCACCGCTCGATGTGAGCCACTTCAAAGCAGCTCCTTGCGATGCTTTGAAGGCCGACCAGATCAGCGCCCTTCTGGGACCTGGCGTGAACCCGAAGGCCGACGTGAACGCTCCAGGCGGTCCGAGTTGCAGCGTTCACCCGCCGCAGGTCACGCAAGCCGGCGTACTCGTGATTTTCACAAATCTGGATGATCGTGGCCTTACGAGCATCTACGCGGCCAAGGGGTCCAAGTACCCATTTTTTCTGCCGCTCAGCCCCGTCGATGGCTATCCCGTAGTCGCCTACGGTCTCGCAGACGACCGTGCCTCTCGCGGTATCTGTCAGATAGCGGTCGGCACCAGCGACCAGCAAACTGTGGACATCGGTGTCACTCAGTCGGAACCGAACATCGGCAAGAAGGATCCCTGCGAGGCGGCGCGCGGTGTCGCTGCATCCGTACTGCAAAATCTTCGCGAGGTGAAGTGATGGCCACCGAAGGACCGCTCACCGCTGCTCAGATCTATGAGCAGATCACTGGCGGCAAAGGCATTGACTCACTCGGCGATGCGCATGACAGCGCGAGCCAACTGACTGACCGGATGGTCGAGCGAGCTCAGCGGATCAGCGCCCTTCGCGTCAAGACCATGTCCGGCTGGCAAGGTAACGCCGGCGATGCCGCCGCCGATGCGACGCTTCCGCTTGTTCGGGCCGCTGCTGACGATGCCGTTCACCTCAAGACCGCCCAGGGCGCGGTCGGTGCTCAGATGGACTCCTTCGGCACAGCCAAGAACTCCGTCAAGCCCGTTGCTCCTCAGCCACCGGAGCTCGGGGCTGATGACGTCATCAACGCGCTGAACGGGCAAGGCTGGGATTCCTACAACACCAAAGTCACCAAGTGGCAGGCCGATAGTCAGGCCAACATCGACGCCTTCAGCGCCTACCACTCCGCCAGCACCAGCAATGGTGGGCAGATGCCCGCTCAATACGCGCGGCTTGAGGACTCCGGTGCGCCCGTCTCCATGGATGACGGGACGAAGGCCAAGTCCTCCGGACCCACCGACACCGGTGAATGGGCGAGGAAGCCCGCTGTTCCCGTGCAGCAGGACCGGCGAAGCGAGCAGGACAAAAGCCAGGGGCAAGTTGGGGATCGGACGCAGAACCAGCTCCAGAACCACGTTCAGCAACCTGGAAAGCA
Source organism: Amycolatopsis sp. cmx-4-83 (assembly GCF_046548815.1). Classification (NCBI taxonomy): domain Bacteria; kingdom Bacillati; phylum Actinomycetota; class Actinomycetes; order Pseudonocardiales; family Pseudonocardiaceae; genus Amycolatopsis; species Amycolatopsis sp. cmx-4-83. The sequence continues at coordinate 376,126 of NZ_JAEBEF010000001.1, read as the reverse complement.
ACCCGGAAAGCAACCTGAAATCGGGGGCGAAACGCACGCCAGCCGCCCGGGGAGTGGGGAACAGACTCAAGCCGACAGCTTCGTTCCCAAGCCTGTCATGCCGTCGGCGATGCAAGGGGGTTATGAGTTCGGGCCTACTGGCCAGCCCGTCAGCAACCTTGGTGGGAACGCTGGCTTTGGACCTGGCACCGGAGGGTACGTCGGCGGGTATGGCACTGGCACCGGCGGAGGCGGGTACAGCACCGGCGCTGGAGGCGGTACTAGCCAGCCCGGGACGCGCAACCCCAGTCAGCCAGGCGTACGCGCGCCCGGAGTAGGACCCGGGGTCGGGACCGGCTCACGGCTTCCCGACGAACGTCTCCCCGGCGGCCCCCCAGCTCGCGGCGCGGCCGGCGCGCGGGGCGCCAACGGCATGCCCATGGGAGCACCCCTAGGCGGCCGCGGAGGCAAAGAAGAAGATCGCGAAAAGAAGAAAGCTCCCTACCTGCAGAACCCCGACCCGGACGAAACCTTCGGTGGCTTCATCGAAAAGCCCATGCCCCCGGTGATCGGCGAAAACCGGACCCAGAAGTAATGCTCAAAGCCGAACTCCAGCTCACCACCCTCCTCACCGCCATGCGCAACGTCGGTTGCGGCGACCCGCACCCCGTCTTCGCCGGCGGCCTGCGTTACATCCCGCCGTCAGCGAAAGACCGCGTAAACCGCGAAGCGTTCGAGGAACTCAGCGAATACGGCTTCACGCAAGGCGACGGCTTCACCCCCGAGTTCGAGGACGTCCTCCACCTCATCGACCAGCCGACGACAAAACTCCACGCCTACGCCCGCGACGCGAAAGAACAGATCGGCATCCTCTCCGCGCAAACAGGCAGGACCGCGATCACCGTCGTCTGCCGGGGGAACCTGGTCGAGCTCGAGGGCGTCTCCCCCGACACCCACCCGGCCGACGCGCTGGTGGCCAAGCTGCCGCCCGGCCACGCTGCCAAGATCAAGCCGTTCACCGTGGCGCTGGCGGACTTTCAAGAAGAGCAAAAAGTCAGTGACGTCTTCGACGACGCACCCACGCGCAGCCGTCAAGCCCAGGAGCTCGACGCCATCCTCAAAGAGCCCTACTCGGGGATCGGGCAGCTCCACACCGAAGGCAAGACCCTCAGCTACCTCGACCTCGAAGCCGGACGCATCGGCGTCGCGCGAACCGACGACTACATCAGCGTCGTACCCGGCGAACCGAAGCAGCTCAGTGACAAACTGAAATAGAAAAGGCCGCCACCCTCCAAAGAAAACAGAGGGTGGCGGCCGAAAAACAAACTCAGAGTGCGAAGCCGCCCGAACCGGCCCAGCCCAGTGCGAACGCCGGGACCAGGCCCAGCACCAGCGTCACCGCCGTGCCGAGGAAGATCGCCGTTCCCGTGCCGAAGCCCGGGACCGTTACCGACGGGCCGTCGGCCGCCGGCTCCGAGAAGTACATCAGGACGATCACCCGCAGGTAGAAGAACGCCGCCACCGCGCTGAACACCAGGGCCACGACCACCAGCGGGGCCATTCCGTCCGACAACGCCGCCGAGAACACCACGAACTTGCCGACGAAACCGGACGTCAACGGGATGCCGGCCAGCGCCAGCAGCAAGAACGTGAACACCGCCGCCAGCAACGGAGACCGCTTCGCCAGCCCGGCCCACGCCGAGAGGTGCGTTGCCTCGCCGGACGCGTCGCGGACCAGGCTGATCACGCCGAACGCCGCCAGCGTCGTGAAGCCGTACGCCAGCAGGTAGAACAGCGTGCTGGACAACCCGTCCTTCGTCATCGAGATCGCGCCGATGAGCAGGAAGCCCGCGTGGGCGATCGACGAGTACGCGATCATGCGCTTGACGTCGGTCTGGGTCAGGCCGAGGACCGCGCCGATCACCATCGAAATGATGGCCACGCCCCACAGGACTCCGCGCCACTCCCACGACGTCGACGAGAACGCCACCGACAGGACCCGCAGGATCCCGCCGAAGGCCGCGACCTTCGTGCACGCCGCCATGAACGCCGTCACCGGTGTCGGGGCTCCTTGGTACACGTCCGGGGTCCACGTGTGGAACGGGCCGACCGAGCCCTTGAACAGCAGGCCCACCACGAGGAGGCCGAGGCCCGCGAACAGGAGCGTGTCCGACCGGTCCGAACCGGCCGCCGCGGCGGCGATGTCGCCCAGCTTCACCGAGTTCGCGTAGCCGTACAGCAGCGCCAGGCCGTAGAGGAAGAACGCCGACGAGAACGCGCCCAGCAGGAAGTACTTGACCGCCGACTCCTGCGACAGCAACCGGCGCCGTCGGGCGAGGCCGCACATCAGGTACAACGGCAGGGACAGCACTTCCAGTGCGATGAACATCGTCAGCAGGTCGTTCGCCGCGCAGAACGCCATCATGCCGCCGAGGGCGAACAGCGTCAGCGGGAACACCTCGGTCTGCATGACCGTCGCCGTCTGGGCACGGTCCTGGACCGTGCCCGGGCGGATGCCGGCCTGCGCGACCAGCGCGCCGCCCGGCTCGACCACGCGGTCCGAAATCAGCAGCACCGCGCCGAGGGCCAGCGCCAGGAGCGTGCCCCAGAGGAAGAGCGCCGGGCGGTCGATCGAGATCGCGCGGCTGAACGTCGTGACGCCGGCCGCCGGGGCGGAGCCGGTCGCGTACACGACCAGTGCGACGCCGGCGCCGACGATCGCCAGCAGGCTCAGGATGACCTGGGAGCGGAACCGCGAGCCCTTCGGGAAGAACGCCTCGACCAGCACGCTCAGGCACGCCGCGCCGAAGACGATCAGCACCGGCAGCACGGCCGGGTAGTCGACCGACGGCACCTGCACCGGCTCCGGTGCCTGCGTCAGGAGGATGTCGAGCACGGTTTACTTGCCTCCCTGGACCGCGGACAGCGTCTGCTGCACCGTCGGGGTGACTGTGTCGAGCACCGGCTTCGGGTAGAAGCCGAGGACGAGGATCAGCACGACCAGCGGGGCGAGGATCGCGATCTCGCGGCCGTTCAGGTCGGTGATCGCCTTCTTCGCGCCGAGTTCCGGCGCCATCGCGGTGCCCGGCCCCCCGCCGACGCCGATGAGCGCGTCGCCGCGGACCGGGCCCTGCATGACCCGCTGGTAGAGCCACAGCACGTACGCCGCGGCGAGGACCATGCCGACCGTCGCGAGGATCGTGTACACCGGCTGGTCCACGTAGGACCCGATGAGCACCAGGAACTCCGAGACGAAGGAGTTGGTGCCCGGCAGCGAAAGCGTCGACAGGCCGGCGAGGAGGAACAGGCCCGCCAGCAGCGGCGTCACCTTCGCCATGCCGCCGTAGTCCGAGATCTTCGAAGACCCGCCGCGCGCGATGACCAGGCCGATCACGACGATCAGCATGCCGGTCGCGAGGCTGTGGTTGAGCATGTACGTCGCCGAGCCGACCATCGCCTGCTCGTTGAAGGCGAAGATGCCCAGCGAGATGAAGCCGAAGTGCGCGATGGACACGTAGGCGATGAACCGCTTCATGTCCCGCTGACCCGCCGCGAGGATGGATCCGTAGAGGACACCGACCACCGAGAGCACCAGCACCAGCGGCGCCAGCGTCTTGCTCGCGTCCGGGAACATCGGCAGGCAGTAGCGCAGGAACCCGAACGTGCCGACCTTGTCCAGCACGCCGACCAGCAGGACGGCGACGCCGATCGGCGCCTCCCCCGCCGCGTCCGGCAGCCAGGTGTGGAACGGCACCAGCGGCGCCTTGATCGCGAAGGCCAGGAAGAACCCGAGGAACAGCCAGATCTGCGTGGACAGCGGTGCGTCGCGGACCACCGTGACGAGCGTGGCCCAGTCGAACGTGCCGTGCCCGAGCTTGTCCTTCGCGAGCGAGTACGCCCCGATCGCCGACGCCAGCATGATCAGGCCGCCGAGGAACGAGTAGAGGAAGAACTTCACCGCCGCGTACTGCCGGTTCGCGCCGCCGTAGCCGCCGATCAGGAAGTACATCGGGATCAGCATGATCTCGAACAGCACGTAGAACAGGAAGACGTCGGTCGCGGCGAACACGCCGATCGTGAGCGCTTCCTGCAGCAGGATCAGCGAGAGGAACCCGCCCGCGCTGCGGCCCGCCGGCAGCTTGTCCAGCGTGCCGAGGCCGCCGACGACGATCGGCACCAGCAGCGCGATCACCGCGATCATGATCAGCGAGATGCCGTCGGTGCCGAACGCGATGTGCACGCCGAAACTGGGGATCCAGTCGAAGCTCGACGTCATCTGCAGCCGCGCGCCCGAAGGCGAGTAGCTGAGCCAGAACGGGATGATCAGCAGGAACTCGAGGATCGAGAACGCCAGCGCGGCCAGCACCGCGGCGCGGTCGTTCCCCTTGAGGAACGCCAGCACCAGGGAGCCGGCGAGCGGCACCAGGATGAGGATCAGCAACCAGGTCATCAGGAGAACCTCACCAGCAGGAGAGCCGCCAGAAGCAGGAACGTGCCGCCCAGCATCGACAGCGCGTAGGACCGGACGAACCCGGTCTGGAGCCGCCTCAGCCGGCCGGAGCCGCCGCCGAGGAAGGCGGCGAGACCGTTGACCGCGCCGTCGACGCCGCGGTTGTCGACGAACACCAGCGCCCGCGAGAGCCAGGTGCCCGGGCGGGCGACCAGGGTCTCGTTGAGGGCGTTGCCGTAGAGGTCCTTGCGCGCGGCGCGGGTGACGAACGAGACCCGCTCGGGCCGCTCGACCGGGACGTCGCGGCGGAAGATCAGGTACGCGATCAGCACGCCCAGCACCGAGAACACGATCGCGGCGACGGAGATCACCCAGGCGTCGAACGGCGCGTGGTGCGCTTCCTCCAGCTCGCCGACCGAGGGAGTCAGCCACTCGGCGAAGCGGTCACCGAGGGCGAAGAACGCACCGGCGCCGACCGAACCGACCGCCAGCACCGCCATCGGGATCCACATGATCGCCTTGGACTCGTGCGGGTGGAAGTCGCGGCCGTCGCTGGACTTGATGTCCTTCCAGCGCTCCTTGCCGAAGAACGTCATCACCATCAGGCGCGTCATGTAGAACGCGGTGAGCCCGGCGCCCAGCAGCGCGGCGCCGCCCATCACCCAGCCACGCCAGCCGCCCTGGCCGAACGCCGCCTCGATGATCGCGTCCTTGGTGAAGAAGCCCGACAGCGGCGGGATGCCGATCAGGGCGAGGTAGCCGAGGCCGAAGGTGATGAACGTGATCGGCATCTTCTTGCGCAGGCCGCCGAACTTCCGCATGTCGACCTCGTCGTTCATGCCGTGCATGACCGACCCGGCCCCGAGGAAGAGCCCGGCCTTGAAGAAGCCGTGCGCGACCAGGTGCATGATGCCCAGCGCGTACGCGATCGGCCCGAGGCCGACGGCGAGCATCATGTAGCCGATCTGACTGACCGTGGAGTACGCGAGGACCTTCTTGATGTCGTCGTACGCGCAGCCGATGATGCACCCGAGCAGCAGGGTCACCGTGCCGACCAGCGTGACGATCAAGCGGCCGTCTTCGGTGGCGTTGAAGATGTCCTTCGAGCGGGCCACCAGGTAGACGCCGGCGGTGACCATCGTCGCCGCGTGGATCAGGGCCGAGACCGGGGTCGGGCCCTCCATCGCGTCCGGGAGCCACGCCTGCAGCGGGAACTGGCCGGACTTGCCGCACGCGCCCAGCAGCAGCAGGATCGCCATCGCGGTGATCGCCGCCGGCGAGAACTTGCCGTCGCCGACCGCCTGGAAGACCTGCGCGTAGCCGGTCGAGCCCGCGTACTTGAACATGATGAAGATCGCCAGCGCGAGCCCGACGTCACCGACGCGGTTCATCAGGAACGCCTTCTTCGCCGCGGTGGCGGCGGACGGGCGGCCCTGGTACCAGCCGATGAGCAGGTAGGACGCGAGACCCACGCCCTCCCAGCCCATGTAGAGCGTCACGAAGCTGTTGCCCAGCACCAGGATCAGCATCGAGGCGACGAAGAGGTTCAGGTACGCGAAGAAGCGGTACCGGCCCTCGTCGTCGGCCATGTAGCCGATCGAGTAGAAGTGGATCAGCATGCCGACGCCCGTGATGAGCAGCACGAACGTCAGCGACAGCGCGTCGATCCGCAGGCCGAAGTCGATTTGCAGCGCGCCGGCCGGGATCCACGAGTACAGCTTGGTGTCCGTCGTGGTGCCGGTGTCCGCGGTGAAGAACAGGATCAGCCCGTAGACGAAGGCGAGGGCGACGGTGGCCGTTCCGAGCAGATGCCCCCAGGCCTTCGCGCGCTTGCCCGCCAGCAGGAGGATCAGGGCGCCGAGGGCAGGGAGGGCCACCAGCAGCCACGATGATGCGGTCACTCGGTGTCTCCTAGTACTTCAGCAGGTTGGTGTCGTCGACCGAGGCCGAGCGCCGGGTGCGGAAGATGGCCATGATGATCGCCAGGCCGACCACGACCTCGGCGGCCGCGACGACCATCACGAAGAACGCCATGATCTGGCCGTCGAGCCCGCCGTTGATCCGGGCGAACGTGACCAGCGACAGGTTCACGGCGTTGAGCATCAGCTCGATGCACATGAACACGACGATCGCGTTGCGCCGCACCAGCACGCCGACCGCGCCGAGCGCGAACAGCAGCGCCGACAGCAGCAGGTAGTACGTCGGGGTCATGCCTTCTCCCCTTCGGATTCCGAGCTGTCCGAGCCGACCAGCGCGTGCGCGTCCGGGTGCTCGACGTCGTCGGCGACGAGCTTGCGTTCCTTCGCCAGCTCGATCGCCGAGGTGGACTCGATGATCGCCGAGAGCGACTCCGGGGCGATCGAGCCGTCCGGCAGCAGCGCCGGCGTCGCCACCGAGTTGGCGGTGGCGAAGACGCCCGGGCCGGGCAGCGGCGAGGGCCGGTCGTGCTCACCGCGGAAGCGGGCGACGACCAGTTCCTTCTGCGTGCGCTTCCCGCCCTTGGCGTGCCGGTCGGTGAAGGCCAGCACCATCGCGCCGATCGCGGCGGTGATGAGCAGCGCCGACGTCAGCTCGAACGGGAACAGGTAGTCGGTGAAGATCAGCTTGCCGAGGCCCTTGGGACCGCCGCCCGCCGACGTCGTCGAGTCGAGCGGCGTCGCCGGGGTGACGTTCTCCATCGCCCGGTAGATGCCGGTGGCCAGCAGCGCGGCCATCCCGATGCCGAGCACGGTCGCCGCCAGCCGCTGGCCGCGGAGGACTTCGACGACCGAGTCGGAGCTCTCGCGCCCGACCAGCATCAGCACGAACAGGAACAGCATCATGATCGCGCCGGTGTAGACGATGATCTGCGTGAAGCCCAGGAACGGCGCCGACTGGATCATGTACAGCGCGCCCAGGCTCAGCATCGTCAGGACCAGCCACAGCGCCGAGTGCACGGCGTTGCGGGAGAAGATCATGCCGAGCGCGCCGAGCAGGCACAGCGGGCCGAGGATCCAGAACGCGACGGCCTCGCCGGTGGTGACGCCGGCCGCGGCACCCGTCGGGGCCTGGGCCAGGAGGGCGGTGATCACTGGACGCCCTCCCCGCGCGCGAGTTCGGGGCCGTTCACGTAGTAGTCCTGCTCGTTCTCGCCGAGCCGCATCGGGTGCGGCGGCTGCTCCATGCCGGGCAGGAGCGGCGCGAGGAGGTCTTCCTTCGTGTAGATCAGCCGCTGGCGGTCGTCGTCGGCCAGCTCGTAGAAGTTGATCATCGTCAGCGACCGCGTCGGGCACGCCTCGATGCAGAGGCCGCAGCCGATGCAGCGCAGGTAGTTGATCTGGTAGTCCGCGCCGTACCGCTCGCCCGGCGAGAACCGGGCTTCCTCGGTGTTGTCACCGCCCTCGACGAAGATCGCGTCCGCCGGGCACGCCCAGGCGCACAGTTCGCAGCCGACGCACTTTTCGAGGCCGTCCGGGTGGCGGTTCAGCTGGTGGCGCCCGTGGTACCGCGGGGCGGCGGGGGCGCCGGCCTCGGGGTACTCCTCGGTGGCGACCTTCTTGAACATCATCCCGAAGGTGACGCCGAAGCCCTTGACGGGATCAAGAAACCCCATCTTGCGCTCCTTCCTTTGCGGTACCGACGGCCGCCGGCTTGCGGCGGGCCGCCTTCGCCTCGGCCTTGGCCAGGGCCTTCTGACGCGGGGTGGTCTGCGGGACCTTGAGGTCCAGCGGCGGGACCGGGAAACCGCCGCCGGTCACCGGAACGGTCTCGCTCTCCTCTTCGCGGCCCGACGCGCGGACGTAGAAGAACAGGGCGATGACGATGAAGATGGCGACCGCGGCGATGATGATGGACGCGGTGTTCCAGGCGATGACCTTCGCGAAGGTCACCATGATGATCCACACCAGGTTCAGCGGGACCAGCACCTTCCAGCCCAGGCGCATGAACTGGTCGTAGCGCAGGCGGGGCAGCGTGCCGCGCAGCCAGATGAACCCGAACAGCAGGACGAACATCTTCGCGAAGAACCACAGCACCGGCCACCAGCCGGTGTTGAGCACGTTGTTCCCGATCAGCGACAGCGGCCACGGGGCCATCCAGCCGCCGAGGAACAGCGTCGTCGCGAACGCCGAGACGATCACCATGTTGACGTACTCGGCGAGGAAGAACATCGCGAACTTCATCGAGCTGTACTCGGTGTGGAAGCCGCCGACCAGCTCCGACTCGGCCTCGGGGAGGTCGAACGGGGCGCGGTTGGTCTCGCCCACCATCGAGATCAGGTAGATCACGAAGCTCGGGACCAGGTAGAGGAACCACGCCGGCTGCTGCTTGGAGACGATGTCGGCCAGGTCCAGCGAGCCGGCCTGCAGGATCACCGCGACGATCGAGAGACCCATCGCGATCTCGTAGGAGATCACCTGCGCCGCGCTGCGCATGCCGCCGAGCAGCGGGTACGGCGAGCCGGACGCCCAGCCGGCGAGCACGATGCCGTAGACGCCGATCGAGGAGCAGGCCAGGATCACCAGCGCGCTGACCGGCAGGTCGAGCAGCTGCAGCACGGTTCGCTCGCCGAAGATCGAGACGACCGGGCCGAAGGGGATGGCCGACAGCGCGATCAGCGACGGCACCACGCACATGACCGGCGCGAGGAAGTACACCTTGCGGTCGGCCGTGTCCGGGATGATCTGTTCCTTGAACGGCAGCTTGATCGCGTCCGCGAGGGACTGCAGGTAGCCGCCCGGGCCGACCCGGTTGGGACCGGGCCGGTTCTGCATCCGGCCGACGGCCTTGCGCTCCCAGACGATCAGGAAGATCGTGAAGATCGGCCCGATCAGCAGGATGACCACGCACTTCAGCAGGATCAGCCACAACGGGTCGTCCGCCAGCAGCGCCGCCCGCGTCGCCGCATCCGGGACACTGCCCACGGCGGCTTCGGTAAGCAACGGTGTCACTGTTCACCCCCAGCGAGGTTCACCACGGCGCCGTGGCCGGCACCGAGCGTCTTGAACACGGCCGAGCCGTCGGAATTGCCCGGCAGCCACACGACGCCGTCGGGCAGGTCCGCGATCTCCACCGGCAGCGTGATCGCACCGCGCTCGGTGCTCACCTTCACGGTGACGCCCAGGCCTTCCGCGGTCTTCGCGGACAGCCGCGCGACCGGGGTGCGCTGGGTGCCCTTCAGGTGCGGCTCGCCGTCCTGCAGCGAACCGTTGTCGATCAGCTGGCGCCAGGTCGACAGGACCGCCTGGCCCGCGCCCGGCGTCACCGGGGCCGGCACCTCGACGGCGACGTGGCTCCAGTTCAGCGCCGAAGCCCTGCCCAGCTTCTCGAAGTCGCCGCGGGCGGCGGCCGGCGTCTGCGTGAACAGGTCGGCGTCCATCTCGACGGCGAGGGTGTCGAGCACCCGGCAGTCCGGCAGGGCGCCGGTGCCTTCGAGGGTGACGTCGAACGGGCGGGTGCGGCCCTCCCAGTTGAGGTAGCTGCCGGCCTTCTCGTCCGACGCCGCCACCGGGAGCACGACGTCCGCGCGCTCGGTCACCGCGCTGTGGCGGAGTTCGAGGCTGACGACGAAGCCGGCGGTGTCCAGCGCGCGCAGCGCCAGCTCCGGGTCCGGCAGGTCGTACGGGTCGACGCCGCCGACGACCAGACCGCCGAGTTCGCGGCCCGAAGCGGCCTCGAGGATGCCGGTGGTGTCGCGGCCCGGCGTGGCCGGAACCGGGACGCCCCAAGCGTTTTCGACGGCGACGCGGGCAGCGTCGTCGGTGACGCGGCGGCCGCCCGGCAGCAGCGTCGGGACGCAGCCGGCCTGCAGCGCGCCGCGGTCACCGGCCCGGCGCGGGATCCACGCGAGCCGGACGCCGGTGCGCTCCACCAGGTCCTGCAGCGCCGAGAACAGGCCCGGCACGCCGGCGGCGCGCTCGCCGACCAGGACGACCGAGCCGTCGCCGCGCAGGGCCTCGTCGAGGTCCGGCGCGTGCTTGGCGATGCCGTCGATGGCCGCGGCCTCCTGGCCGGGGACGCAGGCGAGCAGCTCGCCGAACGTCTTGCGCACCGACGAGGTCGTCCACTGTCCCAGGTGGACGACGCGGGTGCGGTTCTTGCGGGCCGCCTTGCGCAGCCGCAGGAACACGATCGGCGCTTCGTCCTCGGGCTCGAAAGCGACGCACAGGACCGTGCGGGCCCGCTCGATCTCGCCGAAGGTGACGCCGGACTCCGCCGTCACGCCCACGACCCGCGAGGTGAGGAACGCGAGCTCCTCGGCCGAGTGCGGGCGGGCGCGGAAGTCGACGTCGTTGGTGTGCAGGGCGACCCGGGCGAACTTCGAGTACGCGTAAGCGTCCTCGACGGTCAGCCGGCCGCCGGGCAGGACGCCGACGCCGCCGTTCGAACGGGCTTCGGTGAGGCCGGCGGCCGCGATGCGCAGCGCGTCGGTCCAGGACGCCTCTTCCAGCTCACCGGTGGCGGCGTTGCGGACCAGCGGACGGCGGATGCGGTCGTCGGCGCCGGTGTAGCGGAAGGCGAAGCGGCCCTTGTCGCAGAGCCACTCTTCGTTGACCTCGGGGTCGTCGCCGGCCAGCTTGCGCTGGACCTTGCCGCGCCGGAAGTCGGTGCGCTCGGCGCAGCCGGACGAGCAGTGCTCGCAGACGCTCGGCGCGGACACCAGGTCGAACGGGCGGGAGCGGAACCGGTAGGCAGCGCTCGTCAGGGCCCCGACCGGGCAGATCTGGATGACGTTGCCGGAGAAGTAGGACTGGAACGGCTGGCCGGACGTCGTCCGCGACGCCAGGTCGAGCACGTCCGCCGTCTCCGCGGTGCCGATCTGCTGGTGGGCGCCGCGCTCGAGGAGCTCGATGAACGGGTCGCCGGCGATCTCGCGGGAGAACCGGGTGCAGCGCTGGCAGAGCACGCAGCGTTCGCGGTCCAGCAGCACCTGCGTCGAGATCGGCAGGGGCTTCGGGAACGTCCGCTTGGTGTCGACGAACCGGGACTCCGCGCGGCCGTGGGCCAGCGCCTGGTTCTGCAGCGGGCACTCGCCGCCCTTGTCGCAGATCGGGCAGTCCAGCGGGTGGTTGATGAGCAGCAGCTCCATCACACCCTGCTGGGCCTTGTCCGCGACCGGCGACGTCAGCTGCGTCTTGACGACCATGCCGTCGGCGACGGTCATCGTGCAGGACGCCTGCGGCTTCGGCATCGGCCGGCCGCCCATCTCGACCTCGACCAGGCACTGGCGGCAGGCGCCCGCCGGGTCGAGGAGCGGGTGGTCGCAGAACCGCGGGATGACCGTGCCGAGGCGTTCGGCCGTGCGGATGAGGAGCTCGCCCTTCGGGGCGATGACCTCTTCGCCGTCGATGACCAGCTTGACGTGGCCTTCGGGGACCGGCGTCGCGGCCGTTTCGGGCTTGTCGGGCGCGATCGTCATGATGCCTGCGCTCCCACGAGTTCGGGCTTGGTCTGTTCGTGCCGGTTCTTCTCGCACAGCGCGAGGAACTCCTCGCGGAAGTACTTGATGCCGCTCTGGATCGGCGACACCGCGCCGTCACCGAGGGCGCAGAACGACCGGCCGAGGATGTTGTCGCAGACGTCGAGGAGGGTGTCGATGTCCTCTTCGGTCCCGTGGCCCTCGACCATCCGCTCGAGGATCTGCGCCAGCCAGTACGTGCCTTCGCGGCACGGCGTGCACTTGCCGCAGGACTCGTGCTCGTAGAACTGCGTCCACTTCATCACGGCCCAGGGCACCGACACCGTCTCGTTGAAGACCTGCACGGCGGTCGTGCCCAGCATCGACCCGGCTTCCGCCGCACCCTCGAAGTCCAGGGGAACGTCGAGGTGCTCGGCGGTGAACATCGGGGTGGACGAGCCGCCCGGGGTCCAGAACTTGAGCGGGATGCCGTCCTTCATACCGCCCGCCATGTCGAGCAGCTCGCGCAGCGTGGTGCCGAGCGGGCACTCGTACTGGCCGGGCTTCTCGACGTGGCCGGAGATCGAGTAGATCTTCGGGCCGGGCGACTTCTCGCGGCCCATCTCGCGGAACCAGCTCGACCCGCCGTTGACGATGAACGGCGCGCTCGCGATGGTCTCGACGTTGTTGACCGTGGTCGGCGCGGCGTAGAGACCCGCGGCGGCCGGGAACGGCGGCTTGAGCCGCGGCTGGCCGCGACGGCCCTCCAGCGAGTCCAGCAGCGCCGTCTCCTCGCCGCAGATGTACGCGCCCGCTCCGGCGTGGACGGTGATCTTCAGGTCGAAGCCGGAGCCGAGGATGTTCTCGCCCAGGTAACCGGCCGCTTCGGCTTCGCGCACGGCCGCGTTGAGGCGGCGGATGCAGTGCAGCGCCTCGCCGCGGACGTAGATGAAGCAGTGGTTGGACCGCATCGCGTACGAGGCGATGATGCAGCCCTCGATGAGCGAGTGCGGGTCCGCCATCATCAGCGGGATGTCCTTGCAGGTACCCGGTTCGCCTTCGTCGGCGTTGATCACCAGGTAGTGCGGCTTGTCGAAGTTCGGCGGCATGAAGGACCACTTGATGCCGGCCGGGAAGCCCGCACCGCCGCGGCCGCGCAGGCCGGAGTCCTTGACCACCTGGACGAGCTGCTCGGGCGTGCCGGCCAGTGCCTTGCGGACGGCGGTGTAGCCCTCGAGTGCTTCGTACGTCCCGATCTGCCAGGAGTTCGGGGACAGCCAGCGCTTCGTGAGGACCGGCGTAATGGGATCTGCCATTACTTTTTCTCCACTTCCGGAAGCGGAACGTCTTGCGCGACCGGGGCGACCCAGCCGCGGTCCTGCGCGAGCTTCGCGCCCCGCAGCGTCTCGACGGCCTGCGAGGGACCGTCGACGTCCGCGCGGTACTGGCGCTCGTCCTCCGGGAAGAACCCGGCGAGCTGCAGTTCGGCACCCTTGAAGCTGGACAGCGGCGCACCGCGCGTCGGCGCCGGCTTCTTGCCCGCCCGCAGCGCGTCGACCAGTGCGACGGCCTTGTCCTCGGTCTGGTTGTCGAAGTACTCGTAGTTGACCTGGATGACCGGCGCGAGGTCGCAGGCCGCCAGGCACTCGGCGTGCTCGAGGGTGATCGAGCCCGGCTCGTTCGGCGTGCCCGCGGTCTCGTTGTGCCCCAGCGGTTCTTCCTCGGACCCGAGGTGCGCCTGGAGCTTCTTGTAGATCGCGTCGCCGCCCATGGCCGCGCACAGCGTGTTGGTGCAGACGCTCACGAGGTGCTCGCCGCACGGCTTGCGCTTGTACATCGTGTAGAACGTCGCGACCGCGCTGACCTCGGCGTCGGACAGGTCGAGCTGCTTCGCGCAGAACGCGATGCCCTCCTGGCTGACGTAGCCCTGCACCGACTGCACGAGGTGCAGCATCGGCAGCAGCGCCGAGCGGGACACCGGGTAGCGGGAGATGATCTCCTGCGCCTGGGCCGTGGTGCCGGCGTCGAAGACGTCTTCGAGCGGCGTCTCGGTGATGATCCCGGCCGCGACATCGGGGTCCGGCGCGATGGCGACCACGTCGACGTCCGGCCCGGCCGCGGCGTGCGTCGTCACGGCGTCCTTCGAGCCGGGTTCGGGAACTGCTGTGCTCATCGGTCCACTCCCCCCATGACGGGGTCGATCGAGGCGATCGCGGCGATCACGTCCGCGACGAGGCCGCCTTCGGCCATTGCGGGCATCGACTGCAGGTTCACGAAGCTCGGTTCGCGCACGTGGACCCGCAGCGGCCGGGTGCCGCCGTCGGAGACCAGGTGCGCGCTCAGCTCGCCGCGCGGCGACTCCACCGAGGTGTAGACCTGCCCGGCCGGCACCTTGAAGCCCTCGGTCACCAGCTTGAAGTGGTGGATCAGGGACTCCATCGACTGGCCCATGATCTTCTTGACGTGCTCGAGCGAGTTGCCCATGCCGTCGCTGCCGATGGACAGCTGCGCGGGCCAGGCGACCTTCTTGTCCTCGACCATGACCGGGCCCGGCTCGAGCTTCTCCAGGCACTGTTCGATGATCTTGAGGCTCTCGTGCATCTCGTGCACCCGGATCAGGTAGCGCGACCAGCAGTCGGCACCGTTGTCCACGGGCACGTCGAAGTCGAACTCGTCGTAGCAGGAGTACGGCTCGGTCTTGCGCAGGTCCCACGGGAGGCCGGCGGACCGCAGCACCGGGCCGGTGACGCCGAGCGCGAGGCACGCGTCGACCGGCAGGTAGCCCACGCCCTTGAGCCGGTTCCGCCAGATCGGCTGACCGGTGAACAGCTTGTCGTACAGCGGAAGGCGCTTCTTCATCGTCTTGACGAATTCGGTGACCTTCTCGACGTAGTCCGCCGGCATGTCCTGCGCGAGGCCTCCGGGGCGGATGAACGCGTGGTTCATCCGCAGGCCGGTCAGGTGCTCCAGCAGGTGCAGCACCTCTTCGCGCTCGCGGAAGCCGAGCGTCATCGCGGTGGTGGCGCCGAGCTCCATGCCGCCGGTCGCGATGTAGACGAGGTGCGAGCCGATCCGGTTGATCTCCAGCAGCATCACGCGAAGCAGCTGCGCGCGGCGCGGGGCCTCGATCTGCAGCAGCTTCTCGACGCCGAGGCAGTACGCCATCTCCGTCGAAAGCGGGGCCAGGTAGTCCATGCGCGTCACGAAGGTGACGCCCTGGGTCCAGGTCCGGTACTCGCAGTTCTTCTCGATGCCGGTGTGGAGGTAGCCGATGACCGACCGCAGCTGCGTGACGGTCTCGCCCTCCATCTCCAGCACGAGCCGGAGCACGCCGTGCGTCGACGGGTGCTGCGGGCCCATGTTGATGACCATGCGCTCGTCGTGCGCCGCGTCGGCGATGACGTCGTCCCAGTCGCCGCCGGAGACCGAGTAGACGCGGCCTTCGGTGGTGTCACGGGAATCGGCGTAGCTGACGTCGTCGGTGCTGTCGCTGCCCGGCGCGCTCGTGTCCGTCCCGGTGGTGACGTCGGAAAGGTTCTCGGTGCTCACGAGTACGACCTCCGCTGGTCCGGCGGCGGGATCTCCGCGCCCTTGTATTCGACCGGGATCCCGCCGAGCGGGTAGTCCTTGCGCTGGGGGTGGCCGTCCCAGTCGTCCGGCATCAGGATCCGGGTCAGCGCCGGGTGGCCGTCGTAGACGATGCCGAACATGTCCCAGGCCTCCCGCTCCTGCCAGTCGGCGGTCGGGTAGAGCCCGACCAGCGACGGCACGTGCGCGTCGTCGACGTCGAGGGTCACCTCGAGCCGGATCCGGCGGCGGTAGGTCAGGGACGTGAAGTGGTACACCGAGTGCAGCCGCTGCGGGACGTCGACGCCGTAGTCCACGCCGGACACCGAGGACAGCAGCTCGAAGCGGAGACCGCCGTCGTCGCGCAGCACCTTCGCGATCGCGGGCAGCTGCTCGCGGGCGACGTAGAAGGTGATTTCGCCGCGGTCGACCGTCGTCTGCAGGATCGCTTCGGCGGGGATCTTGTTGTCCGACAGCGCCGCGTAGAACTCGTCGGCGAACTGGTCGAACCAGCCGCCGTACGGGCGTTCGGCGGGCGCCGGGTTGTAGGCCGGGAGCCGGACACCGCCGTAGCCGGAGGTGTCGCCGGTGCCGTGGACGCCGAACATGCCCTGGCGTTCGCGGCCGGTGACGACCGCCTCGGCGGGGCGGGTGCCCGTCGGCTCGAGGCCGCCTTCGGGCCGGTCGGCGCCGGAGTGCTCTTCGCCGGGTTGCGGGTTCTCAGTCATCGCTCTACTTCTTCGCGTACTTGATCGACGACGCGACGAGCTCGGTGCGGGCCCCGCTGGCGGCGCGGATGGCGGCGCGGCGGGCGTTGATCGGCTCGTCCTGGATCTTGGCGTGCAGCTTGAGGATCGCGTCCAGCAGCATCTCCGGCCGCGGCGGGCAGCCGGGCAGGTACATGTCGACCGGCACGATGTGGTCGACGCCCTGGACCACGGCGTAGTTGTTGAACATGCCGCCGGAGGAGGCGCAGACGCCCATGGCGAGCACCCACTTGGGCTCGGCCATCTGGTCGTAGATCTGGCGCAGGACCGGCGCCATCTTCTGCGTGACCCGGCCGGCGACGATCATCAGGTCGGCCTGCCGCGGCGTCGCGCTGAAGCGCTCCATGCCGAAGCGGGCGATGTCGTAGCGGGAACCGCCGACCGTCATCATCTCGATCGCGCAGCAGGCGAGCCCGAAGGTGGCCGGCCACATCGAGTTCTTCCGCGACCAGTTGACGAGACCTTCGAGGCTGGCCAGCAGGATGCCGTTGGGGAGTTTCTCTTCGAGGCCCATGGGTCTAGTTCCAATCCAGGCCGCCGCGCCGCCACACGTAGGCGTACGCGAAGCCGACCGTCGCGATGAACAGCAGGATCTCCACCAGGCCGAACGTGCCCAGCGCGTCCGCCTGCACGGCGAACGGGTAGAGGAAGACCATCTCGATGTCGAACAGGATGAACAGCATCGCGGTGATGTAGTAGGCCACCGGCATCCGCCCGCCGCCGACGAGCGGCTGGGGCGAGGGCTCGATGCCGCACTCGTACGCGGAGAGCTTGGCCTTGTTGTAGCGGCTGGGGCCGACGAGCGGGCCCAGCAGGACCGACAGCACGGCGAAACCGAGCGCCAGGACGAACAGGATCACGATGGGCAGGTAGGGCTTCAGGCTCGGGGCCTCTTGCGCCAGCTGCACCGTGTCGGTTCGGGTCAGCAACGTCAGCACGGGGTCTTCGCCATCCTTTCCGCGCCGATGCGGTTGTGCTTGTGGTGGGGAACCGCTTGGCCTCGTCGGCACCCTAAGGGACCTGGGTCACACCGCCGAGGGTCAGGGTCTCCTTACGGCCCGTGGCTGGACCTCAAGGTGCTTGTGAAATAGTTCACAAGCCACTCGTCGTGGATGTGAAGGGATTCACAAAGCATGGGGGGAGTCTAGGACGCGACTCACACTCTTGTCCCTAGGCCCCCGTGTTATAAGGGTGCCCTAAGTTCCGGCGCTAACGTTGTCACGACGGGGCAACGGCGCGCGTGCGACCTGCGCGAAGGCTCCTCAAGATCGTGAAACGGCCGGACAAACAGGGCGCTGACCTGTGACCTATCCCACTGACCGCACGGCCAACTTGCTAGGCCACTCGTGTGTCCGCGCGCACGAGTCCGGGTCAGCGCGGGCTGGGAGCCGCCTTCGCGAGGGCCGAGATCAGGCGGTCGACGCCGTCGCCGCCCTTGGCGTCGTAGCAGCCGGACAGGCCCTTGTAGACCAGCGGCAGGAGCTTGTTGATGCGCAGCCCGTACTTGGTGCAGGCGTGCATGATCTTCGGCTTGCCGATGATCTTCGCGAACACGTTGCCCAGCTGGTAGTAGCCGCCCATCAGCTCCCGCACCGCGCGCGGGTACGCCTCCAGCGCCCGCTCCCGCGAAGGCCCTTCGCGCCGCGCAAGCGCTTGCACGACGACCTCCGCCGCGATCTGCGCGGACTCCATCGCCGCCGAGATGCCCTCGCCGTTGAACGGGCTGACCATGCCGCCCGCGTCGCCGAGCAGCAGCAGGCCGTCGCGGTAGTGCGGGGTGCGGTTGAAGCCCATCGGGAGGCCGGCGCCGCCGACCTTGCCGATCGCGTTCTCCTCGCGGTAGCCCCACTCCTCCGGCGTCCCGTCGAGCCACTGGCGCAGCAGCGCGCGGTAGTCGGTGTTCCGGAACGAGGCCGACGTCGAGAGCATGCCGAGGCCGATGTTGACCGTGCCGTCGCCGAGCGGGAACGCCCAGCCGTAGCCCGGCAGCAGCTTCGGGTCGCGCGGGTCGGACTTGTCCCACAGCTCGAGGTGGCCCTCGATGAACGGGTCGTCGTGGCGCGGGCTCTTGTAGTACTGGCGCACCGCGACGCCCATCGGGCGCTTCTCGTTCTTCTGGATGCCGACGCTCAGCGCGAGCCGCGCGGAGACGCCGTCGCAGGCCAGGACGAGCGGCGCGTAGTACTTCACCGGCGTCCGCTCCGGGCCGACCTTCGCCTCGACACCGACCACGCGTCCGGTCGCGTTCGTGATCGCGCCGGTGACGGTGGTGCGCTCGTACAGGCGCGCGCCCGCCTTCACCGCGAGCTTCGCGAGGAGATCGTCGAAGTCGTGGCGGGTGCGGGAAACGCCGTACGGCGGGTAGCTCGTCAGGTCCGGCCAGTCGAGTTCCAGCGTGAGGTCGCCGGTGAGGATCCGCAGGCCGCGGCTGTGCACCCAGCCCGCGTCCTCGCTCGTGTCGATGCCGAGGTCGATCAGCTGCTTGACGCCGCGCGGGGTCAGGCCGTCGCCGCAGACCTTCTCGCGCGGGAACTCGGTCTTCTCCAGCAGCAGGACGTCGACGCCCGACCGCGCCAGGTACGTCGCGACAGTGGATCCGGCGGGCCCGGCGCCGACGACGATGACTTCGGCGTCCTGGTCTGCGGTGCGTCGACTCATGCTTCGAATCTACAGCGGGGCGAAGCCCCTCCTTTGAGGGTGGCGGTGGGGAGGAAGGCGGAGTTAGGCAGGCTTTCGCGCGCGGTGGATCGCCACGACGCCGAATGTGAGGTTCAACCACTCGACGTCGGCCCAGCCGGCGCTCGCGATGATCTCGCCGAGCGTGCGCTGGTCCGGCCAGGCCAGCATCGATTCGGCCAGGTAGGAGTAGGCCTCCGGGTTCGACGACGTCCGCTTGCCGACCCAGGTGAGCAGCTTGAGCATGAACCGCCGGTGGATGAACCGGATCGGGGCGAACGGCGGGGTCGAGACCTCGCAGATCACCAGGCGGCCGCCCGGCTTGACCACGCGGGCGATCTCGGTGAGCGCGGCCTTCGTGTCGACGAAGTTGCGCAGCGCGAGGGAAATCGTCACGGCGTCGAAGCTGTCGTCGGCGAACGGCAGGTTGAGCGCGTCCGCCGCCACCATCGGCACCTTGCGGTGCAGCCCGGCGCGCAGCATGCCGAAGGAGAAGTCCGCGGCCAGGCACCAGGCGCCACCGCGGGCGTACTCGACGGTGGACACCCCGGTGCCGGCGGCCAGGTCCAGGACCTTCTCGCCGCGGCGGGCGTCGAGCACGCGGGCGGTGGTGGTGCGCCAGCGCCGGTCGAAGCCGAAGGTCATGAACGAGTTCGCCCGGTCGTACCCGTCCGCGACGCCGTCGAACATGGCGGCGACTTCGTGCGGGTTCTTGTCCAGGCTTGCGCGTGACATGACTTGAGATTAGTCGCGGGGCTTGAGGAAGCTCGCGAGCACCAGCCAGATGAGCCCGCCGAAGCGTCCGACCGGGATCAGCGGGTAGAGGACGTCGGTCAGCATGCCGAGCGCCGAAAGCCCGGCCAGCCCCGCGACGACGTAGCCCGTGATCTCCAGCCATTTCCGCTCGTCGCGGGCCACGACCGCGATGAGCAGCGCGAGGGGCACGGCGAAGCCGAACGCGCCCGCCGCGAAGGCCAGCGACGTGAACGGGCGGGCGAAGTCCGGGTTCTGCGCGGCGGTCCAGGTGGCGAGGCCGCTCAGCAGGAGCGAGCCGGACGCGAGCAGGCCGCCCGCGTAGCCGAGCTGCGGTGGTCTCGCGGCCGCCGTCCAGACCGCGAGGGACAGGCCGGCGCCGAAGACGACCAGGGCCAGCAGCTGGACGAGCCCCTGGTGCGCGGCGTCGTAGGCGGCGACCTCGGCCGCGGACGAGTCCGGGCGGGTGCCGGTGGCGCCGAGGACTCCCCCGGCGACGGTGAACAGGCCGTAAGCGATGACCGCAATTCGTTTCATGCCATAAACGATTACACTGGTGTAATCGATTGTCAACGGCTACCGTCCCGGGCATGAACGGTTTCGGCAGCGCGTTCCTGCTGGCCCAGGTGGGCGCGCACGCGGCCCAGCGGTTCACCGAGCGGATCGGTGAGCTGGACCTGACGCCGCCGCAAGTCGGGCTGTTGCGGCTGGTCGCGACACGGCCGGGGCAGAGCCAGCAGGCGATCGCGGCTCAGCTCGGCACCCAGCCGACCCGGCTCGTCGCGCTGGTCGACGGCCTGGAGAAGCGCGGCCTGATCGAGCGCCGCCGCAACCCGGAGGACCGGCGGCTCTACGCGCTGGAGCTGAGCGAGGACGGCCGCGCGTTCATGGGCCGCGTCGCCCAGGCCGCGGCCGCCCACGACCGCGCGCTCACCGAGGCGTTGTCGGACGACGAGCGCTCGACCCTCCACGCCCTCCTGACCAAGATCGCCACCGACCAGGGCCTCACCCCCGGCGTCCACCCCGGCTACGGAAAGCCGTGAAGCTCAGCGGAAGGTGGCCAGCATCCCGGCCACCGCGGCGGGCCAGGTGAACTGCTCCGCCCGGGCGCGGGCCGCCGCGCGGCGCAGGTCTTCGGGGCTGTCCAGGAGGTGCGTCACCGCGGTGGCGAACGCCGGCGCGTGGTCGTCCACCGCCGCGCCGCAGCCCGGGCGCACGATCTCGCGCAGTGCCGAGGACGCCGACACCACCACCGGCGTCCCGGACGCCAGCGCCTCCAGCGCCGCCAGCCCGAACGTCTCGTGCGGGCCGGGCGCCAGGGAGACGTCCGCACTGGCCAGCAGCCGGGCGACGTCGCCGCGGCCGGACAGGAAGCCCAGGAACGTCACCGGCAGCCCGCGCGCCCGGCGTTCCAGCGCGCGGCGGCGAGGGCCGTCGCCCGCCACCACCAGCCGCACGCGGGCGCCCGCCTCCGTCAGCTCCGCGACGGTGTCCACGCTGCGCTCCACGTGCTTCTCCGGCGACAGCCGTCCACAGTGGACGAGCAGGGCGTCCGCTCCCCCGGCGAGGTCGGTGCGCCAGCCGTCGTCGCGCATGGCGGGCCGGAACGTCGCGAGGTCGACGCCGAGGGGCACGCGGTGGACGTTCGGGGCGGCGATCCGGTCGAACTCCGCGCGCGCGAACGCCGTCGTGCAGACGACCGCGTCGTAGCTCGCGGCCATCCGCCGGTTCGCGACGTCGGCGACGCGGCGCGCGACCGGCTCGGGCAGCAGGAACTGCTCCAGCAGCCGGTCGAGGCGCTCGTGCGAGATGACCGTGCTGGGGACGCCGTGGCGCCGCGCCCAGCCACCCATCCCGCGCAGCGTCAGCCGGTCCGACACCTCCAGCCGGTCCGGCTCGAGTCTTCGCAGGACCGCGCGGACGCGGTGCGGGTCGACCGCGCGGTAGCCGCCGGTGCCCGGGATCTTGGGCGCCGGTAGGGAAAACCGGCGGACACCGGTCGGCAGGACTTCGTCGGCGTACCGCGTGCCGGGCACCACGAGCGTCACCTCGTGGCCGCTCGCGACGTACCCCGCGCCGAGGTGGTGCAGGGCCGTGCGGAGGCCGCCCGAGCGCGGCCCGTAGAAGTTCGCGAGCTGGACGATGTGCATGTCAGGCCGCGCGGACGGCCCGGCCCCGCACGGCTTCGTAGTGCCCGAGCAGCTCGTGGCAGACGGCGGGCCAGGTCCGGCCGAGCACCACCTTGCGCGCCTTCTCGCCGAGCCGTTCCCGCAGCGCCGCGTCGCGCAGGGCCTCGACCTTCTCGACCAGCGCCGGGCCGAACAGCTCGCGGTCCGCGGGCAGCAGGTAGCCGGTGCGGCCGGGCAGGACGAGGTCCTTCGGGCCGCCCGCGTCCGGGGCGAGCACGGGCAGCCCGGACGCCATCGCCTCCTGCACCGCCTGGCAGAACGTCTCGTGCGGTCCGGTGTGGACGAAGACGTCGAGACTCGCGTACGCCCTGGAAAGCTCTTCGCCGTACTTCGCGCCGAGGAACGCCGCGCCGGGCAGTTGCGCCTTGAGGCTCTCGAGTTGGGGCCCGTCGCCGACGACGACCACGCGGATCCCGGGCACGCCGGCCAGCGCGGCCAGCCGGTCGACCTCCTTTTCCGGCGCCAGCCTGCCGACGAACCCGACGAGCAGCTCGCCGTCCGGCGCCAGCTCGGCCCGCAGCGCCGCGTCGGCGTGCTCCGGGGAGAACCGCTCGATGTCGACGCCCCGCGCCCACCGGTGCACCCGCGGGACGCCGTGCAGCTCCAGCTGCGCGACCGAGTCGCTGGACGGCGCGAGGGTCCGGTCGGCGCGCGAGTGCAGCCGCCGCACCCAGCGCCACGCGGCGCGGGCGGCGATGCCGAAGCCGTACGCGGCGGCGAACCCGGCGATGTCGGTCTGGTAGACGGCGATCGACGGCACCCGCAGCCGCCGCGCCGCCGCGAGTCCGCGCGCGCCGACGACGAACGGCGACGCCAGGTGCACGACGTCCGGCCCGAACGCGGCCAGCGCGTTCAGCACCGTGCGCGTCGGCAGACCGATCGGGAGGGAGTTCACGCCGGGGAAGTCCAGCGCGGGGATCCGGACGACCGGGGCGCCGCGGTAGGAGTCCGGGCCGGGACCGGGGGCGATGATCAGCACGTCGTGGGCGCGTTCGCGCAGGTGCTCGACGACCCGCAGGACGGAGTTGGTCACGCCGTTCACCTGGGGCAGGAAACTTTCGGTGACTATGGCGACTCGCACGTCTTGGACGATCGCACCCGATACTGGCGACCGCGTGACACGGCGGCCAACGCTGCCGGAACAGATCGGCTACGACATGTCATCTCAAGGTCGTGTCCCGGAAACCAGGGTGACCCAGACTAAGCAGGCATGACCCTCTTGTCCTCCCGGCCGCCGCGGCCCGTCGAGCCCGGCCTGCTGTCGAGGGCGCTCGAAGTGGCCGGACGGCTGGCCAACGACGCCACCGACGTGATCACCGCGACCGCCGGCCGCGGCGCCCACCCGTCGACGCTGGACTCGCCCTTCGACTGGGTCACCGACACCGACCGCATCCTGGAGCGCCACACGCGGCGCGTCCTGACGGCGGAGTTCCCGGGCATCCCGGTGGTCGGTCACGAGTTCGGCGCCGACCACGGCGCGGACGTCGCCGAGTACCGCTGGGTGGTCGACTCGGTGGACGGAACGGCGAACTACGTGGCCGGCGTGCCCTGGTGCGCGTACAGCCTGGCGCTGGTGGACGCGGCGGGCCCGGTGGTGGGCGTGGTGGCGGACCCGTACCGAGCCCAGATCTACGCCGCGGCGCGCGGCCGAGGGGCCCGCGCGAACGGCAAACCGGTCCGGCTCACGGACCGCTGCGTGACGGCGGGGGCACTGGTGTGCACGGAGTTCGCCCGGCGCGGCCCGTGGCCGGGGATGGGCGGCTTCATCGAGCGCGCGGCGGCGGCCCACGCGGGGGTCCGGGTGCTGGGGTCGGCGGCGTTGTCGATCGCGCAGGTGGCGCTGGGGCACGCGGCCGCGGCGGTGCTGCACAGCTACCACGAGTGGGACGTCGCGGGCTCGGTGGCGATGGCCATCGAGGCGGGCGCGGTGGTGCTGGACAAGCACGGCGAGGACACGGCGCTGCCGACGGACGGACTGCTGGTGGCGGCGCCGGGGGTGGCGGACGAGGTGCTGGGCTGGTGGCAGGAGACGGCGCACGCGGGGTGAGGTTTTCGCACCCGGGTAGCCGCCGAGCCGCCGGAGACGCGCACGCGGGGAGAGTTCGCTCCGCACGGCCCGCCCCGGGCACGACGGCCCACGCGGGCTGAGCTCGCTCAGCACCGACAGCCAGCAGACCGCCAGCAGACACCCAGCGGACCGCCCTGGACCTCCCCCGCCCCTCGTCCCAGCCGCAGTCAGCACCGGAGACCCGGGGTCAAGGGTGAGCGAAGCTCATCGCGAAGCGACGCCGAAGGCGCCCTTGAGGCCGGGTCTCCGGTGTTGAACAATCAAGAGGCGAGGAGCGGGAGACAGAACCACCCCCGCCAGACCGAGGGCTGAGCCAGCGCACCAGGCCAAAACGGCTTGCGCGCCCCGCGACGATCGAGCCATGCCGACCCTCCGCACCCCCCGGCTCACCCTCGTGCCCCTCACCGACGAGCACCTCGACCTCGAGTACGAACTCGACTCCGACCCGGAAGTCATGCGCTACCTGACCGGCCGCGCCGCCACCCGGGACGAGGTCGAGCAAGCCCACCGACGCCGGATGAGCACGGGTCACGGATTCTGGATGGGCTTCGCCGACGAAGACTTCGTCGGCTGGTGGATCCTCCGCCCACCCCACGGCCCCGACCAGCCGGACGTCGAAGGCGAAGCCGAGCTCGGCTACCGCCTGCTGCGCCGGCACTGGCGGCAGGGCTACGCCCGCGAAGGCTCCCTCGAACTGCTCCGGTACGGCTTCGAAGAACTCGGCCTGGACCGGATCTTCGCCCAGACCATGGCCGTCAACACCCCGTCCCGCGCGACGATGGCCTCAGTGGGACTCACCTTCGCCAGGGCCTTCACCTCGGCGATCGACTACGAAGACCACATCGACGGCGCCGACCAGGGCGAAGTCGAGTACGAGATCAAGCGGGAACGGTGGCTCGCTTGTCGACCCGGCGGATCCACCACAGCAGCGGCCCCGCCACCAGCCAGGTGAAGAACACGAAACTCCCCAGCGGCAGCAACGTCAACGTCGCCGACCGCCCGGCCACCCGGGCCAGCTCCGGGTCGGACGCGTCGTACTCGATGCGGACCAGTTGCCCGGCCGCCAGGCCGTCCGGGTAGAGCACCCCGTTCGCCGGGCTGTGGACGATGCCGTCGGGGGTCTCGAAGTGGATGATCGTGCGGTCGAACGCCACCGAGTCGACCGTCGCCGTCGCGGTGCCGAGCTGGGCGGAGATCGCGCCGTCGTTGCGGATCGCCGCGAACAGCAAGCAGATGCACATCACGGTGAGGAGCGAGGCGACGCCGAGGGTGGTCCACCACCCGACGTGCCTCGCCCGTTCACCTCTCGTGCTCACGCCGCGAGCGTAGCGGTCTCGCTCAGTGCGCGTGCTCCGCGGCGAGATTCCGGTGGTTCGCCTGGATCTGGTCGTACGACCGGGGCTTCGCCGGGGCCGCGAAGCGGGAAACCGCCGCCGCGCCGTTGGGGCCCACCGCGGGCTTGCCCGCCGTGTACAGCCAGGTCTGGAACAGCTCGTGCAGCGGCTTGCCCGAGATCTTCTCCGCCAGCGCGATGAACTCCAGGATCCGGCCGTCCTTGCCGCCCTTCTGGGCCTGCCACGTCTGCAGGATCTTGAAGAACGCCTCGTCGCCGACGGCGGTGCGCAGCGCCTGCAGCGTCAGCGCGCCGCGGTCGTACACCGCGTTGTCGAACTGGTTGTCCGCGCCCGGGTCGGCCGGGACGAGCTTCCACAGGTCACCGTCGGCCGGGTTCGAGTCGTACGTGTACTGCGCCAGCTCGGCGACCGTGCCCTCGCCCTCGTGCTCCGACCACAGCCACTCGGCGTAGGACGCGAAGCCCTCGTTCAGCCAGATGTCGCTCCAGCGGCCGAGGGAGACGTTGTCGCCGAACCACTGGTGGGCGTTCTCGTGCGCGATCAACGTCGTGTTCGAGCCCGCGCGGAAGTTGCGGGCGCCGTAGGTCGGCCGGGTCTGGTTCTCCAGGGAGAACGTGATGCCGCTGGTGACGACGCCGCCCTCGGCCTCGAACGGGTACGGGCCGAACTGGGTGGCCAGGAACTCGTCGATCTCCGGCGTCCGCTCGACGCTCGCCTTCGCCGCGTACAACGAGTCACCGAGGTCCGAGCCGTACGCGGTGATGAACGGCTTGCCGTCCGGCGTCGTCGACTGGTTCAGCTCGTACTTGCCGACGATGAACGACGTCAGGTAGGTCGCCTGCGGCTTGGTGCTGCGCCACTGCCAGCGCGTCCAGCCCGCCCGGCTCTTCTGCGTCCGGACCAGCGAGCCGTTGGTGATGGCAACGTTGTCGTCCGGGGCTTCGATCGTGACGTCGTAGGTCGCCTTGTCGGTCGGGTGGTCGTTCGCCGGGAACCACCACGCCGAGCTCTGCGGCTCGTCGACGCCGAGGGCGCCGAAGGAGCCCTTCTTCCAGGCGTTGAGCCCGTCCACCTTCTCGGTCGAGGGCGTGTCCGAGTAGGCCACGACGACGGTCGCGGTCTGGCCCTTGAGCAGCGGCTGCGCCGGGGTGATGACGAGCTCGCCGTTGCCGTTCTGGTTCGTGAACTGCGCCGGGCGGTTGTTCACGCGCACGCTGGACGCCTTGAGCGCGAAGTCGAGGTCGAACCGCGAGAGGTCCTGCGTCGCGGTGAGCAGCAGCGTGGTGGTGCCGGCCAGCACGTCGGTCGCGGGCTGGTAGGTCAGGCGGATGTCGTAGTGCAGCACGTCCGTGCCGCCGTTGCCGGCGTTCGGGTAGTACGTGTCACCGACGCCGGGCGCACCCGGCGCCGGGGCCGCACTGGCGGTACCGGCGAGCAGCACCGAGGCGACCCCGGCCGCGAGCACACCGAGGCCGGTGCGAGTTCTTGCACGCATTCGAATCCCTCCAACGGGTGAGGTTCAGCGCGCTCGAACGTAGCCAGCCAAGAAGCACCCAGGAACAGCCGAAGGGAGGATCTTGCCTGCTGGGATCCCACCCGGAAAGCGGTTGACCGAAGCCGTCAGACCGCCGAAACGGCCGCGCTGACCGCGGAGCGCAGCCGGGCGTGCAGGTCACGGTGCCGCG
This sequence comes from Amycolatopsis sp. cmx-4-83, assembly GCF_046548815.1. NCBI lineage: Bacteria > Bacillati > Actinomycetota > Actinomycetes > Pseudonocardiales > Pseudonocardiaceae > Amycolatopsis > Amycolatopsis sp. cmx-4-83. The sequence continues at coordinate 349,262 of NZ_JAEBEF010000001.1, read as the reverse complement.
AACGGTCCACTCGCACCTCGACGACGCGCAGGCCCGGCTCCGGCCGCAGTGCCGCCTTGAACTCCGTCAGCGTCTCCGCGACGACGTGCGGGACGCGGTAGCCGGCGCACAGCGCGCCCAGGTCGGCGCCGTGCGGCGTGCCGAAGACGCGCTCGAAGCTCGCCGAGTGCTCCGGCGCGCCCTGCTCCAGCAGCGAGAAGATGCCGCCGCCGTCGTCGTTGAGCACCACGATCGTCAGGTCCGGGCGCTGCTCGGCCGGGCCGGTCAGCAGCCCCGAAGCGTCGTGCAGGAACGTCAGGTCGCCCAGCAGCGCGTACGACGGGCCGCGGTGGACGTACGCGGCGCCGATCGCGGTCGACACCGTGCCGTCGATGCCCGCGACGCCGCGGTTGCGGTGCACGAGGACGTCGGGGCGTAGCCGCCCGGCGAGCGCCACGTCCCGGGTCGGGTTGGACGAGCCCACGACGAGCAGCGAGTCCGGCGGCAGCGCGTCCACCAGCTCGGTCGCGACGCGCAGCCCGCTGGGCCACGGCTCCTCGGCCAGCGTCGCGGCGACAGCGGAAGCGGCCGCGGCGTCGGCACGGCGCCAGCTCGCCAGCCACTCCGGGTCGGCGGGCTTGGTCGGCTCGTCGAACCACTGCCCGACCTGCCGGACGTTGTGCGCGGGCGCCGGCCAGTCCGAGTCCGGCCGGACCAGCAGGACCTCCACGGAGGCGTCCGAAAGCACCTTCTGGATCTGCCGGAACACCGTCGGCCGCCCGAGGCAGAGCACCTGCTCCGGCTTGTGCCGCGAGATGAACTCCTCGACGCCCAGCAGCCACGCGCCGGACGAGATCGCCGTGCCACCGGACAGCCCGATGCCGCCGGTCTCCGAGATCACCGGCCAGCCGTGCTGCTCGGCCCACTCGCTCGCCGCCTGGACGCCGGTGTCGCACGCGATCACCAGGCCGTGGCGGGCGGAAGGCACCACGAACGACGGCAGCGCGCCGAAGTCCGGCAGCTCGGTCCACCGGGAGCCGTCGGGACGGCCGTCCAGCGACTCGTACCACTCGCCGTCGTCCTCGAGGTCGGGCACGAGCGGCTCGCGGAACGGGATGTTCAGGTGCACCGGGCCGCAGCGCCACTCGCCGTAGGCGGCGTTCCAGGCCCGGCAGATCTGGCTGCGCCAGTACGAGTTCTGGCCGGCCCGCCGCTCGGCGACGGCCAGCTCGTCGAAGTACCGGGCGGCGTTGCCGAACAGCCGGTGCTGGTCGATGACCTGCGACGCGCCGGCCGCGCGCAGCTCGGGCGGCCGGTCGGCGGTCATGACGATCAGCGGGACGCCGGCGCGGTCGGCCTCCAGCACGGCCGGGTGGAAGTTCGCGGCCGCGGTGCCCGACGTGCACAGCAAGGCCACCGGACGCCCGGTGCGCGCGGCGATGCCGAGCGCGAGGAACGCGGCGCCGCGCTCGTCGATGCGGACGTGGAGCTGCAGCTTCCCGGCCGCTGCCGCGTCGTAGAGCGCGATCGACAGCGGCGCGTTGCGGGAGCCCGGGCAGAGGACGACGTGCGAAACGGTGTTGCGGACGAGTTCGTCGACGATCACCCTGGCCTGCGCGGTGGAAGGGTTCACCGGCAGGCTCCAGACAGATCAGAGATGTCCACAGGTCCTATTCTCCCAAACGTGGATGACGCCCGAGTTTCCGAGCTGTTCGATCCGGCCGCGTGGACCGAGGTCGAAGGTTTCGCCTTCACCGACATCACCTACCACCGTTCCGCTGAGAACCGCGGCGGCAAGCGCGTGGTGCGCGTCGCGTTCGACCGTCCGGAGGTCCGCAACGCCTTCCGGCCGCACACCGTCGACGAGCTCTACCGGGCGCTGGACCACGCCCGGATGAGCTCGGACGTCGGCTGCGTCCTGCTCACCGGCAACGGCCCCTCGCCCAAGGACGGCGGGTGGGCGTTCTGCTCCGGTGGTGACCAGCGTATTCGCGGACGCTCCGGCTATCAGTACGCGAGCGGCGAGACCTCCGACACGGTGGACCCCGCCCAAGCCGGCCGGCTGCACATCCTCGAGGTCCAGCGGCTGATCCGGTTCCTGCCGAAACCGGTGATCGCGGTCGTGCCGGGCTGGGCCGCGGGCGGCGGGCACTCCCTGCACGTCGTGTGCGATCTCACCCTCGCCTCGGCCGAGCACGCCAAGTTCAAGCAGACCGACGCCGACGTCGGCTCGTTCGACGCCGGCTACGGCTCGGCCTACCTGGCCAAGATGGTCGGGCAGAAGTTCGCCCGCGAGATCTTCTTCCTCGGCCGCGAGTACTCCGCCGAGCAGATGCACCGGATGGGCGCGGTCAACGCCGTCGTCCCGCACGCCGACCTCGAAAAAGAGGCGCTGGACTGGGCGTGGACGATCGTCGGCAAGTCGCCGACGGCGCAGCGGATGCTGAAGTACGCGTTCAACCTCACCGACGACGGCATGGTCGGCCAGCAGCTGTTCGCCGGCGAGACCACCCGCCTGGCGTACATGCAGGACGAAGCCGTCGAAGGCCGCGACGCGTTCCTGCAGAAGCGCGACCCCGACTTCAAGGACGTCCCCTATTACTACTGAGCTGCTCCCGATCCCCCTCGACGGCTCCCCGGCGGCGCTCGCCACGCTGAAGCGCGCGGTCGCGGACGCGCTGGACGGCGGGCCGGCCGTGCTGCCGTTCACCGACCCCGCGCTGCGGGACGCGATGGCCCCGGGTGAGCCCGCCGAGCCGGACACGGCCGTGGTCATCGCCACTTCGGGCTCGACCGGCGCGCCCAAGGGCGTGCTGCTCTCGGCCCGCGCGCTGACCGCGTCCGCCGAGGCCACGCACGCCCGCCTCGGCGGCCCCGGCCACTGGCTCCTGGCGACCCCGGCGCACTACATCGGCGGGCTGCAGGTGCTGGTCCGGTCGCTGCTCGCGGGCACCGAGCCCGCGTTCCTGACCGGCACCGGCTTCCGCCCGGCCGACTTCGCGGCCGCGGCGGCGAGGCTGACCGGCGGCCCGCGGTACACGGCCCTCGTGCCGACCCAGCTGGTCCGGCTGCTCGACGACGGCGGCGCGGGACTGGCCGCGGCGAAGACGTTCGACGCGATCGTGCTCGGCGCGGCCGCGACCACCCCGGCGCTGCGCGAGCGCGCCGCCGAGGCCGGGGTCCGGATCGTGCCCGCGTACGGGATGAGCGAGACGGCGAGCGGCTGCGTCTACGACGGCTTCCCGCTCGATGGCGTCCGCGTCGACCTCGACGGCGGCCGGATCCGCATCGCCGGCGACGTGCTCGCGCACGGCTACCGGGGCCGGCCGGACCTCACCGCGGAGGCGTTCTCCGGCGGCTGGTTCACGACGTCCGACCGCGGGGTCCGGCACGAAGACGGCCGCCTGGAGGTGCTGGGCCGGGCGGACGACATGATCAACACCGGCGGTGTGAAGGTGTCGGCGAACGCGATCGAACGCGTGCTGTGCGCGCAGCCGGGGGTGCGGGACGCGTGCGTCGTCGGCCTGCCGGACCCGGAGTGGGGCGAGGCCGTGGTGGCGCTGGTCGTCCCGGCGGGCGAGCCGGGTGACCTGTGCGCGGCGGTCCGCGCGGAGCTGGGCCCGGCCTCGACCCCCAAGCGCGTCGAATTCGGCACCGAGCTGCCCCTGCGCGGCCCCGGCAAGATCGACCGGGCGGCGGTGAAGGCCCTACTGACGTCGGGTTCGCGCGGCTGAATGGTGGCACTTCGTTGACATTGACGGCGTGCGCACGCTTGGCTACGCACCATGACGCGCTGGCTCCGCACCGCCCTGATCAGCACCGCCGTCGCGCTGGGAGTGCTCCTCCCGGCGGGCACGGCGCTGGCCGACGGTCCCGCCGTGGCCCCGAACAGCGGCCAGCTCACCTGGCAGCTCCCGACGACCGACTGACCGGTCGACCGGCGGGAACCGTGCCAACCCCTCGATGGCGCGGGTCCCCCGGTCTTCCCCATCGTGCCCCCTCCGCCTTGCCCGGACCTTGCAGACCGCTTGAACGAGCTGGTCGAATGCGGGGGCGAGGGGAGGCGCGGTGGTGGTGGAGTTCCGGTTGCTGGGCCCGATCGAGGCCCGGGTGGACGGCGAGCCGGTCGAGCTCGGGCCCGCGCGGCAGCGGGCCGTGCTGGCGGCGCTGCTGGCCGACGCGAACCAGCCGGTCCCGGTCGAGCGGCTGATCGACCGGGTGTGGGCGGACCGCCCGCCGCTGCGCGCGCGGGAGTCGTTGCACAGCTACCTGTCCCGGCTCCGGCATTCACCGGCCGCTGAAGGGCTGGAGATCCGGCGGCTCCCCGGCGGCTACCTGCCGCGCGTCGACCCCGGCGCGGTGGACCTGCACCGGTTCCGCCGGCTCGTGGCCGAAGCGCGCGAAGCCGGGGACGACGCCGCCGAGGAACTGTTCGAGCGGGCGCTCGGGCTCTGGCACGGCGACGCACTGGCCGAGCTGGACACCCCGTGGGCCGCCGACCTGCGCCGGTCCCTGCACGCCGAACGGTGGTCGGCCCGGCTCGACCACGCCGACCTGCGGCTGCGCCGGGGACGGCACGCCGGGCTGCTCACGGACCTGACGGCGTGGAGCCGCGAACACCCGCTGGACGAGCGGCTCGCCGGTCAGGTCGTGCTGGCCCTCTACCGCAGCGGCCGCCAGGCCGACGCCCTCGAGCACTACGAGCGGCTCCGGCACCGGCTGGCCGAGGAGCTGGGCGCCGATCCGAGCCCGCCGCTGCGGGAGCTGCACCAGCGGATCCTGCGCGGTGCGCCGGAGCCGGCCGGTCCGGGACCGGCCGACGGCGTCATCCCGGACCGGTTCCCGGCGGCGCCCCCGTCGTTCATCGGCCGCGCGGACGAGCTCGCCGCGCTGACCGCGGCCGCGCACCGCGAGGCGGACGAGGGACGTGTGGTGCAGATTTCCGCGCTGGCCGGGGCCGGCGGAGTCGGCAAGACGTGGCTGGTGCTGCACTGGGCGCACGCCCACCGCGACCGGTTCCCGGACGGCAGGCTGTTCGCCGACCTGCACGGCTTCTCGTCGGCGAACGCCCCGCTGGAGCCGTCGGTCGTGGTGCGGGGCTTCCTCGGCGCGCTGGGCGTCGCACCCAGCCGCGTCCCGCCCGATCCGGACGCGCAGGCCGCGCTGTACCGGCAGCTGGTCGCGGGCAAGCGGATGCTGGTCGTGCTGGACAACGCGGCCGACGCCGGCCAGGTGATCCCGCTGCTGCCGGACAGCTCGGCGGCCACGACGGTGGTGACCAGCCGCCGCCACCTCGCCCCGCTGATCACGCGCTACGGCGCCCGGCACCTCCAGCTCGACATCCTCACCCACGGCGAAGCCCGCGCGCTGCTGACCGAACGCCTGGGCGCGGCACGGCTGGCCGCCGAGCCGCGGGCGGTCGAGGACCTGATCGGCCTGTGCGGGCGCTACCCGCTGGCGCTGGCGATCATGAGCCGGCACGCGCACACGCGCCCGCACATCCCGCTCGCGGAGTTCGCCGCCGAACTGCGCGACCTCGGCCTCGACGCGCTCGACCACGAAGACCCCGCCGTGAGCCTGCCCACGGTCCTGTCGTGGTCGCTGCGCGCGCTCACGGCCGAGCAGCGCACGGTGTTCGCCCTGCTCGGCACCGCGCCCGGCCCCGACACCGGGCTGCCGGCCGCGGCGGCCCTCGCCGGCCTGCCCCCGCGCCGGACGGCCAAGGTGCTGAGCATGCTGGAGGAGGCGTCGCTGCTGACCCGCCGTCCCGGCGGCCGGTACGCCATGCACGACCTGATCCGCGACTACGCCACGACGACCGCCGAGCGCGAGCTCCCGGCGGACGAGCGGGAAGCGGCGCTGCGGCGGGTCCTGGACCACTACGTCCACACGGCGCACGCCGCCGACCACCACCTCGACCCCCACCGCCAGGCCGTCCCGCTCGCCGCGCCCGCGCCGGGCGCCGCACCGCACCCGCTGCCCGACGACACCGCCGCGCTGGCCTGGTTCGACACCGAGCACGCGAACCTCGTCGCGGCCCAGCGCACCGCCGCGGCCGCCGCGTGGCACGACGTGGTGTGGCAGCTGGCCTGGGGGACGCACACCTTCCAGAACCGGCGGGGCATGCTCCACGACCGGCTGGCCGGCTGGCGCGCGGCACTGGACGCCGCCGCGCACCTGGCCGACCCGGCCGCGCTGAGCCGCGCGCACCGGCTGCTCGCCGACGTCCACGCGAACCTGCGGCGGCACGACGAAGCCGTCGAGCACCTGCAGGAAGCCATCGCGCTGGCCGAGCTCCACGACGACCGCACCGAGCAGAGCCTCGCCCAGCACGGGCTTTCGTGGGTCTGGCAGCTGCGCGGCGACGACCGGCGGGCCCTGGCGCACGCCACCCGCGCGCTGGCGCTCTTCCGCGCTCTCGGCAGGCCCGTGTGGGAGGCGCGCGAGCTCAACCAGGTCGGGTGGCTGGCCGCCCAGGTCGGCGACCACGAGACCGCGCGAAGCCACTGCGAAGCCGCGCTGGCCCTGCACCGCCACCACGGCGACACGCACGCCGAGGCGGACACCCTGGACAGCCTCGGCTACATCGAGTTCCACACCGGGCGGCACGAGACCGCGATCGACCACTACCGGCGGGCGCTCACGCTCTACCGCGACCGCGGGAACACGTTCCAGGTCGCCGACACCCTCGACCGCCTCGGCCAGCCGCTCGCCGCCCTCGGCCACCACGACGAGGCCCGTGCGGCGTGGCGGGAAGCGCTCGAGATGTACCGGCAGCAGGACCGCGGCCGCGACGCCGACCGCGTCCGGGCGCAGCTCGACGCCCTGGACGGCGTGCCCGCGACGGCCCGGGTTCCCGCCGGGCACTGATCGACATGGCGTTGAATGGCGCCATGGCTTCAGTGAGCGAGTGGATCGAGGGGGCCCGGCCCCGGACGCTGCCCAACGCGGTGGCGCCGGTCGTGGCGGGGGTCGGCGCGGCGATCGCGCTGGACGCGTTTTCCTGGTGGCGTTCGGTCCTGGCGCTGCTGGTCTCGCTCTCGCTGATCGTCGGCGTCAACTACGCCAACGACTACTCCGACGGCATCCGCGGCACGGACGAGCACCGCGTCGGGCCGCTGCGGCTGGTCGGCTCCGGGGTCGCCGCGCCCAAGGCCGTGCTGACCGCCGCGCTGGTTTCGCTGGGGCTGGCCGGGGTGCTGGGGCTCGTGCTGGTGGTCGCCAGCGGGCACTGGTGGCTGCTCGTGATGGGCGCGCTGTGCATCCTCGGCGCGTGGTTCTACACCGGCGGCAAGAAGCCCTACGGCTACTACGGCTTCGGCGAGATCGCCGTGTTCGTCTTCTTCGGCCTGGCCGGCGTGCTCGGCACGGTGTACGTCCACGCGGGCCGGGTCAGCTGGGCCGCGCTGGCGTGCGCGGTCGCGGTCGGCGCGTTCTCGACGGCGGTCCTGACCGCCAACAACCTGCGTGACATCCCGACGGACGTCGAGTCCGGCAAGCGCACCCTGGCCACCCGCCTCGGCGACGGCGGCACCCGGCGGCTGTACCTGGTGCTGATCGCGGTGCCGTACGTGCTCAGCGTGGTGCTCGGGATCTTCCACCCGCTGCTGCTGATCACCCTCGCGACGGCGCCGATGCTGCTGAAGTCGGTCCGCGCGGTCGGCGGCGGGCAGCAGGGGCGGGCCCTGATCCCGGCGCTGCGGGACACCGGCCTGGCGATGCTCGCCTGGGCCGTGCTCGCCGCCGTCGCGCTGAGCTTCTAGCTCTCCGGGAGGTCGGTCAGCCGGGGAGTGGTCATCGATGACGGTGTGCAGCACGGCGGTGCCGGTGCGGGGCGTGCGGTCGGATCAGCGGGGACAACTCGGGACAACGTCCCTGGACATCACTTCTAGCTCTCCGGGACGAAGAACTTCCCGGTCGTCAGGAACTCCTCGAACAACGCCGTGTGCGGGGCCAGGTCCAGGCCTTGCTGGGCCAGCCAGTCGTCGTTGTAGTACGTGTGCGCGTACCGCTCGCCGCCGTCGCAGAGCAGCGTCACGACGCTGCCCGCCTGGCCGTCCTCGACCATCCGGGAGATGAGCCGGAACGCGCCGTAGAGGTTGGTGCCGGTCGAGCCGCCCGCCCAGTGGCCGGTGCGCTCGCGCAGCAGGCGGATGGCCGCCAGGGAGCCCGCGTCGGGGATCCGGAACATCTCGTCGATGACGCCCGGCACGAACGACGGCTCGCAGCGCGGGCGCCCGATGCCTTCGATCCGGGACGGCATACCGGTGGCGTAGTCGAGCGCGCCGGTCTCCCAGGCGCCGTAGAACGACGAGTTCTCCGGGTCGACGACGCAGACCTTCGTGGTGTGCCGCTTGTAGCGGACGTACCGGCCGAAGGTCGCGCTCGTGCCGCCGGTGCCCGCGCCGACGACGATCCAGCTGGGCACCGGGTGGCGCTCCGAGCGCATCTGCGCGAACACCGACTCGGCGATGTTGTTGTTGCCGCGCCAGTCGGTCGCGCGCTCGGCGTAGGTGAACTGGTCGAGGTAGTGCCCGCCGCACTCGGCCGCGAGCCGCTCGGCCTCCGGGTACATCGCCGGGGCTTCGTCGACGTAGTGGCACTCGCCGCCGTAGAACTCGATGAGGGCGATCTTCTCCCTCGACGTCTTGCGCGGGACGACCGTGATGAAGCGCAGCCCGAGCATGCGGGCGAAGTAGGCCTCGGACACCGCGGTCGAGCCGCTGGAGGCCTCGACGAGCACGGTGTCCGGCCCGATGTGGCCGTTGACCAGCCCGTAGAGGAGCAGCGACCGGGCCAGGCGGTGCTTGAGCGAGCCGGTCGGGTGGACGGACTCGTCCTTGAGGTAGAGGTCGATGCCCCACTCCGGGGGCAGCGGGAAGACGTGCAGGTGCGTGTCGGCGCTGCGGTTGGCGTCGGCCTCGATGATGCGGACGGCCTCGCGGACCCAGCTGCGGCTGTGCGGGCGGCTCACTCCGGCTGCCCGGCGGTGTCCCCGCGGAGCTGGGCGCGCAGCTGGGCACGGGCCCGGGCGCGCTTCTCGTTGCGCTTCGCCAGGCCGGCCGTGACGCGGGCGTTGAGGCCGCGGAAGAGCAGCAGGCCGAGCGGGAGCCCGACGACCAGGCCGATGAGCAGCGCCACCAGCAGCGGCACGCCGGCCAGGGACAGGCCCCACGCGATCGCCCCGACCAGCACGAACCGCGCCAGCAGGTACAGCGTCAGGTCACGTGGCAGGTTTCCGGCCTTCTCGTCGCTCACACCAACGCAGGCTACGCCCCGCCCGCCCGGTCCTTCTGCAGGCCCGCGTTGTTCGGGCGCCCCTCGAACCGCGTCGAGAGCACGACCGTGGTGTTCGTCCGCCCGACGCCGGGGATGCGCCGGAGCCGGCCCAGGGCCCGCTCCAGGTCGTCGACGGTCGCCACGCGCACCTTGACGACGAACGCTTCGTCGCCCGCCACCGCGTAGCAGCTCTCGACCTCGTCGAGCTCGCCGAGCGCTTGGGCGACGTCGTCCTCGGTCGCGGTGTCGGTGGGATGGATGCCGACGAGGGCGGTGACGCCGAGCCCGACCGAGCTCGGGTCCACGACCGCGTGGTAGCCGGTGATCACGCCGGCGGCTTCCAGCTTGCCGACCCGCTCGTGCACCGATGACACGGACAGCCCGACGGCCCGCCCGAGATCGGCGTAGGTGGCCCGTCCGTTGATACGCAACGCCGCGATGATCTTCCGGTCCAACTGATCCACGGGGATCACTCTATGCGGTTGGACAATCCCCCATTGGCACCACACCTCGCCGCCGGTGACCCGCGCGAACGGCGTTCTCGCACTTCACGTCACGAAATTTTAGTTGCACACCGTAAACAAACTGTCCGTTTTGACCTTTAAGGGCTCTTTACTCTTGGACAACCGTTCGAGTACCCGACGGGTGAAGTGCAACGATTGCCGTGTTGGCTACCCCGGCGCGACGGGCAGAAGGGCCCGGATGCCTCCGGTATAGCAGTGAGTTCGTTAAGGAGGCGGAAAATGACCGCGACGATGGGCGGACGCCTGCTCACCCCAGGCGAGGTGGCAGCGCTGTTCCGGGTGGACCCCAAGACGGTGACGCGGTGGGCGACGGCGGGGCGGATCGGCTCGATCCGGACCCCGGGCGGGCACCGGCGGTTCCGGGAGTCCGAGGTCAACGAGCTCCTGGCCGAGCTGACCACCGACGCCAGCGAACCGGCGCGCAACGCCTGAACCACCTCCGGCGCAGGGCCGTGTCGGGTACGGGGAACCACCCCGTCCCGCGCGGCCCTTTGTCGTTGCCGGCGTCACCCGCACGACGACGTTGGCGCCCAAACCCGGCTGAAGAGGCTAACCTCGGGGGACCCACACGGAAGGATCCGGCATGCTCGCTCTGCTCGCGGCGGTCGGCGCGCTGGTCGTCGCCCTGCTCCTGTGGCGGTCGTTCGCCGGTCAGCGGATGGTGCCGTCGACCCCGCGCCGCGCCCCGCTCGCCCCGGACGACGACCCCGATTTCCTGCGCCAGCTGGCCGAACAGCAGCGCAAGCGCCGGGACGAAGACGGCTGAGCCCCCGCGGATCCACGCCCGCCGCTCCCCTGCCGGACCGGCCTCCACCCGCAGCCGAGTGCCCTCCGGGCCACCCCCACGGCTTTACCTTCGCCGACCCCACCGCCGCGAACCCGGCTGACCGGACGCGGCCGGGCTCCCAGGTCGCGAATGACTCGTTCGGGACGCCGGAGGCCGCCAATGAGTCCTTCGCGACCTTCGAGCACCCCGGGTCCCGGCCCCGGAGCGGGCTTTACCGGTAGCCCTGCGAGAGCGGGGTCGCGAAGCCGTCGGCGACCGTGGCCGCCAGCTCCAGCAGCGAGAGGCGGGTGTCGCCGCTCAGGCGGTCCAGCTCGATCTCCGCGCCTTCCTCCAGGTGCGGGTCGAAGGGCACCTTGCAGACCGCCCGGACCTTCGCGCCGAAGTGGGCCGAGAGCTTGTCGAGGTCGACCGAACCGCCCTTGGGGCGGACCGAGTTGATCACCGCGACCGAGCGCTTGACCAGCTCGCCGTAGCCGTGGGCCTCGAGCCAGTCCAGGGTCGCCGAGGCGCTGCGGGCACCGTCGACCGAGCCGGACGAGACCACCACCAGCGCGTCCGCGACGTCCAGGACGCCCTTCATCGCCGAGTGCATCAGTCCGGTGCCGCAGTCGGTGAGCACGATGTTGTAGAAGTGCTCCAGCAGGTTGACCGTGCGCCGGTAGTCGTCCTCGGAGAAGGCCTCCGACACGGCCGGGTCCTGCTCGCTGGCGAGGATTTCCAGCCGGCTGGAGCCCTGGGACGTGTAGGACCGGACGTCGCTGTAGCGCGTGATGCGGGCCGCGTCGCGCAGCAGGTGGCGGACCGTCGCGGTGGTCTCCAGCGGGAGCTTCTGCGACAGCGTCCCGCGGTCCGGGTTGGCGTCCACGGCGACGACGCGGTCACCGCGCAGGGAGGCGAACGTCGCACCCAGCGTCGTGGTCACCGTCGTCTTGCCGACGCCGCCCTTGAGCGACAGCATCGCGATCTTGTAGCAGCCGCGCAGGGGCTGGTTGACGCGCGCGATGAGCTCGCGGCGGCGGGTGTCCGCCGGGCTCTCCCCCGGGTTGACCAGCTTGCCGCTGCCGACGTAGAGCGCCTTGCGCCAGCCGGACTGCGGGGGCCGCTTGACCTGCTTGACCAGGTGCGCGGTGGACAGGTCGTGGCCGTGGCCCGGCTGCTGCGGCGGCGCCGCGTGCCGCCCGCCCTGGGGCTGCGGCAGGCCCGAGGGCTGCTGGGGCTGCTGCGGGTACTGCGCCTGGGCCTGGGCGTACTGCTGGGCCGGGTCACCGTACTGCGGCTGCAGCGGCGGCAGGTTCTGGTCGTAGCCGTACTGGGGCCCCGGCGGCACCTGGTGCGGCCCGGACACGGCCGGGTTGACCTGGTGCGGCCCCGACACGGCCGGGTTCACCTGATGCGGACCGGACACGGCCGGGTTCACCTGGTGCGGGCCGGACACCGCCGGGTTGGGCGGCGGCGGGACGGCCTGCGTGGGCTGCGCGTCGAAGGCCCCGGACGTCTCCGGGTGCGGGTGGGAGTCCGTCCGGTCGTCGGCGAACAGGCCCGGTTGCTGCGGGGCAGCGGCCGGGTCGGCCTGTTCGGGGTGGCCAGGAGCCGATTCTTCGCTGGGTCCGGTCACCGGTGTAAACCTCCGCGCACTCGCCCCGACATCGCTCTCCCCCGGTCACGACGGTAGTCGGAGTCCTCGCGGGACGCTCAGCCCACCCCGGCGTAGGAGTGCAGGCCCGCGGTGACGAGGTTCACGAAGAACAGGTTGAAGATGATCGCGGCGAACCCGACGATGTTGATGGCCGCGGCCCGCGCGCCCCGCCAGCCCGCCGTCGCCCGCGAGTGCAGGTAGGCCGCGTAGACCACCCAGGCGATGAACGCGACGGTCTCCTTGGGGTCCCAGCCCCAGAACCGGCCCCACGCGGACTCGGCCCAGACGGCGCCGCAGAGCACGCCGAAGGTGAACACCGGGAAGGCGAAGATGGTGGTCCGGTAGGCGATCCGGTCGAGGACGTCGGCCGCGGGCAGCTTCGAGGCGAACCGGGCGAACTTCGTCTCGTCCTTCTCGTACGCCGAGCGGAACAGGTAGAGGACGCTCGCGACACCCGGCACGAGGAAGACGCCGGAGCCGATGATGGCCGCCGAGACGTGGATGACCAGCCAGTACGACTGCAGCGCGGGCTGGACCGGCGCCGCGATCGTGTACAGCAGCGTGCCGTTGATGAACATCAGGATCACGACGGGCAGCAGCAGGAAGCCGGTCAGGTGCCGGACCGGGAACTTCGCCATCACGAGGATCCAGGTGACCACCGTGATGAAGGTGACCGCCATGCCGTACTCGTACATGTTGCCCCACGGCGCGCGGTGCACGGCGAGCCCGCGCAGCACGATCGCCGAGAGCTGCAGCACCGCGCCGAGCACGAGCAGCGACGCGCCCATGCGGCCGATCCGCTCGGGGCGGCCGACCTCGCGCTGCGCGGCCGGGAGCTCCTCGATGGGCGGGCCGCCGGCGCCGACGAGCTCGCGCGAGCGGCGCTGGGCGCGTTCCATGGCCAGCCGGCCCTTGGCGCCGAAGCCCTGCTCGATCAGCGTCATCATCAGCGCGACGACGTAGATCGCCGCGGCGGTGGTGTACAGCCAGTCGCTGTACTGCGACAGCGTCTCGTTGATCGGCATGCCTCAGCCCTTCTGACCACTGATCAGGCGTTCACTGATCCGGTGGAACTCTTCGCCGTACCCGGCCTGGTCCGTGCGGGCCAGCCCGGCGACCTCGATGACGGTACCCGGGTGGTCTTCGGTCCCCGGCTTCACCCGCACCCACAGCCGCCGCCGCTTGACCAGCAGTGACGCGCCGAGGCCGAGGAACATCGCGATGGCGAAGCCGAGCACGAACCCCTGCGTCGGGTCGTGGGACACCTGCAGGGAAACCCAGTGGTTGACGCCGTCGAAGCGGACCTTCGTGCCGTCGTCGAGCTTGATCTCCTGGCCGACCTTGAGGTTCTCGCGGGCGACCTTCTTCAGCCTGCCGTCGTCGACGAGCGACTGGTCGATCTCGAACACCGACTGCCCGCGCCCGGCGTCGAGGCCGAGGTCGCCGCGCATGATGTCGACGGCCACGGACGGGTCGTTCAGCTCCGGCGCCGAGGACGTCAGGACGTTGCCGTGCATGAACGACGTCGGCGCGAACAGGCCGGTGACGGCGAGCTGGCGGGTCCGCCGCTGCACCTCGTCGGTGACACCCGGCTGGTCGAACTTCGTCGCGCCTTCGGCGAGCATCGTGGTCGGGTCGACCGTGCGCCACTGGGTGTTCTGGGTGCGCTTGTCGCCGTTGGGGAAGGTGACCGTGAACTGCGGCGAGTAGCCCTGGCCGAGCAGGTAGACGCGGTCGCCGGCGGTGCGCAGCGGCGAGTTGACCTCGAGGCCGTACGGGCGCCAGGTGTTCGTTTCGAGGTCTTCGCCGGACTGGTACTCGATGTTCGCGTGGTAGTACTCCGGCTCGCCGGCCGGGGTGTACCGCACGGTGAAGTCGTTCACCTTCACGCAGAACGGGTCGAGGTCGGTGCCGTCGACGCGCAGCCCGGCGTTGAAGGAGTCGTAGTTGTAGATGCCGGAGTTGCAGAAGCTGTCGCCGTCGGCCTGGACGATGACCTGGCCCTCGTAGCCGAACATCTTGCCCAGCGCGAAGAACACGATCAGGCCGAGCATGCTGAAGTGGAAGACGAGGTTGCCGGTCTCGCGCAGGAACCCGCGTTCGGCGGAGATCGTCCGGACGCCGTCGGCCTCTTCGCGCTCGACCCGGCGCCAGCCCGACAGGTGCTTGTGGACGGCGGCGACTTCGGCGGCAGCGTCTGACACGTCCGGCTTGCCGCGCCCGAGCCGGTAGTGCGGCATCCGGGCCAGGTTGCGCGGGGTCAGCACCGGCTTGGCGCGCATCGCCTTGACGTACTCGAAGCTGCGCGGGGTCAGGCAGCCGATCAGCGAGATCATCAGCAGCAGGTAGATGGCCGAGAACCAGATGCTGGAGTAGACGTCGTAGAACTCGAGCTTGTCGAGCAGGGTGCCCCACCAGCCGTGGGCGCTGATGTACTCGTCGACCTTGGGGGCGTTGAGCTTCCGCTGCGGCAGCAGCGCACCCGGCAGGGCGGCCAGCGCGAGCAGGAACAGCAGGACGAGCGCGGTGCGCATCGACGTCAGGCCGCGCCAGGTGTTGCGGACGAAGGCGAAGGTGCGCTTCGCGGGCGTCGGGCCTTGCGGGGTCTTCGGGGGCGCTTCCGTGGTGGTCACAGCGGCAGCTCCAGGTTGCCGGCGAGCTCGTTGCGGAGCCAGCCCATCAGATCTCCCCACACGCCGGTGACCAGCAGGATGCCGACGATCATCAGCAGCACGCCGCCGAAGATCTGCACCTGGCGGCCGTGCCGGCGCACCCAGTCGGTGGCGCGCACGGCCCAGCGGGCGCCGAGCGCGATGAGCAGGAACGGCAGCCCGAGGCCGAGGCAGTAGACGGCGATCAGCAGGTACCCGCGGGCTTCGGCACCGCCGGTGGCGCTGGCCAGCGTCGTGACGGCCGAGAGCGTCGGGCCGATGCAGGGCGTCCAGCCGAGCCCGAAGATCGCGCCGAGCACGGGGGCGCCCCAGACGCCGCCGCCCGGGACGCGGTGCGAGCGGACGTCGCGCTGCAGGCCGGGGATCCAGCCGAGGAAGACCAGCGCCATGGCGATGGTGAGGACGCCGCCGATGCGCTGGAGGAGGTCCTGGTTGACGACCAGGGTGTCGGCCAGCCAGACGAGCGTGCCGAACGTGGCGACGAAGACGACGGTGAACCCGAGCACGAAGAGCAGGGCGGCCCCGAGAACGGCCCACCGCCCCTGCTTGCGCTCTTCGCCGGCGCTGACCGCGGGCGCGTCCGCCCCGACGAGCGCGGCGAGGTACGCGAGGTACCCCGGCACGAGCGGCACCACGCAGGGCGAGGCGAAGGAGATGGCCCCGGCCAGCAGCGCGACGCCCGCAGCGAGCAGCAGCGGTCCGGAGATCGCCAGCTCGGTCACGGAGTTCACCCCGTTGAGGGTAGGCAGTGAGGTCCTGGTGAGAACGCCGGGGCCGCTTCACAGGACCTCGGTCACAGCAGATCAGGACGTAGGTCCCACCGTCAGGCGGGCTCGGCCTCCAGGCGTTGCGTGACCGGGAGCAGGTCCTGGGCCAGGACCGGCCGCAGGAACACCGCCGCCACGCGGTGTTGCTTGTCCAGGACGATCGTCGACGGGATGATGTTGCGCGGGTAGCCGCTCAGCTTGAGCAGGACCCGGCCGTCCGGGTCGTAGATCGACGGGTACGTCAGCTGCCGGTCGCGGACGAAGTCCTGGGCCACCTCGCGGGCCGGGTCGCGGACGTCGATGCCGACCACCTGAGTGCCCGGGGCCTGCTTGGCCAGCGACTCCAGCTCCGGCACCTCCGTGCGGCACGGCCCGCACCACTGACCCCACAGGTTCAGCACCACGACCTTGCCCGGGAAGTCCGCCAGCGACAGCTGCTTGCCCTCGTGCATCAGGTCGTCGCCGGCCAGGACCGGGGCGGTCTGGCGCTGGGCGACGTCGTAGGTGATGTCGACCTTGCCGCCCGGGGAGACGAAGCTGAAGCTGCTCCCCTGCACCACCGCGTCCTTGCCCGCGCTGCAGCCGGCCAGCGCGAGCACCGCCACGGCCCCGACGACCAGCCGTTTCATGCGCCGGTCACCTTCGGGTCGGTCGTGCCCGCGGGCTCGCTGTAGACGATCTCCCGCAGCGAGTCGCCGTCGAAGACCAGCGACGTCAACGACGCCAGCGAGCACTGGCGGCGGCGCGGGTCGTGCCACAGCTTCTTGCCCTCGAGGAACCGCCGCAACGTCCAGATCGGCAGCTGGTGCGACACGCACAGCGCCTCGTGACCGTCCGCCGCCTCCCGCGCGCGGTGGACCGCGCCGAGCATCCGGTGCGCGATCTCCAGGTACGGCTCGCCCCACGACGGCTTGAACGGGTTGACCAGCTTCGGCCAGTGCCGCGGCTCCCGCAGCGCGCCGTCGCCGACCGCCACGTGCAGGCCCTCGAACTGGTTGCCCGCCTCGATCAGGTTCTCGTCGGTCGCGATGTCGAGCCGGTGCGCGGCGGCGATCGGGCCCGCCGTCTCCTGCGCGCGCTGCAGCGGCGACGCGACGACGTGCACGAGGTCGTGGCCCGCGACGGCCTCGGCGACCGTCAGCGCCTGGCGCTGCCCGCGCTCGGACAGCCGGTAGCCCGGCAGCCGGCCGTACAGGATCTTCTCGGGGTTGTGCACTTCGCCGTGGCGCAGCATGTGGACGACGGTCGTCACTTGACCGCCTCCGCCGCCGCGCGCGCCGCCGCGGGCAAGGCCGCTTCGATCACCGAGAACGCTTCGTCGTCCATGGCCGCGTTGACGAACCAGGCTTCGTACGCGCTGGGCGGCCCGTACACGCCCGCGTCGAGCAGCGCGTGGAAGAACGCCGGGTACCGCCACGTCTCGGACGCCTGCGCGCCGGCGTAGTCGCGCACCGGCCGGTCGCCGAAGAACACGCTCACCAGGTTGCCCGCGTACTGGACGGTGTTCGCGACCCCGGCGGCGCTCAGCTCGCGGCGGAAGAGGTCGCCGAGGCGCTTCGCGTTGGCGTCGAGCGCCGCGTACACGGCGTGGTCGGCCGCGCGCAGCGTCGCGAGGCCCGTGGCCACCGCGACGGGGTTCCCCGACAGCGTCCCGGCCTGGTAGACCGGCCCGCCCGGGGCGAGCTTGGCCATCACGTCGGCGCGGCCGCCGAAGGCCGCCGCCGGCAGGCCGCCGGACATCACCTTGCCGAACGTGTAGAGGTCGCCGGCCACGCCTTCGAGGCCGAACCAGCCCGCGCGCGAGACGCGGAACCCGGTCATCACCTCGTCCATGACCAGCAGCGCGCCGTGCTCGTGGGCGATGTCGCGCAGGCCCGCGTTGAAGCCTTCGTCCGGCGCGATCGCGCCCATGTTCCCGGCCGCGGCCTCGGTGATCACCGCGGCGATCTCACCCGGGTTGTCCGCAAAGGACTTCCGGACGGCGTCGAGGTCGTTGTAGGGCAGCACCAGCGTGTCCCCGGCCTGGGCGCCGGTGACGCCCGGCGACGTCGGCAGCCCGAGCGTCGCGACGCCGGAGCCGGCCTGGGCGAGCAGCGCGTCGACGTGACCGTGGTAACAGCCGGCGAACTTCACGATCTTCGAGCGCCCGGTGAACCCGCGGGCCAGCCGGATCGCGCTCATCGTGGCTTCGGTGCCCGAGTTGACCAGCCGGACCCGCTCGACCGGCTCGACCCGGCCGATGATCTCCTCGGCCAGCTCGACCTCGCCGATCGTCGGGGTGCCGAACGACAGCCCGGACGTCGCCGCCGCGCGCGCCGCCTCGACGACGTGCGGGTGCGCGTGGCCCAGGATCATCGGGCCCCACGACGACACCAGGTCGACGTAGCGGTTCCCGTCGGCGTCCCACAGGTGCGGGCCCTCGCCGCGGACCATGAACCGCGGCGTGCCGCCGACCGAGTTGAAGGCCCGGACCGGCGAGTTCACCCCGCCCGGGATGGCCGCCTTCGCGCGGTCGAACCATGCCTTGGACTGCTCGGTTCCAGTGCTCACCCGTCCAGTGTGGCAAACCCGCCTAAGATGGCCGGACGCCGCCCGGGAGGGGAACAGCCGGTGACCGATCGCGTGCCGCACCGCAACCCGTGGCTGGTGCTGGCCGGGTTCTTCGGTGTCGTCGCCGTCGTGGCCGTGGTCGCCGCACTGGCCGCGACCTCGGCGAAGGACGTCTACGCGCGGCTCGAACAGCCGTCGTGGGCGGCACCGGCGTCCTGGTTCGGTCCCGTGTGGACGGTGCTGTACGTCACGATCGCCCTGTCCGGCTGGTTGTACTGGCGCACGGACGGCGAGACCCGCGGGTTCGCCGCGTACGGCATCGGCCTGCTGGCCAACCTGCTGTGGACGCCACTGTTCTTCGAAGGCGGCGCGGCCACGGCGGCGCTCGTCGACATCATCGTGCTGGACGTCGTCGTGGTCGTGACGATCATGCTGTTCGGCCGCCGGTCCAGGCTCGCCGCGGTGCTGCTGGTGCCCTACCTCGCCTGGATCGGCTACGCGACCGCCCTCAACGCGGCGATCGTCGCCCTCAACTAGCGCGCCGCCTCCTGGGTGATGGCCTGCGCGGTCACCGTGCCGTCGTCGCCCGCCTGCCCCTGGACGACGACGGTCGAGCCCGGCTTGAGGTCGGCCAGCTTGCCCCGCTGGGTCACCCCGACCGCGGTCGAGTCCGATGTGGACACCTTGACGTCGGTACCCTGCGCGGTCTTGACGTACACCGTGGTGCCCTCGACGCGGTCGACCGTGCCGGTGGTGCCGCGCCCGCCGGCGCCGCGGAAGCCGCCGCCCTGCTGCCCGGGGCCGGCCTGCTGGCCGCCCTGGGTGCCGCCGGCCGGGCGGGTCGGTGCCGAGGAGGACGACGAGCCGAACGCCGCGTGCGTCCAGGCGCCGCCGCCGAAGGCGATCGCGAGGACGACGAGCCCGGCCAGCACCAGCGTGCTGCGCGAGAACGGCTTCGCGGCCCGGCGCATCTCGGCGTTCAGGTCACCGTCGACCGCCGGTGCCGCCACGATCTCCTCGGCCGCACTTTCACGTGAAAGTGCAGCTTTGTGCGGCAAAGTCGCACTTTCACGTGAAAGTGCGGGGTCGGGTACGGGCGAGGACATCGGAGACTCCTTATTCGTGACGCAGCGCGTCGATCGGCCGCAGCTTGGCGGCCCGGTTCGCCGGGAAGCTGCCGAAGAACAGCCCGATCAGGGCGGATACGGCGAAAGCGAGCAGGATCGACGACGGCACCACGACGGGTTTGATCCCGGAGATGGTGAACCGGCTGCCGATCAGCCCGATCGCGACGCCGAGCAGCCCGCCGAACAGGCTGAGCATGGTCGCTTCGGCGAGGAACTGGCCGAGGATGGCCGCGCGCGGGGCGCCGATGGCCTTGCGGATGCCGATCTCGCGGATCCGCTCGGTCACCGTGACCAGCATGATGTTGGTGACGCCGATGCCGCCGACCAGCAGCGAGATCGCCGCGACCGCGGCCAGCAGCACGGTGAACGTCTCGGTCGCCGACGTCCGGGTCGCGAGCAGCTGCTCGGAGTTCTGGATCTGGTAGTCGGCGGTGCCGCCGAGCCGGATGCCGTGACGGGCGTTGAGGATCGCGGTGATCTCGGACTGGGCCAGCGAGACGGAGTCGGCGCTCGTGGCCTGGACGGCGATCTGGCTGAGGCTGCCGTACCCGGCGAGGGAGTTCTGGACGGCCGAGATCGGCGCGATGGCGACGTCGTCGGCGTTCTGCAGCCCGGTGCTGCCCTTGGCCTGCAGCACCCCGACCACGGTGAACTGGATGCTGTTGAGCAGCACGTTCCTGCCGACCGGGTCAGCGGTGCCGAAGATCGACTCCGCCGTCGTCGGGCCGAGCACGACGACCTTCCGCGCGGCCGTGACGTCTTCGGCGGTGAACAGCTGCCCCTGGGCGAGGTCACGGTTCGTCGTCGCGAAGTACGCCGGCTCGGTACCGGCGACGCTCGAGATGTCGTACGACGTCTGCCCGTAGGTCGCGGTCGCCGTCGTGTTCACCACCGGCGACGCGGCCTTGACGTCGGGGGCGCCGACGGGGTCGACGAGCGCGTGGGCGTCCTGCACGGTCAGCGGCCGCGCGGACGCGCCCTGCCCGCCGCCGCGCGCCGGCGAGACGTTGACGACGTTGGTGCCCAGGCCCTGGATGCTGGCCGCGATGGCCGCGGACGCGCCGTTGCCGACCGCGACGAGCAGGATCACCGCGGCGACGCCGATGGTGATGCCGAGCGTGGTGAGCGCCGAGCGCAGCTTGTTCGCGGTGAGCCCGCGGACGGCGAAGCGCAGGATTTCGAGGAGGTTCACGAGACCGCTCCCACGGCGCGCGTGACCTCGTCCGACACGATGAGCCCGTCGTCGACCCGCACCACGCGGTGCGCGTGCGCGGCGACCTCGTCCTCGTGCGTGATGACGACGATGGTGCGCCCGAGGGAGTTGAGCCGGTCGAACACACCGAGGACGTCTTCGGTGCTGCGCCGGTCGAGGTTGCCGGTCGGCTCGTCGGCCAGCAGCATCGCCGGGCCGGTGACCAGCGCCCGCGCCACGGCGACGCGCTGGATCTGCCCGCCGGACAGCTCGCTGGGCAGGTGCTTGGCCCGGTCGGACAGCCCCACCATCTCCAGCGCCGCCAGCGCGCGCCGCCGCCGCTCCGACCGCTTGAGTCCACTGTAGACGAGTGGAAGCTCCACATTGGACAACGCGGACGTCCGCGGCACCAGGTTGAAGGACTGGAAGATGAAACCGATCTTCCGGTTGCGCAGCAACGCCAATTGCCGCTCGTTCAGCCGTCCGACGCCGAAGCCGTCCAAGAGGTACTGGCCGGACGTCGGGACGTCGAGGCAGCCCAGCATGTTCAGCAGCGTCGACTTCCCCGAGCCGGACGCACCCATGATGGCGACGTACTCGCCCGGCCAGACGGTGAGCTCGACGCCGCGCAGGGCGTGCACCGCCGTCTCGCCGGCGCCGTAGGTCTTGCGCAGCCCGGAGACCGCGATCACCGGCTTCACCCGCGGCCGCCGAATCCGCCGCCGGCACCCGTGCCCGTGCCGCGCTGGCCGCCGCCCGGGAACCCGCCGGTCCCGCCGCCGGGGAACCCGCCGGTGCCGCCCGTCCCGGTGCCGGTCCGGCCGGTGCCGGTGGCCGAAGACGTCCCGGTGAGCACGACGTTCTCGCCCTCGGTCAGCCCGGAGGTGATCTGCACGGTCGACTCGCCGCGGAGGCCGACCTGCACCTGACGCGTCACGTTCCGGCCGTTCTCCTGCACGGTGACGACGTTGGTGTTGCCCGCGGTCGTCACGGCCGCGGCCGGCACGCTCAGCGCGTTGTCGGCGGAGGCTACGGTGATCACGACGCTCGCGGACTGGCCGGGCCGCAGCCCGTCCGGCGGGTCGGTCAGCGCGAGCTGGGCGCCGTAGGAGACGACGCTGCCGCTCGTGGTCGGGGTCAGGTTGACGCTCGACACGGTGGCCTGGACCGGCTTGTCCGGCAGCGCGTTGAGCGTCACCGTGGCCTTCTGGCCGGCCTTGACCTTGCTGACGTCGATCTCGGCGACCGAGGTGTTCACGACCAGGCCGGTCATGTTCGTGATGGTGATGAAGCCGCTGCTGCCGGAGCTGGAACTGCTCGACGCGGCGCTGCTCGACGAGCCCTGGCCGCCCTGACCGCTGCCGCTCGACGACGGGGAACTGCCGGCGCTGCTGCTCGCCGAGCCGCTGGAGGACTGCTGCCCGACGGTGCCGTTGACCGCGGTGACGGTGCCGGCGCCGGGCGCGTAGAGCGTCGTGTTGTCCAGGGTTTCCTGCGCGGTCTGGACGTCCAGCTGGGCCTGGTCGAGCTTGGCCTGCGCCGAGGTGACGCTGTTCGCCGCCGATTGCGTGCCGTTCTGGCTGTTCTGCCCGGTCGCCGGGGTGTCTTCGGCGTCTTCGGCGGAGTCCAGGCTGTCCTGGGCGACCGCGAGGTTCGCCTTCGCGACCTGAAGCTGTTTCGCCGCCTGCGTGCTGTCGATGGTGGCGAGCTTCTGGCCGGCGCTCACGACGTCGCCGACCTTCACGTCGATCGACGTGACCTTGCCGGCGCCCGAGAAGTTCGCCGCGCCGGTGTAGCTGCTGGCGAGCGTCCCGGCGGCGGAGATGGTCTCGGTGACCGTCGCCCGCCGCACCGGGGTGCTGCGCGACTGCGCCTGCGCCGTGCTCGGTTCGGGGCTGAATGCCTGGTATATCCCGAAACCGGCCCCGGCCAGCAGTACGACCAGAGCACCGTTGATCACCCATGCCTTCGAGGCACGCCCGCGCGTCATGCGGCAACCTTGGGACCGCCGCTTAGCAATTGACTGGGGGTTCCCTGTGCGGGAGCTGTGTATCAGTCCTTGCGCTTGAGCTGCCGCGCACGCATCGCGAGCAGCAGCTGACGCACCGCGTCGACCAGCAGCAGCGCGGCCACGGTGCCGAGCCCGATGGCCGCGGCGAGCGACCCGCCGAAGTACCGGTGGGACTCGAGCACGGCGCCGTCGTCGGTGCGGGTGACGACGGTGGCGGCGCCGGAGTGCCAGAGCGTGTAGGCCGCCCACCCGGCGGCCACGGCCAGCACGACTTCCACGACGGCGACGAGCAGCCGCCACGGCTTGTTCAGCCGGGCCTGCGGGCCGGGTTCTTCCGGCGGCCAGAGCTCGGCCCCGGTGGGCTGCGGAAGGTCGATCACAGCGGGGATTTTCTCATGCTTCCGTCGGCGTCGCCCGGACGAGCCGGTCGAGCGCGTCCTGCAGGGCCTCGACGTCCTTCGCCCACGCCAGCACGACGGTGCCGTCCGCGAGCTCCACCGGCAGCGAGTCGTACTTCCGCGGCACCGACCAGCCGCCCCCGAGCACGCGGGCGCCGACCGGGGCACCGACGTCCGTCACCGAGGCGAGCTGGTCCGCCGGGACCTTCTCGCGGCCCTGGCGAAGCTGCTTCGTCGTCACCTCGAGGGAGAGGAAGCGGCGTCGCGCGTACACCCACGGCACCGTGATCACGCACAGCCCGGCGCCGACCAGCAGCCAGCCGACGACGTGCACCGGGCCGCCCGTCACCAGCTCGAACAGTGCGCCGAACACCGCGAACACCGGGCCCCAGACGACGGCGCCCCAGCTCACACCGGACTCGGCGTAGAGCCGGTCGCTCACGGCTTGCGGCCGGCCTTCGGGAAGTAGCTCGCGACCGACGGCAGGTACATCATCACCAGCGCGATCACGAAGAGCAGCACCGAGACCAGCGTCAGGTAGTTGATGATCGGCGCGATCGTCATGATCAGCAGCAGCATCACGATCGGCAGGATGGTCAGCACCGTCCGGGCCGAGCGGGTGCCTTCGCGGGCCTTGTACGCGAAGAGCAGGAACAGCAGCACGAACACGACCGCGCCGCCGAGCAGGTACCACAGCAGCGTCGTGACGCCGTCCGCGATCATCTGCGGCGTGTACTTCGAGTCGGTGGTCGCCTTCACGAACTGGTCGATGACGGCCGACTTGCTGCTCAGCAGCTGGACGTAGCTGAGGATGAGCACCACGCCACCGGCGAGCCACAGCCAGAACGACAGGGCCACCGGCCGCGGCGGCGTCGCCTTGGGCGCCTTCTGCCCAGGCAGCACCGGATCCGGCGAGCGGCCCTTCTTGCGGCGTTCGTCGTCGGTCAGACCGGTGAGGTCCTCTTTGTCTTCCACGGCGTGGACTCTAACGGGTCAGTCGAGCCAAGCAGCGGCTTCCGCGGCCCAATACGTGAGGATCATGTCGGCACCCGCCCGGCGGATCGAGGTGAGCACCTCGAGGACGGTCCGTTCCCGGTCCAGCCAGCCGTTCGCCGCGGCGGCTTCGACCATCGCGTACTCGCCCGAGATGTTGTACGCGGCCACCGGCACCGGCGAGATGTCCGCCGCCGCCTTGATCACGTCCAGGTAGGCCAGCGCCGGCTTGACCATGACCATGTCCGCGCCCTCGGCGAGGTCGAGCTCGATCTCGCGCAGCGCCTCGCGGCCGTTGCCGGGGTCCTGCTGGTAGGTCTTGCGGTCGCCCTTGAGCTGCGAATCGACGGCCTCGCGGAAGGGGCCGTAGAACGCGCTGGCGTACTTCGCGGAGTAGGCGAGGATGGCCTTGTCGCTGTGCCCGACCTCGTCGAGCGCCCGCCGGATGACACCGATCTGGCCGTCCATCATCCCGGACGGCCCGAGCACGTGCGCCCCGGCTTCGGCCTGCGCGACGGCCATCTCGGCGTACAGCCGCAGGGTGGCGTCGTTGTCGACCCCGCCGTCGGCGTCCAGGACGCCGCAGTGGCCGTGGTCGGTGAACTCGTCGAGGCAGGTGTCGGCCATCAGCACGGTGGCGTCACCGAGCTCCTGCCGCAGATCGCGCAGGGCGACGTTGAGGATCCCGTTTTCGTCGACGGCCCCGGAGCCCTCGGCGTCGCGGGTCTGCGGGATGCCGAAGAGCATGAGCCCGCCGACTCCGGCGTTGACCGCGTCGACGGCGGCCTTCCGCAGCGTGTCCCGGGTGTGCTGGACAACGCCCGGCATGCTCGAGATCGGCCGCGGCGAGTCGAGCCCTTCGGCGACGAACATCGGGAGGATCAGCTGGCGTGGCCGCAGCGTGGTTTCGCCCACCAGCCTGCGCATGGCCGGGGTGGTGCGAAGCCTGCGGGGACGATGCTCGGGGAACACTCCGACCAGGTTACTCCGGTCGTTTCCGCGAAAGCGTGAAGGCCACCTCGAGGAGCTCAAGGTGGCCTTCACGAACTACGCGAACCTCAGGAGCGGCGGGCCCGCTTCGCCTTCCGCGGCGGCGGCAGCGCACCCTCGGCGCGAAGCCGCGCCGCGTGCTCCGCCAGCGCGTCCACCAGGTGCGGCACGTCGGCCTTCTCCGGCTGGACGTCCACTCGCAGCCCGAACTCGACGGCGGTCTCCGCCGTCTTCGGGCCGATGCACGCGACCAGCGTGCGGGTGTGCGGCTTGCCGGCGATGCCGACCAGGTTCCGCACGGTCGAAGACGAGGTGAAGCAGACCGCGTCGAAACCGCCGGTCTTGATCATCTCGCGGGTCTCGGCGGGCGGCGGCGCGGCCCGGACCGTGCGGTACGCCGTCACGTCGTCGATCTCCCAGCCGCGCTCGCGCAGGCCGGCCGACAGCGTCTCCGTGGCGATGTCGGCCCGCGGCAGCAGCACGCGGTCGACCGGGTCGAGGACGTCGTCGTACGGCGGGAACTCGGCCAGCAGGCCTTCCGAAGACTGCTCGCCCGAGGGGATCAGCTCCGGGATGATGCCGAACGAGCGCACCTTCGCCGCCGTCGATTCGCCGACGCAGGCGATCTTCACGCCGGAGAACGCACGGGCATCGAGCCCGAACTCCTCGAACTTCTCCCACACCGCGCGGACCGCGTTGGTGGAGGTGAAGACGATCCACTGGTAGCGGCCGTCGACCAGGCCCTTGACCGAGCGCTCCATCTGCGCCGGGCTGCGGGGCGGCTCGACCGAGATGGTCGGGACCTCGTGCGACGTCGCGCCGTGGCCGCGCAGGCGCTCGGCCATCTCGCCGGCCTGCTCCTTGGTGCGCGGCACCAGGACCTTCCAGCCGTAGAGCGCGCGCGACTCCCACCACGACAGCTTCGAGCGCTGCCCGGCGGCCTGGCCGATCGTGACGATCAGCGGGCCGACGAGCTCGCCGGCGTCGTTGGCGACCTTCTCGAGCGTGGTGTCGAGGGTGCGCTGGGTGTTGATGGTGCCGTTCGCGGTCACCGCGACCGGGGTCGACGCCGGGACGCCGTTGCCGGTCAGCGCCGACGCGGCCTCGGCCAGGTGGGCCGACGTCGCGTGCAGCACCAGCGGGCCGGGCGCGGCGGCCAGTGCCGCCCAGTCGACGTCGCCGCGGACGTCGACCTCGGTGTGCGTGCCGCCCAGCGCGACGCCCGCGTACGCCGGGACGGCCGCAGCCGGGGAGACACCCGGGATGACGTCGAACACGGCGCTCGTGCGCGCGACCGCCTGGACCTCGGCCACCACGGCCGGGGTGGTCAGCGGGTCGCCCGCGACCAGCCGCAGCACCAGCCGGCCGGCCTTCGCTTCGGCGGTCAGGTCCTTGGCGACCTCGGTGGCCTCGCCGACGGCGGGCCGGACCTCGGCGCCCTCGGCGGCCATGGCCAGCACGGCCTGGGGCACGTCGGGGTCGGTCACCACGACCTCGGCCTTGGTCAGCAGCTCCTGGGCACGGACCGTGAGCAGGCCGGCGTCGCCGGGCCCGGAGCCCACGAACGCTACGCGCCCGGTGGTTTTTCGCGCGGGGGTCATCTGTGCGTTTCTCCTCTTGCGGCGGCCGCGCGGGGTCGCACGGACGCAGGTCTCCTACGTCTTCTTCGAAGCGCTCGCGAGAGCGCTACTGAGCGGGACCGGAGAGGGCTCCGGCTCCGAGGTCCAGCAGCTCGGCGGCCAGGTCCTTGCCCAGCTGGGCGGCCTGGTCCTTGTCGGCCAGCGCGGAGGCCCGGACCATGTCCACCGCGCCGTTCTCGCCGTCCACCGCGGCGGTGCCGCGCAGCGAGATCCGTTCCACGACCTTGCCGTCGGCGTCGAGATCTTCGACGATCTCGGCGAGCGCGCCCACCGGCGCGCTGCACCCCGCCTCGAGCGCGGCCAGCAGGGCCCGCTCGGCCGTCACCGCGACCCGCGTGCCCTCGTCGTCCACTGTGGACGCGAGCAGCTGCTCGATGTCCACGTCGGCGGACCGGCACTCCACCGCCAGCGCGCCCTGTGCGGGCGCGGGCAGCATCTGGATCGGGTCGAGGGTCTCGGTGATCACCTCGACCAGTCCGACCCTGGCCAGTCCGGCACGCGCGAGCACCACGGCGTCGAGCTCGCCGTCGGTCACCTTGCGCATGCGGGTGTCGATATTGCCGCGAATCGGCACGATTTCCAAACCGAGACCCAGCGCGCGCAGCTGCGCGGTGCGCCGGGCGGCGCCGGTGCCCACTGTGGACCCCGGCGGCAGCTCGCCCAGCGTGAGGCCGTCACGCGCGATCAACGCGTCCCGCGGGTCTTCCCGCGGCGGCACGGCGGCCAGCGTGATGCCCGGCTCCGGCGCGGTCGGCAGGTCCTTGTACGAGTGGACGATGACGTCGACTTCGCCGCGCAGCAAGGCTTCCCGCAGCGCGGAGGTGAACACGCCGACACCGATCGTCGCGATCGGCGCCATCGACTTGTCGCCGGGGGTGGTCACCTTGACGATCTCGACCTCGACGCCGGTGGCGCGCAGCGCGTCGGCCACCGTGCCGGTCTGGGTCAGCGCGAGCTTCGAACCACGCGTGCCCATGCGAATGACTCTGGTCACTACTACTTCTTCTCTGGTGGGGGCTTCGGGCTCGCCACGGCGGCCGGTGCCTGCGGGTCGAGGCAGAACAGTTCTCGCAACGCGTTCGCGTAGTCGGTTTCGGCCGTCTCGGCGGCCAGCTGCTTGACCCGCACCGTCGGCGCGTGCAGCAGCTTGTCGACCACCCGGCGGACCGTGCGGCCGACCTCTTCGCGAACGGCGCCGTCCAGCTGGGGGAGCCGGTTGTCCAGCCGGAGCAGCTCGGCGTCGACGACCTCGGCCGCGCGCTTGCGCAAGGCCGTCACGGTCGGCGTCACCTCGGCGCTGCGCTGCCCGGCGAGGTAGTCGCGCACCTCGTCGAGGACGATCCCGGTCGCCTTCGCCGTCTGGCGCTCGGTGGTCGGGGTGCCGGCTTCGCGCATCCGGCGCTGGACAGTGGCCAGGTCGACCACCCGGACGTCGGCGAGCTCGCCGACCTCGGGGTCGACGTCGCGGGGCAGGCCGAGGTCGCAGACGACCAGGGCGCGGCCGCCGCGGGGCAGCACGTGGGCGGGGCCGAAGACGGCGTCCTGCGCGCCGGTGCAGCAGATCACGACGTCGGCGTCGCGGACCGCGTCGGCCACGCCGGACAGCGGCACCGCGCGGGCGGGCACGCCCTGCTCGGTGACGTTCGCGGCGAGCCGGCGGGCGCGGGCGTCGGTGCGGTTGGCGACGGTGATCTCGCCGATCCCGGCCTTGCGCAGCTGCGACGCGCTCAGCGCGCCCATCGAGCCGGCGCCGACGATGACGGCGTGCTTGCCGGCGACGTCCCCGGCCGCGGCGAGCGCTTCGGACACGACCGACGCGCCGAGCTGGTCCAGCCCGGTCTCGGTGTGGACGCGCTTGCCGACGCGCAGCGTCGTCTGGATCAGCTCGTGGAGCGTGCGGCCGACGGTGCCGGCCTCGCGCGCGGTGGCGTAGGCGGACCGGATCTGGCCGAGGATCTGCGTCTCGCCGACGACCATCGAGTCGAGACCCGAGGTGACCGAGAACAGGTGCTCGATCGCGGCGCCGGCGTAGTGGACGTACAGGCTGTCGTAGAGCTCGGCGGGTTCCATCCCGGCCTGGCGGGCGAGCACGTCGGAGACGTCGTTGAGGCCGCCGTGGAACGTCTCGACGACCGCGTAGACCTCGATGCGGTTGCACGTCGAGACGAGCATGACCTCACTGACGTGCTGGGCCTGCTGCAGCTCGTCGAGGATCTTGCCGATCTCGGGCGCGGGGATCGCGACGCGCTCGAGCGTGCTCAGCTCCGCGCTGCGATGCGAGAGACCGACCGCCAAAACGCTCATGAGCGCACCACCATTTCCCGTCCGCCGTCCGGACCCGAGCCGTTCCGCCTGCCGTTCCCATTCTCGGACGGCGCACCGTGGGGGCGTAATCCGGAATTGCCCTGATCCGCGGCGGCGGCGTCGTCCGCGCGGCGGGCCACATGGAACGAGAGTATCTGCAGCTCGACGGCCAAATCCACTTTGCGGACCTCGATGTGAGCAGGAACCTGCAGCACGACCGGGGCGAAGTTGAGGATGCACTGGACACCGCCCGCGACCAGGCGGTCACACACCGATTGCGCCGCGGTGGGCGGGGTGGCGATCACGCCGATGGAGATGCCGCGCTCGGCGCAGATCCGCGGGATGTCGTCCATGTGCGACACCGGGAGGCCGCCGACCGGCACGCCGATCAGGTCCGCGTCCAGGTCGAACAGGGCCTCGACCGGGAAACCGCGCCCCGGGAAGCCGCCGTAGTTGGCCAGCGCGTGACCCAGGTTGCCGATCCCGACCACGGCCACCTTGTGCTGCCGCGTCAGGCCGAGGATGCGCTCGATCTGGCTCACCAGGACGCCGACTTCGTAGCCGACGCCGCGGGTGCCGTAAGAGCCGAGGTAGGAGAGGTCTTTGCGCAATTTCGCGGAATTCACGCCCGCGGCTTGGGACAGCTCTTCGCTCGACACCGTCGTCGCGCCCTGGTCGCGCATACCGGACAGCACCCGCAGGTAGACGGCGAGCCGCGCGACGGCCGCTTCGGGGATCGACTTCGCCCGGACGGCCTCGGGAGCATCCCCGTTGCGCCCGGCGGGGACGGCCGGGATCTCGGCGGTGGGGGCGTTGTCGGCGTCCGGGGTGCCCGGGCGACGGGGCCGTCGCGGCGCCCGGCCCGGGGAGTCCGCCGCGTCGCGCCTCCCCCGCTGTGTCACCACGCCCGTCGTCTCCTGCCCGCTGTGCACCCGGCGGCCATCGCCACGGCCGTGCCGAACTGTGTCTTGACCCAGGACGCGGAGTCCGGTTCGATGCCGGACCGCCCGGGGGCGATGGCCAATACGGTAGACCACTTGTGAACGCACGCACAAAGTCACTGGTCGGAGGCGGTTCCCGGGGGCTGGGACGGGCCGCGCGATCATGACACGGCGTCAGAATCCTTGCCGGGCAGGCACTTCCGGCCCTCAGCTCGCGTCGAGGCTCACCGAGTGCCAGCCGGTCGCGCCGTCCGGGACCGGGTCCGCGCGGTTCTCCGTCTGCGTGTACCCGTCCTGGTCGGTGGCCCGGACGAACGCCTGGTGCGTCCCCGCCGGCACGTCGAGCTCGGCCCACCACATCCGCCAGGTGTCCTTGCTCACCTCCGCCGACAGCTCCGCCGGGCGCCAGGCGCCCTGGTCCAGGCGGACCTCCACCTTCGCGATGCCCGTGTGCTGCGCCCACGCCGTCCCCGCCAGGCGGACCTTGCCGGCGCTCACGCGGGCGAACCCGGTCGGCGTGTCGATGCGGGACTCCGTCTTGATCGGCGCCTGCTCGCCCCAGCCGCGGCTGAGCCAGTACGCCTGCCGGTCGCTCCACTTCGTGAACTCCAGCGACTGGACCCACTTCGTCGCCGACACGTACCCGTACAGGCCGGGGATGACGATCCGCGCCGGGAAGCCGTGCTCGACCGGCAGCGGCTCGCCGTTCATGCCGATCGCCAGCATCGCGCCGCGCTGGGGGTCGAGGGCGACGTTCGCCGGGGTGCCGCACGTCCAGCCGTCGACGCTGGTGGCGAACATCTGCTCCGCGCCCGCCTGCACGCCCGCCTGGTCCAGCAGGTCCACCAGGTCGACGCCGATCCAGCTGGCGTTCGAGATCAGCGGGCCGCCGACCTCGTTGGACACGCACGTCAGCGTCACCCGGCGTTCGACCAGCGGGCGGCTGCGGATGTCGGCGTAGGAGAACGTCACCTCGCGGTCGACCAGCCCGTGGATGCGCAGGCTCCAGTCCTCGGTCCGGATCTGCGGCACGACCAGCGCGGTGTCGATGCGGTAGAAGTCGCCGTTCGGCGTGATGAACGGCGGTGAGCCCAGCTTCGCGAAGTCGGCGTCCGCGGGCAGCGGCGGCGCGGTGCGCGCCGGCACGAGCGGGCCGACGGCGGCCCGGGAGTCCTCGGCGTTCGAACTGGTCCCGGCCACCTGGCCGACGACCGCCGCGACGCCCGAGCCCGCGACCACGCCGACCCCGGCGCGCAGAAACTTCCGCCGCGACGCCCCCGCATCCGCACTTTCACGTGAAAGTGCGGCCCCCTGGTGCGCACTTTCACGTGAAAGTGCGGTCCGGTGCAGCCAGGTGAACACCGCCAGACCGGCGACCAGCGCGGCGACCGGCGCGAGCAGCGAGACCTGCCCGAGGTCGGAGCGCGCGTAGACGGCGGCGACGCCGGCCGCGCCGAGCACGAAGACCAGGATCTGACCGGCCCGCGGCGTCCGGCGCGAGAGCTGCCCGGCCAGCAGCGCGAACAGCACCAGCACCACGGCGAGCCCGAGCTTGAGCACCGGCTTGTCCCAGGTGCCCAGCGTCCGCTCGGCCCACTTCACGATGCCGGTGGGGCTGTGGTCGATGACGTAGTTGGCCACCGCGATGAACGGCGAAGCCGTGTAGCCGACGAAGCCCGCGACGAGGTGTCCCACGCCGAGCGCGGCGGCCAGCGCGAGGATCCCGATCAGGGTCGCGACCGGCAGCGAAAGCCGGCGCGTCTCCGGGGGCGCATCCTGCAGAGTGCTCACGCCTCCATCTTCGGAGCAGAAGCGTGAAGAGGCTGCTCGGAAGCGCTTACGGACGTGTTACGGCTCAGGCGAGGGCTCGCCTGAGCCGGTCCTCCTCGACGCGCCAATAGCCGTGCTCGGCGCCGTCGACCAGGATCACCGGGACGCGGTCGCCGTACTCCGCGCGCCACTCCGGGTCCGTGTCGACGTCCTCGGCCCGCCAGCCGACGCCGAGCTCCCCGCAGATCCGCGCGACCTCGGCCTCCGCGACCTCGCAGAGGTGGCAGCCCTCGCGGCCCATGACCGTCACTTCGTGCGCCATGGCGTCTTTCTTACCGCAGCCGCAGGCGGCGCAGCTTCCCGGTGGCCGAGTGCGGCAGCGACTCGGCGAACTCGACCAGGTGCGGCACCTTGTACCCGGCCAGGTGGCCCGCGCAGTGGTCGACGACCTGCTGCTCGGACAGCGCCGCGCCGGCCGCCGGCACCACGAACGCCTTCACCGCTTCGCCGCTGCGCTCGTCGACGACCCCGACGACGGCGGCTTCGGCCACCTCCGGCAGCTGCCCGATGACCTCCTCGACCTCGCGCGGGAAGACGTTGAAGCCGTTGACGATGATCAGGTCGTTGGCCCGGTCGACCAGGTGCAGGTCGCCGTCGACGTCGAGGTAGCCGACGTCACCGGTGCGGAACCAGCCCTCGGCGTCGGGCCCGTGCTCACCGTCGGGCCAGTAGCCGGAGAAGAGGTTCGCGCCGCGGATCGACACCAGCCCGGTCTCGCCCTCGGCCTCGAAGACGTCGTCGACGTCGTCCGGGTCGAGCGGCACGGCCTGGTCGGTGCCGTCGCTGTCGACCAGCCGCAGCTCGATCCCGGGCAGCGGCCGCCCGACCGAGCCCGGCTTCGGGTAGCCCGTGACCAGCGTCGACGTCACCACCGGCGCGCATTCGGTGAGGCCGTAGCCCTCGAAGACGTCGAGGCCGGTCGCCTCGCGGATCGCGCCCAGCACCTTCGGGTGCAGCGGCGCGGCGCCCGAGGTCATCCGCCGGACGGTGGCCAGGCCCTGGCGCAGTTCGTCGGCGCCGAGCGCGGCGAACTCGGCGTACATGGTCGGGACGCCGGTGATCGTGGTGACGCCGAGTTCGGCGCAGTCGGCCAGGGTGCGCTGCGCCTCGAAGCGCTCCGACAGGACGGCGGTCGCGCCGACGGCGACGGCCTGCAGCAGGCCGGGCCCGAGGCCGTAGACGTGGAAGAGCGGGATGGTGAGCAGCACGCGGTCGTCGTGCTCCAGGACGCCTTCGACGCCGCTGATCTGCTCCAGGTTCGCCAGCAGCGCGCGGTGCGAGAGCATCACTCCACGCGGCGGCCCGGTGGTGCCCGAGGTGTAGGAAACGACCGCGATGTCCTCACCGGCCCGGCCGGCATCGACGAATTCGACTACTCCATCCGGGCCACCCGACGGCGTGAGCCCGCTCACCCCGGCCGGCAATTCCGCTTCGGCGTCGCGCTGGATGACAACCTTGGCACCGCTGTGCTCGAGCAGCTTCCCGAGTTCCGGGCCGGGCACCTGCGGCGACAGCGGCACGACGACCGCGCCCGCGCGCAGCGCGCCGAAGAACGCGACCGCGAAGTCGACCGACG
Source organism: Amycolatopsis sp. cmx-4-83 (assembly GCF_046548815.1). NCBI lineage: Bacteria > Bacillati > Actinomycetota > Actinomycetes > Pseudonocardiales > Pseudonocardiaceae > Amycolatopsis > Amycolatopsis sp. cmx-4-83. The sequence goes on along the minus strand of NZ_JAEBEF010000001.1, from coordinate 316,066 downwards.
TCGGGAGCCGCAGCGCGACCGGGTCGCCGGGTGCGACCCCCGCGTCCGCGAGCACCTGGGCCTGGACCTGGGCGGCGGCTTCGAGCTGCCGGTGGGTCAGGACGCGGCCGGTTCCGGTTTCGCGCACGGCCGGGTGGTCCGGCCACGTGGCCGCGGCCCGCGAGAGCAGCCCACCGACACCCGACGTCGTCCCCTCTGGAGCACTCACCCGCGGCCCGCCTTTCTCCGATCCCGGCCAAAGCGTTGCAAGTCTGTCATTCGGAGCGACGTCATGGGTGCTGACCGCGAGCGTCGCTTCTACGCAACCCCGGAGCCACTACCTACTTCGCGGTAACCTACGTATGCTGCACTGCGTCGCGGGGTGGTGTTGATCACCGCCGCGACCGGAGAGAGGGAGTCGCCGTGACGAACTTGCTTGCCCACGAAGTCGTGGGGCACGCGAGCCGGCAGGCCCCTGCTCGTCCGGGTTCCGGGGGTACCGTGGCCCGCAGGGCCAGCTTCGCCGCCGGAGGTGCCGCCCGATGACCGTGCCGACCGCCGTGAGCCGCGGGCCCGTCTTCATGTTCGCCGAGCGCGTGTTCGGCCGATCCTCGACGGTGCCGGTGAGCAGGCAGGCGTCCGACGACGAACGCGCCGAGGCCGCGAAGGCCGAGGCGTGGGAGCTCGTGCGCGCCGCGCAGGACGGCGACACGTCCGCCTTCGGCCGCCTCTACGACCGCTACGTCGACGTCGTCTACCGGTACGTGCTGTTCCGGCTCGGCGACCGCGACCTGGCCGAAGACGTCACCAGCGAGACGTTCCTGCGCGCGCTGCGCCGGATCACGTCGGTGAGCTACCAGGGGCGTGACGTCGGCGCCTGGTTCGTCACCATCGCCCGCAACCTCGTGCTCGACCACGTGAAGTCGAGCCGGTTCAAGCTCGAGGTCGTCACCGACGAGGTGACCGAGCCCGGCTCGGCGCCGTTCAGCGTCGGCGCGACCGCGCAGGCGGGCCCCGAGCAGGAGGCCATCACCCGCGCGACCCGCGCCGAGCTGCTGCGCTGCGTCGCGGAACTGGGCGACGACCAGCGGGAATGCATCATCCTGCGTTTCCTGCAGGGCCTGTCGGTGGCGGAGACGGCCGCGATCATGAACCGCAACGAGGGTGCGATCAAGGCGCTCCAGCACCGGGCGGTACGCCGATTGGCACAACTTCTCCCCACCGGATTGCGCTGATCCCGCGAACTTTCCGGTCCGTCGACCGGAACCGGTAACCCCGGCGCCTTCTTAATCGTTACTCCTGCCAGACCGGTGTCAGGACCGGCCATGGCCCGGATGGAGCTGCGCAGTGAGGTTTGCGCGTGAGCGAGCCGAGATCGACCGGTTCGCGCGTGCCCTGGAGCCGTCCCCGGTACGCCGGGACGGCGAGTTCGCCGACGAACTGGTTCTCGTCGGCGCGCTGCGCGACCTCGGTGCGGCCGGGGCGCCCGACCTGGAAACCCGGCAGCGGATCCGCGCGGAGATCGCGGGCCGCCTGGAGACGGCGGCGGCCACCCCGCGTCGGAGGTGGCGGCCGCGGACCGCCGACCTGGTGGCCGCCGCGCTCTTCCTGGTCCTGGTCCTCTCGGGCCTGACGCTGGTGCTGTCCCGGAGCGCGTTGCCCGGTGACGCGCTGTACAGCGTGAAGCGCGCCGGGGAGTCGACGGCGCTGGGCCTGACGTTCGGCGACCAGGCCAAGGCGCAGAAGCACCTGGAGTTCGCCACCAACCGGATCACCGAGCTCGGCGAGCTGGCCAGGGAAGACGCGAGCCAGGCCGACTACCGGACCGCGTACGACGACTTCGCCGCCGACCTGAAGGCGGGCGTCGCCCAGCTGGCCACGGTGGCCACCAGCGACGGCGGCGGGGCGCAGGCACTCGCCGACGTCCGGCTGTGGGCGCGCAACCAGGCGGCGCGGCTGACCTCGCAGCCGCTCCCGGCGGACGCGACGCCGGTGTTCGGCGACGTCCGCGACCTGCTGGGCAAGGTCCAGGAGCGCACGAGCGGGCTGGTGGCACGGCTGAACTGCTACGAGATCACCACCGGCACATCCGACGAGCTGGGGCTGCTCCCGGCGACCGGCGAGTGCACGGCCCGGCCGGCCCCGGCCGCGGGCGAGCAGCCGTCGTCCGGGCCGTCGTCGTCGGTGCCGGGCGAAAGCACCGCACCGCTCGCGACGGGCACGCAGCTGCCGCCTTCGGACGCGGCGGCCACCCCGGGCATCCCGGCCCCGACCGGCGGCGTGACGCCCCCGCCGGTGTACAGCGGCCCGACGACGAGCACGCGGCCGCCGTCGACCACCCCGACGACGTCGACGCCGCCGCTGGTTTCGATCCCGCCGTTGCTGCCGGGCCTGCCGCCGATCGTGATCGGCTGAGGTCCGGGCCACACCTGCGACGGGGCGGTGGGCGGATCGCTACGCTGTGCGAAGGACCCGGACGTGGGCAGACGTGACGTGGAGGCGGTGTGCGTGTCAGCGTGGCGTGGCAGGGATAAGAGTCAGGAGCTGGAACGGCTCGCCGCGCTCGCGGGCGAGGCGTCGGCCGAGGCCGCCCACGCCCGAGTGGTTTCCGAACCCCCCTCGCCGCCCGCACCGCCGGACCTGACCGCGGCGGCGTTCTTCGACGTGGACAACACGATGATGATGGGCGCGTCGATCTTCTACTTCGCCCGCGGGCTCGCCGCGCGCAAGTTCTTCACCTCCGCCGACCTGGCCGGGTTCGTCTGGGGCCAGATCAAGTTCCGGCTCGGCGGCCGCGAGAACAAGGAAGACATCAAGACCCACCGCGAGCGCGCACTGTCCTTTGTGGCCGGCCGCACGGTGGCGGAGCTGACGTCGATCAGCGAAGAGATCTACGACGAGCTGATGGCGGACAAGATCTGGTCCGGCACCCGCGCGCTGGCCCAGATGCACCTGGACGCCGGCCAGCGCGTCTGGCTGGTCACGGCGACCCCGATCGAGCTGGCGGCGATCATCTCCCGCCGGCTCGGCCTCACCGGCGCGCTGGGCACGGTCGCGGAGACCCGTGACGGTGTCTACACGGGACGCTTGGTGGGCGACCTGCTGCACGGCCGCGCGAAGGCGCACGCGGTGCGGGCGCTGGCGTCCCGCGAAGGCCTGAACCTCAAGCGCTGCACGGCGTATTCGGACTCGGCCAACGACATCCCGATGCTGTCGGCGGTGGGCACGGCGGTGGCGGTCAACCCGGACGGCGGCCTGCGAGACGTGGCCCGCGCCCGCGGCTGGGAGATCCGCGACTTCCGCACCGGCCGCAAGGCGGCGAAGATCGGCGTGCCGTCAGTGCTGGGCGCGGGCGCTTTGGCGGGTGCGGTGGCGGCGGGCATGGCCTACCGCCGCCGCTGATCCCGGTGCAAGGTCGTCAGCCGCGGAAGACCGACTTCCGCTGGGAAAGGCGCTGGTACAGCGTCTGCTGGATCGACTCGCGGACCTGGTCGGTCAGCTGGAAGACCAGCATCGGGTCCTCCACCGCCTCCGGCTCGAACTCGTCGGTGCGGATCGGCTCGCCGAACTCGATGCTCCACTTCGTCGGCAGCGGGAGCGCGCCCAGCAGGCCGAAGTGCGGGAAGAGCGGCGTCACCGGGAAGTACGGCAGCCCGAACATCCGCGCGAGGATCTTGATGTCGCCCAGCTTCGGGTAGATCTCCTCGGCGCCGATCACCGACACCGGGATGATCGGCACGCCGGCGCGCAGCGCGGCCGACACGAAACCGCCGCGGCCGAAGCGCTGCAGCTTGTAGCGGGAGGAGAACGGCTTGCCGATGCCCTTGAAGCCCTCCGGCCACACCCCGACCAGCTCGCCCTTGCGCAGCAGGCGTTCGGCGTCCTCGTTGCAGGCCAGCGTCTGGCCGGACTTGCGCGCGAACGACCCCACCAGCGGCACCTGGAACACCAGGTCGGCGCCCAGTCCGCGCAGGTGACGGCCGCCGGTCTCGTCGTGGACCGCGACCGCCGTCATGAGCGAGTCGAGCGGCACCGTACCGGAGTGGTTGGACACCAGCAGCGCGCCGCCGGAGGCCGGGAGGTTCTCGACGCCGTGCGTCTCGACGCGGAACCAGTTCTTGTACAGCGCGCGCAGCGGCGGCAGGAACACCGCATCGGTCAGCTCGGCGTCGAAGCCGAACTCGTCGACCGTGTAGTCGCCGGTCAGCCGGTCGCGGATGAAGCCGAGCGCCGAGCGCGCGGCGGCCGAAAGGGGCTCCTCCGGGGATTCCTTCCCCGCGCCCGGGAAGGCGACGACCGGTGCGGCCGCCTCCTCACGGAGGTCCGCCGGGGCTCCCGGCTTCGCCCGGCCCGGTCCGTGCAGGGGGATGACCTGCGCCTCGGCACCGCCCACTGTCTCCGCCTCGCTTCCGAAGTCGTCCGAGTCGTGCGGTCTGCTGTGCCAAGCGGAGCTTCGCTCCGCGCCGGGGGCTCCGCCACCCGGACCCCCGAAGGGCCTGTTCACCGGCTCTGCCCCGTCGCAGCGGCGACGAGCACCTTCCCGGCCAGGCCCGCCAGCTTGGCGCCGTCGAGCACCGGCCGGAGCCCGCGTCCGACGATGTAGTCGTCGAACGCCTCTCGCGTGGTCCACCGCGGGGTGTACCCGAACTCGTTCTTCAGCTTCGTGATGTCGACGACCCGGCCGAAGTTCAGCAGCCGGACCTGGTCGGCGGAAAAGTCCACGACCCGCGCGCCGCGCAGGACCTTGCCGACCGACGGCACCACCGTCCGGGGCATCGGCAGCTCGACCCGGCCCGCTCGCCGGATCGCCTGCGACAGCGTGAGTACCCCGTCCGAGCCGACGTTGAAGACGCCGGGCCGGTCGGTGAGGGTCGCTCGTTCCAGCACGGCCAGCGCGTCCGAAGAGTGCAGCAGCTGGATGCGGGCGTCGTACCCGAAGACCGTCGGGACCACCGGCAGCGCGAAGTAGCGCGAAAGGACGGTGTCGGTCGACGGCCCGATGATGTTGGCGAAGCGGAACAGCGTCGTGGTGATGTCGGGGCGGCGGCGCACCAGGCCGCGCACGTAGCCCTCCATCTCGACGGCGTCCTTCGCGTACCCGCTGGTCGACGTCGGGATGAGCTCGGAGTCCTCGGTGAACACCGCCTGCGAGCGGGCGCCGGCGCCGTAGACCGCCGCGGTCGACTTGACGACCAGCTTGCGGACGAGCGGCGAGCGCTGGCACGCGGCGAGCAGCCGCATCGTGCCGATGACGTTGACTTCCTTGATCGCCGTGCGGCGGCCCGGGCCGGCCGGGTGCGCGGTGCAGGACGCGTGCACCACAGTGTCGACCCTGGCGGTGCTGATCACCTTGGCGATCAGCGGGTTCCGGATGTCCGCGCGGACGAACTCCGCGTGACCCATGCGCTGCAGGACCGTCTTGTCCGGCGGGACCGTGTCGACGCCGATGACCCGCTCGAAATCGGGGTTGTTGCCCAGCCGGGCGAGCAGTTTCCCGCCCAGTTCGCCGGCGACCCCGGTGACGAGCACGATGTTCGACGGCATGCGACTCCCTGCGGCGTAGGGCGTGGTGGGGGTGGACGATCACCCGAAGTGCGCGGGCCTGCACTCACTGGAAGCATCGCGCGGACACCATTGAGATGTTACCGCTCATCAGTGGTAGCTCAGGGGTGTCTTACGTGCTATTAACCGCTTTCCCCCGGAAAGCGACGAAGGCCTCACTCGAACGGGGGGAACCGGCCCACCACATGGACGTGGCCCGTCCAGAGACTGGACGGGCCACGGTCACGCTCGGCAGGGTTTACTTGCCGGCCTTACGACGCTGGACGCGCGTACGGCGAAGCAGCTTGCGGTGCTTCTTCTTCGACATGCGCTTGCGGCGCTTCTTGATCACAGAGCCCATGGGCGCTCCTTAGGTCGTCGTCGGTCACGCTGCCCGGCGCAGCGTCCAACGGGTGGAGCGCACAGGCACGAGCGGTTTTCCAGGTTACCCGTTACCCGGTGCGGGCCGGTCGGCGGGCACGTCGTAAGGCGACGTGCCGCCGGCCGCGGCGGGGATCACCCCACGTCGTAGTAAGCGCCCTGGAGGTACTCGTGCACTGCTTTTTCCGGCACCCGGAAGGACTTCCCGACCCTGACGGCGGGCAGCTCACCCGAGTGCACGAGACGGTAGACGGTCATCTTGGAGACCCGCATCAGCGTGGCCACTTCGGCGACCGTCAGGAACTGGACCTGCCCGACTGCCGGCAGATCCTCCTTCTTGTTCGGCGACATGTTTACCGCGTCCTTCGACACGTGTCGCGCCACGAGGCTTCCCCACCTGTGGTATCGACACGCACGTGCTCTATCGAGAGTAGCGGGACTGGTGGGACTAATGCGACGCCTGTCACCGAGATGGGCTCCTACCTGCGCTAACGCACAGGCGCCCGCGCGTGCAAGACCCGCGGAATCGCCCATTACGGCGAATCCGGACCCGTCGTGCCCGGTTCGAGGGGTAGCCGGAGCGCCCGGACGGTGAACGAAATCGCGTGGTACCAGCCGCAGACGAGCGTGAGGTCGAGCGCACCGGCTTCGCCGGCGGCGGCCACCAGCGCGGCCCAGGTCCCGTCGGCGAGGTCGTGGGTGGCGTGCAGCTCGTCGACGGCGGTCAGCACCGCGCGGTCCCCCGCGTCCCAGCAGCCGTCGGCCGGGCCGCCGGTGGCGAGCGAGCGGACCTGGGCGTCGTCGAGCCCGGCCTTCGCCGCGAAGGCCGCGATGTGCACGCCCCATTCGTAGCCGGCGCCGCACAACGCGGTCGTGCGGTCGATGACCAGCTCGCGCTGCCGGACGGTGAGCGCCGAGTCCCGCGAGAAGTAGTACCGCCCCCAGCCCGCGACGCCCTTGGCCAGCGCCGGGCGGCGGGCCCACACGCGGAACAGCGCGATCGGCGGGCCCAGCCGCTCGAGGGCTTCGGCGGTCTCGGCGTCGAAGGGCGGTTCGAGCGGGGCGATCCGCGGCTGCTTCGATTTCAGAGGCATAACCGGCAAGCTAACATCGGCGCTTCGGAAAGGAAAGCACGATGACCCCACTCCCGGGCCGCCCCGTCCGCGGCTCGACGACCGGCCGCCCGGTGATGGCGCTGCTCGACCTGCTCGGCCGCCGCTGGGCGCTGCGGATCCTCTGGGAGCTGCGCGACTCGGCGCTCACGTTCCGCGCGCTCCAGCAGCGCTGCGACGGCGTCTCGTCGAGCGTGCTGGCCACGCGGCTGCGCGAACTGGCCGAGGCGGACCTGGCCGACCACAGCGGCGACGGCTACGCGCTCACCGAGCAGGGCCGTTCACTGTTCGGGACGCTGGTCGAGCTGGACGCGTGGGCGTCCCGCTGGCGGCCGCGTCAGCCTTCGTGAGCCTTGCCCAGCGCCTCGGACCGGTCCTTCGCCGCTTCGATGGCGTCGAGCAGGGCCGCGCGCACACCGTGCTTCTCGAGCTCGCGGATGGCGTTGATGGTGGTGCCCGCGGGCGACGTCACGGCCTCGCGCAGCAGCACCGGGTGCTCCTCGGACTCGGCGAGCATCTTCGCCGCCCCGACGGCCGACTGGATGATCAGCTGGCCGGCCAGCGCACGCGGCAGGCCGAGCAGGATCCCGGCGTCGATCATGGCCTCGACCAGGAAGAAGAAGTAGGCGGGCCCGGACCCGGACAACGCCGTGACGGCGTCCTGCTGCCCCTCGGGCACCTCGACGACCTTCCCGACGTGCGAGAGCAGGTCCCGCACGACGGCGAGGTGCTCCGCGGTCGCGTACCGGCCGGCGGAGATGGCGCTCATGGCCTCGTTGACCAGCATCGGCGTGTTGGGCATGACCCGCACGACCGGCACCCCGTCGGCTAGCCGTCGCTCGTACAGCGACGTCGGCAGCCCCGCGCACAGCGACACGACGAGCGACGACGGCCCGAGCAGCGGCGCGAGCTCGTCGAGCACGGGCTCGATGTCCTGCGGCTTCACGGCGACGACCAGGATGTCGGCCTGCTTGGCGGCCTCCTCGACCTCGACGCCGCGGATCCCGTACCGCGCGGTGAGCTCTTCGACGCGCGCCGGGTACCGCTCGGTGAAGAGCAGGTCGCCCGGCTGGTGGCCGCCGTGCAGCAGCCCCGAGAGCAACGCCTCGCCGATCTTTCCCGCACCGAGCACCGCGATGACCGTCATGCGCTCAAGCGTGCCAAACCCGCCCCGGGCCGCCGGTGCCGGGGCGAGCTGCCGGTTCGAAAGGCCATGAACGACTCGTTCACCACGCCAGACGCCGTGAAAGGGGCGTTCATGACATCACCGCGCTCGACCGCTCGACCGCCGCTGGTGGGCCGGACCCGCCCGCCGCGGCTCCGGACGTCCTCAGCCGCCCGGGGCCGGGGCCAGACCCAGCTGCCGGGCCTGGCAGACCAGCCGGCCCTGCGAGTCCACCACCGTCGCGTCCGAGTCGAACCACGACTCGTGCACCGACCTCGACTCCACCACCACCCGCAGCCAGCCCGGGGCCGGGCGCGTGCGCAGCAGCGCCGTCAGCTGCACCGTCGGGGCCCAGCCGATGCGGCCCAGGTTCATCACCACCGGCGGGTTCACGTCCGACGCCAGCAGCGTGAAGTACGGGTCGACCAGGCTGTGCCGCGGGCGGACCCACAGCCGCATCCGGGGTGGCTCGTCCGTGCGGCCGGCCAGGTACCCCGCCGTCGCCGGGTCCAGGCGGACCTCGCAGCCCTTGGCCAGGTTGAACGGGCCCTCCGTGCTCTCCGCCATCGCGAGCGCGCCCGGGGGCGGCTCCACGGGCATCGCCGGGACGTCCGTCCACTCCGGGCGGCGCATCGGCAGCCGGCCGGTCGTCACGCGCGCCTCGACGCAGCTGCGGCCGCGCTGCTCCAGGCGGACCTCGACGACCGTCGCGCGGCGGCCGACCTTGCGGACGTCCGTGCGCAGCAGGACCGGGCCCAGCGCCGGCGCGTGCAGGAACTCCGCGCTGACGACGAGGGGCTCCGCGTGCGGCTCCCCGCGTTCGTGCAGGGCGGAGATCGCCGCCTTGGCCAGCAGGGCCAGCAGGAAACCCCCGTGCGGGTGCGAGCCGATGGCCCACTCCGCGCGCAGCACCGCGGTGAAGGTGCCGTCCCCCAGCGACCGCGCCGCACTCGCCGTGTCGAAGGACACGGCCGTGCCGTCCGATCCGCTCACGAACGCTCCGCGCCGAACGGGGAATCCGGAAAGGGGACGATCAACGCGGGCGACGGGTTCACGGTCCGAACTTTACGGGTTGAACGGGCGTAAACGGTGGCGGGAGTAGTCGTGTCCTGTCAGAACGTGCTCGTTCATTGCCCGAGGTGGAAACGCGCGAACAAAAGCGCCTCCGCCAGATCACGCACCCGCTGGGCCGGCGTGCCGGCGTGCCGGGTGTTGATCTCCAGCACGATCTGGCCGGCGAAACCGCTGCTGACCAGCTTCTCGAGGAGTTCGGCGCAGGGCTGGCCACCCCTTCCGGGTACCAGGTGTTCGTCCTTCGGGACGCCGGTGCCGTCCGCCAAGTGGACGTGCGTGAGGCCTTCACCCATTCGCTGCGCGAGCGCCAGCGTGTCCATTCCGGCTGCCGCTGTGTGGGACAGGTCGAGCGTGTAGTGCCGGAAGCCGACGTCCGTCGGATCGATCGACGGCCGGAATGCCGACACCCGGGAAGTGCGCGAACCGCCGGGCGGCCGCACCTTGAACATGTTTTCCACCGCGATTTCGACGCCGCTCGACTCTTCGAGCTCGTCGACGAGATCACCGAACGCGTCGCCGTAGCGGCGTTGCCAGCGAAACGGCGGGTGCACCACGACCGTGCGGGCGCCGAGTTCGAGCGCCGCGTCGACCGACATCCGCAGCCGGACCACCGGGTCCGGCGACCAGATCCGCTGCGTGATCAGCAGCGACGGCGAGTGGATCGACAGCACCGGCACCCCGGTGCGGCGTGACCAGCGCCGCAGCGCCGAGACGTCCTGGCTGACCGGGTCGGCCCAGACCATCACCTCGACGCCGTCGTAGCCGAGTTCGGCCGCCAGTTCGAAGGCCGCACCGGCTTTGAGGGGCCACACCGACGCCGTGCTCAGGCCGACCGGCACCGGCTTCTCGTCTGTCACGCGCGCCATCCTGCCTCGTCACCGAGGGCAGCCGGAGGCGCCGGGCCGGTAGGGGGACGCGGATCACCGCGTCCCCGCGGCGGATGTCAGCGGCCGACGAGCAGCAACGCGGCGGGCGACACCGTCACCACCAGGCCGACCAGCACGGCCAGCACGGTGGTCTGCAGGTCTTCGGCGCGGCGGATCTTCCGCACGATCCAGACCAGCGCGACGACCACCAGCAGCGCCGCGACCAGTGCCGCGGCCGGGATGTTCACCCACAGCCAGTTGAAGCCGAGCCAGACGGCGGCACCGCCGACCACGCCCATCGCCAGCTGGCCGGCCAGCGCGAGCCACGCCTTGCCGGGCGAGACGACGGCGGCCGGTTCCGGGGCGGGCTCGGGTGCGTCGTCGTACTCGTCGTCTTCGTAGCCTTCGCCCTGCTCGTAGGCGTAGTCGTCCTGCTCGAAGTCCGGGCCGTCGGCCGGGTAGCCGTCGGCGAACTCGCGCTCGTAGGGCTCGAGGTCGTCCGGGATCGGCGCGCGCGAGGCGCGGTCGCCGGGCGCGAACGGCATCGGCGGCGGGTACGCGCCCGTCGGCGGGCCGGCGTCGTAGGCGGCCTGGTAGCCGCTGCTCTCCGGCGCGAAGCCTTCGGGCTCGAAGTCGTCCTCGGGGTAGCCGTCGCCGGGGGCGTCGGTGGGCACCGCCGGCATCACGCCGATCTCGGTGTCCTCCATCTGCTCCTTCTGCCGGCGCTTGCGCCAGTTCGCGAGGCCGGGCGCGGAGGGCTCGTCACCCTTCTTCGACGGCGGCTCGTCGTCGGGCACCGCCGAGAACTGCTCGGTGTACGCCTCCTGCTGGGGCTGCGGACGGCGGCTCGGGGCCCGGCGCGGCCGGCCCGGCGCGGCCGGCGGCGTGGCGAACGTGCCGCTGGCCATCGGGCCGGGCGGGACGTCGATATCGGCGTCCGGGGTGCCGTTGAGCCCGTCCAGCCGGGCCGACAGCGGGCCGCCGGCCGGCGGCGGTGGTGCCGGGAGCTGCTGCGACGGCTGCGGCGGCGTCGGCAGCTGCTGGGACGGCTGCGGCGGGCCCGGCCGGCGGCGGACCGGCGGGACGGCCCCGCGGGTCTCCTCGGCGGCGGGCGGCGGGACCGGCAGCTGCTGCGACGGCTGCGGGGGCGGCGGCTGGCGCCGGGGCGCGCGCGGCGGCACCGGCAGCTGCGCGGACTCCGGCGGCCGCGGTGCCGCGGGCGGCGGCTCCGGCGGGGCCGGGCGGCTGAACTGGCCGGACTCCTGCGGCGGCCGGACGTACTGGCTCGACTCCGGTGGCGGGACCGGGCGCTGGTACTGGCCGGACTCGGCGCCACCGGGCGCGGGCCGTGCCGGGGGCGGCGGCACCGGCCGGGGCAGCGGCTGGGAGTCCTGCGGCACCGCGCGGGGCGCGGGCGGCGGCGGGGGCGGCGGTTCGGCGCGGCGGCGCCCGGTGGGACGGCCGGGGGGCGGCGGGGGCGGAGCGCCCTCCGAGGCCACCCGGTCGATGATCGCCTGCGGCCCGGTGTCGCTCACGCCCGGACGCCGGTGCGATCCGGTCACGCCCGGTGCGGCTTCGGGGGTGCCGGGTTCGTCGTCGTCATCGGCCGCGCGCCGACGACGGCGCCGGCCGCCGCCTTCGGCCTGGGCACCGTGCTGGGCGAGCAGCTCAGCCACGGTCTTCTGCGGCTGGTCGCCTCCGGTCTGGTCCGTCATACCTGGCATTCCCTCGCGCGCACCGAATTGTCACTGGCGGCACCTCGCGGGGAGGTCCCCGACGGCATTCCGGCGGCGCAGCGCGCGCTGTGCACCGACCTTCGCATCTCCGTCACCTCTCCACCGTGCCCGTTCTCCGTCCGGGAAGTCCAGCCGGGTGCTTTCACCGGTCCTCCTGTGCGCTGAAGCGCCCGGCGTGGGCGGCTCCAGTCTCATCCGCGCCGTTGGAATGGTCCAGCCGCCGCAGGATCACACCCTCTCGCAGAGCCCACGGGCAAATCTCGAGTTCCGGGACTCCGAGCGCCCGCATCGTGGCCTGCGCGACGAGCGCACCCGCCACCAGCTGGTGCGATCGGCCCGAGCTGACGCCCTCCAGGTGGGCCAGATCGGCCGAGGACATCCGCGAGATGAAGGCCAGGAGCTGGCGCAACGCGGTGTCCGTGAGCGTACGTCGCACGCGCGGGCCGGCCGCCGAAGGGGCGGCGCCGGTCAGCCGGGCGAGTGACCGGAAGGTCTTCGACGTGGCCACGACGCGGTCCGGTTCACCCCATTTGGCGACCTTGCGCGCGAGCTCGGTGAGCTGGTCGTCCAGCCACGCCGACGTCGCGACGAGCTCGGAGCGCGTCGGCGGGTCGTGCTTGAACCGGGTGCGCGTGGTCCGCCCGGCCCCGAGCGGCAGGGATTCGGCCAGCACGGGTTCTTCGTCACGGCCCATCGCGACCTCGAGCGAGCCGCCGCCGATGTCGAGCACGAGCAGCTGCCCGGCCGACCAGCCGTACCACCGGCGGACGGCGAGGAAGGTGTGCCGGGCTTCGTCGACCCCGGAGAGGACCTGCAGCTCGACGCCGGTCTTGTCGGCCACTCGGGCCAGCACCTTGGCGGAGTTCTTCGCTTCGCGGACCGCGGAGGTGGCGAAGGCCATCAGCTCTTCGCAGCCCAGCCGCGCGGCCGCGTCCTTGGCGGATTCGACGGCGGTCACGAGCTCGTCGGCCCCGGCTTTCGAGAGCTCCCCGCCGGGGGTGATCTGCTCGGCCAGCCGCAGCACGGACTTCTCGGAATGCATCGGGGTCGGGTGGGCGCCACGGTGGGCATCGACCACGAGCAGGTGGACGGTGTTGGAACCGACGTCGAGTACCCCTAGGCGCACGGGGGTCCAGGGTACCGGCCCCGGCGCCAGGTCTCGAACTTGTAACCGAAAACACTCGGTGCGGCTTCGTCCCGGCGCGCCTCCCGCCGGGACGAAGCCCCCCAAAAAGGATTTACGTCTCGAACTTGTAGCCCAGTCCGCGAACCGTCACCAAGGTGCCGCGGCGAGCCCGGGTCCGGTTCGATCTTCGAGCGCAGCCGCCGGCCGGACCGCGGCCGACCGTCCTCATCACTCCGCCGTCCGTGCCGAGCCCGGCGCGGCGCGGGAAAGGGCGCCCCCGCGGCACCGAAGCCACGAGAACGCCCTCCCGAGCGAACACCGGCTTACGTCTCGAACTTGTAGCCCAGTCCGCGAACCGTCACCAGGTGCCGCGGCGAGCCCGGGTCCGGTTCGATCTTCGAGCGCAGCCGCTTCACGTGGACGTCGAGCGTCTTCGTGTCGCCGACGTAGTCCGCGCCCCACACCCGGTCGATCAGCTGCCCGCGGGTCAGCACCCGGCCGACGTTGCGCAGCAGGTACTCGAGGAGGTCGAACTCCTTGAGCGGGAGCGACACCTCGGCGCCGTCGACGGTCACCACGTGCCGCTCGACGTCCATCCGCACCGGGCCCGCCGACAGCACCAGCGGGGCCAACTCCCCTTCCGAGCCCGGCTCGCCGCCGCGGCGCAGGACCGCCCGCACTCGCGCGATCAGCTCCCGCGCCGAGTACGGCTTGGTGACGTAGTCGTCCGCGCCCAGTTCCAGGCCGACGACCTTGTCGATCTCGCTGTCGCGCGCGGTCACCATGATCACCGGCACGGCCGAGCGCTGGCGCAGCTGCTTGCACACGTCGGTGCCGCTCATCCCGGGCAGCATCAGGTCGAGCAGCACGATGTCGGCGCCGTTGCGGTCGAACTCCTCCAGCGCGGCCTGGCCGGTGCCGGCCACGGCCGCGGTGAACCCTTCCTTGCGCAGCAGGAAGGCGAGGGGGTCGGCGAACGACTCCTCGTCCTCGACGATGAGAACCCTGGTCACAGGTTTCCTCCATGATCTGGGCTGTCCTGCCCGGTAACCACGAGCCTCTGGGTGCGCTCGGGGGTCTTCTCCTGCCGCGGTGCCGGCGAGGTCTTGGCGGCCCGCGCCGGCTCCGGCGCGGGCTCGGGGCTGACGTGCGCGGGGATGCGCAGGGTGAACGTCGAGCCGGTGCCCGGCCGGCTCCACAGCCCGACCGAGCCGCCGTGGTTGGCCGCGACGTGCTTGACGATCGCCAGGCCCAGCCCGGTGCCGCCGGTGGCGCGCGAGCGGGCCTTGTCGGCGCGGTAGAAGCGCTCGAACACCCGGGTCTGCTCGTCCTCGGGGATGCCGATGCCGCGGTCGGTGACGGCGACCTCGACCATCCCGTCGGCCAGCCGCCTGCTGATCGAGACCGGGCTGCCGGCCGGCGAGTACGCGACCGCGTTCTCCAGCAGGTTCGACAGCGCGGTGACCAGCAGCGTCCGGTCGCCCTCGATGAGCAGGCCGCTGGCGGTGTCGGTGGTGATGCGGATGTCGGCCGACTCGGCCGAGAGCGTGGTCCGGCCGAGCGCCTCGCGGACGACCGCGTCGACCTCGACGACGTTGAGGTCGGGCAGCCGTTCGGCGCCCTGCAGCCGCGACAGCGCGATCAGCTCGGTGACGAGCTGGCCGAGGCGGGTGGACTCGCGCAGGATCTTGCCGCCGAACCGGCGGACCTCTTCGACGTCCTCGGCGGCGTCGAGCACGGCCTCGGTGAGCAGCGCGATCGCGCCGACCGGGGTCTTGAGCTCGTGGCTGACGTTGGCGACGAAGTCGCGGCGCACGGCCTCCAGGCGGATGGCCTCGGAGTGGTCGACGGCCTCGACGACGGTGAAGCCGTCGCCGAGCGGCCGGACCTGGCCGAGCACCGCTTCCGGCTGGCGGCCGCGGGCCTCCAGCGGCGAAAGGTCGATCTCCAGCGGCTCGTCGGTCTCGACGACCTGCTCGGCGGCCTTGCGGGCCCGCGGGTCGGCCTGGTTGACCTTGACGAGACCCAGCTCGTAGGCGCGTGGGTTGTGCAGCACCATGTCGCCGAACCGGTTGAGCACGACGATGCCGTTGTTCGAGGAGCGGACCAGCCGTTCGAGGAGCTCGGCGACGGTCGGGCCCGGTGGCCGGGCTTCCTCCCGGCGGGAGCGGGCCCGCGCGAGGAGGTAGCCGGCCACCGCACCGGCCACCAGTGCGCCGATGGCCAGTGCGAGTGAAACAGGCGTGGTCACGGGCCGATCGTAAGCTGAGAAGTGGCCCTTCGGCCTAGCGTTGTCCGCCTTGTCGTGAGCACCGCGACACCTGCGGAGGACATGTTCGCCGGGGCTTCAGGCGGCGTTCACCCGATCGATTCCGCGGCGAGACATACCGGGTGAATTCACCCCTTCGCGTCGAGCGTCGCCAAATCGTCCGCGGTGAGCTCCAGCGCCGCCGCGGCGACGTTCTGCTCGAGGTGCGCGACGTCGCCGGTGCCGGGGATGGCGAGCACGTGCGGGCCCTGGTGCAGGGTCCACGCGAGGCGCACCTGCGCCGGGGTGGCGTCGTGCCGGCGCGCGACGGCGGCGACCCGCTCGTCCTCCCCCTGGCCGCTGGCGACGGCGAAGAACGGCACGAAGGCGATGCCGCGCTCGGCGCACATCCGGACGATCTCGTCGTCCTCCCGGCGGGCGGTGAGGCCGTACTGGTTCTGGACGCAGACGACCGGCGCGATCTCGAGGGCCTCGGTGAGGTGGTGCGGCGCGACGTTGGAGATGCCCAGCTCGCGGATGAGACCTTCCTCGCGCAGCTCGGCGAGCGCGCCGAAGCCGTCGGCGAGCGAGCCTTCCCCGCGGTCCAGGCCTTCGCCGATCCGGTAGTTGGCGACGTCGAGGTGGTCCAGCCCCAGCTCGCGGAGGTTCTCCTCGACCTGGGCCCGCAGCTGGTCCGGGCGGGCGGTGTAGAACGCGCCGGTGAAGTCGCGGCCCGGGCCGACCTTGGTCGTGATCGTCAGGTTCTCGTAGGGCGCGAGGGCGGTGTTGATCAACTCGTTGGCCGAGCGCGGGCCGGCGAAGTAGAAGACGGCGGTGTCGATGTGGTTGACGCCGAGCTCGACCGCGCGGCGCAGCACGGCGATCGCCGTCTCGCGGCTCCGGATGCCGCCGTCCGAAGTGGACATCAGGCGCATCGCGCCGAACCCGAGCCGGTTGACTTCGAAGGAGCCGAGCTTCCAGGTGCCCGCCGCGGCGGCGGGGGTGGTGGTGGTGGTGTTCGTGGTCATGGCTCCAGCGTCGCGATCCGGCCCGCGCACCGCCGGTTTTGGCATTTTGCTGCCAGACTGGAATGCGTGGAGAGAGTGAGTGACGTCGTCGTCGTGCGGGGCGAGGCCGAGCTGTTCGAGCGGACCCGGCACCTGTTCGCGACCGCGACGGAGATCTCGTGCGCGGCGCGGGACCTGCACACCTGGTCGGTGGCGCACCCGACGGCGCCCGAGCGCGAGCAGGCCGTGCGCGAGACGAACGTGCGCAAGATGTACCTGCCCGGCGTCCTGTTCGACCCGGCGCTGGCGGAGCACCTGCGGTTCATGACCACGCACGGCGCCCGCATCCGGATCACCGAGCGCGAGGTCAACGAGACGATCCTGCTGGACCGCCGGATCGCGATCGTGGCGGGCGACCACGTCGGCGGCGTCCGCAGCTACACCGTCGTCAGCAGCCCGGAGCTGGTCCAGGGCATCCAGTCGCTGTTCGAGGCGGCCTGGGCCGGCGGCACCGACCTCGAGTCCTACCAGGCCCGGTTCACCGAGCTGGGCGCGCGCGAGATCCTCGAGCAGCTGGCGTCCGGCTGCAAGGACGAGACGGCGGCCCGCACCCTCGGCGTGGGCCTGCGGACCTACCGGCGCCGGGTGGCGGAGCTGATGGACGTCCTGGGCGCGTCGTCGCGGTTCCAGGCCGGGGCGCGGGCCCGCGAAGCCGGACTCCTGTGAAGCGAGCTCTCCTGGCGCTCGTCCTGGTGACGTCGGCGTGCTCGTCGGCGATCCCCGGCACGGCCGTCCCGGTCCCGGGCGCGGGAAACCTCGCGCTGGTCGACGCCTCGGGCACGGGCGCGGCCCTCGACGCGGTGAAGACGGCCGCGGAGACGGTGTTCAGCTACGACTCCGCGAACCCGGCGGCCTTCGACCAGGCCGTCGCCGCGAACGTCACCGGCGCGGCGAAGGACCAGCTCACGGCGTTGTTCGACCAGATCAGGAAGAGCCCGCAGCCGGTCCACCTGGTCACGCGGGTGCGGGAGGCGGCCGCGGTGGAGTTCACCGGCGACCGGATCCGCGAACTGGCCGTGCTCCGGCAGGACAGCGGCGCCGCGCAGGGCCTGGCCACGGTCGCGGTCACCGCGACCCGGCAAGGCGGGCGCTGGCGGCTCACCGACCTCGCGATGGACCCGGCGCAACCGGCGCCGGCCGCGCAGCCGGACGACGGCAGCCCCGGCGGGGTGCGCGACTCGGCGCTGGCCGGCGCCCGCGCGGTGGCGGGCGCGCTCTTCACGACCGACAGCGGCGATCCCGAAGGCAGCTACGCGCGGGCCGAAGCCGTCCTCGCCGATCCGCTGCTGAGCGACTACCGCTCGAGGAAGGCGACCTACGTCGAGGCGATCCGCAAGGTGGGCACGAAGGTCGCGCTCGGCCCGAACCCGATGGCCGGGGTCCTCGCGATCGCCGGTGAACGGGCGGTCGTGCTGTTCTTCACGACGCTGCAGGTCACCGACACCACCGGGAAGGTGACCACCCGCCCCTTCACGGCCGAACTCGACGTCGTCCGCGAAGGGGCGAGCTGGAAGGCGACCGGCGTGCGGCCGGTCGTCTCGCCCTAGCTCAGCGGCCCTGGTTGGCGACCGCGGCGGCGGCCTCCTTGGCGGCCTCGGGGTCGAGGTACTCGCCGCCGGCCTTGACCGGCTTGAGGTCGTCGGTGAGGTCGTAGCGCAGCGGGATGCCGGTCGGGATGTTCAGGCCGGCGATGTCGGCGTCGGAGATCCCGTCGAGGTGCTTGACGAGCGCGCGCAGCGAGTTGCCGTGCGCGGCGACCAGCACGGTCTTGCCCGCGCGCAGGTCCGGCACGATCGCGGACTCCCAGTACGGCAGCAGCCGCTCGACGACGTCCTTGAGGCACTCGGTCAGCGGCGCGTCGTCGCCGAGGTCCGCGTACCGGGCGTCGCCGGCCTGGCTCCACTCGTCCTTCGGGTCGATCGCGGGCGGCGGGGTGTCGTAGGAGCGGCGCCAGAGCATGAACTGCTCCTCGCCGAACTCCGCGAGGGTCTGCTTCTTGTCCTTGCCCTGCAGCGCGCCGTAGTGGCGCTCGTTGAGCCGCCAGTCGCGCTTGACCGGGATCCAGTGCCGGTCGGCGGCGTCCAGCGCGATGTTCGCGGTGGCGATCGCGCGGCGCAGCAGCGAGGTGTGCACCACGTCCGGCAGCAGGCCGGCGCCGGCCAGCAGCGTGCCGCCCTGGCGGGCTTCGCCCTCACCCTGCTCCGACAGCGGCACGTCCACCCAGCCGGTGAACAGGTTTTCCGCGTTCCACGTGCTCTGCCCGTGGCGGAGCAGCACCAACGTCCCGAGTTCAGCCATGCGCCAAGCCTGCCAGAACCGTTTCGTGAATCCACCAGTGACCTCGACCTACGCAGAGTGTGTTACTCCTAAGTAACACCTCACTCTTCGACAAGGCGAAGTGCCAACAACGCGCAAATTCCGGGCAGCGAACTGCACACCGTTATCGCTCAGCGGCAAATTCACTCGAACGGACTAGTGAGTAGTCTTGTGATTACCCGTCGAGATCTGACAGGTTGACTACGTCCCGAGCGGCTGGATTCCACGCACTCCCCGGCCGCGTTCGGGCTTTGACCGCGGCTCGTCTCCCCCCTGCCGAGCCGCGGCCCGCCGGCCCCGTTGGCACCCCCCTCGTCACCGGGTCCTGATCGGCGGGAACTTCAGCGGGGCGGCTCGAGATCGCGACTCCCCCCTCCCTCGAGCCGTCCCGCCTGCCCGCTCACACTTCGGCCGGCTGCGGCTCGAGGCCGCGTCCCCACGCCCGTGGCGGACCAAGCCGCGCGGTTCCGGACGTCGTGAAAGACCCTTTCACCTCACCAAACGCGATGAACGGGTCTTTCATGACGTCGCAAGCGCGCCCGCTCAGACCTCGGTCGGCTCCCGTTCGAGGCCGCGTCCCACACCCGAGACGGACCGAGCTACGCAGCTCCGCACGTCATGAAAGACCCGTTCACCCCACCAAACGCAGTGAACGGGTCTTTCACGACGTTGCCGGCACGCCCGCTCAGACCTCGGTCGGCTCCGGTCGTGCCGCGCGGCGGCGCCGGTTCAGCCACCAGGCCGCCCAGGCCAGCGGGCCCACGATCAGCAAGAACGGCGCGATCGCACCCAGCACCGTCAGCAAGCCGCCGCCGAAGGTCAGGAACGCGTCCCAGCCGCCGGCCAGGCCGCCCAGGAACCCGCTGTGGTCCTCTTCGGCCGGTGGGGGCGCCGCCACGCTCCGGACGCTCATCGCCACCGTCGCCATCGCGACGCTGCCCGCCAGCGAGTTCTTCTGCTGCTCCAGCGATTCCAGCGTCGACTCGCGGCTGGTCAGCTCGCTCTCGACCGAAGCGATCTCCGACACCGAGGTCGCCCGCGCGAGCAGCGCGCGGATCCGCTCGACCGACGCCCGCTGCGTCTGCAGGCGCGCGTCGACGTCGACGACCTGCTCGGTCACGTCCTGCGTGTTCAGCTCCCGCTTCACCAGGCTCGAGCCCAGGTGCGAGAGCTGGTCGAGGGCGCCGTCGAGCTTGTCCGCCGGCACCGCGAGGGTGAGCGTCGCGTACTCCTCGCCGGTGCTCTCCTGCCCGGTGTAGCCGCCCGCGCCCTGCGCGATCCCGCGGGCCTGCGCGACGACGTCGGTGACCTTCGTCGCGGTCAGCTCCAGCCGGGCGCTGCGGGACAGCTTCCGGTCGGTGGCGCCGGCCTGCGGCGGTGTCACCTTCGATTCCGCCTTGCCGCCCGTCCCCTGCTTCGGGACGGCGGGCGCGACCCCGCCACTGTCCGCCGTGGACGATGCCCCGTTGCCCGCCGACGAGCAGCCGGCCAGCGCGAAGGCCACGGCCACGGCCGCGAGCCCCGCTCTCCATCGAGTCCGCATCCTGCTTCTCCCTCCAGTTTCGACTGGCGGTGAGACGGATGTCCGGTTCAAGGCCGTTGCACGGCCATGGTCACGACTCGGTCAAGCCCGGTTCGTGCGGCTGCGCGGGGGCGACGAGGTGCTTGAACGCCTGCAGGTTCGCCAGCGACTCGCCGCGGGAGACGCGCCAGTCCCACTCGCGCTTGATCGACGTCGCGAAGCCGATCTCCAGCAGCGTGTTGAAGTCGCCGTCGGCGGCCTCGAGGACCTGGCCGAGCACCTTGTCGAGCTCGTCGGCCGACATGGTCTCCTTGCCGAACCGGCCGACCAGGTAGATGTCCCCGAGACTGTCCACCGTGTAGTGCACGCCGTAGAGCTTCGCGTTGCGCTGCAACAGGAACCGGTAAACGTCCTCATGGGACTCATCGGGGCGGCGGCAGACGAAGGCCTCCACCGAAAACGCGTGGTCGCCGTCGACCAGCCACGCGTTGGTCTGGAGCTTCTTCGTGCCGGGCAGGGTGACGAAGTACTTGCCGGGACCGCGTTTGTCGTACTTCAGCTCCGCCGAGTCCAAAGTGGACTGGATCAGCTGGTCCAGGCTCACACCGCCACCTCCGCGCGCAAATCCAGCGCCTGCCGGAACGCGCTGGTGGCCTGAGCATAGATGTCGAGCAGCGCGTCCGTCGTGCGGCGCCAGGAGAACCGGCGCGCGTGCACGACGGCGTTCGCGCCCAGTTCGGCCCGCCGGTCCGGGCGCAGCGCGACCGCGGCCAGCGCGTCCGCCCACTCCTCGGCGCCGTGCCCGGGCACCAGCAGGCCGGACACGCCGTGCGGCACCGCCACCGGCAGCCCGCCGACCTCGGCCGCGACCACCGGCGTGCCGCAGGCCTGCGCCTCCAGCGCGACCAGGCCGAACGACTCGTTGTAGCTGGGCACCGCGACGACGTCGGCGGCGCGGAAGACGCGGGCGAGGCGCTCGCCCGGTTGCGGCGGCAGGAACCGGACCTGCGCCTCGATGCCCAGCGAAGCGGCCAGCTCACGCAGGGCCTGCGGCTGTTCCAGCCCGGTGCCCGACGGCCCGCCGACGATCAGCACGACCAGGCGCGAAGCCAGCTCGGGGCGGCGGCGCAGCATCGCGGCGGCGGCGTGCAGCAGCACGTCCGGCGCCTTGAGCGGCTGGATGCGGCCGGCGAAGGCGAGCACGACGTCGTCCGCGGCGAGTCCCAGTTCCGCGCGGGCGAGGGACTGGGAGCCCGGCGTGAAGCGTTCGAGGTCGACGCCCGGCGGCACGGCGTGCACCGCGTGTGGCTCGGCGTCGTAGAGGTCGATGAGCTGGCGCGCCTCGACCGCGGTGTTGGCGACCAGCCGGTCGGCCTCGGCGACCACCTGTTCCTCGCCGATCACGCGGGTGCGCGGCTCGGGCTTGTCGCCCTCGGCGAGCGCGGCGTTCTTCACCTTCGCCAGCGTGTGCGCGGTGTGCACCAGCGGGACCGACCAGCGGTCGCGGGCGAGCCAGCCGACCTGGCCCGAGAGCCAGTAGTGCGAGTGGATGAGGTCGTAGTGGCCGGGCTCGTGGAACGCCTCGGTCCGCAGCACGCCGGAGGTGAACGCGCACAGCTGCGCGGGCAGCTCGTCCCGGCCCAGCGGCTCGAACGGCCCCGCCTGCACGTGCCGCACGGTCACCCCGGGCGCCAGCTCGGCCACCGGCGGCTGGTCGGACGCGGTCGCGCGGGTGAAGACCTCGACCTCGACGCCGCGGCGGGCCATCTCGATCGAGGTCTGGCTGACGTAGACGTTCATCCCGCCCGCGTCGCCGGTGCCGGGCTGTTCGAGCGGTGAGGTGTGGACGGACAGCACCGCTATCCGGCGCGGCGCAGCCCGGAACCCCCGGTGAGAGCTGGTCACGTGGTCACGTCTCCTGCGTACTTCAGCATTCCTCGGCGAATTGCCGCAGCACCGCGTCGAACTCGGCCGCGGACTCGGCGAAGGGCGCATGCCCCCCGTCAGCGAACCAACGCCCGAGGGCACCCGGAATCTTCCCGAGTGCGTGTTCGGCTACCGAGGGTTCGATCACGCGGTCGGCCGTTCCGTGCGCCACCAGAGCCGGTTTGTCCACCGTGACCAGCACTTCCTCGCTGCCGATGTCCCGGCGGAAGAGCGCCGAACGAACGGCGGGGGGCACGCAGAGAGACGCCCCGAGCATGGCCTGGACCTGCGCGCCGGGCACCGGGCCGGCGGCCATCCCGCGGCAGAACTCGGTGAGCGCCGGGACCGCGGTGTCCGGATCGTCCGAAAGCATCGCCCGCATGTGCTCGCGCATCAGCGGTCCGACGCGCCCGCCCGGCCGGTCGCGGCCGATCTCGGTGATGGCCCCGACGAGCACGAGGCCGCCCAGCCGTGCGGTGCCGTGCACGCGGATGTGGTCCACGAGCACCAGGCCGCCGTAGGACCAGCCGACGACGATCGCGTCCGGCCCCGCGAAGTCGAGCACCGCGGCGAGGTCGTCGGCCCAGACGAGTGGGTCGTCGTAGCCCGAGGTGGGGACGTCGGAGGCGCCGTGGCCCCGCAGGTCCACCGCGACCAGCCGGAAGCGCTCGGTCAGCGCGGGGTCGGCCAGCTGCGCCGCCCAGCAGTCCGCCGACTGCGCCCAGCCGTGCACGAACACGATCGGCCTGCTGTTCTCGGCTCCCTCGACCCGCAGGCCGAGCCGGACCCCGCCGTGCCCGACGACTTCGGTGCGCACGGGTTACTTCGCACCCAGCCCTTGCCAGGCCGCCCAGCTGTAGTTCCAGTCCTTGACGTCGGAGTTCATCGGCGGCGACAGCTTCGAGCCGGTGATCTCGACCGGGTCGCCGACGATGGCCGAGTCGAAGTAGTCCTTGGCGTCGGCTTCGAGCAGGTTGACGCAGCCGTGGGAGTTGTTGTTCTTCCCGATGTTGGCCGCGTTGTCCTGGTTCTCGTGGATGAACTCGCCGTGGTTGGAGAACCGGCAGGCCCACTTCTTGTTGACGTTCGTGTAGCCGTAGCGGGCGTTGTCGAAGATCGCCGACGGCTCCCGGCTCATGATGATGTAGGTGCCGTTCGGGGTGTTGCGGTCGACCTCGGCGTCCAGCCCGTTCGCGCACGGGTAGCTCTTGACCTGCGAGCCGCCGCGGTAGACGTGCATCTGGTGCTCGGGCGTGCTGATCTTGACGACCTGGTTGCGGCCGATCTTGAACTTCGTGGTGACGTCGGCCTTGCCGTACGCGCCGCCGCCGAGCTCGACGCCGTAGAGCTTCGCCTCGACGCTCACGGTGATGTTCTGCGGCCAGTACTCCTTCGGCCGGTAGTCGACCTGGCTGTCCGACAGCCAGCCCCAGGCGCCTTCGACGTCCTTGTCCGTCTTCACGGACAGGGCCTTCTCGACGGCCGCGCGGTCCTTGACCGGCGACGCGAACTTGACGCTGATCGGCATGGCCACGCCGACCGTCTGGTTGTCGGCCGGGTTGAGGGTGGCGCGGACCTGCTTGGCCGGGCTGATCGTGGTGAACGTGCCGGCGAGCTCGGCCGGCTTGCCGTCGGAGCCGGTGGCCTTGGCCGCGTAGGTGTAGGTCTTGCCGTAGCCGAGCGGCTCGGAGCTGGTCCAGGTGAGCCCGTCGGGCGCGGTGTCGCCCTTGACGGCCTTGCCGCCCTCGGCGGTCACCTTGCACTCGGTGAGCTTGCCGTCGGCGACCTTGATCACCACGGGCTTGAGCACCGCGGCGTCCTTGGCGCCGACCGCCGGCTCGGCCGTGATCTTCGCCACGGGCTGCGCGCTCTCCCCGTCGGCGCCCGCCGCCCCGGTGGGCAGCGCGGTGCCGTCGTTCGTGCTCGAACACGCCGCGGCCACGAGTGCGGCCCCCGCCGCGAGCGCGGCTTTGAAGACCGTGCGCCGTCCGATCACCGAAAACCTCCTGTGTCATGCGGGGGCCGGCCCCCGCACCCCAGCCGTGGGGGCGCTGCCCCCCGGTCCCCCCGAAGCCGTCGTCCCCGCCGACCAGCGAGTCCAAGCCCTTAGCGCTGGTGGCACGTCCGACGTTACCCGCCGAAAGGTAAAAACCATCCGATCAGGTAGCTACGCCTTTGTCGACAAAGACGTCTCATCCACGTCCAGGTTGCCCGGTTCGGCTCAAATGACGCAGTTGATCAGCAG
This sequence comes from Amycolatopsis sp. cmx-4-83, assembly GCF_046548815.1. NCBI lineage: Bacteria > Bacillati > Actinomycetota > Actinomycetes > Pseudonocardiales > Pseudonocardiaceae > Amycolatopsis > Amycolatopsis sp. cmx-4-83. The sequence continues at coordinate 291,762 of NZ_JAEBEF010000001.1, read as the reverse complement.
CGGCTCGGGGTGGAGCCGGACGCCGAAGCGCTGTTCGACACCGTCCCGCACCTCCCCGGCCAGCGCCAACAGGTCTTCGGTCGACGCGCCGCCGCGGTTGGTCAGCGCGAGGGTGTGCTTCGTCGACAGCGAGACGCGGTTCCCCGGTCCGGGGTACCCCTTGGCGAAGCCGGCGCGCTCGATCAGCCAGGCCGCCGACAGCTTCGTGCCGCCGTCGGCCGGGTACTGCGGGACCGCCGAACCGACCGCCGCCGTGATCCGCTCGATGACCGCTTCCGCTTCGGCGCCCGGGACGATCGGGTTGGTGAAGAACGAGCCCGCGCTCCACGTGTCGTGGTCGGCCGGGTCGAGCACCATGCCCTTGCCGCGGCGCAGGCCGAGCACGGCTTCCCGCGCCTCGGCGGCCGGGACCCGGGCCCCGGTCTCGACGCCCAGGGTGCGCGCCAGCTCGGCGTAGCGGATGGGCGCGGAGAGGCCGTCTTCGCGGACCTCGAAGCGGACCGAGAGGACGACGCCGGTGTCGGTGCCCTTGAGGACGCTGGTGCGGTAGGCGAAGCCGAGCTCGTCGGCTTTGAGCGTGCGCACCTCGCGCGTCACGCGGTCGTACAGCTCGACCGAGACGATCGACTCGGCGACTTCGCAGCCGTACGCGCCGACGTTCTGGATCGGCGTCGCGCCGACGCTGCCGGGGATGCCCGACAGGCACTCGAGCCCGCCCAGGCCGGCCTCGACCAGCCCGGCGACGAAGGCGTCCCAGTTCTGGCCGGCCTCGACGTCGACGAAGTCACCGTCGCGGCGCCAGCCGGTGTTCGCCACCTCGACCAGCGTGCCGTCGAACCCCGCGTCGGCGACCACCAGGTTGGAGCCGCCGCCGAGCAGCAGGACCGGCTCGCCCGCCGCGTCGGCGTCGCGGACGGCCTCGACGAGTTCTTCGCTGGTCACGGCGGTGGCGAACCGGCGGGCGGGGCCGCCGAGGCGCAGGGTGGTGTACGCCGAGAGCTGCGGGAGCGCGGGAGTCGGGGCGGTGTTCACCCGTCTGACGGTACTGTCCGGCTCATGGGATCCCGGATCGAGCACCGTGCTGAGTTCGCCGCCGACGTGGCCGCCGTCTACGCCGCGGTGTCCGGCGAGGACGCGCTGCGGGCCCGGCTGGCGGAGCTCGGCGGGCACGACGCCGAACTGCTGTCGTACGACGTTTCCGACACCGGCCTGACCTACCGGCTGCGGCAGGGCATCAGCGCGGACAAGCTGCCGTCGGCGGTGCGGACGCTGCACAAGGGCGACCTGATCGTGACCCGGACGCAGACCTGGCGCGTGAGCAACGACGGCACCGGCCACCAGGGCCAGGCGTCGGTCGAGGTCGGCGGGGTCCCGGGCGAGATCGCCGCGCGGACGGCGGTGCTGGCCAACGGCGACACGACCGTGCTGCGGACGAGCGGCGAGGTGACGGTCCGGATCCCGCTGTTCGGCGGAAAGCTGGAGAGCGTGATCGCCGAGCAGGTCACGAAGCTGCTGGAGCACGAAGCCGAATTCACCGCGAAGTGGCTGGCCGGGGCCGCCTGAGCCCGGTCGGCGCGCCGACCCGCGGCACGACGAACCCGAACCGCCTGCGCCGGGTCGACCGGTGGATCGCGTCGGCGCCGGCCACGACCCGGCTGCTGCGCGCGGCCCCGGACCCGCTGGTCGTCGACCTCGGCTACGGCGCTTCCCCGGTGACGACGGTCGAGCTGGCCCGCTGGGTGCGGCGGGTCCGGCCGGACGTCCGGGTGCTCGGCCTGGAGCTGGACCCGGTGCGCGTCGCGGCCGCGTTGCCCGCCGCGGCACCGCCGCTGCTGGACTTCCGCCGGGGCGGGTTCGAGCTGGCCGGCACCCGGCCGACGCTGGTGCGCGCGTTCAACGTGCTGCGGCAGTACGCGGAGGACGAGGTCGCGGGCGCGTGGGAGCTGGTGCTGGCCTCGATGGCGCCCGGCGGCCTGCTGGTCGAGGGCACCTGCGACGAGATCGGGCGGCTGTCGACGTGGGTGCTGGTGTCGTCGGCCGGGCCGGTCTCCCTGACGCTTTCGCTGCGGCTGGCCGGGCTCGACCGGCCCTCGACCATCGCCGAACGGCTGCCGAAGGCGCTGATCCACCGGAACGTGCCGGGCGAGCGGGTGCACGCGCTGCTGTCGGCGCTGGACACCTGCTGGGCGACGGCGGCGCCGCACCAGGCGTTCGGGGTCCGCTCGCGGTGGCTGGAGGCGGTCCGGCTGCTGGCCGCGCGCGGCTGGCCGGTGCTCGGGCCGCCGTCCCGGATCCGGCTGGGCGAGCTGACCGTGCCGTGGGATTCGGTCGCCCCCGCCTGAACGTTCACCGGGGCACCCCCGCTGCGTCACCCCGAAGTGACCTGCGGTGATCACCATTGAGCCGTGGAACTCCTGGGGCAGGTCACCGAGCTGCTGCGCGGCACGCTCGGCTCGCCGTGGCTGTGGGTGGTCGTCTTCGCGGTGTCCGGGTTGGACGCTCTGCTGCCGTTCATGCCCAGCGAAACGACCGTCGTCACCGTCGCCGTCCTGCTCGGGCCCGATCCCGCGCAGCTGACCGCGCTCGCCGCGGTCGCGGCCGGCGGGGCGTGGGCGGGTGACTGCCTCGGGTACGCCGTCGGGCGGTCCGCGGGGCCGCGGGCCGTCGCGTGGCTGCAGCGCGGACCAGAGGGGCAACGCCGCTACGGGTGGGCGCGCGACCAGGTCCGGCGCAACGGCGGGCTGCTCATCATCGCCGCCCGCTACCTGCCCGGCGGGCGCGTCGCCAGCTCGCTCGCGAACGGCAGCCTGGGCTACCCGCTGCCGCGGTTCGTCGTGCTCGACCTCGCCGGTGCCGCGATCTGGGCGGTCTACAGCGTGCTGATCGGCCTGGCCGGCGGCGCCGCGTTCGCCGACGAGCCGGGCAAGGGCCTGCTGCTGTCGTTCAGCCTCGGCCTGGGCCTGGTCTTCGCCATCGAAGCCGGCCGGCGGCTACGGTCGGCCCACGCTCGAAGCGATCGACGTCCACGCCGAGGCGCTGAAGCGGGCGGCGCTGCGGGCCGGTCCGGCGGCCCCGGCGCCGAACTGTCCGAAGTGGACTGTCCATGACCTGGTGGACCCGGCGCCGACGTCCACCGCGTGCGCCGGGCGTCCGTCACGGACGACCTGGCACCACTCGCGGCGCCCTGACCAGCGCGAGGGAGAATGCCGTCGTGACCGCTCCCGAACGCCGCTACGTCATCACCTTCGGCTGCCCCGACCGCACCGGCATCATCGCCCGGATCTCCGGGTTCCTCGCCGAGCACGGCGGCTGGATCGTCGAAGCGGCCTACCACACCGACCCGGACACCGGCTGGTTCTTCACCCGCCAGGTCGTCCGGGCCGACTCGCTCCCGTTCGATGCCGCCGAGCTGCGCGCGCGCTTCGGCGAGGTGGCCGCGGACCTGTCCGCGGAGTCGAGCTGGCAGGTCAGCGACACCGGCGAGCGGCGCCGCGCGGTGGTGCTCGTCTCGAAGGCCGGGCACTGCCTGTACGACCTGCTCGGCCGGGTCGCTTCCGGCGAACTCGACGTCGACATCGCGGCGGTGATCGGCAACCACGAGTCCCTCGCCGACATCACCCGCGCGCACGGCATCCCGTTCCACCACGTGCCGTTCCCGGCCGGGGGCAAGGAAGCCGCGTTCGAAGAGGTCCGCGAGCTGGTCGACGAACACGACCCGCACGCGGTGGTGCTGGCCCGGTTCATGCAGATCCTGCCCGCGGACCTGTGCCGCGACTGGGCCGGGCGGGCGATCAACATCCACCACAGCTTCCTGCCGTCGTTCGTCGGCGCGAAGCCGTACCACCAGGCCCACACCCGCGGCGTGAAGCTGGTCGGCGCGACCTGCCACTACGTGACGGCGGACCTCGACGCGGGCCCGATCATCGACCAGGACGTCATCCGCGTCGACCACGGCGACTCGGTCGAGGACATGGTCCGGAAGGGCCGCGACATCGAGAAGGTGACGCTGGCCCGCGGCCTGCGCTGGCACCTGGAGAACCGCGTGCTGGTGCACGGCAACCGCACCGTGGTGTTCTGACGCGGTTGCCGTGCTCTTCCTCAGGCGCCGATCGTCTTGGCGTCGATCACGAAGCGGTAGCGCACGTCGGAGTTCTCGACGCGCTCGTAGGCCTCGTTGACCTTGGCGGCCGGGATCGTCTCGATCTCCGCGCCGATGCCGTGCTTCGCGCAGAAGTCCAGCATCTCCTGAGTCTCCGCGATGCCGCCGATCATCGAGCCGGCCAGCACCTTGTTGCCGCCGAGCAGCGAGAACGCGTTGTAGTTCAGCGGCTCGCCGGGCGCGCCGACGTTGACCATCGCGCCGCCGACCTTGAGCAGGCCCAGGTAGGCGTCGATCGGCAGCTTGGCCGACACGGTGTTGAGGATGACGTCGAACTTGCCCTTGAGGACGTCGAACGTCGCTTCGTCGCTGGTCGCGTAGTAGTCGGTCGCGCCGAGCTTCAGGCCGTCTTCCTGCTTCTTGAGGCTCTGGCTCAGCACGGTCACCTCGGCGCCCATCGCGGCGGCGATCTTGACGCCCATGTGCCCCAGCCCGCCGAGGCCGATCACGGCGACCTTCTTGCCGGGGCCGGCGCCCCAGTGGTGCAGCGGCGAGTAGGTGGTGATGCCCGCGCACAGCAGCGGCGCGGCGACGTCGAGGTCGATGCCTTCGGGGATGCGGCAGACGAAGGCGTCCTTCACGACGATCTGGTTGCTGTAGCCGCCGTAGGTGTTCTCACCGTCGAAGCCGACGCCGTTGTAGGTCTGGACGTTGCCCTTGACGCAGAACTGCTCGGTGCCGGCCAGGCAGTATTCGCACTCGCCGCAGGAGTCGACCATGCAGCCGACGCCGACGCGGTCGCCGACCTGGTACGTCGTGACGTCCGAGCCGACCGCGGCGACGACGCCGGCGATCTCGTGGCCCGGGACCATCGGGAAGATCGCCTGGCCCCAGTCTTCCTTGGCCTGGTGGATGTCGCTGTGGCAGATGCCGGCGTAGGCGATGTCGATCAGGACGTCGTCGGCACGCAGGTCACGGCGCTCGATCGTGGTCGGTGCGAGCGGCGCACCCGGCGCCGGTGCGGCAATGGCGTGCGTGGTGGTGCTCATGGAACCCTCCAGGTTCAAGTACCGTTGGTCCTCGTAAGAGGTCTCTTACATGTCTACGTAAGAGAGGTCTTACATATTTCGATCGGGAGATGTGAACCAGCTCATGGGCGGCAAGTACCACCACGGCGACCTCCGCGGCGAGCTCGTGCGCGTCTCCCTCGACCTCATCGCGGAGCAGGGGCTGGCCGGCTTCTCGGTCGCCGAGGTCGCCCGGCGCGCGAAGGTCAGCCCGGGCGCGCCTTACCGCCACTTCGCCGACCGCGAGAGCCTGCTCGCCGAGGTCGCGTGCACGATCGCCTGCCAGCTCGCCGAGCGCGTCGCCACCGCGGCGGCCGAGCACACCGACCCGGCGGACGCACTGGCCGCGGCGGCCGGCGCCTACACCCGCTACCTGATCGAGCGGCGGGCCGGGATGAACGTCCTCTACGCCGACGGCCTGCACGGCCCCGAGCAGACCGAGCTGCACGAACAGACCCGGCGGCTGACCGACGAGTTCCTGATGCGCTGCCTGGCGGTCGCGCCGGACCCGGCGACGGCGCTGGAGCTGATGGAGCAGCTGTTCACCCAGGCGCACGGCTACGGCACGTTCCAGCTCGACGGCGTCTTCGTGAAGCACGGCTATTCGGTGGACCTGGTGGTCGAAAAGTCGACGACGGCGGCCCGCATCGCGATCGCGGGCCGGACGGGCGCTCCGATCGGCCACCGGCCCTGACCGGAGGTGCGACGGCTGCTGGGCAGTCCCGTTTTGTCGGTGGGGCGCGCTAGCTTGGGCGCATGGGGATCATCGACTCACACGAGGCCTTGCGGGACCTGATCGGCGAAGCCAAGCCGATCACCCAGCAGAAGATCATCGACCGGATCGACGAGCACGCGCGGAACCTGATCGCGCACTCGCCGTTCGTCCTGCTGGCGACGTCCGCCCCCGACGGCAGCTGCGACGTCTCGCCGCGGGGCGACCCCGCGGGCTCCGTCCTGGTGCTCGACGACAAGACCCTCGTGCTCGCCGACCGCCCCGGCAACAAGCTGATCGACAGCTTCCGCAACATCATCGACAACCCGCACGCCGGCCTGCTGTTCCTGGTGCCGGGGATGAACGAGACGCTCCGGGTGAACGGCCGCGCGAAGCTGGTCTCGGACGCGCCCTTCTTCGACTCGCTGGTGGTGCGGGGCAAGCGGCCGAAGCTCGCGGTGGTCGTCGAGGTCGAAGAGCTGTACATGCACTGCGCGAAGGCGTTCCTGCGATCCTCGCTGTGGGACCCGGCGACCTGGCCGGACCGCTCGACGCTGCCGACGCTCGGCACGATCATGCGCGACCAGATGGCGCTGCCGATGTCGGCCGAAGAACTCGACGCGGGACTCAACGAACGGGCGCTGACCAAGCAATACTGAACCCATGCTCTGCGTCTTCGACGTCAACGAGACCCTGCTCGACCTCGCTGCCATGGACGCCGTCGTCGGCGGGCCCGACGTGCGGCGGGAGTGGTTCGGGCTGGCCATCCACACCGTCCTGACCGTGACGGCCACCGGCGGCTACCGCGACTTCGCGGGCATCGCCGGGGAAGCCGCGATCGAGGTCGCCGACCGGCACGGGCGGGAAGTCGACCTCGCGAAGGTCGCCGCGGGTCTGCGCTCGCTGCCCGCGCACCCGGACGTCGAACCCGGCCTCGCGAAGCTGCGCGAAAAGGGACACACCGTCGTCGCGCTGACGAACTCGCCGCTCGCCACCGCCGAGGCGCAGCTGCAGAACGCCGGGCTGGCGCCGCTGCTCGACCGGATCTTCTCGGCCGAGCAGGTCGGCAGGCTCAAGCCCGCGCCCGAGCCGTACCGCCAGGTCGTGGCCGCGTACCCCGGGATGCGGGCGGTGATGATCGCGGCGCACGACTGGGACATCGCGGGCGCCCAGGCGGCGGGCCTCGAGACGGCGTTGCTCACCCGTCCCGGCGTCCGCCCGCTGCCCGGTTCGCCCGCGCCCACCTACACCGCGTCGACCCTGCCGGAGCTGGCCGGACTGCTCTAGTCGGCGATGCGGACCAGCATCTTGCCGGTGTTGGCCCCGGACAGCAGGCCGAGGAACGCCTCGGGCGCGTTGCGGATGCCGTCGACGAAGGTCTCCGAGTACTTGATCTGCCCGGACTGCACCAGCGGCGCGATCTCGGTGACGAACTGCTCCTGCAGGCCCCAGTGGTCCAGCACCAGCAGGCCGCGGATGGTGATCCGCTTGGCGATGATCTGCGAGAGGTTGCGCGGCGCCGGCGTCGCCTCGGTGGCGTTGTACTGCGAGATCATCCCGCAGACGGCGATGCGGCCGTGCACGGTGATCGCGTCGATCGCCGCTTCGAGGTGCTCGCCGCCGACGTTGTCGAAGTAGACGTCGATGCCCTCGGGCGCCGCGGCGTGCAGCTGCTCGGCGACCGGGCCGTCCTTGTAGTTGAAGGCCGCGTCGAAGCCGAGGTCGTCGATCAGGTGGCGGACCTTCTCCGCCGAACCCGCCGAGCCGATGACCCGCTTGGCGCCCTTCAGCTTCGCGAGCTGCCCGACGAGCGAGCCGACCGCACCGGCCGCGCCGGAGACGAACACCGTGTCGCCCGGCTTGAACTCGGCCGACTCCAGCAGGCCCGCGTACGCCGTGAGGCCCGGCATGCCGAGCACGCCGAGGTACGTCGACAGCGGGGCGGCGTCGCCGTCCACCTTGACGAACCGCTTGGCGTCGAGCACGGCGTGCGTGCGCCAGCCGGCCTGGTGGAGCACGTGGTCACCCGGCTTCACGCCGTCCACGTGGGACTCGACGACCTCGCCGACCGCCCCGCCGTTCATGACCTCGCCCACCTCGAACGGCGGCGCGTAGGACTTCACGTCCCGCATCCGGCCGCGCATGGCCGGGTCGACGCTCATGACCAGGTTGCGCACCAGGATCTGGCCCTCGCCCGCAGCGGGGATCCCGGTGTCCACGATCTCGAAGTTGTCGTGCGTGGGGACGCCGTGCGGGCGGGACGCGAGCCGGATCTCGGTCGCCTGGGTGGGTGCGTTCACCGTCGAACTCCTCAAGTCGGTCGAAGCGGGGCAGGCGCCCCGGATTCCACCGGGTAGAACCGGCTAACCGGGGCGCACATTCCGATTGTGACGCGCTACACGATCTCGGCGAGCTTCCCGAGCACGCCGTCGTAGATCTTCTTCAGCCCACCCGGCGCGAAGGTCTTCTCGAAGAAGCCACCGACACCACCGGCACCGTCCCAGGTGGTCTCGATCTTCACGACGCTCTTCTCACCGGCCTCGGCGACCGTCCACGTGGTGACCATGCTCGAGTTCGCGTCGGTCTCGACCAGCGTGCCGGGCTTCGGCTCGCTGACCGTGGCCTTCACGTCGCGCACCCGCTTGGACGTCGCCTGCAGCTTCCAGCCCGCCTTGGTCCCGGCGCCGACCCCGCCTTCGGTGACCTCGTAGTCGCGGTAGTGCTCGGTGAGCAGCTTCGGGCGCGTCTCGGCGTAGTCGGCGACGAGCGCGCGAACCTTGTCGGCCGGAGCGTCGATGGTGCGCTCCGCGGTGGCCGTGACCTTTCCCATTTCACTCCTTCTGGCGAGCTTCGCGAACAGACTCCACGATTCCACCGCGACGCGCACCTCCTGCGCGCGGCCCGGACGTCCCAGATAGTGAGCGGCGGAAGTCCGGTCTGGACACCTGTTTGCGCTGGTCAGCGCCTTGATCACCGGGCCGGAAGTGGCGTAACACGGTGTTAACGTCCGCTGGCCATCCTCCCGCCATGCCCACCACATCCCGCCGGAGCAGGTCCGACGCCGCCCGGCAGCTCGCCGACCTGCTGCGCCGTCAGGTGCTGGCCGAGGAAGCGCTGCCGTGCGAGGAAGACCTCACGGTGGAGTTTTCGGCGACCCGCAACACCGTGCGGGAAGCCCTCGCGCTGCTGCGCGACGACGGCCTGATCGCGCGCCAGCCCGGCGTCGGCACGGTCGTCGTCGGGCACAAGTACCCGCACGGGCTCAACCGGCTGGCCGGGCTCGCCGAGGTGCTGCGCGAACACGGCGAAGTCACCAACGACGTCCGGGCGGCGGACCTGGTGCCCGCGCCGGCCGTCGTGGCGCGCCGGCTGGGCGTGCCCGAGCGCTCCGAAGTCGTCTACCTCGAGCGGCTGAGAAGGCTCGACGGCGTCCCGCTGTCGCTCGACCTCACCTACCTGCTGCCCGAAATCGGGAAACCGCTGCTGGCGCACGACCTCGCCGGGCGGGACGTCTTCGCGCTCATCGAGGAGACGTCCGGGCAGCGGCTGGGCTACGCCGACATCGACGTCGAAGCGCTCAACGCCGACGCCGAGACGGCCGCGGTCCTGGACGTCCAGCCGGGCGCAGCGCTGCTGCGGTGGGAACGCCTGACGCACTTCGCCGACGGCCGTCCCGTCGACCTCGAATACATCCGCCTCCGGGGCGACCGCCTGACCATGCGGGCCCGCCTCGACCGTTCCTGAAGGAGATCGCCGTGCCCCTCGTGCCGAACCGGGTCGACGTCCCGGTCACGATCGACGAGTCGAAGTGCCTCGACGGCTGCCGGCTCTGCGTCGACATGTGCCCGCTCGACTCCCTCGCCATCGACCCGGACACCGACAAGGCGTACATGCACGTCGACGAGTGCTGGTACTGCGGGCCGTGCGCCGCCCGCTGCCCGACCGGCGCGGTGACCATCGCCATGCCCTACCTGCTGCGGTGAAGGCCGTCAGACTGCTCCTCGCCGCCGCGCTGCTGGCCGCGGGCTGCACTGCGAACGCGGCGTCCTCGAGCGACGTTGACGTCGTCATCGGCTACCAGTCGAAGACGATCAACACCGTCACCGCGGGCACGCTGCTGCGCTCACTGGGGTACTTCGAGCAGCGCCTGGCCGCGCTCGGCAAGCGCGACGGTAAGCGCTATCACGTCACCTGGCAGGACTATTCGACCGGCGCCCCGATCACCGCGCAGATGGTCGCGGGCAAGATCGACATCGGCTCGATGGGCGACTACCCCATGCTCATCAACGGTTCCCGCACGCAGGAGTTCGGCGACGGGCGCACCAAGCTGATCGCCACCACCGGCTACAACCTGCTCGGCGCGCTCAACATGGTCGTCGTGCCACCGGGTTCACCGGCGCACACCCTGGCCGACCTGCGCGGGAAGAAGATTTCGGCGAGCATCGGCTCGGCCGGCCACGGCACCACCGTGCACGCGCTGGGGGACATCGGGATCGCCCCCGGCGACGTGCACATCCAGAACCAGGCGCCCGCGGTCGGCGTGTCCGGGCTGCAGTCCGGCGCGGTCGACGCGCTCGGGCAGTTCGTCGCCTGGCCGGGCCAGCTGGTGTTCGCGAACCAGGCGCGGCTGCTCTACGACGGCTCGGCGCTGAAGCTGCCGACGTGGCACGGCGTCGTCGCCCGGGAGTCCTACCTGGACGGTCACCACGACGTCGTCACGGAATTCCTGCGTGCGCAACGGGAAGCGACGGACTACCTGCACGCGCACCCGATGGACGCGGCGCTGAAGGTCGCGTCCGCCACCAAGCTGCCGCCCGAGGTCGTCTACCTCTACAACGGCGCCGGCGGCATGGTCACCTTCGACCTGCCGCTCAAGCACCCATTGATCGCCGCGCTCGAAACGGACGCGCCGTTCCTGCGGTCGATCGGCAACATCAAGCGGCTCGACCTCGGCGCGTTCGTCGACGACCGCTACCTGCGGGAGGTCTACGGCCCGGCCTACGACACCGCGGTGTCCGCTTTGGACAACCCGGCGCCGGTCACCGGCTTCGACACGACGTGCTCCCGGCCGGTCACCGATCCGCGGACCGCGGGCGAGCTTTGGCTGGCCGGCGAGCCCGCGACGCACCCCGCCGCCACCCCGGCGTGCCTGCTGAAAGCCGTGGCGCACGCCGGGAAACCGGTCCGCGCCGCCTACGTCCCCGACGCCGCCACCGGCACCCGCTGGTTCGCGGACAAGGCCGTCTGGGTGCGGGACGCGGGCGGCGCGCTGCTGCCGTTCACCACCGAAGACGGCGCCCGCGCCCACCTCGCCGGGCACCCCGGCGCGATCGTCAGCTACGCGCAAGCCGTGGAGGAGTCCCGATGACCCAGACCCTCGAGCACGAACCCACCGCGGTCGAAGCCCCGCCCGCGCCACCCAGACGCCGGTTCGGCCGGTTCGCCGTCCGCGCGCTCAGCGTCGTCGCAGCGCTGGTGCTGTGGGAGGTGCTGACCGCGTTCGACGTCGACCTGTGGCTGCACTTCGACCGGCTGCCCACCCCGGTCGAGGTCGCCCGCGACCTCGGCTACCAGCTCGGCACCGCCGTCTACTACCAGGACCTGCTCGATTCCCTGCGCCGGATCGTCACCGGGTTCGCGCTGGCGGCGGTGTTCGGCATCGGCCTCGGCACGGCGATCGCGCGCTCGCGCGGCACGTCCGACGTCGTCCAGCCGCTGCTGGAGGTGCTGCGGCCGATCCCGGCGATCGCGATGGTGCCGATCGCGATCCTGCTGTTCCCCACCAACGAGCAGGGCATCGTCTTCATCACCTTCGTCGCCGCGTTCTTCCCGGTGGTGGTCTCGACCCGGCACGCGGTGCGCGCCCTGCCGCTGGTCTGGGAGGACGCGATCCGCACAATGGGCGGCTCGCGGCGGCGCGTGCTGTGGAACGTCGTGCTGCCGGGCGCGTTGCCCGGGGTGTTCGGCGGGTTGTCCGTCGGCATGGGCGTTTCGTGGATCTGCGTGATCTCGGCGGAGATGATCTCCGGCGAGTTCGGCGTCGGCTACCGGACCTGGCAGGCCTACACCGTCGTCGACTACCCCGGCGTCATCGTCGGGATGCTCACCATCGGCCTGCTCGGCTGGGTCACCTCGGCCGCCGTCGAACTGCTGGGCCGCCGCGCCACCCGCTGGCTGCCCCGAGGGGAGAACTCATGACTCTGCGCACCGAGCACCTGACCGTCCACTACGGACAGCGAGCCGTGCTGTCCGGGATCGACCTCGACGTCGCCGACGCGGAGATCCTCGCCGTGACCGGCCCGTCCGGCTGCGGCAAGTCGACGCTGCTGCGCGCGCTGGCCGGGCTGCTGCCGGTGTCGGCAGGCCGGATCCTGTCCGCGGGCGTCCCGGTGACCGGCACCTCGGCCGAGCGCGCGCTGGTGTTCCAGGACGACGGGCTGCTCCCCTGGCGTTCGGTCCGCCGCAACGTCGAGCTGCCGCTGGCCATCCGGCGCGTGCCGCGGGTGCGGCGGCGCGCCGAAGCGGAGTCGTGGCTGGCCCAGGTCGGGCTCGACGGCTACGAAGACCACCTGCCGCGGGAGCTGTCCGGCGGTATGCGGCAACGCGTCCAGCTCGCCCGCACGCTGGCCGGGTCGCCGCGGGTGATCCTGGCCGACGAGCCCTTCGGCGCGCTCGACGCGCAGACCCGCACGGCCATGCAGCGCCTGCTGGTCGAGGTCTGGCGCAAGCGGCCGACGACGGTGGTGTTCGTGACCCACGACGTCGACGAAGCGCTGTTCCTCGCCGACCGCGTCGCGGTGCTGACCCGCGACGGGCGGCTGGCGAAGATCGTGGAGTCGTCGAGCCCGCGGACCGCCGGACCCGCCGCCGCGGCCGAGCGCGCCGAGGTCCTGGGCGGGCTGGTGGCGGCATGACGTTCGAAGCGCCCCCGGTGTCCTCGCGGACGCACTTCGAGACCGACGTCCTGGTGATCGGCGGCGGGACGGCCGGGACCATGGCCGCGCTGACCGCCGCCGAGCACGGCGCGAACGTGCTGCTGCTGGAAAAGGCGCACGTCCGGCACTCGGGCGCGCTCGCGATGGGCATGGACGGCGTCAACAACGCGGTCATCCCCGGCAAGGCGACGCCCGAGGACTACGTCGCCGAGATCACCCGCGCCAACGACGGCGTCGTCGACCAGTCCACTGTGTACCAGACGGCGAGGCGCGGCTTCGCCATGGTGCAACGGCTGGAGAAGTACGGCGTCAAGTTCGAAAAGGACGAGTACGGCGAGTACGCGGTGCGGCGCGTGCACCGCTCCGGCAGCTACGTCCTGCCGATGCCGGAGGGCAAGGACATCAAGAAGGTGCTCTACCGCGTGCTGCGGCAGAAGCAGATGCGTGAGCGCATCACGATCGAGAACCGCGTGATGCCGGTGCGGGTGCTGACCGCCGGCGGCCGCGCGGTCGGCGCCGCCGGGTTCAACACGCGGACCGGGGAGTTCGTCACGGTGTCCGCGTCCGCGGTGATCCTCGCGACCGGCCCTTGTGGACGGTTGGGGCTCCCGGCCAGCGGCTACCTCTACGGCACGTACGAGAACCCGACGAACGCCGGCGACGGGTACGCGATGGCGTACCACGCGGGCGCGGAGCTGTCCGGCATCGAGTGCTTCCAGATCAACCCGCTGATCAAGGACTACAACGGCCCGGCCTGCGCCTACGTCGCCAACCCGTTCGGCGGCTACCAGGTCAACGCGGCGGGCGACCGGTTCGTCGACTGCGACTACTGGTCCGGGCAGATGATGGCCGAGGTCTCGCGCGAGATCTCCTCGGCGCGCGGGCCGATCTACCTCAAGCTGACGCACCTGCCCGAGGAAACGCTGGGCGCGCTGGAGAACATCCTGCACACGACGGAACGCCCGACGCGGGGCACGTTCCACGCCACCCGCGGCCACGACTACCGCACGCACGACGTCGAGATGCACATCTCGGAGATCGGCCTGTGCGGCGGCCATTCGGCGTCCGGCGTCCGGGTCGACGAGAACGGCGCGACGACGGTGCCGGGCCTGTACGCGGCGGGCGACCTCGCGTGCGTGCCGCACAACTACATGATCGGCGCGTTCGTCTACGGCGACCTCGCGGGTGCGCACGCTTCGGGGTCCTTGCGCCCTCCGGTTCCGTTGCCCGAGGACCAGATCGCCGCGGCGCATGCGCTGATCTACCGGCCGCTGTCCACTCCGGACGGTCCGCCGCAGCAGCAGGTGGAGTACAAGCTGCGCCGGTTCGTCAACGACTACGTCGCCCCGCCCAAGACGACGGCGAAGCTGGAGATCGCGCTCGAGACGTTCGCGCGGATGTCCGCGGAGATCGAGTCGATGGGCGCGCGGACGCCGCACGAGCTGATGCGCTGCGCGGAGGTGACGTTCATCCGGGACTGCGCGGAGATGGCGGCCCGGGCGTCGCTGGTCCGGACCGAGAGCCGCTGGGGCCTCTACCACGACCGGACCGACCACCCGGGCCGCGACGACGTGTCGTGGCTGGCCCACCTCGACCTGCGCAAGACAGCGGACGGCGAGATGGAGTTCGTGAAGCGCCCGGTGGCGCCGTACGTCGTGCCGGTGCCGGAGTTTTCGGTTCCGGAGTTCCCGGCCGAGGTCCTGGGTACGCACACGGCGTTCAGCGGGCACACCCCACCGGACGTGGCCACGACGGCGCCGGCGCGGACGCATTCGTCGCCGCGGGTGCTGGAGGTCGTCGCGATGGCGGAGGAACAGCCTCCGCTGGCGGCGCTGTCCCCCTACTTGGCGGATCCGGACGCGGAAGTCCGGACGACGGCGATCGCGGTCCTCACCGAGTCGGCCCCGGACGGCTTCGGCCCGGCGCTGGTCACGGCGTTGCACGACATCGACGCCCGCGTCCGCGCCGCGGCGGCGGCCGGGCTCCGGGAACTGGTGGAGGTGCTTTCGCCGTCGTCCGCGCTGGGCGACGGACTGCGGTCGGCCTTGCCGGTGTCGGACGCGGAGGTGCGCTCGGTGGCCCTGGACGTCCTGCGCGCGCTGCGGCTGGGCGATGCGCCGTTCTTCGCGGCGTCGTTGACCGACCCGTCGGTGGCCGTCCGCTTGGAGGCGATCCGCGGCTTGGTCTCCCTGGACGCGGCTTCGACCCTGGCGGACGCGGCTTCGGACGCGTCCCGCGAGGTCCGCGTCGCGGTGGCGGCCGGCTTGGGCACGATCGGCGACCCGCGTTCCACGGCAACGGTGGCCACCCTGGCCACCGACCCGGACCCGTTGGTGCGGGCGGCGGCCCTGACCGCCGCAGCCGACCTCGGCTGCGGCGGCGACCTGTCCCAGCTGGCGTTCGCGGCCCTGGCGGACCCGGCCTGGCAGGTCCGCCGGGGTGCGGCGACGGCGTTGGGTGCGCTGGCCGAGCCGTCGGAACCGCTGTTGGGGGCGCTGGAGGACGACCACCCGAACGTCCGCCGCGCCGCTGTCCAGGCCCTCGGCAAGTGGGCGGCCGCTCCGGAGGTGGCAGCGCGCTTGCGGGCGCGCCGCACCGACTCGGACGCTGACGTTCGCGCGTACACCCGGATGGCGCTGGAGGGCTGAGGGGACCACCGGTACCGGCCCGCGAGCGCATTCCGAGCGGGAACGGCCGCAGGAGCCCTGCCTCGAACGGCCCGGCCCGGCCCACGGCGACCGACTGCACCGATCACCCCGCGGCGCGGAAATCCGCGGCGTGGTCGGCCGCCCAGTCCGCGAAGGTCCGGGCCGGGCGGCCGAGGATCTTCTCCACCTCGGCCGTCGGCGGGAACTGCGGGCGCGCGAGGTGGGCGGCGTAACGCACCATCATCGCCGTCACGAACGGCTCCGGAAGGCCACCCGCGACCATCCCCCGCGCGGCCGCCTCGGCCGGCACCTCGTGGAACCGCAACGGCCGGCCGAGCACCTCGCCGAGCACCCGCACCATCTCCGCGTGCGACAGCGATTCCGGACCGGTCAGGTCGAAGCGGCCGAGCACGTCATCGTCGACGAGCGCGCGGACCAGCACCGCGACCAGGTCCCGTTCGTGGAGCGGCGACTCCTCGAACCCGGCGTGCACGTACCGGACGTCGTCGCCGGCGCGGATCTGCGCGCCCCACGCGGTCAGCGCGTTGAGGGCGAACGAACTCGGCCGCAAGCTCACCCACTCGAGCCCGCTCGTCGCGGCGGCGTCGTCAGCCTCTTTGTTGCGGTCGCCGCGGAACCGGGACGGCTGCGCCGCGAGGTCATCGTCCACATTGGCCGCGGAGAGCGCGACCACCCGGCGGACGCCGGCCTCGCGGGCCAGCGCGACCAGGTCGTGCGCGGCAGCGCCGACGGCCCGCGGGTGGAGGAACAGCGCCGACGCACCCCGCAGCGCGTCCGCGAGGGTCTCCGGGCGCGAGGGATCGCCCTCGACCACCTCGACGTCCGATGGGAAGCCCGCCGTGCGCGGCGTGCGGGTGACGACCCGGGCACGGCCGCCCAGTTCAGCGGTGAGCGAGCGGCCGACCAGGCCGGTGGCTCCGGTGAGCACGATCATGGCGAACCCCCCGGGATAAGCTGATGCCTGAAGTCCAGATGATAAGAGGAGCATATCATATGACTTCCGTATCAGATGATGGTGCGGGCGTCCGCCGACGCCGGTCGACCGTGGCTGTGAAGGAGTCGCTGCGCGAGCTGCGCAACCAGCTCTCCCTCCTGAACCACCAGGTCAGCGCCCACCTCGCGCTCAAGGACGTCGACCTGGACTGCCTCGAGCTGATCGCCCGGCACGGTCCGCTCAGCCCCAGCGCGCTGGCCCGCCGCGCCGGCCTGCACCCGGCGACCATGACCGGCATCCTCGACCGGCTCCAGAAGGGCGGCTGGATCGTCCGCGAGCGCGATCCGGAGGCCGCCGACCGGCGTTCGGTGGCGGTGCGTGCCGTCCGCGGCCGCAACGCGGAGCTGTTCCGGCTCTACGCGGGGATGAACACGGCGATGGACGAGCTCTGCGCCGGCTACAGCGAAGAAGAACTGGCGCTGATCGCCGGCTTCCTGCGGCGCACGACGTCAGCGGGCCACACCGCGACCGGCGAGCTGGCGAAGGACTGACCAGCGCTTTTTGTGCTGTACTCGGGGGCATGTGGCAGTCAGGCGACGCTTACGAGGCCTACATCGGACGCTGGAGCCGCAAGATCGCGGAGACGTTCGTCCGGCAGCTCGACGTCCCGGCGAGCCGGCGCTGGCTCGACGTCGGCTGCGGCACGGGTGCGTGTACGGCCGCGGTGCTGAAGGCGGCGAACCCGGCGGAGGTCGTCGGCGCCGACCCGTCCGAGGGGTTCCTCGAGACCGCCCGCGCGAGCGTGACCGACCCGCGGGCGTCGTTCACCCTGGCCGATGCCCGAGAGCTGCCGTTCCCCGATGACCGCTTCGACGTCGTGGTGTCGGGGCTGGTGCTGAACTTCGTCCCGGACCCGGCGCGCGCGGCGGCGGAGATCGCCCGGGTGAGCGCGCCGGGCGGGCTCGCCGCGGCGTACCTGTGGGACCTCGCCGAGGGCATGGAACTGATCCGCCGCTTCTGGGAGGCGGCCGGCGAGCTCGACCCGGTCGCCGCCCTCGACGAAGGGCGCCGCTACCCGCTGTGCCGCCCGGAACCCCTCGGCAGGCTGTGGACGGAAGCCGGCTTCACCGGGGTGTCCGTCGGGGAGATCAAGATCCCGACGGTGTTCCGCGACTTCGACGACTACTGGCAGCCGTTCCTCGGCGCGCAGGGCCCGGCCCCGGCGTACCTCGCGTCGCTGCCCGAGGCCCGCCGGGACCAGATCCGTGAACTCCTGTGCAGCCGCCTGCCCACGAACCCGGACGGCTCGCTCCCCCTCTGGGCGAGCGCCTGGGTCGTGCGCGGGACCGCTTAGAGACCGGCCTGCGCCAGCCAGTCCTTCGCGACGTCTTCGGCCTTTTCCCCGTCGGAGTCGACGCGCTTGTTCAAGTCGCGCATGACGTCGGTCGTCAGCTTCGCGCTCACCGCGTTGACGGCGGTCGCGAAGTCCGCGCCGCGCTCGTCGAGCACCTTCTTGTTCACCGCCGGCACGACGTTCTCGGTCGGCACGATGTTCAGGTCGTCCTTGAGCACCGTGTAGTTCGAGTCGCCGGTCAGCGGGCTGACCGAGTCGACCGGGATGACCGTGACGGCCCCGGACTTGAGCTGCTCGACCCGCGGCCCGGCTTCCTGGATGGTCTGGAAGGTCGCGTTCGTCAGCTTGTAGGTCTCCTTGAAGCCGAGGAAGCACGGAAGGCGCTTCTCGCACTCCGGCGGGCCCGCCATGACGACCTTGTCGAGCTTCTTCAGGTCGCTGATGGACGCGATGCCCTTTTCCTTGGCCAGGTCCGACTTGACGATGTAGGTGTTCTTGTCCTCGGCGGGCGCGTAGTTCAGCAGCCCGACGCCGCTGGGCTCGAACAGCTTGGCCAGCTGGTCGTGCTCCTCCTGCGCGCTCTTGCCCGCCTCCTTGCCGAAGCCGGTGGTGATCGCCGCGCCCTGGTACTCCGGGACGAACTGCAGCTCACCGGACTTGAGCGACGGGTAGATCAGCTCCCGCGAGCCCAGGTTCAGCTTCTTCGTCACCGGGTAGCCCTTGGCCTCCAGCGCCTGGGCGTAGATCTCGGCGAGGATCTGGCTGTCGGTGAAGTTGAAGGACGCGACGACGATCGGCGCCCCGCCCTTGCTCTGCGCGGCGGGCTTGTCACCGCTGTCGCTGCCACCACCACAGGCGGCCAAGCCGAGCGTCGCCGCGACGGCCACCGCCACCACGGACGCGTTCCGGAACCAGCGCACGAATCCCCACTCCCTCGTCACTCGAACAGACGAAAGGACCCTAGCGCCGCCCCCCGACAAGAATCCACATGTTGGGAGAAGAGCGTCCATTTTCCCAGCGTGCGGAATCCGAACGGCCCGATCGGGGTAAGGTCGCCGGGTGCACGTGAGCGCGGTGACGCCGCTGGCCGCCGACAGCGGGCCGCCGATCTTCCAGTGGAAGTGGGTGGACCGCAACGCCGACGACATCGTCCAGCGGCTGGTCGAACACATCTCCCTGACCGGTGTCGCCCTCGGCGCCGGGCTGGTCGTCTCGATCGCGCTGGCGCTGCTGTCGTTGCGCTTCCGCTGGTCCTACGGGGTCATCCTGAGCGCGGCGGGCGCGTTGTACGTCATCCCGAGCCTGGGCGCGTTCGCGGTGCTGGTGCCGTTCTTCGGGCTGTCGTTCGCCTCGGCGGTGATCCCGCTGGCGACGTACACGCTGCTGATCCTGGTCCGCAACATCGTGACCGGCGTCGACCAGGTGCCGAACGAAGTCCGCGAAGCCGCGATCGGCATGGGGTACACGCGCGGCAGGCTGCTGTGGCAGATCGAGCTGCCGCTCGCGCTGCCGGTGGTGATCGCCGGGCTGCGCGTCGCGGCGGTGACGACCATCGGCCTGGTCACGGTGACGTCCATGCTCGGCCTCGGCGGCCTGGGCTACTTCATCCGCCACGGCATCCAGACGGCGACGCCCAACCCGACGGAGATCATCGTCGGCGTCGGGCTGTCGGTGGTGCTGGCGGTGGTCGTGGACCTCCTGCTGTGGCTCAGCGAGCGGGTGCTGGCGCCCTGGACCCGGAAGGCGCGATGAGCTTCTTCGACCAGCTGGACGCGTGGCTCGCGGACCCGAACCGCTGGAGCTGGACGGACAAGGCGGGCGTCCCGTACCGGACGGTGGAGCACCTCAGGTTTTCCCTGCTGGCACTGGTGATCGCGGCGGTGCTGACGATCCCGCTGGCCCTGTGGCTGGCCCACTACCGCCGCGGCGCGTTCCTGGCCAGCAGCGCGGTCAACATCGGGCGCGCGATCCCGAGCTTCGGGCTGATCATCCTGTTCTGGTTCCTGGCGAGCCGCTGGGAGCTGGACACGACGTTCTGGCCGCTCCTGCTCGCGCTGGTGGCCCTGGCGGCGCCCCCGCTGTTCACCAACACGTACGCGGGCGTGGTCTCCCTGGAGCAGGAGACGGTCGACGCCGCCCGCGGCACGGGCTACCGCGAGTGGCAGATCATGCTGCGGCTGGAGCTCCCGCTGGCCTCCCCGGTGATCCTGGCGGGCGCCCGGGTCTCGTTCCTCCAGCTGATCGCGACGGTGGCGATCGGCGCGATCGTCAACGACGGCGGCGGCTTGGGCCGCTACATCGTCGACGGCTTCGCGCTGGGGGCGCAGGGTTACGGCCAGATCTTCGCGGGCGGCCTGGCGGCGGTGCTCCTGGCTTTGCTGTGCGACGGGGCTTTCGCGCTGATCACGCGGCTGGCGACGCCGCGGGGGCTGGCACTGCAGAACGCCCGCCGCTAGAACACCCCGGCGAGGATCGACACCCCGAGCGCGACGAGCACCACGGGCAGCACGACGTGCCCCCACCGCGCGAGCACCCGGGCAACGGCGGGCCGGGTCGCGAGGAACCGCCCGGCCACGCACCAGACGGCGAGGCCCACGAGGAAGACCACGACGTACCCGGCCGGCCCGGCGGCGCCGCTCGCAGCGAAGGCGGGAACGTAGACGCCGACGTTGTCGCCCCCGTTGGCGAAGCACACGAGCGCGATCCCGAGCACCCCGGCGGCCAACGCGGTTTCGCCGTCTTCGGTGCGCCACGCCTGCCAAGCCGCGCGAAGGCCGAGCAGGATCGGCAGGACTCCCAGCCACCGGACGAACCCGCCGGGCAGCAACCCGGCCCCGAGCGCCCCCGCGACGGAGACGGCGAGGATCGCGGCGAAGCCGAGGAACTGCCCGGCGACGACCTCGGCTTCCCCGCGCCGCCCGGCGGCTTGCCCGAAGAAGACGGCCAAGAGCACGAGATCGTCGACGTTGGTGACGGCGAACATCGCGGCCGCTTGCCCGATCAGCCCGAGGGTCATCCCGGCCCTTCCAGTGAACCCGTGACCACCACCTCACCCACGGGGTTGCGCAAAGCCATCACTTGCCCGCTCATGACAAGTGACTTTTTCGGGTAACTTTACCCGAACTGTTCACTTTACCGAACGGGTAAAGTTCTATTTTACGGGCAAGTTTCGTTGCCCGACGACTTGCCCGCATGCCACACTCAGCTGGTGGAAGAGTGGGAAAACAGCGAGAACGACCTGGTCACCCAGGCCGTGCAGGCTCTGCGATCACTCCTGGGCGATGGCTGGGAGGTCGCCGACACCACGGTGCACAAGAGCGGCTCGCAACGCTCCTTCTTAGACGCCCACCTGACGATCACCCCGCCGGACCGCGGCCGGTACACCGAAGTGCTGGTGTCCGCACACCGCAGCATGACACCGAAGGCAGCACAGCGGGACATCGGTCTCATCCAGGAGATCCTCGGCCAGACGAGCAGCCCGCCGAACCTTCTCGTCGTGGCGCCGTGGCTTTCCCCGCGCACGCAGCACGAGCTGCGGGTGCGAGGAGCCGGCTACCTCGACCTGACCGGCAACGTCGACTGGTCGGTACGGGTGCCTTCCATCAGGATCTTCACCCAAGGCGCCGCCAAGGCACCCCGGCAGAACAACGCGGCGACGAAGAACGTGACCCTTGCGGGACCGCGGGCCGGCCGGATCGTCCGGTTCCTGACCGATTTCGAACCGCCTTACCGGGCAACCGAAATCGCGGAGGAGAGCGGAACCAGCCTTCCGTGGGTGTCGAGGCTGCTGGGACAGCTCGAAGACCAGCTGTTGATCGAACGCGACGGACGCACGATCGTGCGGGCCGATTGGGAAGGCCTCATCCGCGCTCGCGCCCAAACGTACAACCTGCTCCGGAACAATTCTTTCGTCGGCATGGTCTCCCCGACCGGCCCCGATGCCGTGCTGCGAACTCTGCGCGAGCTGGGATCCCCGAACTCCGACATCGCCGTCACCGGCCCGTTCGCCTCGCGTGCGATCGCCCCCTTGTCCGCCGGCGGGCAGCTGATGCTCTACGTCGAAGCCGGACCGCACACACCGGACGTCTGGGCCGAAAGACTCGGGCTCCTGCGGACGGAAGGCGAAGCGGACGTGCTGTTCTTGCGCGCTCACGATGACATCGTCTTCAGCCGGACCCGGCAGGTCGATGGTGTCACCCACGTAGCCCCCACCCAGCTCGTGCTCGACGGGCTGGAAGGCCCTGGCCGAATGCCGGCCGAAGCCGAAGCCGTCCTGAAGTACCTGGCCTCCGACACCGGCGCTTGGCGGATTCCGTGGCGCCGGGTTTCTTCCGCCTAGCCAGCTCCGAAAAGAATGTGAGAATCCAGTTGTCGAAGGTCCCCGACGGCGCCACGATCGATGAAGTGACGCCCGTCGCCCGACGAGTGCTGCTCAACGGCTTGATCGCCCTCGAGGCCCACCGCGAAGCCGTCACGGTGGTCCGAGCGCAGGCTGTTCACCTCCTCACCGCGCACGTGCCGATCACCGTGGGCACGTTCACCTCCGACGGCGACCTCGGTCTGGATCCGGCGCTGCTCGCCGACGAACCACTGATCCAAAAAGCGCTGCTCGAAGCCGGGTTCGAACGGCTGGATCCCCACCAGGCCGGCCTTTGGTTTCGCTGCGAGGAGATAGCCGGTAAGAGTGTGCCGGTGGAGCTCGACCTGCTCATCGGCACGACGCTGGCGGACACCGGACGGCGCAGTGTCCACATCGAGCCGCACGACAAGATGGCCGCCCGAGCTGTGCCGGGGCTGGAGCCCGCCGTCGTCGACCGGGAGCTCATGGTCATCGCCGCGCTGGAAGAGTCAGACCCTCGCGAAGTCGCCGTGCACGTCGCGGGGCCGGCGGCGCTGTTGGTGGCGAAGAGCCACAAGCTCCACGACCGTTTCGCCGACAGTGCGAAGGACCCCGGTCGCCTCCACGCCAAGGACGCGGGCGACGTCTACCGGCTCATGGCAGGCACCCGCCCGTCCGATGTGGCACTCCGCTTCGACCGGCTACTGGCCGACGACCGGGTCGGTGCGGTCACCGCCATGGGGTTGGCTCACCTGCGTGAACAGTTCGGCGGCCGGGACGCACCCGGGGTCAGGCTGGCCGTCGCGGCGCTTGCGGGCGCTGTACCGGAAAGCACCGTCCGCAACTTCGCCCCCGCCTACGTAGCGGCTCTCCCCGAGGTGTGAACGCGCCCGAACGTCACCCCAGCGCGTCCGGGAGTGCCTCGATCAACCGCTGGACCTCCGCCCCCAGCGCGCGGTCCGCCTCGACCACCGGTACCACGGACCGCACCCACTCGTAAGCCTCGCGCAGCCCCGGCACCCCCTCGGCCGCCAGATACCGCGCCTGTGAAGCCGTGACCAGCTCACAAGCCGTGATCGCGAACAGGTGCGCGGCCGCCGCCCGCAGTTGCTCCCCCGCCGCCCAAGCGAACGCCTGCACGTCCTCCTGGCCGGCCGACGTGTCCACCGATCCCAGCGTCGCCGGCGTCGCCAGCCGCCGCAGCGCGTGCAGCTCGCCCACCGCCCGCTTGTGCAGCGGCACCAGCCCTGCCTGGGGTCCCGGGTCCCGCGTCAACTGCGCCGGCAACCCGCTGAACCGCTCGTCCAGCAACCGGTGCTGCCGCTGCACCGAAACCTCGCCCAGGTGCACGAGAGCCGCCGTCACCGCGTCCATCCGCAGGCCCAGGTCCACCGCGTGGTAGCCCGTCCCCGGGAGGAACGCGCCGCCGACGAACGAAGGCGAATCCCCCGGCATCGTCGCCCAGCGCCGGAAAGCCGACTCCAGTTCCGCGTTGACGCGCGAAGCGTGCGCCAGCGCCCGCGGCGCGACCCGCACCGAAAGCGGTGCCTGCACGACGCCCGCTCGCACGGGACCCGGGCCCGCCAGACCGCCCAGCGAAGACAACACCGACCGCAGGTGGTCGTCGCCGCCCGCCATGGCCGGGGAAAACACCTCCCGCGGGGCACCGAGGACGTCGATCGCCATCGCTTCGGTGAGCGTCTGCAGGCGGATGAGCTGCCGCGCGTCGGTCCAGCCGCGCTGGGCGTGCACCACCGCCAGCGGAGAACCCTGAAGCAGGGAAGCACCTTCCTTCGGCCCCAGCACGTACGGCGTGGCACCCCGCGAAGCGAGCGCCGTGGCCGCCGGGACTTCGACGCCGTCCTCGAGGACCGTGCCGATACCGAGGAATGTCTGGAACGCGTGCGCCAGCGGGATGATCTCGCCCGAACTGCCGAGCCCGGACCGCGGGACGGCGGGCGTGAACCCGTCGTTGAGCCGGTCCACCAGGAACTGCACCAGCTCCGCGCTCACCCCCGACCAGGGCTGCAGGAAGTCCCGCAACCGCACGACGAGCAGCGCGCGCACGTCGGCCGGCGGCAGCCACGGCGGGCCGCCGACCGCGCGGCCGATCAGCAGGTTGCGCTGGTGCTCGGCCTGCTGCCGCGCGTCGAGCGCCACCCCAGCCAGGCGGCCCATCCCGGTGTTCACGCCGTAGACCGGGACGTCGCCCTCAAGCGCCGTCAAGACCTCTTCCCGGCGCCGTCGCAGCTCCTCTACCAGCGGTTTGTCCAGAACCAACCGTTCACCGTCGGCGAAACCGCTGTCGGTGACGATCATCGGTACGGCAGCATGGTGCCGACGCCGGAAGCCTCGGCACGGGTGAGGATCATGTCCGCCACCGCGACGTCCGTTGTGGACAGTCCGCGGTGCCAGAACAGGATCCGCTCGGCGTCGTGCTCGCGGCCCGGCTTCTTCCCGGCCACGACGTCGCCGATCTCGGCGTGGACCCCGTCCGCGGTGAGGAGGCCGGCGTTGAGCTGCGGGCGCAGGGCGCCGAACCGCGGGTTGCCGGACTGCGATTCGCGCCAGTCGTCGACGACGACCTTGTCGATGTCGTCGAGCAGCGTGAGCTCCAGCGCGCTGATCGTGCCGTAGGGCACCAGGAAGGTGCCCGGCCGGAGGAACTCGCGGCGCACCAGCGCTTCGGGCTCGACCAGCCGGGAGGCCTCGACCTGGATGTCCGCGCCGTCCAGGGTCTCCTCGGCCGTGGCGCAGACGCGGACGTCCTTGCCGAGCCGTTCGGACAGCCGGCGGCCGAAGTCTTCGCGGGACTCCGGGCGCTTGCTGGTCACGCGGATCTCGGCGAAGTCGAACAACGAGTCGAGGAGGACGACGTTCCACCAGGCGGTACCGCGGGCGCCGATGTGCCCGAGCACCCGGGAACCCGGGCGCGCCAGGTACTTCGCGCCGACGGCGGTCATCGCGCCGGTGCGGGCCTCGGTGATCATCGTGCCGTCGACGATCGCCCGCGGCATGCCCGTGTCCGGGTCCAGCAGCAGGATCAACGCCATTTCGGAAGGGAGGCCCCGTTCGAAGTTCCCCACGAAGTCACCGACGACCTTCACGCCGCTGACCTGTTTCGCCGACAGGTGGCCGCGGAGGATGTTGAAGTGGCCCTTGCCGCCGTTGTCCGGCACGAGGTGCGTGCGCGGCTCGAAGACAACCTGGCCGCGGCCGTGGTCGGCGAGCACGTCCTCGACCGCGCCGACGATGTCCGCGTCCGTGATGCCGAGCGAGTCGATGTCGGCACCGGTCAGGTACCGGAGCCAGACCGACGTCACCGGGCGAGGTCCTCGATGACCTCGGCCCCGGGCAGCGAGGCCAGCGCGGCGCCGGAGATCAGCAGCTTGCTGCCGCGGATCCCGCTGCCGATGACGAGCTCGGGCGCGTCCGCGACGCGCCGGTCGAGCAGGATCGGCCACTCGGCGGGCAGGCCGACGGGCGTGATGCCGCCGTACTCCATGCCGGTCAGCGCGACGGCTTCGTCCATCGGCGCGAACGACGCCTTGCGGACGTCGAGGCGGCGCTTGATCACGCCGTTGACGTCGGCGCGGGTCGTCGCGAGCACGAGCGCGGCCGCGAACCGGACCTCGCCCGCGCGCTTGCCGGCGACGACGACGCAGTTGGCGGACGCCTCGAGCGGCGAGCCGTAGGCCTCGCAGAAGGCGGCGGTGTCGGCCAGCGAGGGATCGATCTCCGTAACGCCGACGGCGTCCGGGTCGGCCAGCGCGGCCAGCGCTTTGGCCACGGGCTCGGCGAGCAGGTCGGTACGGGTGGGTGCGGGAACGACGGTGAGGCTCCCGGCGATCGTCCAGGTCACCCCGACACCCTAGCTGTGCCGATCATCGCCGATCCGGCCACAGTCACGGCCGAATGACTTCGCGACGACGGCTGCCGGCCGTGCGGGGGTCGGCCTGCCTTTGGCCGAATCGGCGACTACCAGTTGGAGCCGCCGCGCTGGACCTCGATCAGCTTGGGGCGGACGTCCACGATGTAGACCAGCGCCGCGGCCATGGCGGGCACCCAGAAGATCATCCCCGGGCCCATGACGTCGAACAGCGCCATGGCGAGCGTCGCGGCGCCCGTGATCAGCATCCAGATCGGTTTGGTCTTGCGGTCGGCCGCGGAGTAGGCGTCCGCGCGCTGCAGCAACGCGTGCACGAAGGCGAAGAGGCCGACCAGCGCGCTGCCCCAGTGGACGACTTGGAGGATCCAGATGGCGACTAGCACAGCCACAGCTTACGGCAAACCGCCCGAACGACCCCGGCCCCGCCACCGGGCGTGCGGTGGCGGGGCCGGGCGTTCACGACGTTGTTACTTGTCGGTCTTCGGCGCGGCCGGCTTCTTCGCGGCGGCGCTCGTGGTGGTGCTGGTGGTGGTGCGGCGGGCCGGGGCGGCCGTCTTCGGAGCCGTCTTGTTCGCGACCTTGCGGCTCGCGGAACGGGTCTCGTGGGCGACGTCGTCGCCCAGCTCCTCGATGGCGTCGGCGGTCTCGCCGGCGACCTCGGTCACCTTGCGGGCGGTCTTCTCGCCCACCGAGCGGGTGCGCTTGGTGAAGGTGCCCAGCACGCCGTCGACGCGCTCGCGGACCTCGGTGGTGACGCCCTCGACCTGACCCTGCGCGGTGGTCAGGGCCTCCTCGAGCTGCTCGATGGCCTTCTTGACCTGCGGCTGCGCGGCGAACTTGTCCCACGCCTGCTCGCCCGACTCGGCCAGCTTGTTGTACAGCTTGAGCGCGGCCTCGGTGTACTCGTCGATGACCTTGCGCAGCTCGGCCGGGTCCAGCTTCTCGCGGAGGCTCTCGACGTCGGTCGGCAGCTCCTGCAGGTTCTTGCGGGCGGTCTCGCCGCTCTTGGTCACGTTCTCGCGGGCCTTCGCGACGGCGTCGGTGACGGCGTGCGTGGCCAGGTTGCCGGCGCCGAGCGCGGCGAGCAGCGGGGTGCGGACCTGGTCGATGGCGGTGGTGACGGCCTTCTTGACGTCCTCGGTCTTGGGGGTGGTCATGCTGACTCCTTGGTGTCTGCGACTGGCTTGGTGGCTGGGGTGTCCTCGGCGGGAGACGACTCGGCGGCCGGCCGTGCCGCGGCGTTCTCCCGGCGGAAGGACTCGTAAACGTCGAGCAGGACCTGCTTCTGCCGTTCGGTCAGCTCGGCGTCGGCGCGGATCGCGTCGCCCACCGGGCCGCCCGTCGGCAGATCGAGGATCCCGGCCTGCACGTACAGCGCTTCCGCCGAAATGCGCAGGCCCTTGGCGATCTGCTGCAGGATCTCCGCGCTGGGCTTGCGGACCCCGCGCTCGATCTGGCTCAGGTACGGGTTGGACACGCCGGCGAGCTTCGACAGCTGGCGCAACGAAATCTTCGCGGTGTTGCGCTGCTGGCGGATGTACTCGCCGATGTCGGAAGCGATGTCCGCGACCTTCTCCATGGGACCGCCGGATCCTGGCGGGGTCCCACCGGTTTCTGCCATCCGGTCACCTCCTCGCGACACCATCGACGGTACGCGCGAGTGCTAGCTATTGCAAGCACTCTGCTTGCAACCATCGGGTGTGACGCTCACCGCTAACGTGGTCCCATGACGCGCTCGGCCCGGCTGCGGCGGCGCCTCGTCGAGCACCTGCTCGACGAGGACGTCCTGCACGCCCCGGAGTGGATCGCCGCCTTCCGGGCGGTGCCCCGCCACGTCTTCCTGCCCCGGTTCTTCGTGCCGGCGGGCGGCCGGTGGGCGGCGGTCGACCACGCCGACCCGGGCTGGCTCGAGACGGTCTACTCGCGCGACGTGCTGGTGACGCAGCTCGACGACGACCCGGAGCGCTGGACCCTCGCCCGCCGCGACGGGCCGGTGGCGGGCACGCCGACGAGCTCGTCGAGCATGCCCTCGATCATGGCGATCATGCTGGAGGAGCTGCGGGTGCGCGACGGCGACCGCGTCCTCGAGATCGGCACCGGCACCGGCTACAACGCCGCGCTGCTGAGCCACCGCTGCGGCGCCGGCCAGGTGTCCACAGTGGACATCGACCCGGTGCTCGTCGCCCAGGCGCGCGAACGCCTGGCCGCCGCGGGCTACCACCCCGCGTGCGCGGTGGGCGACGGTGCGCTCGGCTTCCCGGCCGGCGTCCTCTTCGACCGCGTGCTGTGCACGGCGGCGGTGTCGTCGATCCCGCTGCCCTGGCTGGCGCAGACGAAACCGGGCGGCCTGGTCGTGACGACATTGAACCGGCCGCTCGGCGCCGGGCTGGTCCGGCTCGTCGCGGGCGAAGACGGCTCGGGGCAGGGCCGCGTGCTGGCGCGCGACGGCCGGTTCATGCCGCTGCGCGCCCACCGGCTGCCCCACACCGAGCCGCTCCCGATGCCCTCTCGCGAAGACTGGGAGCAGACGCGGCTGCCGATGTCGGCGGTGCTGCAGCCCCGCCGTCAGTTCGAGTTCTTCGCCGGCCTGGCCCTGCCGGGCGTCCGGCCGGTGCGCGACGGCGGCGACGAAGAAACGCCGAGCGTGGCGCTGGTCCACCCGGACGGCTCGTGGGTCCGCCACCGCAAGCGCGCCGGGGCCGACGAGGTGGCCCAGGGCGGCCCGCGCGCGCTGTGGGAACTCGCCGAGGCGGCCTACGTCGACTGGTGCGAGCTCGACAAGCCGGACCGCGACCGCTTCGGCGTGACGGTGACCGGCGCGCGCCAGGAGTTCTGGCTCGACGAACCCGGCGGCCGCACCTGGCCACTCGGCTGACCCGGCGCGCACTTTCACGTGAAAGTGCGCGCCGGGTCAGGGCAGCCGGGCCCGGATCCACTTCTCGACGTGGTCGGCCGCGGACTCCGCGGAGGCCTCCGTCGTGTCGAGGAGCTCGACCCCCAGCTCGTCGGCCGACGTCCGGAGCCAGGCGGTGAACTCCAGCATCTCCTCGATCCGCGGCTCGTCCCACTCGCGCCAGGCCGGGCGGGCCCGCAGCCGCCGTCGCAGCGACTCCGGCGAGCCGACCAGCGCGAGGTAGTGGACGTCGCTGAAGAACGCGCGTTCCGGCAGCGGCTCGAACTCCGGGGGCGCGACGGTGCCGCAGAGCACGACCGGGCGGCCGTTCTGGTGCAGCATCGCCGCCATCCGGAGCCAGGCCGCGCGGAACGCCGGGACGTCGTCGCGGAGCGCGCCCGTCCAGAGGACGTCCTGCTCCAGCACGACGACGTCCCCGCCGAACCGGGACGCCAGCAGCGGCCCGAGCGTCGACTTGCCCGCGCCGCTCGGCCCGGTCAGCGCGAAGAGCGGCAGCTTCCGGAACGGCCACGTGTGCCCGCAGCGCGCGCACTCCAGCGTCGTGCCGGAGACGACCGGGCGCTCGGCCCGGTCACCGCACGCCGGGCAGATCCGCAGGTCGAGACCCACCTCAGTCGAAGAGGTTCTCGAGGAAGCTGCGCTTGCGCTGACCGTGCCCGTACGGGCGCGGCGAATCCGAGTAACCCCCGCGGTGCGGCCGCGGGGAGTCCGAATAGCCCCCGCGGTGCGGCCGTGGCGAGTCCGAGTAGCCACCCCGGTACCCCTTCGGCGAATCCGGGTGGCCGCCGCGGTACGGGCGCGGCGAGTCGGGACGGCCGTGGTGCGCCGTCGGACCGGACTGGTACTGCGGCGGCTGCCGGCCGTAGAACGAGCTTTCCGCACCGACGATCGCTTCGAGCTCACCGCGGTCCAGGAAGATCCCGCGGCAGCCGTCGCACTGGTCGATGTGGATGCCGTTCTTGTCGACGGTCCGCATCTGGTTCTGACACTTCGGACAAATCACACATCAGAGCCTACGCATGTTCGGCCCCGCTGTCCCTCAGCACGCGCAGAGGCAGAACGGGTGCCCGGCCGGATCGGCGTAGACGCGGAACGTCTTCGGCTCGTCGTCCAGCAGTTTCGCGCCGAGGCCGAGCACGCGCTCGTGCGCGGCTTCGAGGTCGGTCACGTTCAGGTCGAGGTGCAGCTGCTGAGGGTTCTCCGCGGACGGCCACGACGGCGGCCGGTGGTCGGGCACCCGCTGGAACGCGATCCCGGCGCCGCCGAGCGGGTTGGCCAGCGTGACCCAGTGCCCGTCTTCGGCGACTTCGGGCGCGTCCCACTCCAGCACCGCGCGGTAGAACCCCGCCAGCGCCACCGGATCCGGGCAGTCGAGGGCCACCACACCCAGCGTCGGTACCGCTCCCATGCGTCCGCTCCCTTCGTAGTAACCGTTGACGGAAGTATGGGGGTTAGCCGACGCGGGGGCAACCGCCGGCCGCCGTACACTCGGTACGTGCACACCGACGCCTCCCTCGTGGTGGAGTTCCTCAACACGGTCAACGTCGAAGAGGGCACGGACCTGCTCGAAGATCCCGGGCAGTGGCGCGAGTGGGCAGCCGGGCGCGCGTTGCGGCCGAACCCGGCCCCCGAAGCCCGCGCGGCCCGCGACGCCCTGCGCGCGGCGATCGGCGACCCCCGCCTCCCGCCCGGCAGCCTCGACGTCGGCACGAGGATTTCCCTGACCGACGACGGCCCGGCCCTGGTCGCGGAGGACGCGGTCGGCGCGGTGTTCGCGGCCTGCGCCCGCCTGGTCGTCCGCGGCGACTGGATCAGGCTGAAGATCTGCCCGGCGGACACGTGCCTGTGGGCGTTCTACGACGAGTCCCGCAACCGCTCGCGGACGTGGTGCTCGATGCGGGTGTGCGGCAACCGCGAGAAGGCCCGCGGCTGGCGAGCCCGCACGGCCGCGGCCGGCTGACCAGCCCCGCACCCCGTCCGCCCCGCGCCGCGTCCGGCCCGGCCGGCGACCCCAGCCCCGGCTCTCATCCGAGCGGCGGACCCACGAACGGCTGTGGACAACCACCCCGCCCGCCACCACATGTCCACACCCCGGCCATCCACACCCCCACACGTTGTGGACAGTCATTAGGCCATCACCGTGAAAACCTGTGGATAACCCGGGGGATAACTCAGCTTCCTGTGGACAACTGGTTTGAAGCTCCCCCAGGTGTGGTATACGGTCAACTCCTCAAAACAGCAGCTCCGCGACGGCGTAGATGACCAGCCCGGCCAGCGCACCCACGACCGTGCCGTTGATCCGGATGAACTGCAGGTCGCGCCCCACCTGGAGCTCGATCTTCCGCGACGTCTCCTCGGCGTCCCACCGCTCGACCGTGTCGGTGATGATCGTCGTGATCTCGCCCGAGTAGTTCTTCACCAGGTAAGCCGCGGCGCCCTCGACCCAGCCGTCGGCCTTCGCGCGCAGCTGGTCGTCGTCGGCCAGCCGGGAACCCAGCGACACCAGGCCCAGCCGGACGCGGCGGCGCAGCTCGCTCGACGGGTCCTCGGCCGCCGTCAGGAGCATCTCCTTCGCCGTGCTCCACGCCGAGCCGATCAGGCGCTGGACCTCCTCGTGGTGCACGATCTGGCCCTTGACCTGCTCGGCGCGGGCCATCACCTCGGGGTTGGTCTGCAGGTCCTGGGCGAACTCGCCGAGGAACTTGTCCAGCGCGAGCCGCATCGGGTGGTTGACGTCGGTCTTGACCGCCCACGCGAACGACAGGACCTCGCCGTACACCTTGTCCGCGAGCATCTCGTCAACGAACTTCGGCGACCAGCTCGGCGCCCGGTCGGACACCACGCGCAGCATCGTCGTGTGGTTGTCGCGGACCCACTCGTAGGCCTGGTCGCACATCAGGTCCACGAGCTTGTGGTGCGCGCCGTCGGCGAAGACGCCCTGGAGGATCTTGCCCAGCGGCGGGCCCCACGGCTTGTCGATGATCCGCCGCGCGACCGCCTGCTCCATGATCGCCTGGACGTCTTCGTCGCGCAGGACGCGGACCGCCGCCCGGACGACCGTGGCCAGCTCGGACGTCACGCGCTCGGCGTTCTCCTCCTGCGCCAGCCAGCCGCCGAGCCGCCGCGCGATCTCGACGCGCTTGAGCTTGTCGCGCACGACCTCCTCGGACAGGAAGTTCGAGCCGACGAAGTCGCCGAGGCTGCTGCCCAGCGCGTCCTTCTTGTTCGGGATGATCGCCGTGTGCGGGATCTTGAGCCCGAGCGGGTGCCGGAACAGCGCCGTGACGGCGAACCAGTCGGCCAGCGCGCCGACCATGCCGGCTTCGGCGGCGGCCCGCACGTAGCCGACCCAGCCCGGCCAGCCGGCCGACTGGGCCCAGCTGGTCAGCAGGAACACGACGGTGGCGCCGAGCAGGAAGGACAGCGCGACCAGCTTCATCTTGCGCAGCGCGCGCCGCTTTTCCTCTTCACCGGCGGGGCCGCCCGGCGGGTCGGCGGGCGTCACCTTGGCGGGGGTCAGTTGCTCCACATCACCATTGTCCGTGAGGATGGCTGATCGTGCGCGAACCTGCTCTCGTCCCCCGCCTCCGCCCGTTCACCTCGACCATCTTCGCCGAGATGACGGCGCTCGCGGTCAAGCACGACGCCGTCAACCTCGGCCAGGGCTTCCCGGACACCGACGGCCCGGCCGGGATGCTCGACGCCGCCAAGAACGCGCTGTTCGGCGGGGCGAACCAGTACCCGCCCGGGCCCGGGCGCCCCGAGCTGCGCGCCGCGATCGCGCGGCACCGGCTGCGCTACGGCACCGAGTACGACCCGGACACCGAGATCCTGGTCACCGCGGGCGCGACCGAGGCCATCACCGCGACGCTGCTGGCGCTGACCGAAGCCGGCGACGAGGTCATCGTCATCGAGCCGTACTACGACTCCTACGCCGCCGCGGTCGCGATGGCGGGCGCCGAGCGCAAGGTCGTCGGGCTGGTCGAGGGCGAGGACGGCCGCTTCGGCCTCGACGTCGCCGGGCTGCGCGCCGCCGTCACGCCCCGGACCAGGGCGATCCTGGTGAACTCGCCGCACAACCCGACCGGCACGGTGTTCACCCGCGCCGAGCTGGAGGCGCTGGCCGCGCTGTGCGTGGAGCACGACCTGATCGCCATCTGCGACGAGGTCTACGAGCACCTGGTCTTCGACGTGTCGAGCGGAGTGGAGCACATCCCCCTCGTCACGCTGCCCGGCATGCGGCCGCGGACGGTGAGCATCTCCAGCGCCGGCAAGACGTTCAACTGCACCGGCTGGAAGATCGGCTGGGTCTGCTCGACCCCGGAGCTGGTCGCGGCGGTGAAGGCGGCGAAGCAGTTCATCACGTTCGTCTCCGGCGGCCCGCTGCAGCCGGCGGTGGCGCACGCGCTCGACCACGAGCTCCCCTGGGTCGACGGCCTGCGCGATTCCCTGGCGGAGAAGCGCGACCGGCTGTCGGCGGGCCTCGCGGACGCCGGGTTCGCGGTCCGCCCGACGGCGGGGACGTACTTCGTGTGCGTCGACGTCCGGCCGCTGGGATTCACCGACGCGGCCGACCTCGCGTGGGAACTGCCGGGCCGCGTCGGCGTCGCCGCGGTCCCCGTGAAGGTGTTCACCGATCACCCGGACGAGTGGAAACACCTCCTGCGTTTCGCGTTCTGCAAGCGCAACGAAGTCATCGACGAAGCCATCACCCGATTGCGCAAACTCGTCTGACGACTTGAGGCGTGTCCCACATCCCGGAAACCGCCTCGCTCGGGCACGCACCGTTTCCGAAGTGATACCGAAGGCGAGTGCGTTCGCGGAAACATCAGGTCAACGGCCGGATGGGCAAAGTGCGCCACTCCTCCGAATGGCCGCACGAGAACACCCGAACGGCACTGAGAGTGATCAACTTGTCGGCCGTAGATACCTTGCCCGGTAGGGCCGTTCCGCCTTACGGGCTGGATCGAACGCGGGAGAGATGAAAGACTCCCGAGCGGTGCTAGAAAGAGTGCAGCCCCGGGGGAACTGCGACCTGGCCGGAGAAAGACCCCAGCGAGTACAGACATCAGGCGCGGACGGTGGTGGTGGCGGTGAGCAGCACGGCGGATTCGCGCCGCGGCGCCCCGAGCCGGCCCGCTTTCACAGCGGGTGAGGTGTCGCCGGGATCCCCTCGTACGCGCGGGCGCGCGCCGCGGCCCTGGGCGGCTTCGCTGCAGCGGCCCGCCGCCAAGATCCTCGTCGCCGGGGGCCTGACGCTCGCCGGGTGGCTGCTCACCGCGGCCCTGTCCGGGAACACCGCCGGTGCCGCCGAGCAGCCCGCCTGCCCGCAGGCGCCCGTAGCCTCCACTGTGGACCACGACCGGCCGTCCCTCCTGCACCACAAGCACCGCAAGAGCCACCGCGAGACCGGCGCCGCCACCTGCGCGCAGCAGCCGGGCGAAACCCCGGCCACCGAAGCGAAGCCCGACCCCGTCAGCGAGCCGGCCGCCGAGACCGAGCCGGCCGCGAAGACCCAGGCCGTCGAAGAAACCACCGCCGGGCAGCCCGCCGCCAAGACCAAGACCACGGAAGCCACCCAGAACCCCGGCCTCCTCGGTGGCCTGGTCGGCGGTGTCCTCAACGTTGTCGGCGGCACGCTCTCCACGGTCACGACGACGGTCAGCGGCACCCTCAGCACGGTCGGCGCCGTCACGGACACGCTGTCCCACACGGTGCTCGCCCCGCTCACCCAGCCGCCCGCGGACAATCCCGACGCGCCCGTCCTGCTCCCGCTTGACGACGTCCTCGGCCCGATCCTCAACGGCGGCTCGAACTCGGGCGGCGCGACG
Organism: Amycolatopsis sp. cmx-4-83; assembly: GCF_046548815.1. Taxonomy (NCBI): domain Bacteria; kingdom Bacillati; phylum Actinomycetota; class Actinomycetes; order Pseudonocardiales; family Pseudonocardiaceae; genus Amycolatopsis; species Amycolatopsis sp. cmx-4-83. The sequence continues at coordinate 257,019 of NZ_JAEBEF010000001.1, read as the reverse complement.
GCCACCGTCCCGGCCGCGACCGCGACCACGGCCACCGTGGTCGCGGCGACCGAAGCACCGGCCACCACGACCGACGCCGTGACCGCTGAAGCCGCGACGCAGAGCACCGGCCGCGGCGCGGCCCTCGCGCACTTCATCGTCGTCCGGCACGAGCAGCCGCAGCAGGCCGGGCAGGACCAGCCGCGCGACTCCGGCGTGCACGCCCGCGACGGCGGCGGCGATTCCACCCCCGGCCTGCCCGGCGGCAGCACCGCCCCGAGCGCGCCGGCTCCCACCGCCGCTCCCGGTCACGACGGTCCCGGCGGGGCGCGCCACGCGTTCGCCGTCCACACCGACGACGTGACCACCACCCAGCTGAAGCTCATCGGTGCCAGCCGCGACCACGACGTCGACGGCGCGGGCAGGGAAGCCGCCCTGCCCACCACCTCCCCCGACTGACCCCGCACCCGGGCAGCCGGGGACACCTGCGTCCAAATCAAGATCAACCGGACGCACATCCACGCCTTTGAAGCGTGACGAATCCCCTGCTCCAGTACGCAACCCGTGACTCTTTCACGTCTCGTGGCGCACTATCGCGCCCGACGTACCCCAGGGGTGCACAACCATGCGAAACCACAGTCTTTCCGACCGGCCGACCGCGCCCGGCCGGGTCGGATCCCGGTCCCGGCGCCGCGCTGCCCCCGCGGCGCCGGGACCCACACCGGACGCGCTCCGGGAGCCCTTGCTCACCGCGCCGAGCGAGGACTCGCAGTACCGAGAGCACGTCTGAGCCGCGGGCTTCCCGGCACGTCGAGGGGCTGTGCCGGGAAGCCAGCGGTTACCCGCGAGCGGGGTCACGTCCGCGAGCGGGGGTGTGAACCGAGAACCGGTGCGCTGGATGCACGTGAACGCCGCCCATCCCTGGGAGCAGGCTCGCATCCAGCGCACCGGTTCTTCGTTTTCAGGCGATCGGCGCGGCCAGCGACTCCGGCGTCCCCCGGACCGACGCTTCCGCCGTGCGCAGGCGCCGGACGGCCTGCTCCATCGTTTCCGGCGGCAGCGAAAACGGCAGCCGGATCCACCGCTCCAGACCGCCGTGGACGCCGAAGCGCGAGCCCGGCGCCACCTGGACGCCGTGGCTCGCCGCCGCGACCGCGAGCCGCGAACTCACCGGATCCGGCAGCCGGCACCACAGCGACAAGCCGCCCCTCGGCAGCGTGAACGTCCAGTCCGGGAGGTGCCGGTGCACCGCTTCGGCCAAGGCGTCACGGTAGCCGTGCAGCTCTTCGCGACGGCGGGCGAGCGCGGTCTCGTCGTCGAGCAGCTCGGTCAGCACCAGCTGCTCGAACACCGGTGACCCCAGGTCGACCGCGTAGCGCGCCGAAACCAGCCGCCCGAGCAGGTCCTCCGACGCGCGGATCCAGCCGAGCCGCAGCCCGCCCCAGTGCGTCTTCGACGCCGAGCCCACGCAGATCGCCAGGTCGCCGGCGAACGCGGCCAGCGGCGGCGGCGGCCCGTGCAGCGGATCGCCCTCGAGGTCCAGCTCGACGAGCGTCTCGTCCACGACCACCGGCGTCCGCGCGCGGTTCAGCACCGCGCCGAGCCGTTCGCGGCCGCCCGCGTCGAGGCGCAGGCCGGTCGGGTTCTGGAAGTCCACGACGAGGTAGGCGAACCGCGGGGACGCCTGCCGCAGCGCCGCGTCGACGCCGGCGATGTCCCAGCCGCGCTCGCCGCTCGGGTCGAGAGCGACCGGCACCGGGATGGCGTGCGCGGCCCGGATCGCCTCCAGCGCGTTCGGGTACGTCGGCTGCTCGACCAGCACCCGGTCGCCCGGGCCGGCGAGCATGCGCAGGACCAGCACGAACGCGTGGTGCGCGCCGTTGGTGACCATGACCTGCGCGGGGGTCGTCGGCAGTCCGCGTTCGGTGTAGCGGCGGGCGATCCGCTCGCGCAGGCCGAGCAGGCCGCGCTCCTGGTAGCCGTGGTCGCCGAGGTGGTCGGCGAGCCGGGCGCGGGCCGCGTCGACCGCCGTCGCCGTGCCCGCGATCGCCGGCGAGGACGCGTGGGTGAAGTCGATCGCGCCGCCCTCGGCCGGGGCGAGCGGGCCGCGGCGGCGCCGTCCGGGCGCGGCGACCCACGACCCGGCCCCGCGCCGGCTCGCGACGAACCCGTTCTCCCGCAACCGGTCCAGGGCCGCGCCGATCAGCGTCCGGCTGGCGCCGAGCGCGTCGGCCAGCTCCCGTTCGGCGGGCAGCCGGGTGCCGAGCGGGAGCTGGCCGTCGAGCACCTGCAGCTCGATGGCCGCGGCCAGGTCGGCCGCGCCCTGCCGGGAGCCCTGCCGCCAGGACCCCAGCATGACGGCCAATCGCGGCCCGGAGATACGTCCACCCAGTGGGACTGCGGCTTCCATAAGGCCAATATCCTGGAATTGGCTATGGTTTACAAGGCCACTTGCGGCGGATAGTGCAGGTGTGGCTCAGATCGACCTCCGGCCCGTCCGGATCACCCGTGACCCCGTCCGCCGCAGCGTGCAGCTGCTCGCGGGCCTCGCCCTCTACGGCACCAGCGTCGCCCTCGTCACCCGGGCCGGCCTCGGCCTCGAGCCGTGGAGCGTGCTGGCCGAAGGCGTGCTGAAGCACACCGGCCTGACGTTCGGCACGGTGACCGGCCTGATCTCCGTGGTCGTGCTCCTGCTGTGGATCCCGCTGCGCCAGCGGCCCGGCATCGGCACCATCGCGAACGTCGTCGTCATCTCGGTCATGGTCGACGCCGTCCGCGCGGTGGTCCCCGACCAGCGCGACCTGGCCTGGCAGATCGCGCTCCTGGTCGGCGGCATCGCGCTCAACGGCGTCGCGACCGCCACCTACGTCGGCGCCCGGCTCGGCCCCGGCCCGCGCGACGGCCTGATGACGGGCCTCGCCGGCCGCACCGGCTGGTCGGTCCGGCTGGTGCGCACCGGCATCGAGGTCGCCGTGGTCGTCGTCGGGTTCTTCCTCGGCGGGACGGTCGGCGTCGGCACCGTGCTCTACGCCCTCGCGATCGGCCCGCTCACCCAGGCGCTGCTGCCGTTCGTGGTGTGGCGCGAGCCCGCCGCTTAACCCGCTTTGCGCTCCTGGACGACCCGGCGCAGCGTCGCGTAGTCGGCGCCGCGCCGGGCGAGCACGTCGTCGGTGCCCCGCTGCTGGGCCAGCGCCAGGAGGATGTGCTCCTGCCCCAGGTGCTTGTCCCCCATCCGCACCGCTTCCTTGAGGCTCAGCTCCAGGGTCTTCTTCGACTGGGCGGTGAACGGGACGTGCCCGCGCTTGGCCGGGCCGAGCCGGCCGGCGAGCGCCCCTTCGCCGTGGGTCTGCTCGACGCGCTCGACGATCTGCTCGATGTCGATGCCGAACTCCGTGAGCGCCTCGGCGTCGGCGTCGCTGACCCCGCCGCGGCGCCGGGTCCGCTCCAGCTCCGCGGCCAGGTCGTCGGTGGCGATGCCCAGCTCGGTGAGCAGCGGCACGCCGGTCTTGAGCAGCCCGGCCAGCAGGTCCGACGGTCCGACTTCGACTGAACCGGACGCCCGTGCCACCAGCTGCGCCTCGACGACCGCGAGCCGCGCGTCCGCCGTGAACCGTTCGAACATCAGTGCCTCCCGTACTTCTTGTGCACGGCCTGCCGGCTGACCCCCAGCTCGGCGGCGATTTCCTGCCACGACCAGCCCTGCACCCGCGCACTGCGGACCTGCACGGCCTCCAGTTGTTCCAGCAGCCGCCGGAGCGCGGCGACCGCGCGCAGCCCCACCCGGGGATCGCGATCACCCGCCCGGGCGGCCAAATCCGTCGCTTCCGTCATGACGTCAACCTACGTTGACATGGCGAGCGTGTCAACCGAAGTTGACACGCTCAGCGCGAAGCCGCCGGAGGGTCGACGTACAGTCGGGTGATGCCCGAGATCTCGATCGCCGAGCGGGCCGGGGTGGGCGCCGACGGCCACCCACGCCCCACCGAAGACCACGTCGTCGTGCTGGCCAACGCGGTGCTGGTGCTCGACGGCGCCACTTCGTCTGACCCCTCGCTGCCCCCCGGCGGCTGGTACGCCGAGCGCCTCGCCCGCCACCTCGGCGACGGCCTCCGCGCCGCACCCGAAGCCGACCTGGCCGAGGCGCTGACCCGCGCGATCGGCGAGGTCACCGCGGAAAACCGGCTCCGGCCGCGGCAGTCGCCGTCCAGCACGGTCGCCGCCGTGCGGTGGCTCGAAGACCGCGTCGACGCGCTGGTGCTGGCCGACAGCCCGGTGGTCGGGTTCGGCGGCTTCGGCGTCGACGTCGTCTCCGACGACCGGCTCGCCCGGCTGCGGCGGCACGGGCTGCTCCAGACCGGCGCCGACGTCCGCCGCCGCCGCAACGCCCACGACGGCTTCTGGGTCGCCGAAGCCGAACCCGGTGCCGCCGCGCACGCCGTCCGCCGCAGCTGGCCGCGGGCCGACGTCGAAGCCGTGCTGCTCGCCAGCGACGGCGTGTCCATCGGCGTCGACCAGTACGAGCTGTTCGGCTGGCGCGAGGTCCTCGCGAGCGCCCGCACCGAGGGGCCGGACGCCGTCCTGGACGCCGTCCGGACCGCGGAGAAGCAGGATCCCGACGGCGAACGCTGGCCGCGGCCGAAGCGCCACGACGACCAGGCGCTCGTCCTGGTCGACTTCACCTCCGGGGGAATTCAGGGTCTTCCCTGATCACGCGCCGTCCCGTTCTCCGAGAACCTGGACGGCATGGGGACGGAACAGGGGAAACGCACGAGACCGTGGCGGCTCGTCGCGCTGGGCGCGATCGGGTGGGGGCTCTTCACGGCCGTGGTGCTGCACATCATCAGCTCGCACGACCCGGTGTACGACACGCTGTCGAGCTACACGGTGACCGACCGGGGCGAGGGCATGCTCGGCGCGAGCGTGCTGTCGCTGGCCATCGGGTCGCTCGCGGTGCTCGGCGCGCTGCAGGTCGCCGGGGTGCCGCTGTCGCGGACGACCCGGCTGCTGCTCGCGTTGTGGGCGCTCGGCATGGCCGCGGCCGCGATCTTCCCGGCGAGCTACCCCGAAGCGCCGGACCCGGTGAGCGGGGAGATCCACCTCTACGCGTGCCTGGTCGCGTTCTGCAGCCTGCCCGGCGCCGCGTTTTCGCTGCTGGAACCGCTGAAGGGTCACCCGGAACGCGTCGCGCTGGTCTGGGCGATCCGGGTCACCGCCGCGGCGTTCGCGCTCTTCGCGCTGAGCTTCGTCTTCGTGCGGCTGAGCGAGGCCGGCGTCGAGCCGTTCGGCGTGATCTCCGACGTCGTCCCGATCGGCGTCACGCAGCGGGTGCTGCTGCTCGCCGACGTCGCCCTGCTGCTGACGCTGCTGCGGCTGGCGACCCGGCTCGAATCAGCCTTCGACGGCCGCCGCAAATTCGGGGCCGTAGCCGTACAGGCCGGGCATGCCGCCGGTGTGCAGGAACACCACGTGGTCGTCCGGGGCGAAATGCCCCGCCCATTCGACCAGCGCGGCGGCCACTTTGCCGGTGTAGACCGGATCGAGCACGACGCCCTCGGTGCGGCCGAAAAGCCGTAGCGCGTCCCAGACGGCGTCGGTCGGGATGCCGTAACCGGGGCCGAGCGTGGAGTCGCCCAGCCGGACGTGGTCGAGCGACGGCGGTTCGAGGCCGAGCAGCTCGGCCGCGCCGGTGGTGAGCTCGCGCAGGTTCTCGGTCGCCTCGTCCAGCGGGTGGCTGACGCAGGCGACGCCGACGCCGAGGTTCTTCAGGAGCGCGGTGGCCAGCACGACACCGGCCGCGGTGCCGCCACTGGCGTGCGGGACGACGAGGTGGGCGCGCTCGACCCCGCGCTCAGCCAGCTGGTGGGCCAGTTCGAGGGTGGCGCGGACGTAGCCGAGCGCGCCGAGGTCGCTCGAGCCGCCGACCGGGATCGTGGCGACCTTCCGGCCCTCGGCGGCGGCTTCGGCGACCAGGCGGTCGTAGACCCGGCCGGTCTCTTCGCCGTCGGCGCAGACGTGGACGGTCGCGCCGAAGAGCTTGTCGAGCGGGATGTTGCCGCCGCGTTCGTAGGCGTCGCCGTCGCGCGGGACCTTCGCGGTCAGCACGAGTTCGCAGCGCAGCCCGAGCTTCGCGCACGCGGCCGCGGTCTGGCGGCCGTGGTTGGTCTGCAGCGCGCCGAAGGTGATCACGGTGCCGGCACCCGCCTGCCGGGCCGCGCCGAGGTGGTATTCGAGCTTGCGGAGCTTGTTGCCGCCGGCGCCGAGCGGGTGGACGTCGTCGCGCTTGAGCCAGAGGTTCCGCAGGCCGAGGGCTTCGCCGAGCCGGGGCGCTTCGTGCAGCGGGGTCGGCCAGCCGCCGAGGTCGACCCGGGGGATCGCGTCGAGGGCGGCGGCGGGGAAACCGGCGAAGTCGAACGTCATCAGCTCACTCTAGAGCGCCGCGGGAGTAGCCGGAAACCATCGGTATCCGGTAACGTTCGTTCGAACGAACGAGAACTCGGGAGGCGCCATGACCGCCACGAGCCTGGACTTCACCGGTCTCGCCGCGCAGGCCGCGCGGCTCGCCGCCGGGGAAGTCACCTCAGCCGAGCTGACCGCGACCGCGCTCGGGCGCGCGCACGCCGGCCAGCCGGTCCTCAACGCCTTCCGGCACCTGCGCGACGACGCGGCGCTCGCCGAAGCGGCCGAGGCGGACGCACGGCTCGAGGCCGGCGACCGCGCGCCCCTGCTCGGCGTGCCGGTCGCGATCAAGGACGACGTCGACCTCACCGGGCTGCCCACGTCGTTCGGCTGCGCCGGCGAGTTCCCGTGCGCCACCACCGACGCGCCCGCCGTCGCGCTGCTGCGCGAAGCCGGCGCCGTCATCATCGGCAAGACCAACACCCCCGAGCTGGGCCAGTGGCCGTTCACCGAGGGCCCGGCCTTCGGCGCGACCCGCAACCCGTGGCACCTCGGCCACACCCCCGGGGGTTCTTCAGGCGGGAGCGCGGCCGCGGTGGCGTCGGGGGTCATCGCGGCCGCGCTCGGTTCCGACGGCGCCGGCTCGGTGCGCATCCCGGCCGCGTGGACGGGGCTGGTCGGCATCAAGACCCAGCGCGGCCGGATCCCGACCGACGGCGAGCTGTTCCACGGCCTGACCGTGCTCGGCCCGCTCGCCCGGACCGTCGAGGACGCCGCCCTGCTGCTGGACGTCGTCGCCGCGACCGGCACGACGTTCCGGACCGCGGCCGCGCGCGAACCCGGCCGGCTGCGGATCGGGCTGTCGACGCGGATCCCGTTCACCGCCACCAAGACCCGGCTCGACCCGGTCGTCGAAGCCTCCGTGCGCCGGCTCGCCGAGTCGCTCGCCGGGCTGGGCCACGAGATCGTCGAAGTCGAGCCGGACTACGGGCTGATCGGCCTGACGTTCCTGCCGCGCTCGCTCACCGGCGTCCGCGACTGGACGCTGCGGGTGCCCGACCGCGCCGGGCTCGACCCGCGCACGCGCAGCAACGCCGGGCACGGCCGCCTGCTGGCCGGTCCCGCGCTGCGGCTCGCCCGCGCGCTCGAGCCGGGACTGCACCGGCGGATCGGCTCGGTCTTCGGCCGCGTCGACGTGCTGCTGACCCCGACCACCGCGACCCCGCCGCCGCCGATCGGCACGTTCGACGGGCTGTCCGGCTGGGAGACCGACCAGGCCATGATCGCCGCCTGCCCGTACGCTTGGCCGTGGAACGTGCTGGGCTGGCCGGGGGTCAACGTGCCGGCCGGGCAGACGGCCGGCGGGCTGCCGCTGGGCGCGCAACTGCTCGGCCCGTCGCACGCCGAGGAGCGGCTGATCTCCCTCGCCGCGCAACTGGAAGAGGTCGAACGGTGGCCGGAGCGGCATCCCGAGACAAGCTGGTAAGCACCCGGGAAGCCATCCTGCGCGGCGCGCTGACGGTCGTCGGCGAGCACGGGGTCGGCGGGCTGACGAACCGCCGGATCGTGGCCGCCGCCGGCGTCTCGCTCGGCACGCTGACCTACCACTTCCCGAGCCAGACGGCGTTGCTGCGCGAGGCGATGCTGCTGTTCGTCGAGGAGGAGACGGCGAAGCTCGGCGCGATCGTCGACGGCTACCGCGCGGCCGGCCTGAGCCTCGAGCAGGCGGCGTCGGTGGTGGAGCACGTGATCGCGCAGCTGCCGTTCGGCGCCGACGAGCTCGGCGCGCACGAGCTGTACCTGCAGTCGGCCCGCGATCCCGAGCTGCAGGAAGCCTCCGCGCGCTGCTTCGCGGCGTACGACGAGCTGGCCGTGATGATCCTGACCGCGTTGGAGGTCCCCGACCCGGCGCGGCTGGCCGGACCGGTGGTGGCCCTGATCGCCGGGCTCCAGCTGCGCCGCCTGGCGACGGGCGAGACGGACACCCCGGTGGCGATCCCCCTGATGATGCTCGTCCGCGGCGCTTGATGGCCCCGCCGATCGTCCGCGGGACGGCGGCGTGGAAGTACTTCGGCGACTTCCGCGACGCGCTCCTGGCGGGTCAGGTGCTGGTGCTGCAGGTGGCGCACCCGGTGGTCGCGGCGGGGGTGCGTGAGCATTCGGACTACACGGAGGACCCGTGGACACGGCTGATGCGGACGGGCGCGTCGCTGTCGATCTACGTGTACGGCGGGGTTTCCGGTGCGCGGGTGGAGGCGGCGCGGCTGCGGGCGCTGCACCGCTCGTTCGTGGGCTCCCTGCCGGACGGCCGCCGGTACAGCGCGCTCGATCCCCTGGCGTACGCGTGGGTGCACGCGACTTTGGTGATGGTTCCGGTGGACGCGCAACGGTTCTTCGGCCGCCCACTGTCCACTTCGGAGCTTGACGAGTACTACGCGCAGATGTGCGGCATCGGCCGGCTGCTCGGGGTGCGGGAGCGCGATCTGCCGCCGGACTGGGCGGCGTTTTCCCGCTACTACGACGAGATGGTGGCGGGGTTCGCCGGGAATCCGGCGATCGAGCAGCTCTTCGAGACGATCGAGACGGTGCGGAAGCCGGTCGGCTGGCTGCCGGACCGGTGGTGGCGTCCCCTGCGGCGGGCGCAGGCGCGGGGGCAGGTGTTCTTGATCCGGGCCACGGTGCCGCCGCTGTTGCGGGAGCGGCTCGGGCTCCCGTGGACTGCGCGTGACCAGCGCCGTTTCGACCGCTTCGCCCGGGCGGTGCGGCTGGTCTCGGCCCCGCTCCCGGTCGGCCTGCGGACGGCGCACATGCGCTGGATCGGCAAGCTGAACGTCTGGTTCCGCGCCCACCCCGGGGTTTACGAGCGTCTGATCGGCGGCAACGGTCCCGGCTCAGCGAACACTCACGACCACCTGCGCCCCCACGTCAGTCCTCGCGGCCGCTGACCCGGGCGTAGTGGGCGCGGGCCTTCGCTCGGTTCCCGCAGCGGGACATCGAGCACCACTGCCGATTGCGGCGCGGTGAGGCGTCGCAGAACCGCACCCCGCAGTCGTCCGCCGCGCACACCCGGACCGAAGCGCCGCCCGCCGCCAGGTCGATCGCGTCCGCCGCCAACGCCGCGAACGCCGCCGCCACCGGGTCCTTGGGGGCCGGGACCTCGCGGCGCAGCACCCCGTCCACCAACGTCAGGCGCGGCGGCGGCGCGGGCGCCGAGGCCGCCGCGTTGTTCACCAGCTCGATGTCCATCTCCGACGGCGTCCCGGCCGGCAGCAGCACCCGGTCGATCGCCTCCCGCAGCGCCTTCGCGGCCAGCACGTTCCCGGCCGTCACCGGGACCGGCCCCGTCGTGAAACCCGCACGGGACAGCCACTCCGCCAGCGCGTCCGGCCCGGTCAGCAGCTCCACCCCCTCGGCGTACCGGCTGCGCAGTGTGTTGACGAGGTCGAGGCACGGCCGCCCGCCGTCGAAGGCCCACTCCATGACGAACACTCTAACCCTTGAAGACAGTTAGAAGCAGCGCTACTGTCTAACCCCATGAACCGGTTAGAAGATGTCGACGGGCTCCGGATGCACTTCCTGCAGGCCGGTGACGGCCCGCCCCTGTTCCTCCTCCACGGCTGGCCGCAGACGTCGCACTGCTGGCGGCAGGTCATCGGGCCGCTCGCCGAGACGCACACCGTCATCGCGCCCGACCTGCGCGGCTACGGCCGCACCGACAAACCGAAGACCGGCTACGACAAGCGCACGATGGCCGCCGACATCGCCGCGCTCGCGACGCACCTCGGCTTCGAACGGGTCGCCGTCGCCGGGCACGACCGCGGTGGCCGCGTCGCCCACCGCTGGGCCCTCGACCGCCCGGATCAGGTCAGCCGCATCGCCGTCCTCGACATCGCCCCCACCCGCGCGATGTGGCAACGCCTCGACACCGGCATCGCCAAGGCCTACTGGCACTGGCTCTTCCACCTCCAGCCCGACCTGCCCGAGCTCCTCGCCGGCCGGGACGTCGCCGGCTACCTCGGCTACTTCTTCGAGCGCTGGACCCACCAGCGCCACGCGCTCGACGCCGAAGCCCAGGCCGAGTACGTCCGCGCGTTCTCCCAGCCCGGCGCCCTCCGCGCGGGCTTCGACGACTACCGCGCCTCCTTCCCCGACGACGCCGAGCTCGACGACGCCGACTTCGAGGCCGGGAAGCGCGCCACCCAGCCACTCCTCGCCCTCTGGGGCGCGAACGGCCTGCTCGGCACCCTGCCCACCCTCGAGATCTGGCGGGAGTACGCGCCGGGCGCCACCGGCACCGCCCTCGCCGACTGCGGCCACTTCCTCCCCGAGGAACAGCCCGGCGAAGTGGTCGCCCACCTGCGGGAATTCCTCGACCCCTGAGACCACCGGGGGCGCCGGTCCCCCGCACTGGGGACCGGGATTCCCTCGCCGCCGTGACGCCCGCCGCCGGCCGCCCTGGCTAGGTTCGGACCACGATGGGGACCAAATCGAAAGCGGCACTGCTGATGCTGCTGGCCGTACTGGGGATCGCGGCCGGCGGCGGGACCGCGCACGCCGACGGCGCGCCGGGCGGCACCGACGTCCAGGTGGCGCAGACGCTCGGCGCGCGCGAGCTCACCGTGATCATCCGCCGGGTCGACACGACGCCGTCGCCGCTGCGGGTCGACGTCGTGACGCACCGGGGCAGCCCGCCCGGCACGCTGCACCTGACCGTGGCCGCCGACGGCATCCCGAGCGCGCGGACCGACGTCGTCCTCGGCGCCGAACCCGGGGTGTACGCGGGAGATCTGCGAGTCGACAAACCGGGGCCGTGGCTGCTGTCGCTGAGCGACGGCACCGGCCCGGCCGCGACGATCCCGTTCCTCGTCCCGGCGCGCGTGGTGCCCCCGTGGGAACGGGCGACCTACGGCGGGTTCGTCGCGGCGGGCGCGTTCCTGCTGCTGGCCCTGCTCGTCGGGGTCCGGGCGAAACGCACGGCGTACGCCCTCATCCCGGCGGGCGGGGTGGTCGCCGCGCTCGCCGTCGCCGTCACCGGTGCGCTGCTGTCGGCGAGCACTCCCCCGCCGCCCGCACCCGGTAGCCAGCTCGATCCGACGTTCGACAACGTCACCGACCCGTACGGCGCCGCGCCGTTGTCCACAGTGGACTATTCGCGGCCGCCGGTGAACCTCACCGTCCACTCCGGACGCGGTGAGCTGGCGCTCGGCCTCACCGACGGCGCCACCGGCCGCCCAGTCGACGACCTGCTGGTGCACGACAACGCGCTCGTGCACCTGGTCCTGGTCTCGCCGTCCGGCCGGCTGAGCCACCTGCACCCGGTGCGCGTCGGCCCGGGCGGCTACCGCGTCCGCGTCGCCGATCCGGAACCGGGGACGTACGCCGTCGCCGCGGAACTCGCCCGGCGCGGCGGCGGGGTCCAGCTCGTCCGGTCCACTGTGGACCTGACCGGCACCGCCGCCCCCGCGCCCGAACCACCCGGCCCCGGCCCGCGGACGATCGACGGCACCCCGGTGGAGCTGAGCATCACCCCCGGCACGCCGACGACGATCACCGCGCACTTCCGGACCCAGGACCTCCAGCCGTGGCTGGGCATGCTCGGCCACCTCATCGTCACCGGCCCGATCACCGGCCCGGTCGGGGAAAGCGCCGCGAAGGCACCGACGTGGGCGCACGTCCACGCGATGATCCCGCCGGTCGCCGGCCAGCTCGACCGCCCCGACGAGACGGTCGCCGCCTACGGCCCCGACGTCGCCTTCACCTACACCTTCGCCGCGCCCGGCCGGTACCGGATCTGGCTGCAGGCCGAGCGCGGCTACCGCGTGCTGACCGTCCCCGCCGTGGTGGACGTCCCGACGACCGGAGCCGGCCGGTGAGGCGCCCGACCGCGCTGATCGCGGCGGTCGCCGTCGTCGCCGCGGGCCTGCTCACGTGGTTGCTCTGGCCGGGCGGCACTGCGAAACCCACCACGCAGCAGGCGGTTTCGGGCCCCTACACCGTCCAGTTCTCCGCGGACCGGCCGCGCATCGGCGGCAACACGTTCGCGGTCGCGGTGACCGGGCCCGCGCCCGACTCCGTCACGGTCGCGCCGGTGATGGCGCAGATGGGGCACGCGTTCCCGCCGGTGGCCGCCGGGCCGGACGGACCCGGCCGCTTCCGCGCCGCGGACGTCGGGCTGCCGATGGCGGGGCAGTGGGAGATCACCGTCTCGCTGCGCGGGCCGGGCGGGGCCGCGCAAGTCGTCTTTCCGTTGCTCGTCAACTAAAGGAGGGTCGGGGGAAATGGATCTCACCGCATCCGGCGTCCGCACGGCGTCGGTCGCGAAACCGGCGCGAACGGGCTTGCTGCCCGCGAACGTCGTGCTCGGGGGGTCGTTGCTGTCGCTGGTCGGGCTGACCTGGGACATCCAGTGGCACAGCGACGTCGGGCCGGACACGTTCTTCACGCTGCCGCACTTGTTCCTGTACGCGGGCAGCGCGGTCGTCGGCCTGGCGAGCCTCGCCGTCGTGCTGCTGACCACGGCGGCGCGGCGCGCGGGCCGCCCGGTCGACCCGCGGGTCGGCGGGCGCGTGGTCAACGTCTTCGGCAAGACGTTCGCCGCGCCGGTCGGCTACCTCGTCTCGGGGGTCGGCGCGGCCACGTTCCTGCTGTACGGCCTGTGGGACCAGTGGTGGCACGGGCTCTACGGCTTCGACGCGGTCATCGACTCGCCGCCGCACATCGGGCTGCTGCTGTCGATCACGGTGTCGCTGATCGGCACGACCGCGGTGTTCGCCGCGGCGCGGGAGCACCGCTGGGGCCGGGTCGGCACGCTGGCTTCGCTGACCGTGCTGCTGACGTTCGGGCCGGTGCTGGCGCTCGGGCTGCAGCAGGTGCCCGACGACTACGCCGACGCCGTGTCGATCGGCTGCTCGATGATGGCGGTGCTGCTCGTCGCGGTCGGCGCGGGGTTCTTCCGCCGTCCGGGCGGCGCGCTCGGCACCGCGGCGATGGTCGCGGCCGTGCAGGCGGTCTTCTGGTGGTTCTCGCCGTGGGCGGCCCAGGCGTACGCGGACCTCGTCGGCCTGCCGATGCGTGACGCGATCTCCGGCGTGCCGGAAATGCCGTCGCTGACGCCGATGGCGCTGCTGCCGGTGGCCGCGCTGATGGAGCTGGGCTACCTGGCCGGCCGGCGCCGGGGGTGGCGCGCGGGCCGCGTTTCGGTGGTCGTCGGCGGCGCCGCCGGGCTGCTGATCGGGCTCAGCCTGCCGCTGCAGCGGGCGATGCTCTACACCGGCGCGCACGTGCCACCGGCCTGGTACCTGACGACGACCGCCGTGGTCAGCGGTCTGCTGGGGCTGCTCGGCGGGTTCGCCGGGTGGCGGTTCGGCGGGATGCTCTGCCTGCTGGCGCCCGCGAAGAAGGGGGAAACCGCTGATGCGTAAGACGTTGCTCGCCCTGGCCGCTGTCGCCGGGCTGCTGTTCGCCACCGCGGCGCCGGCGAACGCCTACGAGCCAGTCAACATCGTGCACACCGAACGGGTGCAGGCCGGGCCGTACGGGCTGACGGTCGGGTTCAGCACCTGGCCGCTGAAGGCCATGCAGTCGCTGGACTTCACCTTCGTCCCCGACGGCGGGATCGAAGGCAAGTCCGGCACGCTCACCATGGTCAACCCGGAAGGCGGGGCGAACCGGAAGCAGCCGCTGGTCCGGCACCCGCGCAAGCTCGACGTCTGGGGCCTCGACGTCCGGTCGATGCCGCGCCCGGGCGCGTGGACGCTCCGCTTCGCCGTCAACGGTCCCGCCGGGCCCGGCACCGGCGAGCTGCGCGCGCTGCCGGTGCTGGAACAGCCGGGCCCGCCGATGGGCGTGAGCTGGGCGATCAGCACGCTCCCGCTGATCGGGCTGGTGGTGCTGGTCGTGCTGGCGTGGCGCCGCACCCGGAGCCGGTTGCGGGGCGGGGAGCTTCCGGCAACCGGGTGAGATTCCGCTCACATTCGGCTGCCGGCCGTATCCGGAGCGCCGCGAAGGCCTCCTTCACCGCAGAGGACGGGGAAGGGGGCCTTCGCCATTCGAGTGCTCAAGCGGGTGACCATGATCACCTGCGCGGGTGAGGGATCAGGCCGGCAGGTCGAACTGCCCGGCCTTCACCGCGATCAAGAACGCTTCCCACTCGGCCGGGTCGAAAACGAAAACGGGGCTGGTGGGGAGCTTGGTGTCCCGGACGCCGATGAGGCCTTCGCGGCCCAGGTTGACCTCCACGCAGCTGCCGCCGTTGGGTTCGCTCGCGAAGGACTTCTCCCACTCGGCCTCTTGGAACAGGGACACGGCCGTGTTCGGATCGTAATCCGCGAACGACGGATAATCCGCCATGGGTCGTACCTCCGAGGTTCGATGGGGGGTGCGGCCGCGACCTGGTCGAAAGCACCCGTTCCCGGCTACTCAGTGTCTCAATGGCCTAGACCGCAGGGCCAAGCGGGTGATCAACTAGCTTCGGCCTCGACATGAAGATTATTCCAGGAGTAGGATTAATCGCATCGGCCGGGGCGCCGGCGTCGGTGAACGACTGCCTGCACGCGGCGGGCGGTCCCCGAGCGACGCCGAAGCGGCCGAAACCGAAGCACCAAACCACCGCGGGAACCTCATGGGGGAGGATCAGCGTGATCGTCGAGGACAGCGCGCCACCGGGCGTGCTCGTCGTGGGCAGGCTCGCCAGGGGAACCACCGGCGAAGCCCGCCGGGTGGTCCACGTCTTCGCGCTGGACGCCGCCGCGACCGACACCGAGCTGATCCGAACCAGATGCGGGGAAGCGCTTTCCCGTCAAGACGTCGAATGGCTGGTCCCCGGGGCCGGCATGCCGTGTGAACCCTGTCTCGGACTGACCGGCGGCGAGCCCGCCCGGGCACCGCGACGAGAGCTGGGGGTGTAGACGATGGCCGTCCGAATGAACTCGCTCTTCCGCCGTGAAGACGAAGAGCACCGTGGTCGCCGCGGGATCGGCGACGAACTGCGCAACCGCTTCGGCTTCAGCCTGATCCAGGCACCACTGCGCAAGACCACCACGTGGGCGGCCGACCAGGACCTCCCGCTGCAGCGCTACTCCGACGGCGTCCGCACCACGCGGCCGCTGGAGGCGTCGATCGACCTGGCCCCGCTGCTGCGCGGCCGCATCGGCTCCCGCGCCTGAACTGCTCCACCACCACGAAAAGAGCCCCGGTTCCCTGATGGGACCGGGGCTCTCGCGCGTGCGGGCTACGGTTTCCGCAGCAGCAAGCGACCCTGGCGGAAGGGGCGCTCGCTTTCCGTGTGCTCGCGGTGCATCCGCCCCACCTCGACGAGCCCCGCCGCGGCGCCCAGCCGGGCCAGCTCGGCCACGGGCCAGCGGTGCGCGAGGGTGACCTTGTGGTCGAACGTCGTCACCTCGTCGCCGTCGGCCTCGAAGCAGCCGAGGAGCAGCACCCCGCCCGGGGCCAGCGTCCGCGCGAACTCGGCGAAGTAGCCCGGCAGCTCCGCCGGCGGCGTGTGGATCACCGAGTACCACGACAGGATGCCGGCGAGCGAGCTGTCGGCGATGTCCAGCGCCGCCATCGAACCCACGTCGAAGCGCAGGTCCGGGTGCGCGGCACGGGCGAGCTCGACCATCACCGGCGACAGGTCGACGCCGGATGCGTCGAGGCCCAGCTCCGTCAGGAAAGCCGTGAGGTGGCCGGGCCCGCAGCCCAGGTCGGCGACCGGGCCGCGACCGCGGGTGTAGTCGGCGAACGCCGTCCAAGCCGCCCGGTCCAGCGGGTCGTCGGCCCAGATCGGGCCGACGAACTCCGCGTACTGGACGGCGACCGCGTCGTAGGGCGTCACGGTTTGCGGCCGAGGCCGCAGATGTGGCCGACGAACGCCGGGTCGTTCGCGAGCTTCCGCGTGGCCCGGGACTCGATCTCCTCCGGGTGCCACTCCGGCAGGTAGACGATGCCCGGCTCGACCAGCTCCAAGCCCTCGAAGAACGTCGTGAACTCCGCGCGGCTGCGCAGGTGGATCGGGGTGCTCGACTGCTTGTACTGCTTGATGATCGTCTCGCGGCTGCCGGCGTCGGCCATCGCTTCCATGCCGTCGCTCGTCAGGTGCGAGGACAGGAAGTACGAGCCGGACGGCAGCAGCGACAGGTACTTCTGGATGGTCTGGGCGACCGGCTCGTCCTCGCCGAGGAAGTACAGGACGCCGACCATGATCAGGCCGATCGGGCGGTTGGTGTCCAGGACACCGGTGTCGAGCGCGCGCTTCCAGATGTCGGCCGGGTCGCGCAGGTCGCCCTGCAGCACCGCGTGCCGGTCGGCGACGCCCTCCTTCTCCAGCAGGACCTGGGAGTGGGCGACCGCGACGGGTTCGTTGTCGACGTACACGCACCGCGCGTCCGGATTCACCTCGGCGGCGACCTCGTGGACGTTGCCGACCGTCGGCACGCCCGAGCCGAGGTCGAGGAACTGGTCGACGCCGTTGCGCGCCAGGTACTGGACGCCGCGGCCGAGGAAGTCGCGGCCGACCCGGGCGACGGTCTTGATCATCGGGAAGGCCTTGACCGCCTGCTCGCCGAACTGCCGGTCGATGGCCCAGTTGGCGTCGCCGCCGAGGAACCAGTCGTAGATGCGGGCCGCGTTCGGCCGCTCGAGGTCGACGCCTTCGGGGGCCTCGGGGTCCTGCGTCGTCATGCGAACCGTCCTTCACGCTTGCGGCCGACACCGCCGACCACGCTCGCGAGGGGGACCGTGGCGGCGCCGGGCTCGGGGCGCCACTCTCCCACAGGCACGATCCCGGGCTCGACGACGTCGAAGTTACCGAAGAACGCGGCGATCTCGTCGAGCGACCGGGAAACCGCGGGCGAGCTCGACCGCTCGGACAGCTTCACGAGCCGCCGGATCTGGGCGAGCTCCTCCCCCTCGACGCCGGATTCGGTCGCGTGCGAGAGCACATACGCCGATCCGGGCGCCAGCAGCGTCCGGTAGTCGCGGATCGCTTCGCGGACGCCGGTGACGTCCGGCAGGAAGTGCAGCACCGCCACGCTCAGCAGGCACAGCGGCTGGTCCGGGTCGAGCACGCCGGTCGCCAGCGCGGCTTCCCACACCTCTTCGGCGTCGCGCAGGTCGGCGTGCAGCACGGCGTGGCGATCGGGGTCGCCGGTTTCCTCCAGCAGGATGCGCCCGTGCGCGACGGCGACGGGTTCGTTGTCGACGTAGACGCACCGGCTGTCGTCGGCGTGGTCGTCGGCCACCTCGTGCACGTTGCCCGCGGTCGGGATGCCGGAGCCGAGGTCGAGGAACTGCGTGATGCCTTCGGCGAGGCAGTAGCGGACGGCGCGGCCGAGGAAGTCGCGGTTGCTCCGGGCGAGGGCCTTGGCCAGCGGGAACGCCTGCACCGCCTGCTCGCCGTACTGCCGGTCGATCGCCCAGTTCGCGGTGCCGCCCAGCGCCCAGTCGTAGATCCTCGCCACGTTCGGCCGGTCGAGGTCGACGGCGTCGGGGAGGAAGTCGGGGTCCACGATGTCCACTTCCGGGGGATTCCAGCGCAACGGAACGACTCTACCGAAAGTTGTTCACCGGACTCGATAGCTGAGGCGGCCGTTCGCCCTATTGGATCTGCTGCATCTGGGCGCGGTAACCCTCCGCAAGCTCCTTGAGGAACTGCCGGGTCTCCTGCCGCTCCAGCGCGGCGCCGCGCAGCCGGTCCCACGAGTCGACGAAGATGTTGAAGTCCTTGACGTCGTCGAGGTACAGACCACCGGCGGAGTGCTCGATGTAGACGAAGTCCCGGGTGCGGTCCGGGAAGCGCATGATCGTGAAGTCGTTGGGCACGGCGGCGAGCCGGGCGCCGAAGGGCAGTACGTGGACGTACACCCGCGGGTGGCGCTCCAGCGAAAGCAGGTGCTCGACCTGGTCCAGCATCACGGCGGGCGCGTACCCGCCGGGCGCCCGGCGCAGCGCGCCTTCGCTGATGATGAACCGGTAGTACGGCGGCTGCTGCTGCTCGAACACGGCCTTGCGGTCGAGGCGGTTGCGCACCAGCGACGTCACGTCGGTGGCGCCGGCCTCGGTGAACTGCTTGAGCATGTAGTGCTCGGACTGCAGCGGGCCCGGGATGCGCTCGCCGTGCCAGGTGAGGATCTCCGCGGCCGCGGGTTCGAGGTCGGTGAACGTGCGGAACCAGTGCGGCACCACCGAGCGGTAGCCGGACCAGTGGCCGCGCTGCCCGGCGGCGGCCCGCGCCAGGTTCATCAGCGTGTCGGCTTCTTCGCCGTTGATCCCGAACGCGTTCAGCATGGATCGCACATCCCCGAGCTTCACCCCGACGGCACCGGACTCGATCTTGTTGACCTTGCCCTGGGTGCAGCCGAGGACCTCGGCGACCTGCTGCTGTGTCATCCGCGCCGCGGTGCGGGCATGCCGGAGCTCGTTCCCGAGCTGCTTCCGGCGCGAGGTGACGGTGCTGGCCATCGCCCTGCTCTCCCGGACCACTACCAAGCGACGGCGGCCTCCCGGTCGCCGTCGCGCGCGAACTATCGAACCCACCCAGGTTAGTGCTTCACCTTGCGGATCTCGATGATGACATCGCGCAGCGTTCCAGGAAACGTCGCAGAATGCCAGTCACTCAGGGGTTCACTCGCCTGGACCAGCGGATTCGTGACCTTTACGCCGACCGGCGGGCAGCGCACTGCGGCATAGTGGGCGCCGTGACCGATCGTTCGCCCTCCGCCGCCGCCGTCACCCGCCTGGCTGACAACGTCCACGGCTACGTCCAGCCGGACGGCTCCTGGTACATCAACAACTGCGGGTTCGTCGACGCCGGCGACCACACCGTCCTCGTCGACACCTGCTCGACCGAGCGCCGCACGCGCGCGCTGCTCGCCGCCGTCGAGGCCACCACCGGCAGCCCGGTGACGACGCTGGTCAACACCCACCACCACGGCGACCACACCAACGGCAACTACCTCGTCACGACCGCGACCGTGGTCGGCCACCGCAAGACCCGCGAGCTCCTGGTCGCCGAGGGCATCCAGACGTTCGACGGCATCTTCGTCGGCAGCGACTGGGGCCAGCTCGAGGCGCGGCCGCCGGAGGTCGTGTTCGACGACCGGCTGACCGTGCACGCCGGCGGCACCACCCTCGAGCTGATCCACCCGGGCCACGCCGCCCACACGACCAACGACGTCCTGGTCTGGCTGCCGGAGCAGCGCGTCCTCTACGCCGGTGACCTGGTGTTCAACGGCGGCAGCCCGTTCGCGCTGATGGGCTCGGTGGCCGGCTGGCGCCAGGCGCTCGACGTGATCCGGGAGCTGGAGCCGGAAGTGATCCTGCCCGGGCACGGGCCGGCCTGCGGGCTCGACGTCGTCGACACCGTGGACGCCTACCTCGAGTTCGTCCAGGAGACGGCCGAGCGCGGGAAGGCCGCCGGACTGTCCCCGCTCGAAGTGGCGAAGGACACCGATCTGGGTGACTTCGCGGCGATGAGCGAGCAGGAGCGGCTGCCGGGCAACCTGCACCGCGCGTACGCCGAGCTCGACGGCGCCGAATGGGGTGCTCAGATCGATCTGGCCGCCGCTGTGACGGACATGGTGGCGATCAACCGGGGCCCCATCCGCTGCTTCTCCTGAACTGCGTGAGCCGCAGCTCCGTACCTCCCATGAGGCCTCGATCGGACTAGGGTCTGAATCGAGAGAGTCTTCGAGAGGATGCGGATGAGCAAGAAGGCGAGCATCGGGGTCACCGGCCTGGCGGTCATGGGCCGCAACCTGGCCCGCAACCTGGCCCGGCACGGGCACACGGTGGCCCTGCACAATCGCTCCGAGGAGCGGACCCGCGCACTGGTGGAGCAGTTCGGCGACGAAGGCGACTTCATCCCGGCGTACTCCGCCCAGCAGTTCGTCGACGCGCTGGAGCGGCCCCGCCAGGTCGTGATCATGGTCAAGGCCGGCGGCCCGACGGACGCCGTCATCGACGAGTTCGCGCCGCTGCTCGAAGAGGGCGACGTGATCATCGACGCCGGCAACGCGCACTTCGCCGACACGCGCCGCCGCGAGAAGGCGCTGCGCGAGCGCGGGCTGCACTTCGTCGGCAGCGGCGTCTCCGGCGGCGAGGAAGGCGCGCTGCACGGGCCGAGCATCATGCCCGGCGGCTCGAAGGAGTCGTACGAGTCGCTCGGCCCGCTGTTCGAGGACATCTCGGCCAAGGTCGACGGCGAGCCGTGCTGCACGCACATCGGCGCGGACGGCGCCGGCCACTTCGTGAAGATGGTGCACAACGGCATCGAGTACGCCGACATGCAGCTGATCGCGGAGTCGTTCGACCTGCTGCGCCACGCGGGCGGCTACGCACCCGCCGAGATCGCCGACGTCTTCCGCACGTGGAACACCGGGCGGCTCGACTCGTACCTGATCGAGATCACCGCCGACGTGCTCGCGCACGTCGACGCCGCGTCCGGCAAGCCGTTCGTCGACATCGTCGAGGACGCCGCCGAGCAGAAGGGCACCGGCCGCTGGACGGTGCAGATCGGCCTCGACCTCGGCGTCCCGATCTCGGGCATCGCCGAAGCCGTCTTCGCGCGTTCGCTGTCCGGCTCGAAGCCGCTGCGCGCGGCGGCCCGCGGCCTCGGCGGCCCGTCGGCGGCACCGCTGTCCGGCTCGGCGCTGGAC
The DNA here is from genome assembly GCF_046548815.1 of Amycolatopsis sp. cmx-4-83. Classification (NCBI taxonomy): domain Bacteria; kingdom Bacillati; phylum Actinomycetota; class Actinomycetes; order Pseudonocardiales; family Pseudonocardiaceae; genus Amycolatopsis; species Amycolatopsis sp. cmx-4-83. The sequence goes on along the minus strand of NZ_JAEBEF010000001.1, from coordinate 235,993 downwards.
AGCTTCGCCGACGACGTCGAGCAGGCGCTGTACGCGTCGAAGGTGGTCGCCTACGCCCAGGGCTTCAACCAGATCCAGGCCGGCGCGACCGAGTACGGCTGGGACATCGACCTCGGCAAGGTCGCCTCGATCTGGCGCGGCGGCTGCATCATCCGCGCGAAGTTCCTCAACGACATCACCTCGGCCTACGCCGACGAGCCGGAACTGCCGACACTGCTGACGTCCGGCGGCTTCCGCAAGGCGGTCGAGGACGCGCAGGACTCGTGGCGCTCGGTGATCTCGACGGCGGTCAAGCTCGGCATCCCGACGCCGGGCTTCTCGACGGCGCTGGCGTACTACGACGGCCTCCGCGCCGACCGGCTGCCGGCGGCGCTGGTCCAGGGCCAGCGCGACTTCTTCGGTGCCCACACCTACCGCCGCGTGGACCGCGAAGGCTCGTTCCACACCGCCTGGGCCGCCGACGGCCGCCCGGAGTCCGGCGCCTGATCCGGTGCTGCTCTGATCGGGAAAACCCCCTGGTCCATCCCGATCAGAGCAGCGTCACCAGCACCAGCGCGAGGAGCGCGGCGGCCAGGAGGAGTCTCACTGCCCGCGGGCGGCGAGGATCTCCGCCAGCACCTCCTGGATCTTCGCCTCGGCCTTGTCCTTCTTGACGCCGAGACCGTCGAGCACCTCGAACCCGCTCCCCTCGGCCTGTTCCAGCAGCGCCAGCAGCATGTGCTCGGTGCCGATGTAGTTGTGCCCGAGCCGCAGCCCTTCGCGCATGGTGAGCTCGAGGGTCTTCTTGGCGGCGGGCGAGAACGGCATCGGGTCCGGCGTGGGGACGACCGCCTCGGGCAGCCGCGCTTCGGCGGCTTCGCGGACGGCGTCGAGCTGCACGCCCTGGGCGAGGATCGCGCCCGCCGCGAGCGCCGCGGGTTCGGTGAGCAGGCCCAGCACGATGTGCACGGTGTCGATGAACGGGCTGCCGTTGTCGACCGCCGCCTTCTGCGCCTCGACCACGACGTGCCGGGCCCGGTCGGTGTAGCGGCCGTAGACGCGTTCGATCGCGCCGCCCGGGTCACCCCCGGGATCGACTTTGGGCACGAACCGCTTCTGGGCGGCCTGCTTGGTGACGCCCATGCTGGCGCCGATGTCGGTCCAGGACGCGCCGGAGCGCCGGGCCTGGTCGACGAAGTGGCCGATCAGGTGGTCGGCCACCTCACCGAGGTGCTGGCCGACGTAGACCGCGTCGGTCAGCTGGGCGAGGGCGTCCTTGTCGTTGTTGCTCTTGATCGCGCTGATGAGGTCGTCGAGTTTGACGTTGGCGGGAAGGTCCATGCCGTCAACTGTAGGTTGACGATGTTCGTGCGTCAACCGCGAGTTGACGCGGCCTTCAGGTGGGCCTTCAAGTCGAACTCGCTCAGCTCGAGGTCCGCGTACCGCGGGTGCGGATCAGCGGTGAACAGCCGCCGCGCCGCGATGTGGTCCGCGGGCCGGTTCACCGACTCCACGGCGATCAGGACGCCGTCGCGGAAGGACAGCACCGAGAACTTGCCCGCGGCCCGGTCGCCCGTCACCACCGTCTTGTCGGCGCCGGAGAGGATGCCCGCGATCTGCAGCTTCGCGCCCGACTGGTCGGTCCAGAACCACGGCAGGCTCGCGTACGGCTCGGGGGTCCCGGTGATCGCCGCGGCCACGCTGCGGGCCTGGTCGACGGCGTTCTGCACGGACTCCAGCCGGGTCGCCACGCCCGCCTGCACGCACGGGAAGTTCGCGCAGTCGCCGATGGCGAAGATCTTCTCGTCCGCCGTCCGGAGGTGCGCGTCGACGACCACGCCGTTGTCCACGGGCAGCCCGGCCTCGACGGCCAGCGTCGTCTCGGGCACGACGCCGACGGCGATCACGACCAGGTCGGCGGGCAGCCGGGTGCCGTCGGAGAGCTCGACCTCGCGCACCCGCGAGTCGCCGTGCAGCGCCGAAACGCCCTGGCCCAGCAGCACCGTGTGCCCGGCTTCGCGGTGCAGCGCGGCGAAGTAGGCGGAGACCTCCGGCGTCGCGACCCGGTTGAGCAGCCGGTCCTGCGCCTCGACGACCGTCACCGGGCGGCCGGCGTGCGACGCGAACTCCAGCCCGATGAAGCCCCCACCGGCCACGACGACGTTTTCCGCGTGCGCCAGCGATTCGCGGAGGCGGTCGGCGTCGTCGCGGGTACGCAGGGCCAGCACGCCCGGCAGGTCCGCGCCCGGCACCGGCAGCGCGCGGTTGCGGGCGCCGGTGGCCAGGACCAGGTGGTCGTAGCCGAGTTCGCGGCCGTCTTCGAGCTGCACTTTCGACGTGGCCCGGTCGAGCGAAGCGACCCGCCCGGCGACCAGCTCGATGTCCTTCTCGGTGAAGAAGTCCGCGCCGCGCAGGTGCAGCTGGTCGAGCCCGGCGGTCCCGGCCAGGTAGGCCTTCGACAGCGGCGGCCGCTGGTACGGCACGCCCGGCTCGTCCCCGATCAGCACGACCCGGCCGTCGAAGCCGCGATCCCGCAGCGACGCCACGGCCTGGAACCCGCTTTGCCCCGCCCCGACGACGAGAACCGTCTTCTGTGCACCCATGTCCGCCATCCGATCACAAGCGGCCCTGGATCGTCGAGCAGCGGCAGACTGCTACTCGCGGCCGCCTGCCGAACGCAGCGCGCGCGGTGCCCCCAGCACCCGCGAAATCCCCCGCGCCGCCGCCCGGACGGCCGGGACCAGCGTCCGCGGGTCCGTCCCCGTCGCCGGGACGACGACGGAGATGGCCGCTGCCACTTCGTCGGTGGCGTCGTAGACCGGGGCCGCCACGGACAGCGCGATCAGCTCGATCTGGCCGTCGCTGATCGCGTAGCCGTCGCGCCGGACGTCGGCGAGCACGCGCCGCAGCTGCGCGGCCGAGCCGATCGTCTTGGGCGTGAACGTCTTGAGCGGCCCGGCCAGCACCTCCTCCTGCGCCTCGGCGGGCGCGTGCGCGAGCAGCACCTGCCCGACGCCGGTGGCGTGCGCGGGCAGCCGGCCGCCCACCCGCGTCAGGACGTTGACCGCGCCGCGGCCGGAAATCCGTTCGACGTAGACGACTTCGGCCCCGTCGAGCACGGCGAGCTGCACGTTCTGGTGGGTGGCCTCGTAGAGGTCCTCCAGGAACGGCATCGCGCTCTCCCGCAGCTCGGCCCCGTGCGGCGCCAGCGACGCGACCTCCCACAGCCACAGCCCGACGCGGTACACGCCCGCTTCGTCGCGGACGAGCGCCCCGCGCCGGGTCAGCTCGCCGGCCAGCCGGTGCGTGGTCGACAGCGGCAGCCCGACGCGGCGGCTGAGCTCGGACAGCGTCAGCCGCGGCCGCTCGGCCGTGAAGGCGCCCAGCAGGTCGAGGACGCGGTCCACGACCGACGTCGGGCGCCGCGCGCCGTGGCGCACGTCAGAGGTCGTCGTCGGGCAGGAGCGGGCGCATGAACGACCGCCGGTACCGCACCACGCAGCCGCTTTCCTCGCGGATCTTGTCGGCCTCGATGAAGTCCGGGTCGACGCCGAACAGCGTCCGGTAGCGCTCGTAGGCGGCGAGGCTCTCGAAGCTGAACAGCGCCCTGGCTTCGTCGCTCGCCCCTTCCGACGGCAGGAAGTAGCCGTGGTGGACGCCGCCTTCCCGCTGCACCAGCCGCATCCACGCGGCGGCGAAGCGTTCGAAGTCGGCGATCTTGGCGGGGTCGATGACGTAGTCGACGACGCACGTGATCACCGGCCGCCCCAGACGCGGTCGGCCGTGGCCACGATCAGCTCCAGCTTGCGCAGCTGGTCGTCCGGCGTCAGGTCGTTGCCCTCTTCGGTCGAGGAGAACCCGCACTGCGGCGACAGGCACAGCTGGTCGATGTCGACGTACTGGGACGCCTCTTCGATGCGCCGCACCAGGACGTCGGCGTCTTCGAGCTCCGGTCGCTTGGTGGTGACCAGGCCGAGGACGACCTTCTTGCCCTTCGGCACGAACCGCAGCGGCTCGAAGCCGCCGGAGCGTTCGTCGTCGAACTCCAGGAAGAAACCGTCGACGGCGAGTTCGCCGAAGAGCGCTTCCGCGACGAACTCGTAGCTCCCGGACGCGACCCACGAGGACCGGAAGTTGCCGCGGCACAGGTGGGTCGTCACGGTCAGGTCGTCGGGACGGCCGGCCAGTGCCGCGTTCATCGTCGCGATGTTGCGCAGGTGCTGGGTGTCCGGGTCGCCGCCCATCCGCGCGACGAGCTCCCGCTGCGCCGGGTCGTTCAGGTAGGCGAGGCTGGTGTCGTCGAGCTGGAGGTACCGGCCGCCGAGGCCGTGCACCGCGGCGACCTGCGCCGCGTACGCCGCGCTCAGGTCGGCGAAGAACTCTTCCAGGTCCGGGTAAACGCTTTCGCTCACCGCCGCCCGGCCGCCGCGGTAGTAGACCATGCTCGGCGACGGGATGGTCAGCTTCGGCGTCACCCCGGCGTCCACATGGGACTTCAGGAACTCGAAGTGCGCGGCGAAGATCGGCTCGTCGAGCCGCACCTTCCCGTCGACCTGCAGGCCCGGCGGGCTGAACTCGAGGTCACCGGCCAGGTTGTGGAACTTGACGTGCAGCCGCTCGTCGCTCTTGGAGATGCCGCCGAGCGCGTAGATGAAGTCCATGTGCCACGACGCACGGCGGAATTCGCCGTCGGTCGCCGAACTCAGCCCGGCAGCCTTCTGCATCTTGATCACGTCGCGGATCGCGTCGTCTTCGACCGCGCGGAGCTGCTCCGCGCCGATCTCACCGGATTCGTGCCGCCGTCGCGCGTCACGCAGCACCGGGGGCCGCAGCAGGCTCCCGACGTGATCGGCGCGGAACGGCGGGCCCACCTGGGGAATACCGCCCGAAGTCATGCACCGATGGTCACACATCCGGGACCGTTCCGCCTTACTGAGGAAACAAGATCATGACCCCCGGGACTTGCTACCGTCACGCCCGGCGCGTTGGCTGTTCCCCGGTCGAAAGGGGCCCCGCATGACGAAACACCCGGTAGACGAGGTGCTGCCCGCCGGGCGGCTGGCCCTGCTCGGCCTCCAGCACATGTCGATCATGTACGCCGGTGCCGTCGCGGTGCCGCTGATCGTGGGCAGCGCGCTGAAGCTGGACCCGGCCACGATCGGCTTGCTCGTCAACGCCGACCTGCTCGTGGCGGGCATCGCGACGCTGATCCAGTCGATCGGCGTCGGGAAGCTCCTCGGCATCCGGTTGCCGGTGGTCGCGGGCGCGACGTTCAGCGTGGTGAACCCGATGATCCTGATCGCGTCGCAGTACGGCCTGACCGCGGTCTACGGCGCGATGCTGGCGTCCGGCGTCTTCGGGCTGCTCATCGCCAGACCCTTTGCGCGGCTGATCCGGTTCTTCCCGCCGCTGGTCACCGGCACGCTGCTGCTCGTCATCGGCGTCTCGCTGCTCGGCCCGGGAGCGGGGCTGATCGCGGGCAACGACGCGAGCGCACCCGACTACGCGGCCTTGTCGCACCTCCTGCTCGCGTTCGGCGTGCTCGCGCTGCTGATCCTGTTCACGCGGGTGCTGCGCGGGTTCGCCAACCAGATCGGGCCGCTGCTGGCGCTCGCGATCGGGCTCGTGGCCGCGATCCCGCTGGGGCTGGTGCACTGGGACGGGCTGGGCGCGGCCGGCTGGTTCGGGCTCGCGTCGCCGTTCCACTTCGGGGCGCCGACGTTCCCGGTCGCCGCGGTGCTGTCGATGTGCGTGGTCATGCTGGTGACGTTCACCGAGTCGACCGCGGACATGATCGCCGTCGGCGAGATCACCGGGCGCCCGCCGACCGACTCCGACCTCGCGCGCGGCCTGGCCACCGACGGCTTCTCGGCCGTGCTCGGCGGCGTGCTGAACTCCTTCCCCGACACGGCGTTCGCGCAGAACGTCGGCCTGGTCCGGATGACCGGCGTCCGCAGCCGCTGGGTGGTCGCGGTGACCGGCGGGATCCTGGTGCTGATGGGCCTGGTCCCGAAGATCGGCGCGTTCATCGCGGCGATCCCGCAGCCGGTGGTCGGCGGGGTCGCGGTGGTCATGTTCGCGATGGTCGCCGCGGTCGGCGCGCAGAACCTCAAGAACGTGGAGTTTTCCGGCAACCACAACACGTTCATCGTCGCGGTGGCCCTCGGCGTCGGCCTGCTGCCGGCGTTCGCGCCGAAGATCTTCCAGCACTTCCCGGCCTGGCTGCAGACGATCTGCGGCAGTTCGATCACGGTGGCGGCGGTGCTGGCGTTCACGCTGAACCTGCTGTTCAACCACCTCGGCCGGCAGCGGGAGCCGGACCTGCTGGAAGCGCCGTGAGCAGCCGCTCGACGAGCTGGGCGCCGGTGCCCAGCTCGCGCAGGTAGAGCGGGGCCGGCACGAAGCCGAGGATTTCGTCCACCGACGGCACTTCCTCGCCGCGGGCCGCGGCCTTGTCGAGCGCCTCCTGGAGGTCTTCGCCGCGCGGGTCGCGCATCGCGCGTTCGACGCCTTCGGCCCAGCCGAGCAGGTCGCCGCGCAGCTTGGCGCCCCGCTACCTGCCGCGGGCGTGCGCGAGGCGACCTCGCGGAAAAGCCGGCGTGCTCACCAGCAGATGATCAGCAGGCAGGTCGTCGGCTTCGGCTTCGGCGGGGTCGACGGGCGGGTCGGCTGCTGACCGCGCGGGGTGGTCGTCGCGGTCGGGGTGCCGGAGCCGGCCGGGTCGCTGCTGGCCGGCGTGGTCGTCGGCGTCGCGGAATCGGTGCTGGTCTCGGCGGCCGGGGAACTGCCGGGCACCTCGGTGACGGTCTCCCGGGGCACGCCGACGCCGGGGACGACGTCGCCGCCGCCGGTGCCGCCCTCCGGCGGGGAGTCGGTGGCCTGGTCGGCGCCGCCCAGCCCGGTGGTGCGCTGCGGGAACGGGATCACCTGGATCTGGTCGACCGCGGACGCGTCCGGCGTGCTTTTGCCGCCGAGCCCGACCAGCACCGCGGCGGCCCCGCAGCCGATGACGACGGCGAGCATCACCGCGAGCACGCGCCACCGCGACTGCCCCGGTCCCGTCCGGTCACCCCAGCCCTCGCGCACGAGCAGCTCGGCGACCGATACCTCGTCGTTCACCCCGACAGACCTTCCCGAGAGGCCTTTCGGCCGAGATCGTGGCCGTATTTTTACCGCACAAGCCACCCGAATGGGTGAGGAACTGGTAAAAATCTCCCCCCGGTTGCCAGAGTTCGACGGTGAGTGACAACCACAGCGTTTTCTAAGCTGGCACTGGTGATACTCCCAGCATGACCGGCGAAGCTCAGGCCATGCTGCTGAAAGCCGGACGGCCGGCCCCCGCGATCGCCGCCCCGCGGCGCTTCAGCGCGCGGCAGTTCGTCCGGTTCCTCCCGAATCCGAAGGCGACGCCCTTCACCTTCGGCTACCTGGTCCTGCTGCTCGGCACGACGCTGGTGCTGAAGTTCGCCGACCCCGCGGTGACCGAGCGGCTGCTCCGGCTGTCCAGCACCGACGCCCACAACCTCTGGCGGCGGCCGCTGACCTCGCTGCTGACCAGCGCGCTCTGGCTCTCCGACGAAGGCTGGCTCGCCTACGTCGTGATCTTCGCGATCGCCGTCGCCCCGCTCGAACGCCGGTTCGGCGCCCGCCGCGCGGCGACCGTGTTCTTCTCCGGGCACGTGCTGGCCACGCTCGTCACCGAGCTGCCGGTGATGGTGCTGATCAGCGCGCACGTCCTGCCGGCCTCGGCCGGGCACTGGCTCGACATCGGTGTCAGCTACGGCTTCTTCACCACGGCCGGCGCGCTGGTGTTCCTGCTGCGCGGCCGGGCGCGGCTCGCCGGGCTGGCCGCGCTCGAGGCGTTCATCGCGGTGATCTGGCTCGCCGACGACCCGGCGAGCCTCGATGCGGTCGTCACGCTGCTCGGCCACGCGGTCGCCGCGCACTTCGGGCTGCTGTTCTGGGGGCCGCGGCTGCGTCTCGCGGCGGGTAGGCAGGCGTCGGCGTCGGTGGTGTAATCGACGGGCCACAAGCCGCGAAGCACGGGGGACGGACGCTCATGGAGGCTGACTCGCTCACCGAGCTGGTCGAGCTGAGTCCGGACGCGATCTGCGTCCACGAGCACGGCGTCCTCACCTTCGCCAACCGGGCCGCACTCGACACGTTCGCCGCGCGCGGCCCCGCCGAAGTCGTCGGGCGCCGGTTCGCCGATTTCGTCGCCGACGATTCCCAGGCCGAGCTGGCCGGGAAGCTCGCGCGGCTGACCGAGCCGGGCCAGGCGAGCGAGCCGGTCGAGGCGCTGATGTCCCGGCTCGACGGGAGCAAGTTCGCCGTCGAGACGGTCGTCGTACGCCTGCGGGGCGCCGCCGCGTACCAGGTCGTCATGCGGGACATCACGGCGAAGAAGGCGGCCGCGGACGCCCTCCGCTACCAGGCCGCGCTCGTGTCGCACGTCAGCGACGCCTTGATCGCGACCACCGGCGAAGGCGTCGTGACCAGCTGGAACCCGGCCGCCGAGGCGGTGTACGGCTGGACCGCGGCCGAGGCCGTCGGGCGCCGCGCGAGCGAGCTGGTCGGCGCGCCGCTGGACCTGGTGGCCATCCGCCGCGGCGGCGGGGTCGCCGAGGCGGTGCACCGGCGGCGCGACGGCGCTCCCCTCGCGGTCCGCGTTTCGGCTGCTGAGATGAACGACGGCTACGTGCTCGTCTGCGCCGATGAAACCGCGCGGCGGCGGGCCGAGCAGAACTACCGCACGGTCGTCGCTTCGCTCGACGAAGGCGTGCTGGTGATGGGCCCGACCGGGCTGATCGAGGCGGCGAACCCGGCCGCGTGCCGGATCATCGGCGTCCCCGAACCCGACCTGGTCGGCGTGCCGTGCCACACGCTGGTGCTGTTCACCGAGGCCGGGCACTGGATCCCGCCGGACGAGATGCCGTCGGTGCAGTCCCGGCGGACCGGCGTCACGCACAACGGCCTGGTCGTGCGCCTGCGCCGGCCGGACGGGCGGGACGTCTGGGTGTCGCTGACCTCGCGGCTGCTCGACCCGGACGACCCGGCGGCGCGGGCCGTGGTCACGACGTTCACCGACATCACCGAGACCCGCGCGATCGGCGCGCGGCTGGCCCACGACGCCACCCACGACCCGCTGACGCGGCTGGCCAACCGGACGCTGGTGCTCGACCGGCTCGACGTCCGCGGGCGCGGCCCGCTCACGGTGCTGTTCCTCGACCTGGACAAGTTCAAGGTCATCAACGACTCGCTCGGGCACCCGGTCGGCGACCAGGTGCTGCGGATCGTCGGCGAGCGCCTGCGCCGCAGCTCCGGGCGCGAGGACCTGGTCGGCAGGCTCGGCGGCGACGAGTTCGTCGTCGTCACCGGCGAAGTCACCGAAGCCGTCGAAGTCCGCGCGCTGGCCGAGCACCTGCGGGCCGCGCTGGCCGAGCCGATCGGCGTGCTCGGCAGGCAGCTGCACCTCGACGCCAGCATCGGCGTCGTCCTCGTCGGCGCCGCCGACGGCCGCAGCGCCGAAGACCTGCTGCGCGACGCGGACGTCGCGATGTACCAGGCGAAGACGCTCGGGCGCGGCCGGCACCACTTCTTCGACGTCGGCCTGCGCGAGCGCATGCAGCGGCGGCTGCGGATGGAGCAGGACCTGCGCGACGCGGTCCACGACGGCCAGCTCTGGCCCGCCTACCAGCCGGTCGTCGACCTGCGGACCGGCGAGATGGTCGCGGTCGAGGCGCTGCTGCGCTGGACGCACCCGCGCCAGGGCGCGATCCCGCCCGCGGAGTTCATCCCGCTCGCCGAGGAGAGCGACCTGATCAACGTGATCGGCAAGGCGATGCTGCGCGCGACGACCCGCGAACTCGCCACGCGGCGCGGCCGCGGTCTGGACCTGACGCTGAAGGTGAACCTGTCGGCCCGCCAGCTCGACGACCCGCACCTGGTGCCCGCGGTCCAGGACGCGCTGGCGAGCACCGGGCTCCCGGCCGCCGCGCTGTGCCTGGAGGTCACCGAAAGCGCGTTGATGCGCGATCAGGAAGCGGCCGCGGAAGTGCTGGCGTCCTTGCGGTCATTGGGTGTCCTGCTGGCGATCGACGACTTCGGCACCGGCTATTCGTCGCTCGCCCAGCTGCGGCGGCTGACGCTGGACACGCTCAAGATCGACCGCTCGTTCATCACCGGGATCGCCGAATCCCGCGACGCGGCGGCGATCGTCACGAGCATCATCGCGATGGCCCACGCCGTCGACCTGACGGTGATCGCCGAGGGCGTCGAATCCGCCGAGCAGGTGGACCTGCTCCGGTCGCTGGGGTGCGACCAGGCGCAGGGCTACCACCTCGGCCGCCCGGTCGCGGCCGCCGAACTGTTCGGTCAGTAACGGGTTTCGAGCCGCGCGAGCTCGTCCGCGGTCAGCTCGATGCCGAGGTCCTTGAGGGTCGCGTCGAGTTCGTCGGGCGCGATGGTCGTGGTTTCGCGGTGGCCACCGGGTTTTTCGACGGTGAGTTCGCGGCCGAGGAGCTGCCGGCTGACACCCGGTTCGAGCGTCATGATCACGAGCCGGCCGGTGAACGGCGACTTCGGGTGCGTCGAGGTGTAGTGGTGGTAGACCTCGTAGTCGATGGGGTGCATCCCGTTGAGCCGGAACTCGAGGATGTCCTCGCCCTCCTTCTGCAACGTCCACCAGCCGTCCCGGTGCTGAAGACGCTGTGGCCAGCCGGCTTGGTCGACTTCGACGCCGTCCACGAGCGGGATCGGGTCGAGGATCCCGGCCCCGAACCCGACGTCGGCGAGGAAGCCGCGGCCGTCGACCTCGACGACGAGCGTCATGTGCGTGTACGGCCCGGGCCGGCGCGGCTGGACGCGCGCGGAAAGCCGGTGCACGGTGTAGCCGAGCCGCTCGAGGACGGCGGCGAAGAGGCCACTCTGTTCGTAGCAGTAGCCGCCCCGCCGCCGCCCGACGAGCTTGGCGCTCACGACGTCGAGCGAAATCCCTTGGTGCTGCCCGAGAACGACGTCGACGTTCTCGAACGGGATCGCGCCGACGTGCGCCCGCATGAGGTCCCGCAGCGCCGCTGCGGACGGCGGGCGGCGCTGTTGCCCGGTGCGCGCCAGGTAGGCGTCGAGATCGACGGCGTGGATGCCCCATTCATCGGTCATGGGCCCAGCGTGCACCCTCGACCTCGATCGAGGTCAACCCTCGTGCACGACCTTCCGCACCTCGACGGCGGTGTACTGGGCGTCGGGGATCTTCGCGGCCAGCTCGATCGCGCGGGCTTCGCTCTCGACGTCGACGACGTAGTAGCCGCAGAGGAAAGCTTCGGACGCGACGAACCCGCCGTCCGCGGTGTGCGCGACGCCGTCCTCGACGGTGACGGTCTTGCTCTCGGCCGCTTCGGCGAGCGCTTTGGTCTCGACCATCTCGCCGGATTCGGTGACGAGCTTGATGAACTCGCCGTGTCCTTCGTAGACGCCGTTCTTCTGGTCGTCGGTGAGGGTGGCCCACAGCGTCGGGTTCATGTGGAGGGTCAGGAGGTAGCGCATGTCGTCTCCCCGGTTCGGGCGGCGGCCCCGGTCGGGCTGCCTTCGCCGGGTGGTCGGTGCTGATCCCGCGGTCCGGACATGCCCTCGGACGGTTCACTCGTTCGGCCCAACGCGGCCTGGTCGTACCGCTACGCGAGACCGAACGCGGCCAGCACCTTCCGCACCGCCTCCACGACCGGAGCACCGACTTCGCCCGCGAAGGTGGCCACGCCCAGGATCTTCTTGGCCGCCTTCTTGAGGAGGCCCGGCTCGCTCTTGCCGTCGGCGATCACCTCGTGCGCTTCGTCGACCTCCGCGGCCTCGTCGGCGTCGAGCCGGGGTTTCATCAGCTCGATCGCCTCGGCGAGTTCGCGGAGTGCGTCCTCGCGCCCGGCGGACGCGACCGTCCAGGTGTTGCCTTCGACCTTGTTGTCCCGGCCGATGACGCTGTTCGACACCGGGGCGCTGATCTCGTACTTGTCGTTGCTGCTCATGTCGATGACCCTCTTGTCGACGTAGGTGATCCGGAGGTGGTGGCCGGTCGTGCGTTCCGGCAGCCGCGCGGTTCGCTCGACCAGCAGGTCCAGGCTTTTGAGGATGCCTTTGCTCTGCCCCAGCAGTTCCGAGCGCAGGCCACGCAGAACGGCCGGGGAAGCCAGTTCTTCGCAGTTTCCGGCGAAGGCGAGCGCGGACGACTGGTCGAAGCCGCCCCGCTTCTTCGGAACCAGGATTTTCAGCTGCGCGGCGAGGAAGCTCTTCAGCTTTTCTTCCGAGAAGACTTCCGGCGAACTGTTCCAGGCCCGGATGACACCGCGCAGCGATTCCCGCTCGGCGTGCAGCCGCCAGAGGTTCCCGCGGATCTGCCGGGCCCTCGCCCGGTCCGCGACGTCGCCGGTGACCACCGACCAGACGGGGACGATCTTCGCACCGGACTCCACCTGGTAGCCGTTGACGGAGGTGCTGTCGGAGCGCCAGCTCCGCAGGTCTCCGGTGAGGCGCGCGGAGGGTTCCGCCAGCACCGCGGGGAGGCCGCCGGCCACCAGGTCGCCCGGCGCCGCGGTTTCGAAGGACTTGGCCGTTGACACTTCGAGAAACCGCCTGGCCAGGGCTTTCCCGCTGTCGCCCAGCGCCCGGCCGGCCCCGGCGGGAGCCGTGCGCACCTTGACCGCGAGGCAGTCCCGCGCGATGTCCCGCAGCGTGTCCATGGTCAGCCGGGCCCGGCGGCGATGGTCGACGTCGAACCCGAAGTCGAGCCGGGCGGAGACGCCGGAGGAGTAGAGCCGGCGGAACAGCGGGGTGATCCGCGTGCCGTCCCGCAACGACGGCGGTTCGGCGTCGACGAACCGGACGAAGTTCTTCGCGTCGCAGAAGGCCCTTTCCCCGGACCAGTCGGAAATGCCCCCGCGCCGCCGATCCCGGATCGGGCCGGCGTCGCGCACGAACTCGTCATCGCTGACCGGATCCGGCCAATGCGGGGAAGCCAGCCGCCCGGTGGGAAAAGAAGCCAGCAACCGGAGATCGACCAGCGGCAGTTGCACGACGACGAGCATGGAATCGTTTCCCCCCGACGGCCCGAGTTTAGGGCAGAACGATCCCCTCGTCGAACGTAATGGGGATCGCCGCCCAGGAAAGACGTGAGGACAGACCCCGGAGTCACCCGGGTCACCACCCCGCACGCCCAGCACACCGGCACCAACCGGCGTCACGCTGCGGCCGTTTCCTGCACTCGCCCTTACGTGAGGGCGCCCCCCACGCACCGGGTAAGGGCTCCTCGAGCAGCTCGCGGCCCCCGAGGACGCTCGTTGCGCGCAACGAGGCTCCCAGCTTAACGCCCGGGTTGCGCCGCTGCCGTGGACAACCCCCGTGCACCGTCACGCCGGGTGCCTCGAGAGGAATGCCGCATGGCCTACGTCAGGTTCCAGAGCGCCGAGCCCAACGCCGATGGGCGCCACCCCGGCTTCCTCGGCTTGATCAACACCCTGAGCAAGGCAGGCCGTCTACGACCACTCGGTCAACCCGGGCGCGACTGCCTGGTTCAAGGAATCGGCCGAAGCGCTCGTCGCTCGCGCTGCCGGCTACCTCGAAGTCCTCGACGCCCACGGCGTCCGGTGCGACAAGCTGGTCTCGCACCAGGCGCCCGGGAGGATCATCTACGAGGACGCCGACCAGATCGTGGTCGTCCCGTTCGGTGCTTGACGACCATCAGCGGCGGCACCCGCCGGACTGGCCCCGAACACAAGAAAGCCGCCTTGACCGGAGTCAAGACGGCTTCTTCGAACGGTGGCCAGGGCCGGGGTCGAACCGGCGACCTTCCGCTTTTCAGGCGGACGCTCGTACCAACTGAGCTACCTGGCCGGGAACGCCGGCAAGGAGCCGAACGATCTTGCGACCCTGACGGGACTCGAACCCGCGACCTTCGCCGTGACAGGGCGACGCGCTAACCAACTGCGCCACAGGGCCTTGCGTTACTACTGTACTGCGTACTCCCAACGGGATTCGAACCCGCGTTGCCGCCTTGAAAGGGCGGAGTCCTAGGCCACTGAACGATGGGAGCCCGGTCGGTTTCGGGTGACCGACCGACCGCGCTCTCAGGTCCCCCTGGGAGCGATTACAAGCATAGGGCACGCCGCCACCGCTTTGCACAGGGGGTTCCTTAAGCCTTCAGCGAAGCCGGGACCTGCGCAAACGCCGCGAGTTCCGCCAGCCGGCGCTCGAGCTCGCTCCGCTCCCCCTCGGACAGCGCGGACGCCAGGAGTTCGTCGATCCGCTCGTCCGTGATCGCCTCGGCCTCGCGCCAGCGCTCCCGGAGGTCCGGCTTGCGCTCCGCCGCGGCGACGAGCGCGTCGGCCGCGTCCTCCGGCCAGGCCGTGCGCAGCAGCCGCGCGCGCCCGCCCTCGGGGTCGGCGACGACTGCCTCGGGCACCGTCACGCCCAGCGCCCGCAGCGCGGCGAAGTGCAGGCCGCCGCGCAGCTCGCGGAAGACCATCAGCGCGAAGCCGAGGCGTTCGACGTCGCCTTCGGGCCGCTCGGCGTGCTTCCAGCCGGCGAAGAGCGCCAGCCCGCTCGCGTCGGCGGCGTCGACCACGCGGAACAGCAGCTCGCCCAGGCGTCCGGGTTCCGATACGGCCGAAAGGGTGGCGCGCGACCACCGAGCCGACGACTCGGAGTAGGCACGGAGGGCGCCAGGTGCGTCGATGGCCGCCGTCGCCGCCGGCAGGACGAAGTCGAACAGCCAGTGCGGGAAGATCCCGAACAGCTCCGCGGCCACCTTCGGCGGCACGTCCCCGAGCACCGCCGACCGCCCCCGGAGGTAGAGCGACCGAGGCGGCAGCCCGACCTCGGCCTCGACCGCCGCCAGCTCCGGCGAAGTCATGAACTTCCCCCCGAGCACCTGCACCACCGACCGGATCCGGTTCGCCGTCGTCATGTCCGTTCCCCTTTCGACCCGACAAACGTAACACTGTTACTAAACCCGCGTCAAAGATTTGGCGAAGACCAGCCAATTACTCCCCAGAAAGACAACCGACCTGCAAGAACATCACGGGAAGGGTCCGGCACCGACACCGGACCCACCGGCTCACCGCTGAACCGGCGCCTGCCCGTCGTCGTCCAGGTTCAACCCCAGCATCTCCAGCAGCTGAACACAGTCATCCACCCCCAACGCCCCGGCCGCAACCGCCAGCCGAGCCCGCCGGACCTGATCGTCCGACACCCGCTGCGCATCCCCGGCCCCACTGCGCTGCGCCGGCAACGCACCGGCGAACGGAGCACTCCCCCCATCGGCACCTTCGTACCGAAGGAGGAACTGCCGCACTTCAACAGACCCGCTCATAGCTCCTCCACACGGCTCACAACAGCTTGGCCGCGAGGCTAACCAGCGCCGGCCGCCACACACAGCCCCCCGGAGAGTGAACCTGAGACCACGCTCCGCTCAACGCAGCGCAATCGGCAAGGCAGGAGAAGAGCACCACCCGAACGAACGTCACCCACCACGAAGTGACACCACGAGCGGAAAAATCCCGCTCTCCACTCGCCCTCCCCACCAAGTCGTGCAACAATCGAGGTGCTGACACACCCCCGGTCAGCGCCTGTGGAGATCCCCTCCGACCCCCGCGTTCCTCCCCCTGGCGCGGGGGTCCTCCATTTCTGGGCCTGCTCGGGCTTCGCCCTGCGCTACGGCCCATTCATTCCGGCGTATTGCCCGGGGGCCGAGCCCCCGGAGCCCCCACGGTGCCTTCGGTTCGGCTTGGTGGGGTGGGCGCCTCGGGCGCTGGGCGCCCTGGCTCAGTGGGGTCCGCGTTCGTTGGTTGCAGCCCTTCCGCTGGGCTTGCCCCTGTAGACGCTTGGCGATGGGGTTCGGTTGAGTGGGTTTGCTCGGTTGGACTCGTCCTGGGCGTCTCTGCCGGTCGCTCCCGCTCTTGTGGCCCACCTGTGTCGGTGAGGCCGTCCCGCTGAGCTGGCTCTCCCGCGCAGCCCTGCTCACTCCCGGCCGGCCCGTCCCGGTTTGCCCCTCCCGCGCGGCCCTTCCGGCCTCCGCGGCCCCATCTCGCTTCTGCCTCCCGCGCGGCCCCGCTCACCCCCGCGGCCCCAGCCCGGTTCGACCCACCCGCGCAGCCCTTCTGGCCCCCGCCGCCCCATCCCGCTTCAGCGCTCCCGCGCGGCCCTTGTTCGCACCATCACCCCCTCTGGGCATGCGCTCAGGCAGGGTTCTCGTATTGGCGGCGGTCTGCTCGTCGCTCCGCCGCGCCCGCGTCGGCCGCGGTTCTCTGACCGCCCTCCACGGCCCCGCCCCGGCTCGCACAGTCCACCCCAGCCGCTTTCCCTCAAGCGCCCGCCGTCGGCCATCGCCCACTGAGCCCGCCGGCCGCGCCCTTCTTGCAACGAGCCGGCTCGCCCATGGGGACACCCCGCCCGGCCAGTCCCTCCAACGCTGAACGAGCCAGCTCGCCCGCGGAGACACCCCGCCCGGCCAGCCCCTTCCACACTGAACGAGCCAGCTCGCCCGCGCAGGCACCCGGCCCGGCCAGTCCCTCCCCACACTGAACGAGCCAGCTCGCCCGCCCGCCCGCCCGGCCTCCCACGCTGCCCGCCCTCCCGGCCCCGCCTTCCGACAGCACCCCGACCCGGCCGCCCACCCGCCCAGCCAGCTCGATCTCCCCTGCAATCCCTCCCGGCCATCGCAGCCACCCCGCCGCACCCGCCCGGAAGCGCGTAGGTGAGCCCTCAGCCCGCGTGCCCCACCGAGTCGTGCCCCCAGCCGGCGCCCCCAGCGCCCCATCCCGTCGTCCGAGAATTTGTCGCGCGCCGTTCTTGATCGATTCGCTCGGTTATTACGGCATTGCCCTCCGTTAAAAACTCACCCCAACGCATTGCGCTGATTGGGCGATGGTTGCTCTGTTTGGGGAAATTCAAGGGCGTGTCGTGGCTCACAGTGGTTTGCGGGGCGAGACCTAACCGTTATCGTGACTGGCGTGCCTCTTCCCTCCCTTGGCCGCTTGAGCAGCCGCACGAACCTCAAAGCCGCGTCCTCCGGGCGCCATCGTGGTGCCGCGAAGCCTGCGGACGACGGTGTCGTCGAGGACAAGGAACTCACCTCCTACCTCGCCGCGCTGGCGCCCGATGCCGACAACGAGAGCACCGGGACCGGCAAGCGCTTCGGCGAGGCGCAGGTCATCCAGCTCCGGATGAGCCTCATCGCCAACCAGCAGCTGAAGGACATCGCCGCCGAGCGGGACATCTCGCCCCAGGCGCTCGCTCAGGAGTGGATCCTCGAGCGGCTCA
This sequence comes from Amycolatopsis sp. cmx-4-83, assembly GCF_046548815.1. Classification (NCBI taxonomy): domain Bacteria; kingdom Bacillati; phylum Actinomycetota; class Actinomycetes; order Pseudonocardiales; family Pseudonocardiaceae; genus Amycolatopsis; species Amycolatopsis sp. cmx-4-83. Next base: position 218,710 of record NZ_JAEBEF010000001.1, on the reverse strand, counting down.
ACTGGGAAGGCCAGGCGGCCTCGCTGCAGGACCAGCGCCAGCAGACCGGTGACCTCACCGACCTCACCGACGAGTTCCACTTCCCCGCCGACGCCTTCGAAGCGCCGGCCCTCGGACGGCGCTGAACCGGCCAGAACCCATGAGAAAGGGCCCCCGGCGATCGGAATCGCCGGGGGCCCTTCGCTCAGGCCTTGAGAAACGCAGAGGGCCTGGTTGTCAGATCGCGCGGACCTTCTGGGCCTGCGGACCCTTCTGACCCTGGCCGACCTCGAACTCCACTCGCTGGTTCTCCTCGAGAGTGCGGAAGCCGCGGCCCTCGATCTCCGAGTAGTGAACGAAAACGTCGCCTTCGCCGCCGTCCTGCGCGATGAAGCCGAAGCCCTTCTCCGCGTTGAACCACTTCACAGTGCCTTGCGCCACCGCTGTACTCCTCGTTACACAGATCCGCTTCGAATGCCACCGAAGCGGCACCCCGACCGTCCCGGGCGGTTCCAACGAGACGAGTCAAGAGCGGGTCGGCTCCATGGCTCGCGTCAGAAGTTCCGCGAGTGTGAAGCCACGAACACGCAAAACGACGGCCTGAGAGCAGACTACCGGGATCTGGCCAAAGTTGAACCCCGTGATCGAGGCGAAAACCGGCTCTGCGCACCAAGGTCACCGGAACGTCGTAGGGCTCCCACCCGGTTCTGTCGGACCCACCGGCTAGTCTGGCGCAGCACAGCGACACCGTGATCACCGGATACGGCTCGGAGTCGCCCGTGCCCCCTCAGTGAAAGCCCGCAGCGATCATTGTGACCTTCGTCACGCGACTCTTGCTCAACGTCGATGGTCCGCGAGGCGTCTCGAAGAGGGGAGGCACCAAATGGGGCAAAGGGGAATGGGTGTGACGGTGAGGACTTCCACGCGGCGCCGGGGCGCGGCAGTGGTACTGGGCTTGGTCGCGGTGCTCGCGCTGGGGGCGTGCAGCAGCGAACCGACGGTCTCGGCGAGCGGCACTTCGGGCGGGGGCCCGACGGCTTCTCCCGCGCCGAGCGCACAGCCCGCGAAGCTGACGGTGACGCCGGCGGGCGGCGCGCAGGACGTGGCGCCGGGCGAACCGGTGGGTGTCCAGGTCGCCGACGGCACCATCGTGTCGGTCACGCTGACCAACCCGGAGGGCAAGCAGGTCCAGGGCCAGGCGTCGGCGGACAAGAAGAGCTGGAGCACCACCGAGCAGCTCGGCTACGGCAAGACCTACACCTGGGCCGGGCAGGCGCAGGGCGCGGACGGCAAGAACGTCGCCATCGGGGGCGCGTTCACCACCGTCAAGCCGCGGCGCCAGCTGTCGGCGAGCCTGAACGTCGGTGACGGCCAGACGTACGGCATCGCGATGCCGATCGCGCTGACCTTCCCGAGCCGCGTCACCGACAAGGCCTCCGTCGAGAAGGCGCTTTCGGTCGAGACGACGCCGAAGGCCGAGGGCTCGTGGGCCTGGCTGAACGGCGACACCACGGTGCACTGGCGACCGAAGGAGTACTTCAAGCCCGGCACGCAGGTGAAGGTCAACGCCAAGATCTACGGCGTCAAGATCGGCGACGGCGTGTACGGCAAGCAGGACGTGTCGGCCAGCTTCGCGATCGGCCGCTCGCAGATCGTCAAGGGCAACACCACGCAGCACACGATGCAGGTGATCCGCGACGGCCAGCAGATCGCCGACTACCCGGTGAGCTACGGCCTCGACTCCGACCCGGGCCGCGTGACGCACAGCGGCGTGCACGTCGTGATGGGCAAGCAGGCCACGTACGCGATGAGCAACCCGAAGTACCACTACGAGAACGTCGTGGTGCCGTGGGCGGTCCGGATCTCCAACAACGGCGAGTTCATCCACGGGCTGGCGGCGTCGGTCTGGGCGCAGGGCAAGAAGAACGTCTCGCACGGCTGCCTGAACCTCTCGCCGGCGCGGGCGAAGGAGTACTACGACGGCGTGCTCACCGGTGACCCGGTGGAGATCACCGGCAGCACGCAGACGCTGACCGCCAAGGACGGCGACTACAGCGACTGGACCTACGACTGGGCGAGCTGGCAGAAGCTGTCGGCCCTCGCCGGCTGAAGCCACTGAGGAGGACCGGGCGGCCGGGAAGTCCATCACGGACTTCCCGGCCGTTCGTGTTTTCCGCGTGGCTCGGTTTCCCGAAAAGCCGATGCAACCCCGATGACCACCCGCCGCATGACTACGGGCAGAGGCGCGACGATCCCGGTCGCGTCCGCGAGAAGAGGAGCTGTCTTGCGTATCCGCATCGCCCTGACCCTCGGCGCGCTCGTGCTCGCCGGTGGTGCCCTGTCCGGTGGCATCGCGCTGGCTTCGGACGCGCAGCCGCCGGCCCCGTCGGCGACGACCCGCCCGAACGAGCCGACCCTGGCCCCGGCGCCGACGGCCAGCCAGCGGCCGCAGCAGGCGCCGTCCGCCGCCCCCGCGCCGCGCGAGACTCGCGCGCCGCGCACCGGTCCGGCGCCACGCGTTCCGCGTGCCGTGTCGGCCGGCCCGACCGGTGACCTGCACCTGCCGGCCATCGGGGTGGCCCGGTAGCCAGGTGATCTCCCGCTCCCGTCCGTCGACCGGGCCGGGCTCGCCGTGGGACGGCGAGTTCGCCCGGTACTTCGGCGAGCGCGCGCACAGCCTGCGCTCGACCGCCTTCCTGCTCTGCGGGGACTGGCACCAGGCCGAGGACATCACACAGGCCGCGTTGCTCAAGCTGTACCTCGCCTGGCCGAGGCTGTCGCGCCACGACGCCTTGGACGCCTACGCCCGGAAGGTCGTGCTGCGCACGTTCCTCGCCGAGCACCGGCGCAGCAGGTGGAAGCGGGAGCGGCTCACCGACACCCCGCCGGAGCTCCCGGCGGAACCGGCCGCGAGCGACCAGGACGCCCTCGTCCGGCAAGCTCTGGCCGTACTGGCTCCGAAGCAGCGCGCCGTGCTGGTGCTGCGGTACTTCGAGGACCTGAGCGTCGAGGAGACGGCGAAGGCACTCGGCTGCAGCACCGGCACGGTGAAGAGCCAGGCCTCACGGGGCCTGGCGACGCTGCGCAACCGGCTCGGCCCGCACTACGCGCTGACCTTCAGCGCGAACACGGAGGGGAGGTGACGAACATGGACCCCGAAGACGACGTCCGCGCGTACCTGACCGGCGCGGCCGGTGGCGCGCAGCCGCCGATGCGCCTCGAAGCCGCCGACGTGATCGAGCGCGGTGGCCGGGTCCGGCGACGGCGCAAGCGCCTCGCCGTGGCGAGCACCTCGGCCGCGACGGCGGTCGTCCTGGCGGTGGCCGGTTTCCTGGCCGGTCACCGCGCCGGACCGCTGGAGCCGGTGCAGCCCGCCGGGCCGGGACTGTCCACGATCGGCACCAGCTCCCCCGCACCGTCGCCGCCCATGGAGGTCCCGGCGACGTCGATCGCGCCGCCGTCGGCCGAGCCGGACCGCATGCCCTCCCGGGCCACGAGGGCTCCGCAGGCGCCGTCGGCGGGCCGTCCGACGCAGCGGTCGGCACCGACCACCAGCCGGTCCTCCCCGCAACTCACGGAGACGGTCCCGGAACCGCCGGTCGCCACCTCCCGCTGACATTTCCGCAGGTCAGTACACGTGGTGCAGATCACCGTTTCGACGTGGGTTTCCGACGAAATACGCGCGCCCCTCGTGGCGATATGCCCTGTGGTGTTCCGATCGGACGCCGGACAACTGCTCAGCCGGACGCTTCGCCGCCGGCCCGAGAAACCGAGGAGGAAGCACATGGTGCTCGCCGCGCTCATCGTCGAAACCGGAATCGCTGTCGTGGTCGCGGGCTCGCTCGCCGCTTGGTCCCGCAAGCGCTTCACTCCTCGGAGCGAAGCGAACTGACCCCTGACGCACGTGTGCCCCGCCCGGTGATCCGGGCGGGGCACACGTCTGTCCGACGGCTGCTCAGCGCCGAGCAGCCGCTCAGCGCTGGGCGGACGCGGAGGCCAGTTTTCCGCTGTTGTCCTCGGTGTCGATCTGTTCCATCGGCACCTGCGACGTCTCCGGGATCTTGATGATCGGGATGATTGCGATCAGCGCCGCCGCCATCAGGTAGTACGCCGGCCAGTCTTCGTTTCCGGTGCTCTTGATCAGCGCCGTCACGATGACCCCGCACGTACCACCGAACAGCGACGTCGAGATGTTGTAGCCGATCGCGAAGGAGCCGTAGCGCACCCGCGTCGGGAACATCGCCGGGAACGTCGAGCCGATCACCGCCAGCATGAGCACCAGCAGCAGCGCCACGATGAGGAAGCCGACGAAGAGCCAGAAGATGCTGCCGGACTGCATCAGCTTCAGGCTCGGCCAGCTCAGCACCAGGAACCCGATGGCCGCGGTGAGCAGCAGGGGTTTTCGCCCGATCCGGTCGGACAGCGCGCCGAGCGGGATGATGATCGCCATCTGGATGACTTCGACGGCGATGATGATCAGCGTCGACGTGTTGTCGTTGATCTTCAGCGTGTCCGTGAAGTACGTCGGCATCGTGGTCAGCAGCAGGTAGTCCGCGACGTTCAGCAGCAGCACGATGCCGATCAGGTTGAGGATCATCCGCCAGTTGCGGACGAAGATCTCCTTGAGCGGCGCCTTCTTCGGGGCCTCGCCCGCGGCCTCCATCCGGCGGAACTCGGGGGTGTCCTCGAGCTTGTTCCGCAGGTAGAGCCCGATCAGGCCGAGCGGCAGCGCGACGAAGAACGGGATCCGCCAGCCCCAGGCGTCGACCTGCTCGGCCGACAGGGACAGCGTCACCGAGAGCACGACGAGGTTGCCGAGCACGTACCCGGCCAGCGTGCCGAGTTCGAGGAAGCTGCCGAAGAAGCCACGGCGTTTGGTGGGCGAGTACTCGGCGATGAACGTCGCCGCTCCGCCGTACTCACCGCCGGTCGAGAAGCCCTGGATGATCCGGAGCAGCAGGATCGCGATCGGCGCCGCGATACCCATGCTGTAGCCGCCGGAGTACGTCGGCAGCACGCCGACCAGGAACGTGCAGCCGGACATCAGCAGGATCGTGATGGCGAGGACCCGCTTGCGGCCGAGCTTGTCGCCGAGCGGGCCGAAGAACGCCCCGCCGAACGGCCGCACGATGAACCCGACCGCGAGCAGTGCCAGCGACTTGAGGACCGCGTTGCCTTCCCCGGGGAAGAACAGCGTGCCGATGCTGGTGGCGATCGCGCCCGAGGTGAAGACGCCGTAGTCGTACCACTCGGTCGCGTTGCCCATGGCCGAAGCCCAGACAGCGCGTTTGACGGTTCTCTCGTCCGCTGCGGGTTTACCCGTAGTTGCTGCTGGTTCGCTCATGCCGGCGACGACCTCCTCCGCGCAGTGCCCATTGGGCCGTTCGAGCTCATCCGCCCAGTCTTGACCGGTCGTCGCAGGTCGGCAGTCTGAGCCGTCAATCTTCTACGGTGGGGAACTTTCCGGCTACTGAGAGATGTAGGCCCCCGGTACCCGGCCCGGGTCGGGTACGGCGCCGGCCTACCCGCCGGTTAACGTCAGCGCATGAGTCGTGTTTCTCAATCGTGGCCGCCGGTGGCCGTGGAGCCCGCGGTCCCGCACCCGAAGGCGCCGGCGCCGGGCACAGAGCTCGGCGTGCACTTCGCGGAGTGCTTCGGGTGCGGCGACGAGGCCGACGCCGGGCTGCACCTGCGCTCGACGGTCGGCGAGGGCCAGGTCGTGCGCTCGCGGTTCACCGTCACCGCGGCCCACCAGGGCGCGCCCGGGCTCGCCCACGGCGGCCTGCTGGCCTGCGCGTTCGACGAGGCGCTCGGCTCGGCGGTCGGCAACCTGATGCGCCGCCCGGCGGTGACCGGCAAGCTCGAGACGGACTTCCGCCGCCCGGTGCCGGTCGGGACGACGCTGTTCATCGAGACCCGGCTGGACGGTGTCGCCGGCCGCAAGATCTACGTCAGCGCGGACGGCCGCCTCGACGCCGAAGACGGCCAGATCGCGGTCAGCGCCCGCGCGCTGTTCGTCGTCGTCGGCTTCGAGCACTTCAGCACCCACGGCGACCCGCAGGCGCTGGAGAAGCTGGCCGAGCAGCACGCGAAGAACCAGCGCGCCCGCGAAGAGGGCGACTGGGAGATCAACCCCTGACGTCACTTTCCCTATGAAAGTTCCGGCCAGGTCCGGGGCCGGCGCAGCTTTCCCTACGAAAGCTGCGGTCAGGTGAGGGTCCGGGGCCGGATCGCGTTGGCGCGGTCGACCAGCTCGACGCGCTGCTCGACCGTGCTCGCCAGCCGCGCCAGCGCCCGGTAGCAGCGCTCGAGGCCGAACCGCAGCTCGCGCTCCTCCATCGCGCACCCGAGCACCCGCGCCCCCGGCGTCGGCCGCCCGTTCTTGAGCCATTCGTACGCGGCTTCGAGCACGTCCGCGCTGAGCCGGGTGCGGCGCTCGACGTCCAGGCGGAGCCGTTCGAGCCTGCTCGACGCGTCGAGCAGGTCGTGCTCGGTGACCGGGGTCTCGCGACCCTTGGCCTTGGTCACCGACGTCTTGATCTTGATCGCCGCGACCTGCGCGTCGACGTAGTGGGTGGACGACGGCGGCACGGTCTCGAGCACCTCGACCGCGCTCGAGCGCGCCCCCTGCGCCAGGTACACGCGGGCGAGGCCGAAGGCGGCGCTGACGTAGGTGCGGTCGGTGCGCCAGACCAGTTCGTAGAACCGCGCGGCGGCGAAGTAGTCGCCGACGCCCTCGGCGCTGACGCCCAGCGCGAGCTTCGGCGCGGCCTCGCCGGGCAGGTCGTCGTACACCGCTTCGAACGCGACGTGCGCGACCCGCGAGCGGCCGCCGGCCAGCTCGATCAGGCCGCGGTACCAGTCGATGCGCCAGTCGTGCGGCAAGCCGTTCTTGATCGCCAGGTACTGCGCGGCCTGCAGCTGCCGCTGCGCCTCGGCGAGCTCGCCCAGCTCGATCCGGGCCCGCACGATCCGCAGCCGGACCTCGATCGACTCGCGCGGCGCGCCGGAGAGGGCCTCGATGGCCCCGCGCGGCTCGAGCGTGGTGGTCGTGGCGAGCACGCCGGCGGCCGGGTCGTCCGTGTCGACCTGCGGGATCGGCAGGCCGGCGACGACCTCGTCGGCCCCGGGCAGCGGCACGCTGGCGCCGGCCTCCGGGACGACCAGCTGGACGCCGAACGTGCGGATCTCCGGGCCGAACACGGTGGACGCGCCGGGCCGCGGCTTGCCGGTGCCGAGCGCCATGATCTCGCGCAGCACGCCGGTGAGCTGGTCGGCCATCTCCTCGGCGGAGAGGAACCGCCGGTCCGGGTCGGCGTGCGTCGCGCGGCGCAGGAACCGGTGGTAGGAACCGAAGAGCGCGAACAGCGGGACCGCGTCCGGGCCGGGCAGCGTCGTCTTGAACTTGGTGGTGTAGCCGGTGAACTCGAAGCTCAGCACGGCGAGCGTGCGCCCGACGGTGAACAGGTCCGACGCGATCGACGCGCCCTGCGTAGGCAGTTCCGGCGCGCTGTAGCCGGTGGTGAAGAACAGCGGGCTCTCGTAGTCGTCGGTGCGGCGGACCGCGCCCAGGTCGATCAGCTTGAGCTGCTCGTTGGTCTGGATGACGTTGTCCGGCTTGAGGTCGCAGTAGAGCAGGCCCTGGCTGTGCAAGTACCCCATGGCAGGCAGGATCTCGAGCCCATACGCGAGGACCTGGCCGATCGGCAGCGGCTCCGGGCGCCGGCTTTCGCGGTGGTGCGCCAGCGCGAGCTGGCGCAGCGACTGGCCGCCGATGTACTCCATCACGATGTAGCCGACGGTCGTGCCGCTGTGCGCGTCCGGGTGCTGCACGAAGTTGTGGATCTTGACGATGTTCGGGTGCTCGACCTCGGCGAGGAACCGCTGCTCGTTGGCCGCGGCCGCCATCGCCGTCGCGTCACCGGTGTCGATCAGTCCTTTGAGGACGACCCAGCGGTCGCTGACGTTGTGGTCCTGCGCCAGGTAGATCCAGCCGAGCCCGCCGTAGGCGATCGCGCCGAGCACTTCGTACTGGCCGCCGACGAGTTCGTGCGGCTGCAGCTTCGGCAGGAAGGAGAACGGCGTCGCGCAGTTCTCGCACTTCCCTTCCGGGGCACCGGGTTGGCCGTCCTTGCCGCGGCCGACCTTCGCGCTGCAGTTGCCGCAGAAGCGCTTTTCCTCCGACACCACCGGGTTCGTCAGCACCGCCGACGCGGGGTCGCGCGCGGGCACCGGCGGGACTTCGACCAGCCCGGCGCCGAGCCGGCCGCGGCGCGACCGCGACGTCCGCGAAGACGTCCGCCGCGAAGTGCCGGGGAACGAGCCGGACCGGGAGTCCGAGCCGCTGCCCGTACCGGTTCCGGTGCCGGTGTGCCGTCCTTCGCTGCTGCGTTCGGGCAGCACGCTTTCGGTGCCCGGGTCCGGCAGCGGCGTGCCGGGACCGGTGTCCGGCCGCGGCACCGGCGGCATGATGCTCTGGGTTTCCGGCGCCGGGGCCGCGAGCACGCTCGTCAGCTGCGGCTCGTCGGGCTGCGGCGGGCGGACGGCCTGCGTCGCGACCGGCTGGACCGGTGGCAGGACGGGGTTCATGCTGCCGGGCGGCTTGGTCGGGTCGTCCGCGCCCGGGATCGGCGCGCCGCGCGGCGGCGTCGGCGGACGGCGCACGGGGGCGTGGAAGACGGTCTCTTCCCCCCGCGACGGCGCACCGCGTGACGGCACGCCCCGGGGTGGCTCGCCGTCGTCGAGGCGGCCGGAGATGGACGGCTCCGGTGTCTCCCACCGCACGGGTGGCGGCGGTTGCCAGCTGCTGCCCGGCGTGGCCGGCTGCGGCTCGTCGTCCGGTGCGGCGTGCCGAGGACGGCGCGGCTCCTCCGACACTGCTACCTCCCAGATCCCCGGCGACGTGCGGGAACCGATCCTAGTCGCGGTCCGCTCACTGGTACTGCGCCTGCGGCGGCGAAGCCGGCCCCAGCGACGACTCGACCCAGTGGCGGTAGCTGTTCTGCCAGGCGCCGCTGTTGCGGATGTTCTCGAGCACGGCGTTGACGAACTTGACCATGTCCTCGTTGTCCTTCGGCACGCCGATGCCGTAGTTCTCCTGCGTGAACTGGTCGCCGACGACCTGCAGCGTCGGGTCCTGCGCGGCCATCCCGGCGAGGATGGTGTCGTCGGTCGACACCGCGTCGACCTGCCCCTGCTGGAGCATCACCAGGCAGTCCGACCAGTTGTCGACCGAGACCGCCTGCGGCTTGGCCGGGTCCGTCGCGATCTTCGCCAGCGACGTCGACTTCTTCGCCGCGCAGACCTTCTTGCCGCTCAGGTCGGCCAGCTTGGTCGCCTTCGACTCCTTCGTCACCAGCAGCCGCTGCCCGGCGACGTAGTAGACGGACGAGAACTGGACGTCCTTCTTGCGCGCGCAGGTGATGCTGTAGGTGCGGACGACGATGTCGACCTGGTGCTTCGTCAGGACGTCCTGGCGCTGCGACGACGTGATCGCGCGGAACTGGACGCGGCCTTCGGGCGCGCCGAAGATCGAGCGGGCGATCTCGTTGACGAGGTCGATGTCGAAGCCCTCGAGGTTGCCCGAGGTGGGGTTGCGGAAACCGAACAGGTAGGTGGTCTGGTCGACGCCGGCGATGAGCTTGCCGCGTTCCTTGATCTTCGCCATGGTCGAGCCGTCGAAGACCGACGTGCCCTTGTCCGGCTGCAGGCTGGCCAGCGGGTTGCAGCTGGTGTCGCTGCCCCCGCCGGCGGCCGCGTCCGGCCCGCCCACGTGCGCGGGCTGCGGCCAGGCCGCGTTGCCGACCGGGGCCGGGTCGACCGGTTTCCCGGGGCTGCCGCAGGACGCCGCCAGCAACGCGACGACCGCCAGCACACCCGCTCGGATCGTGTTCCCCCGCCTGCTCACCGGTACTCCCTCAGTCGCTCCCGGATTCCCATGGTGACACCCGCCGCGGCGACGACCGCGAGCACGGCCAGGCCGGGGGCCAGCAGCGTCAGCGCGCGGTCGCCGTTGTGGGTGTCGTCGAGGAATTCCTGCCTGCCGACGTCGATGGCGGCCTGGAGGCTGTCGTCGAGCCGCCGGAACGCCGGGGCCGAGCCGTCGGTCTTGTCCTCCAGTACGGCGAAGTCGACGGCTTCCTGGTACTGGCCGGCGTCGTCCTGGGCGCGGACTTCCTTGTGCGCCTTCAGCCAGTCGTTCGCGGCCTTCGTCGCGTCGGCGACCTTCGTCGCTCCTTCGCCGTCCTGGATGAGGCCGCGGGCTTCGCCGAGCAGGCCGCCCTGGCCGTCCGGGCCGACCAGCTGGGCCGCGTTGGTGCCGAAGTCGTTCTCGTACGCGGCGCCGTCGCCGCGCGCGACCAGGGTGAGCGTTTCGTCGGCGCGGGCCTGCAGCGCGGCGATGCGCGCGCGGACCAGCACGTCGACGCGGTGCGAGCCGTCGGCCTGACCGCTGCCGACCAGGCTGCCCTGCACGACCAGCGCGACCGCGCCCCACAACAGCGAGACCACGACGGCGGCCGTCGCGACGACGAGCCCGACGTTGAGCAGCCGGTTGGTGCGCTTGGTCAGGTAGACCTGCGCGGCGATGAGCGCGGCCAGCAACGCGATCACCAGGATCGTGGCGAGCCACGGGAACCCGGTCGCGCTGTCCTGCTCGTCGATCAGGCGCTCGGTGTCGACGCGGTAGAGGTCCTGGGCGGCGGGCAGGATCTTCGCCCGCATCAGCTCGGAGGCTTCACGCAGGTAGGACGCGCCGACCGGGTAGCCGAGGCGGTTGTTCGTGCGGGCCGTCTCGACGAGCCCGGTGTAGGCGGGCAGCGACTGGTTGAGGACGTCGACCGGGGCGGCCGCGTCGGCGACGTCGGCGGCGTCGGAGGCGGCCTTCGCGAGCGCGGCGCCGGCTTCGGCGATGTCGCGCTCGTAGCGCTGGCGGAGCTCCGGCGGTTCGGTGCCGATGGAGAGGAACGCGCTGGCGGCGGTCGCGTCGGCGTCCGAAAGCGAGCGGTAGACCTGCTGCGCCGCGGCGGCGAGGGGCTCGCGGTGCTCGATGACGCCGGTGATGGTGTCGTCGCGGTCCTGCACCGACAGCGTCGCGACCAGCCCGGCGAGCAGCGACAGCAGCACCAGCCCGACGGCGATGACGGTGAGGCGGCCGGGGGTCGTCGCGGCGGACCGGATGATCGCGCGGACGCCCTGTCCCGGCAGGTCCAGGAGTCCCAGCAGGCCGCTGCGGCTGCCTGCGCGGTCACCGCCGTCCGGTGGCGGCGGCGGGGGTCCCGGCGCGGGCGCCGTCGGACCCGGGGCCGTCGCAGTGCTGGTCATCCCCGATTCCTCCCCTGTGATCCGGGTGCTTCGCCCCCAGCCGGGGGCTTCGCCACCCGGAACCCCCCGAAAAGCGCTGTGACCGTTACTCGCAGAAGGTAGCCGGTCCGCCGGGCGCGCGGGTATCGGCACCGCCCGCTGTCATCAGCACGTGATCTCGGCGGTCACCCGCCAGTCACCGCCTTCCGGACCCGACGTCACCGTGCCACCGGCGAGGGCGACGCGCTCCCGCATGCCCGCCAACCCGAAACCTTCACCTGTTCGAGTGATGCCGAGAGTGTTGCGGACGTCCAGCCGGACGGCGTCGGGCGCGTAGCTCAGCCGCACCCGGACGTCCTCGCCCGGCGCGTGCTTGCCCGCGTTCGTCAGCGCTTCCCGCGCGGTGCCGGCGAGCGCGACGACCACCGCGGACGGCAGCGGCCGCGGGTCACCGTCGGCATCGAAAGCGACGCTGACGCCGTGGTCGCGGGCGTGCGCGGCGGCGGCCGCGGCGAGCACGTCGGCGAGCGGTGGGACGTCTCTTCTGAGCGCGGCGACGGCGTCCCGCGCTTCGGCGAGCCCGTCGGCGGCGAGCCGTCGCGACCGCTTGACCGACCGCAGTGCACCGTCCACATCGGACTTTTCTTCGAGCAGCGCCTCGGCGAGTTCGAGCTGGACTCCCAGTGCCCCCAGCGAATGCGCGAGGACGTCGTGGAGTTCGCGGGCGATCCGGGTGCGTTCGTCGAGCGCGGCGGCGCGCGCGTGTTCGGCCTGCGCGAGCCGGGTCTGCTCGAGCAGCGCCTCGGCCTGCGTCGCCTGGATCTCGTACTGGCGGCGGTTGAGCCCGACGAGGACGAGCAGCACCAGCACGGCCGCGTCGGCGACGCTCTGCCCGCCGAGGAGGTGCGACGTCACGGCGAGAGCGAGGTCCAGCAGGCCGATCCCGACGATCACGCCGACGCCGACCGCGGTCAGCGTCGCGAGCCTGCCGAGCGCGATGGCGGACAGCAGGATCGCCGAAGAGTCCGCGGCCCGGCCGACGAGCGCCGCCGGCAGCGCGCTCGCGACGGCGAGCAGTGCGGCGGCCGTCCTCGGCAGCCGCGACGCGAGGACGACGAAGCCGAGCCAGCAGGCGCTCGCGACGCCGTAAGCGGCCCAGATCAGCGGGTCCGGCTCCCGGGCGGTGAGCAGCGTCGCGGCGAAGAAGAGCGTGCCGAGCAGCTGCACCACGAGCCAGCTCGGCGCGATGGTGTCGGGCAGCAGGGGACGTTTCGGCACGCCCCCATCTTTCCCGGGTCAGCCGCGGATCGCCGGGGCCAGGGAGTGCGGGAGCACGGCTTCGGGGCTGGGCGGGCGCTGGACCAGCACCTCGACGTCGTCGGCGAAGCGGTAGGGCTTCGCGCCGAGGATGCCGCCGAAGTGGCGTCGCAGCCGGGACATCTCGGCGCGGACGGTGACCGTGCGGCCGGCGTCGCCGAAGAGGTCGGCCGACAGCTCGGAGGCCGACCGGCCGTCGCGGTGGCTGGCCAGCACGTACAGCATCTCGGCGTGGCGCGGGCTGAGCCGGTGCGTCCAGGTGCCGGCCGCGCCGGCCACGGTCAGCTCGGGCTCGCGCGGCGACCGGACGTCGAGCACGACCCGCGTGGGCGGTGCGGCCTCGTCGTCGGCCGGGCGGATCAGCCAGCCGCCGGGCACCGGCTCGACGACGCAGTTGCCGTACGCGGGCAGCCAGACGCGGCCGGGCTTGAGGCCGGCGGGCAACGCGATCCGGTCGACCGGCGCGAGGCCGGCGGCCGCGGCGACCCAGCCGTGCTCGTCGGCCACCACGGCCGGCCCGCCGACCTTGCCGAGCACCGGGACGGCGAAGCCGCGAAGCCGTTCCAGCTCGGTGAGGTGGGTGGTGCGCAGCTGCGCCTGCGCGAGCCGCGTCACGGCGTCCACCAGCGCCAACGTCGTGGCGTGGACGGTCGAGGCCGGGCCGGAGAGGTCGACGATGCCGAGCAGCTTGCCGTCGCGCGGGTCGTGCAGCGGCGCGGCGGCGCACGTCCAGGAGTGCTGGGCGCGGACGTAGTGCTCGGCGGAGTAGACCTGCACCGGGCGGCGCGCGACCAGCGCGGTGCCGATCGCGTTGGTGCCGACGGACTCTTCCTGCCAGTCGACGCCTTCGACGAACCCGAGCGCGTCGGCGTGGCGGCGGACCGCGGCGCTGCCGTCGCGCCAGAGCACCGTGCCGACCGCGTCGACGATCACCATGATGTGCGCGGCCTGTTCGGCGAGGGTGAGCAGGCCGCCGCGCAGGGTCGGCAGCGCTTCGGCCAGCCCGCTCGCGCGGCGCCGGGTTTCGAGCTGTCCGGCGGTCAGGACGGGCGCGGGGGCGCGGCCGTCCGGGTCGACGCCGAGCCGGCGCATCCGCTGCCAGGACGCGCCGATGACCGCGCGCGGGCGGCTGGGCAGGGCTTTTCCGGCCAGGGCCGCCTCGTGCACCTGCGAGAGGACACGCGCGTGCCGCCGGGGGTCCGCCCCGGCCGGCAACGCTGCCTCGAGGTCTCGCTGACCCAACCGCCACTCCTTGCGCTCTGCCTCCTCAGTCTGCCTTTTCGATCCGGTGATCGGAAGGTGGCGACAATCTCGCCTTTTCGGGCACGGAGCTCCCAGCGCGCCCGGCTCAGCGCCGGTACCCGACGACCGCCTTCGCCGCGTTGAGGACCTTCTGCGCGTCCGGGATGTAGAGGTCCTCGAGCGCGTCGGAGAACGGCACGGGCGTGTGCGGCGGCGTCACCATCTCGATCGGCGCCCGCAGCGAGCCGAACGCCTCCTTCGCGACGAGCGCGGAGATGTCCGTGGCGAGGTTGCACCGCGGCGACGCCTCGTCGACGACGACCAGCCGTCCGGTCTTCTCGACGCTCGTCAGGATCGTCCGGGTGTCGAGCGGGCTGGTCGTGCGCGGGTCGATGACCTCGGCTTCGATCCCGGAGGCTGCGAGCTCCTTCGCCGCCCCTTCGGCCATGGCGACCATGCGGCCGATCGCGACGATGGTGACGTCGCCGCCGCCGCGGACGACGTTCGCCTCGCCGAACGGGATCGTGTAGCTCGCCTCCGGGACGTCGCCGCTGGTGTCGTGGAGCGCCTTGTGCTCGCAGAAGACCACCGGGTCGTCGTCCCGGATCGACTGGACCAGCAGGCCCTTCGCCTCGTACGGGCTCGACGGCACGACGACCTTCAGCCCGGGGATGTGCGTGAAGATCGGGTACAGGCACTGCGAATGCTGCGCGCCGGCCCGCAGTCCGGCGCCGTACACCGTGCGGATGACGACCGGCGTGCGGGCGGCGCCGCCGAACATGTAGCGGAACTTGGCGGCCTGGTTGGAGATCTGGTCGAAGCAGACGCCGGTGAAGTCGATGAACACGAGTTCCGCGACCGGCCGCTGCCCGCGCGTCGCGGCGCCGATCGCCGCGCCCACGAACGCCGACTCGGAGCTCGGCGTGTCGAGCACCCGGCCGGGGAACCTGCGGGCCAGGTCGGCCGTGCCGCCGCGGGCCCCGCCCCAGGCGTCGTCCGCGCCGCCTTGGCCCAGCACGATCACCGACTCGTCCCGGGCCATCTCCTGCGCGAGCGCCTCGTCGATCGCCTCGCGGTAGCTGATCGTGCGCACGAGGGCTCCTTCAGTACGAGACGTAGACGTCGGTTTCGAGGTCTTCCCGGGTGGGTTTCGGTGCGGACCTGGCCGCGGCGACGGCGTCCTCGATGAGCTTCGCGACCGCGGCGTCGATGGCGTCGAGGACCGGTTCGCCCAGCTCACCGCGGTCGGTGACGGCGGCGCGGAACCGCTCGAGGCAGTCGAGGCCCGCGCCGGGGTTCGGCCCGGTGAACCTGACCTCGATCAGCGTCGGGCCGCCGCCCTCACGGGCGCGCTCGACGGCCTCACCCGCGGCTTCGTGGACGGCGAAGAAGTCGAGCCCGTCGACGATCACCCCCGGCACGCCGAACCCGGCGGCCCGGTCGGCGATGTTGTCCGACGCGACGGACCAGGCGCTCGACGTCGCTTCGGCGTAACCGTCGTGCTCCGCGACGAAGATCGCGGGGAGGTTCCAGGCGGACGCGAGGTTCAGCGCCTCCAGCGTCGTCCCCCGGTTGCCGGCGCCGTCGCCGAAGAACGCGACGCCGACGCCGCCGGTGTTCTGCTGTTTCGCCGCGAGCGCGGTGCCGCAGATGAGCTGCGGGCCACCGCCGACGACGCCGTTCGCGCCGAGCAGGCCCTTGGCCAGGTCGGCGATGTGCCTCGAGCCGCCCTTGCCGTGGCAGGACCCGGTCGTGCGGCCGTAGATCTCGGCCATCATGGCGTGGACGTCGACGCCCTTGGCGATGCAGTGGCCGTACCCGCGGTGGGTGCCGGTGACCGCGTCCCGGTCGTCGAGGTGGAGGCAGACCCCGGCGGCCGAGGCCTCGTCACCGGCGCAACCGGGCACGAACCCGGGGATTTCGCCGGTCGCGAACTCCTCGTGCACCCGCTCCTCGAAGGTCCGGATGGTGCGCATCACGCGGTAGGCCTCCCGCAGGGTGTCCGTCATCTTCGACGCTCCTTCCCCGGCTCGGTCTCCGCGCGCAACAACCCTTTCCGCGCCGCTTCCGCCATCGCCGCCCGGACGTCGACGCACCACGGCCCGTCCGGCTTGAGCTCGACGAACGCGCTCTCGCCGTTCTTCAGTTCGAGTTCACGCTCGCCGTCGAGCGCGATGACACCGCCGGCCGCGGCCAGCTCCACGCGCACGCCGGGCCGCAAGACGCCCCACCCGCGCACCCCGACGGGCCGCACGAGCCCGGGCGCGATCGGCGCCTGCACGACGTATGGCGTCTCCCCGACCGGCCCGAGCTGGAGCGCGACGCCGTCCGGGCTGGACCGCGGACTCGGACAGAGCTGCCCGGCAACGCTCGAGAGGCCGATGCCGTCCGGCTCGGCGAAGGTGCAGTACAGCTCGGTGAGCGTCGACGGGTCCCACAGCGCCCGCGCTCCGATGTGCTTGCTCAGCGACACGCAGACGTCGACGAGCGCGATCTCGCGCCGTGCCTTCGTGACGACCTCCAGCACGCTGACCCGGTGCGTGACGAGGTCGGGATCGATCTGCCCGGTCGCGATCAGCCCGGCGGCCAGGCCGGCGACGGTCGCTTCCCGCATCTGCGGGAACGCGTTGTTGGTCCCGGTCGAGAGCGCGAGGATCGGCACGTCTTCGCAGGCCGCGGCGGCTACCCGGGCGGTCCCGTCCCCGCCGAGGACGACGATGACCCCGGCCCCGGCTTCGACCATCCGCCGCACGGCGTTGGTCGTGTCGGCCGCGGTGCCGGTGAGCGGGTCGTCTTCGCAAAAGTCGACCTCGGGCCAGGCCCCGTTCCGGGTCCCGCCCCTGTTCCCGCCCCGGCCGAGCGCCCGCAGGACCGCGGCGGAGATCCCGCCGAGATCGGTCGAGACGAGGGCGCGGTCGAGCCCGGTCGCGGCGAACGCCGCCAGCAGCCGCTGGACCATGTTCGCCTTCTCCGCGGTGGGGAACACCGAAGCTTGCGCGACCAGCCGGCGGATGTCCCGCCCCGAAGCCGGATTCGCGACGATCCCCGCCACCGTTTCGCCCACCTGACCTCCAGACACTTCACCGGAGAACAGCAGACTCCGCGGATGGCGCGGAAGGAAGGGTTGCAGGGCGTTGCAGTGCCGAGCGGTGGCCTGGAGGCGTCGAACGACACCCGGGCGCCTCGATGATCTCCAGTGGACAGTCCACCCTGGAGAAATCCCACCGTGCGCGGGGCGCTACCCGACGAGGCTGACGACGCCCTGGTAGGTGTAGCCGGCCTCTTCGACCGCACCCCGGACGTCGGCTTCGGCCAGCGCGGCTTCAGCGCGCACGATGACGCGGCCGCTGGAGACGTCTACGTCCACTTCGGTCACTCCGGGCAGGCCGGTGAGTTCTTCGGTGACCGACTGCGCGCAGTGGCCGCAGCTCATGCCGGAGACGGTGTAGCCGTGCTCGATCATGGTGCGCAGCTTACGAAAAGGGCCGCCACCCCGAACGGGTGACGGCCCTTCCCCAAGATCAAAGTCAGATCACGGTGACCGACGTGGCCTGCGGGCCCTTCTGGCCCTGGCCGATCTCGAACTCGACGCGAGCGTTCTCTTCCAGGCTCTTGAAGCCGTTACCCTGGATCTCGCTGTAGTGAACGAAGACGTCGCCGCCACCGTTGTCGGGGGTGATGAAGCCGAACCCCTTCTCGGAGTTGAACCACTTCACAGTGCCCTGAGTCATCAAAAATCTCCATGTGTAACACCAAAAAACAGGAAGCCACTTCGGCGCCCCGGGTCATCACCCGGACGGTTTGCTTCCTCGGCGAGGAGACACTACGCCCGCTGAGTTCTGCGAGCGTGACTCAACACGAACACAAAAATCGAGACCTTCAGCAGTAAAGCACACCTCGACGTGGGCGGACAAGCTGTCTTCACCCGGGAGAGGTGAGCTATTCGCCACTCGCCGGGCGCAGCCCCTCCGTGGTGAACGGCGAACGCCAGGCCGTGTCGTGCTCACCCGCGACCACGGCGTCGTCGTGGGCCTCGGCGGAGGCGCTGAACAGCACCGGTACGACGCCGGAGGACTTCCGCGCTGCTTCGGATGCGTGCTGGTGATCGGTCACGTCGAAACTCCCCTCGTTCCCTGCCCGCTTCGGCGCGGGTCATGACCGTGATGGTGCCGTGCGGCACCGACAGAAACCGGTTGTCTCCCGCCGGGACCCGGCCGGGAAGGTTCAGCGGCGAACCACCACCGGAACACCGTCAGGCTACCTGAGCCTTCGTCGTGCTACCACACAACTTTCCCGGCGTTTCCCGTAATGAAACCGAGTGAAACCGTTACTGGGCGGGAGGTTGCGGACGAGCCTGCCCCAGCAACGACGAAAGCCGCACGTCCGGAGTCACCACATCGGGGTCCGTCCGCACGTCGATGACGCACGGCCGCTGCCGCACCAGCGCACTGGCGATGATCGGTTCGAGCTCTTCCCGATCGTCCACGGTGTACCCCGCCGCGCCCAGTCCACGCGCCCAAGAGGCGAAGTCGGTCAGCGGGATCGACACCCCGGACAGCCGCCCGTGCATCCGCGCCTGGTGCATGGCGAGCGCGCCGTGAACGCCGTTCTGGAAGACGACGACCATCACCGGCGCCCGGTACCGCACGGCGGTTTCGATCTCCTGCCCGGTCATCAGCGTCCCGGCGTCCCCCACCATGGCCACGACGGTCCGCCGCGGCTCGGTGAGCTTCGCCGCCACGGCGGCCGGCACGGCGTAGCCCATCGCGGCGTTGCTCGGCCCGAGCTGGCTGCGCGGCGCGGTGAAGCACCAGTAGCGGTGCATGAACTGCGCGAAGTTGCCGGCATCGCTGGTCACGATGGTGTCCTCGGGCGCCAGCTTCCGCAACGCCCGGACGACGTCCACCGGGTGCACCCGTGTGTTCCCGCTGGTGTCGGGCGGGGTCATGAACGTGTGCACGGCCGCGTTCGCCGCCGAAGCCCGCCGCGTCCGCGGCGACGCCACCGCCCGCAGCTCCCGCAGGAACGGCTCGACCTCCGAGTCGACGCGGAACGTGAGCCCCCGCCGCTTCGGGCTGACATCGATGCCGGTCCCGACCATGACCAGCGTCTGCTGCGGCGTCGGGTAGCGGTACGCCTGCGTGGTCACCTCGTCGAGCTGGGTGCCGAGCGCGACCACGAGGTCGGCCCGCTCGAGCGCGTCCAGCTGCCGGGCCGGGATGCCGAGCCCGAGGTGCCCGGCGTAGCGGGCGTGGTTTTCGGGGAAGGCGTCCTGCCGCCGGAAGGCGTTGTAGACGGGCAGCGCGAGCTCGTCGGCCACGGCGATCAGCTCGTCCCGCGCCGACCGCGCCCGCCCGCCGACGATGACGACGGGGTACTTGGCCTCGTCCACCAGTTGCGCGACGGCATCCGCCGAACGGCCCAGCGTCCCGGACGCCGGCGGCCGCACCCGCGCCATCGGCTTCGCCGCGTCGTAGGGCATCCCCCAGACGTCACAGGGCACACCGAGCACGACCGGCCCCGGCCGTCCCTCCTGCGACGTCGTCAGCGCGTGCGCGAGCAGGCTGGGCAGGCTGTCCGGGTCGGTCACCCGCAACGTCGACTTGGCGATCGATTCGAACATCGCCGTCAGGTCGGAAGTCGGGAGTTCCCCGGACGACGACGGCACCGGTTCGGTCGACGGCGTCTCCAGCAGCACGACCATCGGGGTCTCGTCCTGGTACGCCGTTTGGACGCCGATCGCCAGGCTCGCCGCACTCGGCCCCCGGCTGGCGAGCAGCACGGCGGGACGCTCGGTGAGCTTGCCTTCGGCCTCCGCCATGAACGCCGCACCCGCGTCGTGGCGGGCCGAGACCAGCGTGATCTCCCGCTCGCGTTGCAGCGCGTCGAGCAGTTCCAGAAAGGACTCACCGACCACCGCGTAAACGCGGCGGACACGCGCCTCGGTCAGGATCCGCACGGCCGTCTGGGCGACGGTCGCTCCCAGTTGGTATCTAATGAGGAGAGCTTAGGCGGGCACCGTTCAGTGCAGTCAAGTGATCTTCGCCGAAACCCGGCAAGGATAGGCCGAATGTCCGCTTTGACCGACTGTCAGCCGATCAAGGGAGCGAGGACCGCAGTCTTGGCCGCAACCGAACATGAAACCGTTTTTACCTATGGCGCACCGGCGTTGAAGTACGGAACCGGCGCCAGCGACGAGATCGGCTACGACCTGACGCAGTACGGCGCCCACCGCGTGCTCGTCCTGACCGACCCGCAAGTCGCCGCGACCGGCTGGCCCCGCCGCATCGCCGACGGCATCGCCGGCTACGGCATCGAGACCGAGATCTTCGACGGCGTACACGTCGAGCCCACCGATGTCAGCATGCAGAAGGCGGTTGACTTCGCCCGCGGAACCGGCCCGTACGACGCCTTCGTCGCCGTAGGTGGCGGATCCGCGATCGACACCGCCAAAGCGGCGAACCTGCTCACCAGCAACGACGGCGACCTGATGGACTACGTCAACGCCCCCGTCGGCGGCGGCCGCGCACCGGAACGCCCGCTGAAGCCCCTGGTCGCGGTACCGACCACGACCGGCACAGGCTCCGAGAGCACCACGGTCTGCGTCCTCGACGTGCTGTCCCTGCGCGTCAAGAGCGGGATCAGCCACCTGCGGCTGCGCCCCACCCTCGCCGTCGTCGACCCGCGCCTGACGGTCAGCCAGCCCGCGGGAGTGACCGCCGCCAGCGGCATGGACATCCTCTGCCACGCCGCGGAGAGCTACACCGCGAAGCCGTACACCGAGTTCGAGCGCAAGCGCCCGGAACAGCGGGTGCCGTACTGCGGGGCGAACCCGCTGGCCGACATGTTCGCCGAGCAGTCCCTCCGGCTGCTGTCCTGGGCCCTCCCGGCTGCGGTCCGCGACGGTTCCGACCTCAAGGCCCGCGAAGCCATGGCCCTGGCCGCAACATTCGCCGGACTCGGCTTCGGCAACGCCGGCGTGCACATCCCCCACGCCAACGCGTACCCGATCGCCGGCCAGGTCAGGAACTTCCACCCGGACGGCTATCCAGGCGAAGAACCCATGGTGCCCCACGGCATGGCCGTGTCCCTGACAGCGCCCGCGGCGTTCCGCTTCACCTTCGACGCGGCCCCGGACCGCCACCTGCGCGTCGCGCGTCTGCTGGCACCCGACTTCGAGTGGCCCGGCGACTTCGCCGACCACCTGCCCGCGGTGCTGATCGACCTGATGCGCCAGATCGGCATCCCGGACGGCATCGGCGCGGTCGGCTACGAGGAGTCCGATGTGGACTCGCTGGTAGAGGGAACGCTGAAGCAGCAACGGCTGCTGGCCACCGCACCCCGCGAGGCCTCCGCGGAAGACCTGTCGAACATCCTGCGAGAGTCGGTGTCCCTGTGGTGAACGGGTACCCCCACTGGCAGACGGTTCCGCTGCGCTGGAAGGACAACGACGTCTACGGACACGTCAACAACGTCGTCCACTACTCCCTGATGGACACCGTGATCAACACCTGGCTGATCGAGCAGGGCGGCCTCGACATCGAGACCGGGGAGGTGATCGGCCTGTGCGTCGAGTCGCACTGCGGCTATCACTCATCGGTTTCCTTTCCTGGTTCGCTACGGGTGGGTTTGCGGGTGGCGCACCTCGGGAAGTCCAGCGTCCGCTACGAGATCGGCATGTACGCCGCCGACGAGACCCTGGTCGCGGAAGGCCATTTCGTGCACGTCTTCGTGGACCGCGAGTCGCGCCGGCCGACACCGCTCGCGGGCAAGCTGCGTGAGGCGCTGGAAGCACTGCAACCCGGCTGACACGCACCGCACGCTGGCCACTCCTCTCTCTGCCGGTTCTCTGTCGGTGCCGCTCCGGGCTGTGTTCTCTTGGCATTTCCGATCATGCCCGACGGCACCGACAGAACCGGCGAATCAGCCCGAGTTGTCCACAGGCAGCTCGAGCATCGGCGAGTTGTCCACAGATTTCCCACAGGGGCTTGCCCAGCCTCCCGACGGCGATAATCTGAGAAAGCACATGAGATCAGTCCACAGTGGACAAGCCCTCAGTTGACACGTGCGGCTCGCGACACGGATGGCGACCTAGGCGTCGATCCGGTGGCACCGGGAATCGTGTCCGGCTGACGGCCCACGGTGGCCGCGGAACCGCCGCCGGCAGGCGCCCCGCCGGCGGGAGCGGATCCACCGTCCACGATGGGACTCAGTGTGGTGTGACCGTTGCCGGTAGGCGCCCCGCCAACGGTCACACCACCGCCCCCAGGCGAACCGGTCGAGGCATCCACCGGTTCACCACCTGCACCAGCAGGCGGGCGGGCACCGGTGGCCGCATGGTCGGGCACCGGTGTCGTCCAGGCCTGCATGAGCTCCGCATACCTGGCCGACCTGGCCACCAGCTCGGCGTGGCTGCCCACCGCGGTTTCGCGCCCGTCCACGACGAGCACACGATCCGCGCGCAGAGCCGAAGAAAGCCGGTGCGCGATCACCACCAGAACACCACCCCGCGCGGCGAAGGCCCGCTCCGCGCGCGCTTCCGCCACCGGGTCGAGATGGGAGGTCGCTTCATCGAGGATCACCAACTGCGCCGCACTGGCGTACACCCTGGCCAACGCGAGCAGCTGCGCTTCGCCCGCGGAGACGCCTTCGCCGCCGTGACCGATCTCGGCGTCGAGGCCGCCCAAGCGCCGCAGTAGCGCGCCCGCGCCCACCGCGTCCGCGGCGGACGACAGCTCGTCGTCCGAAGCCGACGGGGCGAACAGGCTCACGTTGTCCCGCACCGTTCCCGCGAAGACGTACGCCTCCTGCGGGATCAGCGCCACGAGTTCGTGCCGCACAGCCGCGAGCACGTCCCGGATCGGCACGCCGCCCAGCAGCACCCGGCCTTCCTGCGGCGCGAGCATCCCGGTGAGCAAGCCGGCCAATGTCGACTTGCCGATGCCGCTCGGCCCGACGACGGCGAGGTGCTCCCCCGGCCGCAGCCCCAGGTCCAGGTCACGGACCACGGGTTCGGCCGACGCACCCCAGCTGAACGTCAGGACGCGCACCTGGACGTCGGTTCCGCGCGGGGTCGCCGTGCCGTCGACGACGTCGGGCAATTCGGCAGTCTCCGCCAACCGGCGAAGGGCCACGAGCAGGCGCAGGACTACGGTGCCGGCCGTGGCTGCCAGGCCGCGCAGGGCCGGTTGCATCGTCGTGGCCAGGTAGACGAGCGCGCCCAAAGCCGCGCCCGCGGTCAGCTCGCCGCTGACGACCAGGCCCGGGGCCAGGGCGAGCGCGAGGAGCAGCGGAACAAAGCCGCCGAGCGAGATCACCAGAGCTCGGAGGGCGCTCGAGCGCGCCACGCGGATTGCGGCTCGGGCTTGGGCGTCGACCGCGTCGTACATCGCCAGCGCGGCGATCGGCTGCGCGCCGCAAGCCACGATGTCGCGCATGCCGGACAGCGAGGCGCCGGCCGTTGCTGCCGTGTGCTCGTCGGCCAGTGCCAACGCGCGCTGGCGGCGAGCCAGCGATGGCAGGAGGCAGGCGAAGACGACCAGCGCGCACACCGCCGGGACCGCGACCGGCAGCACGAGCGCCCCGGCGACGGTCGCGAGGCCGGCGAGGGCGGACGCCGTCGTCACCAGCATGCCGCGGGCCTGGACGAGCAGGCCGGCAGTTGCGTCGCGGACGACCTCGACGTGTTGGGTGATCCGCGCGACGCCGCTGGAGTCAGGTCGGTTGCGCGGTGGGGAATCGTCGTGCAGAACGCCGCGGACGACCGCCGTCACGAGAGCGTCGCGGAGGGGTTCGATGACCGTGCCGAGCTGGTGCCAGACCATCCGGGCGCCGAACGCGCCGAGCACGGCGGCCACGCCGAACAACGCCAGCCAGCCGAGGCCGGCCGCTGGGGACCCGGCTGCGAAACCGCGGTCCACGGACAGCTCGACCAGCCGGCCCGAAAAGAACGCCGGGATGCCTTCCAGCAGCGAACACACCAGCAGCACCACACCGCCGCGCCATTGCGCGGCGAGGGCGGACCAGTACAACCGGCGCAGGCTCACTCGTCGTCCTCCGTGAAGACGCCGCGATAACCCGGCTCTCGCCACAGGGCGGCGTGCGGGGCGACCGCGCGGATGCGGCCCTCCTCCAGCCAGACCACCAGGTCGGCGCGGGCAGCTGTGCCGGCTCGATGGGTCACGACGACGCGCGTGCGTCCCGGCAGCGCGTCGGCCAAGGCGCGCTCGACCGCTGCCTCCGTGACCGTGTCGAGGCTGGCGGTGGCGTCGTCGAAGATCAGGACGCGCGGGTGGTGGACGATCGCCCGCGCGAGCCCGAGCCGCTGGGCCTCGCCGCCGGACAGGGGTGTCTCGGTCAGGGGTGTCCGGTAGCCCTCGGGGAGCCGGACGACCACCTCTTCGACCTGCGCTGTCCGGCAGGCGCTGCGGATCGCGGACTCGCCGGCCCACGAGCCGTAGCCGACCGCGTCCGCGACCGTCGTGCCGAGCAGGGTGGGGCGTTCGAAGGCGTAGCCGATGACGGCGCGCAGCTCCTCCGGGCGGATGCGCTCGAGCGGGCGGCCGTCGAGGACGACTTGGCCCTCGTCCGGCGTGATCAGGCCGCCGAGCACCTCGGCCAGCACCGACTTGCCCGAGCCCGAGCGGCCGACGACCGCGAGGTACGTGCCGCCGTCGATGTGCAGGTCGATCTCCGCCAGGGCGCCCGTGACCCCGACGTGGCGGAGCTGCACCGTGCCGTCGCCGGGGAGGAGGGGGAGCTTGCCGGGTGCGGGTTCGGGCTCCTCGAGGACCTCGACGAGCCGTTCGGCGCAGCCGCGCGCCCGGGACAGCATCGTGAGCAGGGGGATCTGGGTGACCAGGCCGAGGGCTAGGGCGACGTAGCCGAGCGTGGCCACGACGTCGCCGACGCTCAACCGGCCTTCCAGCACCCCGAAGCCGGCGGCGGCCAGCACCGAAAGCTCGACCGCCGGGGTCAGCAGGCCGGCGCGCCAGACCATCCGGGCCTGGGTGCGCCACAGGCCCTGGCCGGCGAGCGTCAGCTTCGGCAGCGGGCGCAGGACTCGCGAGGCCTCACGATCGGCCGTGCCGGACGCGGCGATCGTTCTGAGGCCGGCGACCGCGTCGACCATCCGGGCCGCGAGCTCGCCGGAAACCTGCTGGTACGTCAAGACGTCGTCGGCCGTGCGGCGGAGGTGGCTGCGGGCGAGCACCAGCGCGAACGGGATGCTGCCGAGGAAGACCAGCGCCAGCCGCCAGTCCAGCAGGGCGAGCAGAACGACGGCGCCCGACGAGATGACCAGCATCGAGCCGCACTGGACGACGATCGTGACGATGCCGCCCGCTCCCGTGCAATCTCCCGTGAGGCGGCTGATCGCGTCGCCCTCCGCGAAGCGGGTTCGGGCGCCCAGTGCGAACAGCTTGTCGGAGAGGGTGCGGCGCAGCCAGGCGGAGGCCGTCGCGGTCAGGCGGGTCGTCAGGATTCCGCCTACGACGTCGGCGGCGATCTCCGCTCCGCCGACCACCAACAGCCAGAAGACCTCGGGGCCGGAAGGGCGGCCGGCGAGCACGGCGTCCACCGCCGCCGCGAGTGCGCCGGGCAAAAGCAGGCCCGCCGCGGTCGCGACCAGCGCGGTGACCACGACGGCCGCCAGGCGGAGGCGGTCGAGGCCGGCCACCTTGAGCAGCAGCCGATCGGCGGGGCCGCGCATCTCACTCCTTCGGACAGGTACCGCCGTGGCGGAACCGGAGCCACAATGAACGTGCGGGAGCGGCGCACTTGGCCTGTGCCGCTCCCGCACCGTTCACCTCGGCACTACTCGCCGGCGAACCGCCCGATCAGCAGGAGATCAGCCGAGATCAGTAGCAGGTCAGCAGGCTGAGCGTGCTGTGGGCGCACGCCGCGAGCAGGCTCAGGTTCGACGTGCCGCCGCCGTGACCGCCGTGGCCGCCGTCGAGCACCTCGGGGGTCTCCATGGCCTGCAGCTCCAGAACGAGTTCCATCGATGTTCCTTCCTTCGGGTTTCCTTCGGGGTCCGCCGGTCAGCGACCGGAGGTCTGGGGGGACGGCGTGCCGCCCAGGAGGGGCAGCACCTCCTTGCCGTCCAGGAGGGCGGCGAGCGCGAGGAGGATTCCCGCGCCGCCGGTCTTGACGTCCATCGACAGGCGCAGCAGCTGGTTGCCGGGGAACGCGAGGCCGCCCTTGAACGGGACCGCGTACCAGGCCAGGCGCGCCAGGTGCAGGTCGATCGCCGCGCGGATCGACGGCGACGGGTCCGGGTCCATGCCCAGCGCGACCGCCAGCCCGCACCGGCCGTAGAGCAGGCCCGGGTGGATGACGAACTCGCCGCGGCACGATTCGCGCAGGGCGGGGAGGCTCTCGCAGGCTTCGGCGTCCGGGCGGTGCCGGGCCAGCTGCTCGGCGACCAGGAGGATGCCGGCGCTGCCGATGCCCGCGTACGGCAGTGTGCGGGCCGCGCCGTCGCGGACCTGCAGTGAGCCGTCGTCGGTCTCGACGCACTCCTCGAGGTCGCGCGTCAGCGCCTGGTCGGCGAAGGACAGCCAGGCCGGCTCGCCGGTGCGCTCGAAGAGGCGGATGAACAGCAGCGCGGGCCCGGACCAGCCGGACAGCAGGCCCGCGCGGGCGAAGTTCCCCGGCGCCGCCGCCGTCTCCAGCGCCTCGGCCAGCCGGACGGCCGTGGTCAGCGCCTGGCGGCCGAACTCGTTGTCCTGGCGGACCGCCGCGAAGTGCAGCATCGCGAGCCCGATGCCGGCGAGGCCGCTTTCGAGGGCGTGGTCGGTCGTCTGCTCGACCAGCCGCGCGGACGACGCCAGCAGCCTCGTGGCCTCCTCGCGGTGGCCGAAGTTCTCCAGCACGTACGCGATGCCGTAGCTGCCGTCGTAGAAGCCGGGCCGGGTCGGCGGGTCGCGGCGGACCGCATCGATCAGCCAGCGCTCGTGCTCCGGGAACCGGCCGGCGCCGATGACGTCGAGGGCGTGCAGGACGCCCGCGGCGCCGACGCCGAAGCAGGCGCCGCCGACGCGGAACTGCTCGATGTCGCCGGGGAAGAGCCGGTCCTTGCGGGCCGGGGTCGCGCTGGCCAGGATCGCCTCGGCGATCTGCTTGCGGACCAGCGGCCAGTCCGGTTTCCGCTGGTCGAGCTCGGTGTGGACCGGCGACGGCGCCGCGGGGGCGGTGCGCGGGGCCAGCACCGCGACCGCGGCGTCGGCGTACCCCTCGGCGAGGCCGAACCGGCGTTCGACGAACTCCGCGATCCCGGGCAGCTTCGGCGGGGCGAGTTCCGTCAGCTGGGAGAGCGGCAGGAACAGCCACAGCCGCAACGCGGCGATCGCGTGCTCGTCGATCTCGAAGCCGGTGCGGTCGGCCGGGGCGCGGAAGCCGGGTGCGCCCAGTGCCGGGCGGTCGCCGGACTCGACGTCGAAGGCCAGTTCGAAGTCGATCAGGGAGATCCGGCCGTCGTCGTCGACCAGGATGTTCAGCGGGTGCAGGTCGCCGAAGACGACGCCGCGGGCGTGGATGGCCTCGATCGCCCTCTCGACGCCGTCAACGATGTCGAGCGCGCGCCGGGCGTAGTCGGCGAGGTCGGCGTCGGTGATGTCTCGCCTGGTCAGCGGGTAGTTGCGAGCGAGCCAGTTGCCCAGCGAGGTGCCCGGCATGTACTCCATGGCCAGGTAGTGGTGCTCCCAGACGGTGAACCGCTCGACGGCCCGCGGCACCCCGGGCACGCCGGCCAGCCGGTCGAGGACGTCGTGCTCGCGGCGGAGGCGTTCGACGGCGTCGGTCCCCGCCTTGTCGAGGCCGGCGTGCGGGCGGGCTTCCTTGAGGACGACCTGCTCGCCGCCCGCCTTGGGCTCGGCGAGGTAGACGCCGCCGCCGTTCGAGAAGTGCAGGGACCTCGACACCCGGTAGTGGAATTGAGCCGGGTCGCCGGCCTTGCGCGCGGCGACACTGCTCCGCAAACACGCCGGAATTTTCACCCAATCGGGGACGGAGAACGTCGGCTCCCGCTTGTCGGGAACGAGGCGGCCGTCCGGCTTGCGGATCGCCAGGACGCGGTTGCCGTCGTGTTCGACCCACTGTTCGGCGAATCCGCCGTAACGCACGTAGAGCGGCCCGTCGCCGTATCGCAGGTCGCTCAGGACATAGGCACCGTGCTCGCCCTCGAGCCGGGCCGAGAGGTCTTCGAGAACCCGTTCGAGCTGCCTGTCGTCCGCCGGGTAAATCGTCACCAGCTTGGCGCTGCCGTCCCGCGGCGCGTATTTCGAATTTCGGGCGAGCAGGGTCAGCATCGAGCGGAGGTGCTTGTACGAGACGCGGTGCTCGAGGCAGTACTCGTGCACCTGCTCGAGGACCCGGCGAGCGTTGTCCAGACCCGCGGAGACGTGGATTTTCCAGCCCTGAGCGGGAAGAACCTGCCCCCGGGGGTGCAGCGCGCGCCAGACGCCGCGCTCGGCGCTCACCCAGCCGGCCGGCGCCGGCAGCGCCGAAGCGAAATCGTCGACCGGCGCGCCGATTTCCGGTTGTTCGTCGTAGAACAACGGGTCGGCGAAGCAATAAGCTTCGTAACGCAGGTCCATCCGGGATACCCCTCCGTGCGATCCCCCGGGGCGCCGCGGCCCCGGGACGAGGAATATTCCCCCATGCCGAACAGCCCTGGGCCAATCCGCCAACACGGGGGTTCAACTGGGCTATCCGAGGTAGGCAAAAAGGTCGCCTACCAGCCGGTATCGGAACTGAGGGTGATTTTTACGAGGCAACCCACCACTCCGTAGTGGTGTAACACGAAGCTTTTTACGACATTCACCCAGGTCCACCTCAGTACCGGGCGGGAATGCGCCGCCGAATTGGCAGAATGCCATCAAGGCGCCGCGGTGATCAAATAACCCGATGGCCGCGATTCGCGTGACCACCGGATCGTCCACAGTGGAGCACGACGTGGCCCGCGCCACGCCGCGGCACCTCGGCGGGCGGGCCGGCCGGTACCACGGAGTAAGTTGGCGCCCGGCGGAGCGGAAGGAGGAACGGGTGATCTTCGGATTCGCCGTGACGGTCGCCGTGGCGGCCGCGCTCGTCGCGCTCTGGAGCTTCCTCCAGTCCGCGCGCAACCGGCTGCCGGACAACCCGCTCCTGATCGCGCTCGCGGTCCTCGAGCTGCTGCTGGTCGCCCAGCTGGTGATCGGCATCGTGCTGCTCGCGGGCGGTGACCGCCCCGGCAGCCTGGCGACCTACCTGGCCTACCTGATCGGCAGCCTGGTCGTGCTGCCGGTCGGCGCCGCCTGGGCGCTGGCCGAGCGGAGCCGCTCGAGCACGGCGGTGCTGGGCATCGCCTGCCTGGCCATCCCGGTGATGGTGCTGCGACTGAACGAGGTGTGGAGTGGAGCAACGGCGTAGGACGGCCACCGGCCCCGGACGCGTGCTCGTCGCCGTGTACGCGATCTTCGCGCTGGCCGCGACGTCGCGAGCCGGCGTCCAGATCGGCACCAAGTTCCACGAAGCCCCGCTCGCGTACCTGCTCTCGGCGTTCGCCGCGGTCGTCTACATCGTCGCGACGATCGCGCTGGCCCGCCGCGGCGACGGCTGGTGGCGCGTGGCCCTCGTGGCCTGCTCGATCGAGCTGCTGGGCGTGCTGACCATCGGCACGCTGAGCCTGGTCGACGCGGCCGCCTTCCGGCACCCGACCGTCTGGTCGGTCTACGGCGAGGGCTACCTGTTCATCCCGCTCGTCCTGCCGGTCATCGGCCTCTACTGGCTGCGCAAGTCCGCGCCCGCCAAGGTCGCGGCGTAACAGTACGGGTAACTGCACGTAGCCCCCGCGGGGAAATAAATACGGATTCCACCGGCGACTTTCGTCGGTTCCGGACATTCCCCTTCAACTCGGACACTCTTGTCGTTCGGTCCCCACCGGCTTTCCCCCACGCGGCTCTCCCCCGCGTGAAAAGGAGTCAGCGTGAAATTCGGCAAGTTCGTCCTGCTGGCCGCGAGCACCGCACTGACCGTCGTCGGCCTCGGCGGTCCCGCATCCGCCCAGACCACCCCGCAGGCCCAGCCGTCGATCATCGGCGGCAGCACCGCCACGAGCGGCCCCTGGGCGGCCCGGCTGTTCGTGAACGGCCAGCAGAACTGCACCGCGACGATCATCGCGCCGCAGTACATCCTCACCGCCAAGCACTGCGTCAGCAGCTCCGGCACCTACACGTTCCGGATCGGCAGCCTCGACCAGTCCAGCGGCGGCACGATGGCCACCGGTTCGACGATCACCCGCTACAACGGCAGCGCCGACCTGGCGATCGTCAAGCTCACGACCTCGGTCAGCGCGACGTACTCGCCGCTCGGCAACGTCGGTGACGTCGCGGTCGGGCAGAACGTCTCGGTCTACGGCTGGGGCGCGACCAGCCAGTGCGGCTCCGAGATCAACTGCCAGTCGCGGTACCTGAAGGTCGCGACGGTCCGGGTCAACTCGATCGGCTGCAGCGACTACACCGGCGGCGTCGCGGTCTGCGCGAACCGCGTCAACGGCATCACCGCCGGCGGCGACTCGGGCGGCCCGATGTTCGCTTCCGGCCGCCAGGTCGGGGTCGCCTCGACCAGCGACCGGTCGAACAACACCGCGTACACGAACATCACGCGTTATCGCAGCTGGATTTCCCAGGTGGCCGGGGTCTGATTCCCGGGGAAAGGGGCCCGGTCACGCGACCGGGCCCCTTTCGCCGTCAGGAAGTGGAAATGTCGTCGAGCTGTTCGGCGGCGGGCCGGACCGGGTAGAGGTCGCCGCCCGGTTGGACCGGCACCTTCGGCACCGCCGTGCGCGCCGCGCGATCACCCGCGTCGGCCGCCGCGTGCAGGACGTCGAGCGCCGCGTACGGCCGGAAGTCCAGCTCGGGGTACGGCCACGTGGACGGCCCTTGCGTGGCGCCCGGGATCAGGAAGTCGACCGCCTTGAACAGCGTCGCACCGCTGGGTGCGGTGTAGTGCCACAGGTCGACGCCGACGTGCTCGCCGATCTGGGCGAGCCGCGTCAGCGCGACGAGGTTGAAGTTCGAGTAGTGCCAGCTCCGGGTCCGGCTCGCCTCCTGCGGCTGGTAGCCGTCCGCCTGGATCTGCGGCGCGATCCGCCCCGGGCCGGCGTTCTGCGCGATGGTCTTGGCCAGGTCGCGCTGCCCGGTGCCGAGGGCGAGCGCGGCGGCGAGCATGTCGTAGAAGCTGCCGTGGTTGTTCTGGGCCTTGGCTTCGTCGGCGCCGTTCTTGCTGGTGCGCAGCCAGTCGAGGAACTGCGAGTACCAGCCGGTCATGCCGGACTGGTCGGTCTTCGTCCAGCCCGGGGCGCCGGTGGCCAGGATCGCGGTGGCGTCGACGACCTGCGTCAGCGTGTAGGAGAACTCGATGATGCCGATGCCGCGCCCGTCGACCTTGCACGGGATGCCCTGCGCGTAGTTCATGTTCGGGTTCATCTTCGTGGCCGCGTCGAGGAACCACGTGCGCAGGTCGAGCGCCGCGCGCCGGGCGTACCGCGCGTCCCCGGTGTAGTACCAGGCCAGCGCGAGCCGGTAGATCGCGGCGAACGCGTCGCCGCGGTAGGCGTGGTCGGTGATCTCGTCGACGATGGGGTTGCGCTGGCCGTCCTTCTGCACGAACGGGCAGCCCCACGGGTTTTCCGCGGTCGGCTCGGTGGTCGGCCACCAGTAGGGCGCGAGGCTCAGGTAGTCGTGCTTGTCCCCGCTGGGTGGGACCTGCTTCTTCGAGGTGACGCTCCACGGCCCGGCCGTGAGGTCGGTCTTCGCCGCGGCGAGGAGGTTGCTCAACGCCGTGCGGGACGTCTTCTCGCCGGCGAGCGCCGCGAACTTCGTCCGGAGCAGCCGGCCGCCGTCGAGGACGGCGGTGTCGGGAGCGCAGACCGGCCCGATCACCGGGATGCTGCAGCTCCGTGGCGTGGCCTCGGCCGCCGGGGCGGCGAAGGACGTGGCGACGAGGCCGAGCGCGGCGAGCGCGGCCACGACGGTGTGGCGGAAAACCATGTCCGCTCCATTCACAAATATGAACACTAAACCTGTGAGTGAATGGAGGGTACGCATGTGAAAGCGGCGTGGGCAATGCCCCGAAGTCAGTCGCGGGGCCGGAAGAAGGCGACGAGCTTCGCGGTGGCGAGTGCGTCCCAGGGGTCGGACGTCGTGAGCACGGCGGCGGCGCCGGTCGGGAACTTGACCTGGACGGCGCGGGTGTCTTCGCCGCGCCCGGCGAGGTGCAGCGTCAGATCGCTGACGCCGGGCTCGTGCGCGACCAGCGCGATCGTGGTGACGTCGGCCGGCGCCCGGCTCGCCGCGCGCAGCAGTTCGGGGACGTCGGCGCCGTAGAGGTCTTCGTCGTACGTCACCGGCGGCGCGGCGGGCAACTCCCCGGCGAGGTGCTGCCAGGTCTCCCGGGTGCGGCGGGCGGTGGAGCAGAAGACGAGTTCGGGGACGTACCCCTGCTCGGTGAGCCAGCGGCCGAGCCTGGGCGCGGCTTCGAGCCCGCGCGGCGCCAGCGGGCGTTCGTGGTCGGGGAGCTCGCCCGACCAATCAGACTTGGCGTGGCGGACGACGATGAGCCGCCGGGTCGCGTCCATCGGCCGAGCCTAGCGAGCCCGTGGTCGCGAGGACCACGGGCTCGCGGGGTCAGGACCCGGTCTGCTGCCGGATCCAGGTGAGGTGCTGGGCGATTCCGGTGTAGAGGGTGCTCGTCGCGCACTCGCCGTTGTCGTCGCCGGGGCCGTGCGTTTCGCCGACCAGCGTCCAGTTGCCGGTCGTGCCGACGACCGCCGGGCCGCCGGAGTCGCCGTGGCACGCGGAATGCGTGCGGTCGCCGGAAACGCAGACGTCACCCGAGCCGCCACCGCCGGCGTAGCAGGAACTGCTGGGCAGTACCCGCAGGTCGATCTGCCGCAGCGTGGTCGGGGTGCTGCAGCCCGGCCAGCTCGTGCAGCCCCAGCCCAGCAGCCGGGCGGTGGTGTTCGCGGCCGGATTGCTCGTCGCCATCGGCACCGGGGTGGCGCGCGCCGCCGCGGACAGGTGCATCAGCGTGAGATCGGTGCCGGGCCTGGTGATCCGGCGGTCGATGCGGCCCACCTCGCCACCGGAGTTCTTGCTGGTCGTGCCGATGCGGCCCTGCGACGCGCTGCCGCAGTGGTCCGCGGTCACGATCCACTGGGGCGCGACGAGACTGCCGCCGCACCCGTTGCTCAGCGAGACCATGAAACTGTAAGTCTCCGTCGCCGTGGTGCCGCCGATGATTTCCGGGCTCTGCTGTGCCTGCGCGATTCCGGGTACGGCCATCGCGAGAACCGCGAATGCGGCCGAAAGCATTTTTCGCATGGGTCAGACCCCGCTGACCTGGCGGATCCAGCTGCGACCCGCCGCGACGCTGCCGTAGGTGGTGGTGCTGGACCGGTCGCTGGTCGAGCACACGCCGACCTGGACACCGCCGTCGAGCATCGGGCCGCCCGAGTCGCCGCCGGCGACCGCGCCGTTCGGGGTGGCCGCTTCGATCGCCGGCCCGCCGAAGTAGTCGCTGGCACCGGTGTCGGAGATCTCCACCGACGCCTGCTTCAGCACGCTCGACTGGTGGCTGCCCTCGTCGGTGGACTGGGTCGCGCCCCAGCCGTAGACGCGGGCGGCGTCACCCTCGCTCGCGTCCGAAGAGCTCGACGCGAGCTTCGCGAAAGTGCTGCCCCCGTTGGTGTTCAGCTTGATCAGGGCCAGGTCGCCGCCCGAGTACAGGTAGGTCGACGACGCTTTCGCGTGCACGCCACCGGAAGCGCTGTTCGATCCGACGTAAAGGTCGATGTCGGACAGGCGCTGCCCGTTGTTGTCGTACATGCAGTGCTTGGCGGTCAGGACCCAGCGCGCGCCGATCAGCGTGCTGGTGCAGAAGAACGTGTAACCGTTGGCGTGGCCGTTGAACCGGGTGATGTAGCCGGGGTTCTGCGCGGTGCTGCCGCCGATGATCGACGGCTGCGCGTCGGGCGAGAGCGGCGCGACCGGGGCGGCCGACGCGGGGGCGGCGGCGAGCGTCGCGAACACGGTGCAGGAACCGGCGAGCACAGCGGCGGCGCGGACGAAGCGGCCGGGGTTTTCACGCATTTCGGGACTCCTTGGGGAACCGGTGGGGACTCACCGAACGTAAGCGGGCGGTGCGTTTCCGGTAATCCGCTGGAAGTCCCGAGCCGATCAACGGAAAAGGACGGTTCCTTCGGCGGGTTGCGCTTTCCCGCGGAATCCGCTTGATCGACAAGGCCGACGTTCGTCGGGTGACAGGGACGGCCGCGGCTGTTAAACCCGGGGGACGCCCGTCGCCGGCTCGGCGCGATCCGCCGTGACCCGCCGGGTGGACTCTCCGGCTCGACCGACGCTTGAGGAACCTGGATGCCGTTGTTCGCGGTACCCGCACCCGAGCCCGCCGGGCGGGAGCTGGCGCACGCGCTCGCCACCGGTCCGTTCAGCCGGGCGCTGACGCTGGCCATCGACCACAGCGGGCTCGGCCTGGCCCGCCTCAAGGGCCGCCTCGCCGCCGCCGGCGTCCCCGTCAGCACGACGACGCTGAGCTACTGGCGCACCGGCCGCACCCGCCCCGAACGCCCGGAGTCGCTACGCGCGGTCGCGGTGCTCGAAGGCGTCCTCGGCCTGCCCACTCGCGCGTTGACCGACCTGCTCGCGCTGCCCGGCGAGGGCCCCGCGACGCCGGGCCCGGTGTGCTGGGAGCGGCTGTGGGAACCCCGCGCCCGCGTGGTGGCGGTCCTGCACTCCTTCGAAGCGGCGGACGAGACGTCGCTGGTCGTGCTCAGCCTCCACGAAGTGCTGCACGTCGACGCGACCCGCGCGTTGACCCGCCTGCACGTGCGCGAAATCGTCCGCGCGGTCACCGAACCGGTCCAGTCCAAGGTCGTGGTCCTGCGCGGCTGCACCCCGGGCCACCCACCCCGGCTGGTGTCGACGCGGTATTGCCGGCCGGTGCGCACGGAAGTGCTGACCGAGCCGGGGTTCGTGGTCAGCGAGCTGGTCCCGCACCGGTCGTTGGCCGTCGGCGAGACGGCGATCCTGGAGTACGAATTCGAGTACTGCGACGGCGTGCCGGACACCAGCTACGACCGCCGCTTCCGCCACCGGGGGACCGAGCACCTGCTCGAGGTCCACTTCGCCCCCGGTGCGCTACCGGCGTCCTGCCATTCTTACCGGCTGGATTCGCCGGGTGGTCCGGAGCGGGACGTGACCGCGGTTTCGCCGGGTTCACCCGCGCACGTGTTCAGCTCCGGCGGACCGCCGGGGATCCGGGGGATGCGGTGGAGCTGGCCGTGACGGGGTGGTGTCTGGTGGGCCGCCTGGGGCTCGAACCCAGAACCTACGGATTAAAAGTCCGCAGCTCTACCAATTGAGCTAACGGCCCGCGCCCCCAGTTTAGCCAGGCCCTGCTCCGGTACCTCCACACCGGGGTGGGGCTGAGGCCGGGTGGAAGGTCAAGACTGGTTCTCGGCCGGTCGGCCGCCCATGATGCGGGGATGCTTGGTTCGCTGCTGATCCTCACCGGGCCGCCCGGTGCCGGGAAGTCGACCGTTGCCCGGCTCGTCACCGTGGACGCGCCGCGGGCCACCGTGCACCTGCACACCGACAGCTTCTACGTCTGGATCCGGACCGGGTTCGTGGCGCCCTACCTGCCCGAGGCCGCGAGGCAGAACGAGGTCGTGCTCGGGGTGATCGCCGAGGCCGCCTGCGGGTACGCGCGCGGGGGCTACGACGTCGTTCTGGACGGCATCGTCGGGCCGTGGGCGCTGGAGCCGTTCCTCGACGCCGCGAAGCGGGGCGGTCTGGACCTCTTCTACGTCGTTCTGCGGCCGGACCTCGAGGCCACCCTCGCGCGCGGGACCGCTCGGAGTGCGCCGGAACTCACCGACGTCGAGCCGCTCACCGGCATGCACGGGGCGTTCGCCGCGCTGGGTGAGCTCGAACGGAACGTCATGGACACGACCGACCAGACCATCGAGGAAACCGCCGAGGCGGTGCGGCAACGCGCCCGCTCGGCGGCCTTCCGGTTGTGATGCTCCTCAGTGGACTGACGCGCGGGGCCCGGCCGGACCCCGCGCGTCACGCCGTCAGCACTGCACGAACAGGCCGGTGTAGGCCGTGCACTTCTTCGACGCCTTGTCGTTGGCCGCTTCCGGGTCGGCCGGGGCGCTCGCCGCGCGCTGGGCCGTGGCCGTGAACGCGCCCCAGGCGAAGAAGCCGCCCTCGGAGCTGAACTTCGCCGTCGCCGAGGCGCCCGGCGCGAGGTTACCGACCGCGCAGGTCAGGGCCGTGCCCGAGCGGGTGCAGCCGGTCAGGGAGGTGACCGTGCGGCCCGATCCCGCGTTGGCCGTCACGCGGACGCCGGTCGCGGTGGCGGGGCCGGTGTTCGAGACCGTGATCACGTAGTCGACGCGGGCGGCCAGGCCGGCGCGTGCGGTCCCGGCCAGCGCGACCTTGACGTCGGCCTCGTTCGGTGCGGCGATCGTGACGGCCGGGCCGTCCTCGACGCCGAACGCGTAGTTGTCGCCGGCGAACTGGTGCTGCAGCGTGAACTGCCCGGGCTGGGCGTCCTCCTTCACGCGGAAGGTGAACGTCACCGTCTTGCTCTCGCCGGCACCGAGGTCGCCGACGCCGCCGCGGAAGCTGCTGAGGTACGGCGAGCACGCGATCGCGCCGGTGCAGGAGACCAGGTCCACCAGGTCGACGACCGGCTTCTCCTTGGCGTAGAGCGCCGCCTTCGCGCCGGTGACCGTGAAGTCCGCCGGGTTGTACAGCTGCTCCGTGACCGTGAACGTGTCGCCCGCGTGCACGGTGGTTTCGCTGACGTCGATCGAGCTGGGGGCGGGGGCCGCGGACGCGACGGCGGGGGCCGCGATCAGGGCGGCGGTCGTGAGCGCGGCCAGAACTGCGGTTCTTCGTCCGGTTCGCTGCATCGTCTTGATCTCCTGGTTCCGAACCGAGGGGTGCCGCTTCGACCGTGGGGACCGGCGTGCGCAGCAGGGGTGACGAAGATCAGATCGGCGGTCCCCGAAATTCGTTACCTCGTTCTCGAAACCGTGTCTGAACTGGGGTTTTCAGCCCGTTGCCCGGTCACCGGACAGCCCGGCGCCCCGAAAATTGTCGGACCCCCGTGGCACGCTCCGCACATGACCGAACACAGCACTCCGGTCGCGGCCCCGGCCCGCTTGACCGGGCCCCGCGAAGATCCGACACCGATCGCCGACGAGCGGCAGGCGCTCACCGAGAGCCTCGACTACTACCGGCGCACATTCGAACTCAAGTGCGCCGGTCTGGACCCCGGCCGCCTGGCCGAGCGCTCGGTGTCGCCGTCGACGCTGACCCTGCACGGGCTGTTGCGGCACCTCACGGGTGTCGAACGCTGGTGGTTCCGGATCCAGTTCGCCGGGGAGGACCTGCCGAACCTGTACTACTCCGACGACGACCCGGAGCAGGACTTCACCTCGCTCGACGGGGACGTGGACGAGGCCTTTTCGTTGTGGCACGCGGAATGCGCGCGCTCCCGGGAGATCGTCGCGGCGAGCTCGCTGGAGCAGACCGGCGTCCGGCGCAGCACGGGCGAGCCGTTCGCCCTGCGCTGGTTGATGCTGCGGATGATCGGCGAGTACGCGCGGCACTGCGGCCAGGCCGACCTGGTCCGCGAGCGGATCGACGGGGTGACGGGCGAATAGCGGCTCAACCGGCGCGGTGGCGCAGGCGGAAGAGGAGGTTGACCACGAACGGGACGACGATCCAGCAGGCGTAGGCCCAGTGCGTGAAGAAGGCGACCGGGATCGAGACGACGAAGGCGGCGGCCATCGTGCCGATCCCGCGGTAGACCTTGCCGAAGAGCTCAGGCGGGGTGTCCGCGCGGTAGTGGTGGCTGCCCTGGATGCGCCGGGCCATGAGGAGGAACAGCGTCAGCGCGACGACCTGCACGAGCGCGTAGAAGACGAAGCGGAATTCGAACCCGCCGTCTTCGGCGATCACCTTCGTGGCGAACGGCATGATCACCTGCGTCAGCAGCCAGCCGAAGCTGAGCCGGATGAGGCCGCCGTCGAGGGTGGTGACGTGGTCGAACAGCCGGTGGTGGGCGCGCCAGTGGCCGCCGATCACGACGAAACTGATCAGGAAGGAGACGTATTCGGACTGGTGATGGCCGAGTGAACGCAGCAGTTCGGCGCTGGTGGCGCCCTCCGGCAGCGGCAGCTCGAGCGCGAGCAGCGTGATCGCGATGGCTACGACGGCGTCCGAGAAGAAGGTCAGCCGCTCGGCGGCGAAACCCCGGGGTTCGACGTCGGCGGTGTCCTCCGTGGACGGAACGCTGCTCATGGCCGATGAGCGTGCCAGACGCGGCAGCGTGGCCTTCGGCGAGGCCGGGCGCGTGCGATGCTGAGGCCATGAGCGTCGACCCCGATTCCGGACTGCTGTCCCCGGTACGGGCCGGTACGCCGGCCGAAGCGTCGACCGGTGACGAGGCTTGGCTGCGCGCGATGCTCGACGCGGAGGCAGCGCTGGCGAGAGCGCAGGCGCGGCTCGGGACGGTACCGCCCGAAGCCGCGGACGCGATCACGGCGGCCGCCGGCAGCGCGCGGATCGACGTCGTCGAGCTGGCACGGGAGTCGCGGGCGACCGCGAACCCGGTCGTCGGCCTGGTGAAGGCGCTGACGTCGGCGGTCGGCGGGAGCGCGGCCGAGTACGTGCACCGCGGCTCGACGAGCCAGGACATCTTCGACACCGCGATGATGCTGGTCGCCGACCGGACGCTGCGGCCGCTCGCGGCCGATCTCGACGCCACCGCCGAGGCACTGGCCGAGCTGGCGCGCACGCACCGGGACACGACCATGGCCGGGCGCACGCTGACGGCGCACGCGGTGCCGACGACGTTCGGCCTCAAGGCCGCGGGCTGGCGGCAGCTGGTGCTGGACGCGGCCACCCGGATCCGCCGCCTGCTCGACGGCGGACTGCCGGTCTCACTCGGCGGGGCAGCGGGGACGCTGGCGGCGTACGTGGAGTACGCCCGCTTGGCCGAGGGCACGGGGAAGAGGCAAGCGGGACGGGGTGGGGCGGGGGGCGGGGGCGGGGGCCCGGAAGCCGACACCGACACCGCCGACGGCGGCGCGGCCGGCGCGGGCGCGGGCGCGGGCGCGGGCGCGGGCGCGGGCGCGGGCGCGGGCGCGGGCGCGGGTAACGACGGTACGGCCAGCGAAGGCGCGGGCAGCGAAGGCGCGGCCGACACCAGAACCCACGACGGTGACAGCGCGGCCGTCGACAGCGCGGCCGCCGACGGCACGACGCACCCCAGCGCGGCTAGCGACGACGCGGCCAACACCAGCGCGGCCGGCGACAACCCGCGCGACCCGGCGCGGGTCGACGAGGGTTACGCCGAGCGGCTCGTCGCCGCCTTCGCCGAGGAGACCGGGCTGGCCGCGCCCGTGCTGCCGTGGCACTCGCTGCGGACGCCCGTTGCCGACCTTGCCGCCGCGCTCGCGTTCACCGCGGGTGCGCTGGGGAAGCTGGCCGTCGACGTCGCGACGCTGACGCGGACCGAGCTGGGTGAAGTCGTCGAACCGGCCGCCGGTGGGCGGGGTGGGTCGTCGGCGATGCCGCACAAGCGGAACCCCGTGCTCGCGACGCTGATCCGCTCGGCCGCGCTGCAGGTGCCGGTGCTGGCTGCCGGGGTCACGCAGTCGATGCTGGCCGAAGACGAACGGTCGGCTGGGGTGTGGCACGCCGAGTGGCAGCTCGTCCGGGAGTGCCTGCGGCTGACCGGTGGGGCCGCGCACACCGCCGTCGAGCTGGCGCGGGGGCTCGCGGCTCAGCCCGAGCGGATGCGGGCGAACCTGGCGTCGACGCACGGGCTGATCGTCTCCGAACGGCTGTCCGCTGTGCTCGCGCCGCTGCTCGGGAAGGCAAAGGCCAAGGAACTGCTGGGTGCGGCGTCGCGACAAGCAGTGGAGCAGGACCGGCCGCTGCGGGATGTGCTGGACGAGCTGCCCGCCGTCACCGGGGTGCTGACCCCGGCCGCGCTGGACGAGCTGCTCGATCCCGCCGGGTACACCGGGGCTGCGGCTGTGCTGGTCGACCGCGCGCTCGAGGCGGGCGTGGACGCGTAGGAGCAGCTCGGCGGCGGCGGGAAAAAAACTTTGAACCGCCTTCGCCGAGGGTCCGTGTAGTGGGTATCAGGCAGCCGCACCGAGCGGCGGGAAACCCCACGGACACAAGGAGAACTTCCATGCTTCGCACGCGCATCGCCGTCTCCGTCGCCGCTGCGGCAGCCGGGCTGGCAGTGCTCACCGCTTGCTCGGGTGCCGAAACTGCTCAGCCGGTCATCGCCCCCGCGGCGGCGGGCGGCACCGGCGGCGGCCAGATCGCCAACGGCCAGGTGGGCAACGCAGCTCCGGCGTCGAACGAATCGAAACTCGTCGTCGCGGACGTCGCGAGCGTCGGGCAGGTGCTCACCGACCAGAACGGCATGACGCTCTACCGGTTCGACAAGGACACGGCGAAGCCGCCGAAGTCCAATTGCGACGGTGACTGCGCCAAGGCTTGGCCGCCGATGCTGGCGACCGGGGACGTTCAGGTGCAGGGAGTCGACAAGAACCTCGTCGGGAAGGTGACGCGGTCCGACGGGACCGAGCAGATCACCGTCGGCGGGTGGGCGCTCTACCGCTACGCCAAGGACACCAAGGCCGGTGACGCGACCGGGCAGGGCGTCGGTGGCGCCTGGTACGCCTCGAACGCCAAGGGCGGGAAGGCCGGGCAGGCCGCGGCCGAAGCCGGCGTCGTCAAGCTCAGCGCGAGCAAGATCGACGGGCTCGGGGACGCGATCGTCGACCAGAACGGGATGACGCTCTACCTGTTCACCAAGGACACCAAGAAGGCCAAGACGTCCGCCTGCAACGGCGACTGCGCCAAGACGTGGCCCGCGGTCCTCTCGAACAACGGCAAGGTCGAACTGCAGGGCATCGACTCGAAGCTGCTCGGCAGCATCAAGCGCGCGGACGGCACCGAGCAGGTCACCATCGGCGGCTGGCCCGTCTACACCTTCTCGAAGGACCTGAAGCCGGGCGACGCGAACGGCATGGGCGTCAACGGCACCTGGTTCGTCATCGAGCCCAACGGCTGCAAGGTCGGCACCACCCCCAGCTCCACCGCCAACCAGGCTCCGGCTGACAGTGGCGCTGGGAGCAGCAACTCCGGCGCTGGTGGCACCACCTACTGAGCCACCTAGAACTTCCTTTAGTGGGCGAGGCCCGGCGGACGCTCTTCGCGAGCGACCTCCGGGCCTCGCTCGTCGTGGTGGCGGCGCAGGAACGAGCGGCGACGCGGCTGGGCGGCGACGTCGTCGGTGCGGTCCGTGCGGTCGTGGTCGATGCGGTCGCGGTCGATCACTTCGGTGTGCTGCTCGGCGATCGCCGGCTCGTCGGCCGTCTCGTCCTCGGGCAGGAGGATGGTGCGGCGGGCCGGGAGGACGGCGATCAGCAGACCGAGCGCCGCGACGCCGAGGTGCAGCCACGTGTCGGCGGGACCCATGTCCATCGGGTTGCCGGCGGTGGCGAAGGGGTTGTTCGAGATGAGGCCGTCGATCATCAGGCCCCAGACGAACAGCAGGCCGTAACCGATGAACAGCAGCCAGCCGAACGTGCGGGCGCGGCCCGAACCGAACGCCAGCAGCAGGCCGACCACGCCGGTCCCGATGCGGACCAGGCTCATGAGCGGGTTGGCGGAGAACCGCCAGAACCCCGCGTCGTGGTGGCCGGCGAAGTTGCCGAAGCCCGTCCTGGTCAATCCGATGATGCCGACGACGAGGAACGCGATCCCGGCCAGTCCGGCCAGCACCTGCGCCGGCTGCAGGCCGCGAACCCGGATGCGTGCGCCTTTCGCGTGAGTCATGACTCCAGTCCTTCCCAGCGGGTGGTGACGACCGTCACCGCCCTCAGGTACCCCGCGAACACGGTGAGCGAAACGACTGTGCTTGCCCGCGGGCCACCTGCGCGTTCGCGGTTTCGGTGCGTCGCGAGAGCTATCCCACAAAACCACCCGTTTCAGCGAACAGCGCGCGGCGTTCCCGGCAATCCAGGGCATGCGCAAGCTGAGCGGGATCTTCCTGGTGGGGCTGTGCCTGGGGGCGATCGGCGCGGTGGTGCTCACCGCGAGTCACAGCGGCCCCCCGGCCGCCGAAGCGGTCGCGGTCGCGGAACCGCTGACAACGATGTCGGATTCACCACCGAGCACGCCGACGCCGACACCCACGCCGAGTGCGAGCAAGAGCGCCACCCCGACGCCGAAGAGCGCGCCGAAGGTGGACGCCGCCGAGGTGGACCGGCTGATGGCGAGCGGGACCGTCAGCGCCGTCGTGTTCGACCGGGAGCGCGCGGCGGCGACCGTCTCCGTGCGGGCGGACCGCGGGTACACGTCGGCGTCGCTGGTGAAGCTGCTGATCGCGCTCACCGTGCTGGAGCGGGGTGGTCCGACGGCGTCGGTGCAGCGGATGCTGTCCCGCAGCGACGACGACCTCGCGAGCCGGTTCTGGGCGGCGTACGGCGGGCCGGCGATCGTCACGCGCTGGGCCGGGAAGCTCGGTCTCACCGGGACGCGGGCGCCCGAAGATCCCGGGCGCTGGGGCGACACGCGGATCACCGCGCGGGACGTCGTGCGGATCTACCAGTACGTGCTGGAGCACGCGCCGGGCGCGATCATGGCCGCGCTGCGGGCCGCGAACGAGCGGGGGTCCGACGGGTTCCGGCAGTACTTCGGGATCCCGGACGCCGCCGCGGGACGGCCGTGGGCGGTCAAGCAGGGCTGGTCGTGCTGCCGGCCGACGCGGATGCTGCACACCTCGGGCGTGGTCGGCGACGGGGACCGGTACATCGTGGTGGTGCTGAGCGAGCACCCTGCTTCGGTCGACTACGCGACCGGGTCGAAGCGGGTGACGGCGATCGTCTCCGCGCTGCTCGGCTGAGGCCTACTGGTCGGTGTCCGCCAGCGCCCCGTGCGCGCCGGACTTCGGCAGCGGCCACGGGAGGACTCCCCCCGTCGTGTCCGCCACGCGGCCGGCCGGGGCCGGACTCGTCGTGTGGGCACCGATCCAGGCCAGGACGTCCGGGATCTGGGACTTGAAGGTGTTCATGTTGTGGCCCGCGTCCGGGATGCGCCACGACGTGAACTGCAGCGGCGGCC
Organism: Amycolatopsis sp. cmx-4-83; assembly: GCF_046548815.1. NCBI lineage: Bacteria > Bacillati > Actinomycetota > Actinomycetes > Pseudonocardiales > Pseudonocardiaceae > Amycolatopsis > Amycolatopsis sp. cmx-4-83. The sequence goes on along the minus strand of NZ_JAEBEF010000001.1, from coordinate 175,643 downwards.
GGGCCGCGGCGCGGATCTGGTCGATCGCGTAGCTCTCGTAGCTCTCCTTCTCACCCGAGATCGCCAGGATCTGGACCGGCGACGGGTGGAGGCGGACGTTGACCCGGACGTTGTTGGCGTCGTTGATGTCCTGGCGGCCGTGGAACAGGTCTTCGGTCTCGGCGTCGATCTGGGCCTTGTCGTAGCCGCTGACGCTGACCGCCTGGCCGTACCACTGCGGGTGGCGGGTCACCAGGTTCATCGCGCAGTAGCCGCCCGACGACCAGCCCGCGATCGTCCAGCCCTGGCGGTTCGGGGAGACGCCCAGCTTCTGCAGGGCCCAGTCGCGCAGGTCGGCCGTCAGGTACGTGTCGTTGGCCGTTCCGTTGACCTCGTCGACGCATTCGGTGTCGTGGCCGACCTTCGGGACGCCCGTCGGGTCGGGGACGATCACCACGGTCGGCGGCAGGGCCTTGCGCGCGATCGCCGCGTCGAGTTGCTGGGGCATGCCGTAGACGGCGAAGACCTCGGGACCGGACGGGTAGTTCGGGATCCACTCGATCGCCGGGAAGCGGAGTTCCTTGTACGCCGCGTCGAAGTACTGCGGGGGCAGGTACACGGTGACGTCGCGGGTCAACTTGGTGCGGCGGCCGGTCACCTTCATGTGGACGACCGTGCCCTTGCCCTCGCGCGCGTGCGCCACCCCCGTGTCGCGCAGCTTCTCGAGGTCCTCGCCGTTCTGCGCCGCCTCGGCGTCGGTGCCCTGGCCCGAGTACACGCCGGTGCCGATCAGGGAGCCGACCGTCGGGAAGAAGCCGCCGATCATGTTGCCCGCCATGCCGGTGGTCACCACCAGCAGGACGACGGCGAGCAGGATCGTGGCGCTGCGCCAAAGGCGCTTGCGCTTCCAGCGGTCCCAGAACCACGGGACCGCGATGATCGCGAGCAGCGTCAGCACGACCACCACGATCATGTTGACCGGCGAATCCAGCCGGATGCTGCTGAAGCTCATGGGTCGGTCCTTCCGGGGCGGGCAGTGAACGCGCACCCGGAACCCCCCCGGGACTCGCGTATATATCACGTTTCAGCCCCCGGACAAGTTGCGGCCCTGTGGCTTCTGTCACAGGGCCGCAACGCACGCCGAACTCAGCGTTTTCTCAGTTATTTCCCCAAAGCCCGGGTCAGGACGGTGATGGCCTGGGTGATCGCCGCCTCGGCGGCGTGGGTCTCACGCAGCGCGTTGACCATCACGAAGTCGTGGATGATCCCCTGGTACCGGACGGCCGTGACGGGCACGCCCGCCTGACGCAGCTTCGCCGCGTACGCCTCGCCTTCGTCGCGCAGGACGTCGGCCTCGCCGGTGATCACGAGGGCCGGGGGCAGGCCGGCGAGCTCGTCGAGCGACGCGCGCAGCGGGGACGCGGTGATCTCCGCGCGCTGGGCGGGGTCGGTCGTGTACTGGTCCCAGAACCACTTCATGCCTTCACGGCCGAGGAAGTAGCCCTCGGCGAACTCCAGGTACGACCCGGTGTCGAAGTTCGCGTCGGTGACCGGGTAGAAGAGCACCTGCTGCTTGAAGGTCACGTCGCCGCGCTGCTTGGCCAGGATCGTCAGCGCCGCCGTCATGTTGCCGCCGACGGAGTCGCCCGCGATCGCGATGCGCGAGGTGTCCAGACCCTGCGAAGCACCGTGCTCGGCGACCCACTTCGCCACGGCGTAGCTCTGCTCGATGGCGACCGGGTAGCGCGCCTCCGGCGAGCGGTCGTACTCGGGGAAGACGACGGCGGCACCGACGCCGGCCGCGAGCTCGCGCACCAGGCGCTCGTGGGTGTGGAAGTCGCCGAACACCCAGCCGGCGCCGTGGATGTAGACGATCACCGGCAGCGGGCCCTCGACGCCCTCGGGGCGGACGATCCGGGTCTCGACCTCGCCGGTCGGTCCACCGGGCACCCGGACGTCCTCGATCGACGCGGGGGCCATGGCGACGTCGCCGTCCTGGACGCCGTCGACGGCCTTGCGTCCCTCCACCGGCGGCAGCTGGAACAGGTACGGCGGCTGGTCGGTGGCCTCGGCGAACGCCTGCGCGGCCGGTTCGAGCGCCAGGTTGTGCGGGTTGGCGGTCATGTCGTCCTCCTCGGGGTGAAGCAAGCTGATGCCATCAAGGTAGCTCTCAACTGAGTTGCGCACAACTTAATGACGTCCAATGAGATGCAGGGCACTTAAGTTGCCGCGCAGTTCGATCTCGGGGAGCATGGAGAGTTACGAGAGAGGAGGACGCCATGGCATCGCTGCGGCTGGACGACCAGCTCTGCTTCGGGCTGTACTCGGCGTCGCGCGCGGTGACGTCGCTGTACCGGGTCGTCCTGGACGACCTCGACCTGACCTACCCCCAGTACCTGGTCATGCTGGCGCTCTGGGAGACCGACCACCGCCTGGTGAAGGAACTCGGCGCCGAGCTGAACCTCGACTCGGGCACGCTCTCGCCGCTGCTCAAGCGGCTGCAGACCGCGGGGCTGGTGAGCCGGAACCGGCAGGCCGACGACGAGCGGTCGGTCCGCGTCAGCCTGAGCGAAACCGGGAAGGCGCTGCGCGAGAAGGCGCAGGGCATCCCCGACGTGATCGGCACGGCGATGAGCCTGGACGACGCCGGGGTGGCCCGGCTGCGCGCCGAGCTCGACCGCCTGACAGAGTCGGTGAACGCCTATCGGGAGGCTCGGGCACCGGCATGATCAACCACGATGACGCGCTGAAGGCCGTCGAAAGCAGCCTGGACCGCCCCTCGGCGGCCCGGATCTACGACTACTTCATCGGCGGCGACACGCACTACGCGATCGACCGCGACTTCGCCGAGAAGGTCCGCGCCCGGCTGCCGCTCATGGGCGACTACTGCCTGACGAGCCGGCAGTTCCTCGGCCGCGCGGTCCGCCAGTGCGTCCACGAGGGCATCCGGCAGTTCGTCGACATCGGCTCCGGCCTGCCGACCGCGGGCAACGTCCACGAGGTCGCCGACGATGAGCGCGAAGAACTCGACACGCGCGTGCTCTACATCGACAACGAGCCGATCGCGCTCGCGCACTCGACGCTGCTGCTCGCCGACACCGCCGACCCCGAGCGCCACCACGCCATCGCCGCGGACTTCCTGCAGCCGGAAGACCTCTGGGACCGCGTGACCGCGTCCGACGTCATCGACGTGCGGGAGCCGATGGCGCTGGTGATCAACGCCGTCATGCACTTCGTCAAGGACGAGCAGAACCCGGACTACCTGCTGGACTTCTACCGCGACCGGCTGCCGTCCGGTTCGCTGCTGGTGCTGTCGCAGATGACCAACGAGAACCCGGTCAACGACGACGAGCGGCAGGCGCTGATCGACCTGCTCGAGTACTACGAGACCACGACGAACCCCGGTTTCCTGCGGCCGATGGCCGAGTTCGAACGCTTCTTCGGCGGCTGGCCGATGCTCGAACCGGGGCTCGTCTACGCGCCGGCGTGGCACCCCGACGAGCGGACCGTGTTCGCCGCCTCGCCGTCGGAATCCCGCGTGATCGGTGGCGTCGCCCGCAAGCCTTAAGAAGCTTCGCGCAGGCTTTCCAGCACTTCGAGGACCGCGCTCTTGCCCAGCTCGACGGCCTTGCGCAGCACCGCGGGGTCCCGCTCCAGCGTGGCCACGTCCGGGGCCCCCACCGGCGGCCGGATGCTCAGGATGCGCGGATCGGACGCCAGGACTTCTTCGTCCTCGACGTCCCGGCGGTAGGTGTCGCGCCACGCCGGGATCGCGCCCGGCGCCTGGCGGCGCAGGAACCGCGGCACCACGACGTCGTACGCGCGGGGCGGCGGCAGCGGCAGTTCGTCGGCACGGCGGGTGCGCAGCACGAGGACGTCGGTCGCGTCCTGGGCCAGCGCCGTCCGGTACGGGATCGGTTCGGCGACACCCGCGTCGACGAACCGGCGGCCGGCCATCGGGATCGGCGGCCCGGCCAGCACCGGCATGCAGGACGACGCCGCGAGCGAGACCTTGATCGCGTCGACGTCGTCGAGGAAGGGGTGCAGGTCGGTCGACTCCCCCGTGTCGGCGTCGGTGGCGAGCGGGTGGAACGTCACCGGGTTGGCCAGGATCGCCGGGAAGTCCATCGGCTCCAGCACCGAATAGACCTGGTGGACGAGGTATTCGAGGTCGATCACCGCGCGGCCGCGCAGGGTGTGCAGCGGGTTGATGATCCGGCGCATGACGACCGGGTTCCACCAGGTCCGCACGCCCGTCGACGAGCAGCCGCTGAGCAGCCAGGCGCCGTTCAGCGCGCCGGCCGACGAGCCGTAGACGGCGTCGAACACCGGGACGGCGCCGAGTTCGTCGAGCGCCAGAGCCATGCCGCTGGAGTACGTCCCGCGGCTGCTGCCGCCTTCGACGGCGAGCGCGAGGCGCCTGCCGTCGGTGCGTGCGCCCGGGACGCTGCCCGTCGCCAGCCGTTCGGAGATCAGTTCGAGTACCGGGTGCACTCCTCCCATCCTGGTCGTTTCGCGCGGAGAGTCGACCCGATTTATCCCACCCAGGGGGGTGAAGTGATGCGCGCCTCGTTGCACTGCAACTCGTTGCATAGGACCCTCGGGCCATGGCACTGGAGCACGCGATCCTCGTCTCGCTGTCCGAGCGCGCCGGCTCGGGCTACGAGCTCACGCGCCGCTTCGAGAAGTCGATCGGGCTCTTCTGGAGCGCCACCCACCAGCAGATCTACCGCGTGCTGAAGCGGATGGAAGAGGCCGGCTGGGTGGCCGTCGACGTCGTCGCGCAGTCGGGGCGGCCGGACAAGAAGGTCTACACGGTCGGCGACGGCGGGCGCGCCGAACTCGTCCGCTGGCTGGCCGAGCCCGACCCGACGGCCGGGCCCGTGGAACTCGCCGTGAAGATCCGCGGCGCCACCTTCGGCGATCCGGCGAAGGTCGCCGAAGAGATCGTCCGGCACCGGTCGGCCCACGCCGAACGCCTCGACGTCTACCGCCAGATCGAAAAGCGCGACTTCCCCTCGCCCGCGGGCCTCCAGGGCCAGCACCTGCACCAGTACCTGGTCCTGCGCGGCGGCATCCGCGTCGAAGAGGGCCAGGTCGAGTGGTTCGACGAAGTCCTCGCCGCCCTCCACCACCCCAAGGACGCCTGATGACCCCGTACCCGAACTTGCTGTCGCCGCTCGACCTCGGCTTCACGACGCTGCGCAACCGCGTCCTGATGGGGTCGATGCACACCGGTCTCGAGGACAAGGCCGCGCACTTCCCCGAGCTGGCCGAGTACTACGCCGAACGCGCCCGCGGCGGCGTCGGGCTGATCGTCACCGGCGGGTTCGCGCCGAACAGGACCGGCTGGCTGCTGCCGCTCGCGTCCAAGCTGACGACGTCCGCCGAAGCGAAGCAGCACCGGCAGCTCACGGCTCCCGTGCACGAAGCCGGCGGCAAGATCGCGCTGCAGGTCCTGCACGCGGGCCGGTACGCCTACCACCCGCTGAGCGTGTCCGCGTCGAGCATCAAGGCGCCGATCAACCCGTTCCGGCCGCGCGCGCTGACCGGCCACGGCGTCCGCAAGCAGATCGACGCCTTCGCCGAATGCGCCGCTCTCGCCCGCGAAGCGGGTTACGACGGCGTCGAGATCATGGGCTCCGAGGGCTACCTGATCAACCAGTTCCTGGCCGAGCGCACCAACAAGCGCGCCGACGCCTGGGGCGGCACGCCGGAGAAGCGCCGCCGGTTCGCCGTCGAGATCGTCAAGCGCACCAGGGAAAAGGCCGGCGCCGACTTCATCATCGTCTACCGGCTGTCGATGCTCGACCTCGTCGCGGGCGGCCAGCGCTGGGAAGACGTCGTCGCGCTCGCGAAGGAGGTCGAAGCCGCCGGGGCGACGATCATCAACACCGGCATCGGCTGGCACGAGGCCCGGGTGCCGACGATCGTCACGTCGGTGCCGCGCGCCGCGTTCACCTGGGTGACCGGGAAGCTCAAGCCGCACGTGGGCATCCCGGTCGTGACGTCGAACCGGATCAACATGCCGCAGGTCGCCGAGGAGGCGCTGAGCAGCGGCGACGCCGATCTCGTGTCGATGGCGCGGCCGTTCCTCGCCGACCCGGAGTGGATCCGGAAGGCCGAGACCGGCCGCGAGGACGAGATCAACACCTGCATCGCCTGCAACCAGGCCTGCCTCGACCACGCCTTCAAGCGCAAGCTCGTGTCCTGCATGGTCAACCCGCGGGCCGGCCACGAAACCACGCTGACCTTGTCGCCGACGCGGCGGCAGAAGCACGTCGCCGTCGTCGGCGCCGGGCCCGCCGGGCTCTCGGCCGCGACCGCGCTGGCCGACCGCGGGCACCGCGTCGAGCTGTTCGAAGCCGACGACGAGATCGGCGGCCAGTTCGGCATCGCGCGGAAGATCCCCGGCAAGGAGGAGTTCGCCGAGACCATCCGCTACTACCAGCGGCGCCTCGAAGTCACCGGCGTGAAGCTGCACCTCGGAACGCGCGCGAAAGCCGCCGACCTCGCCGGCTTCGACGAGGTCGTGCTGGCCACCGGCGTCGCCCCGCGTGTGCCGTCGCTGCCCGGGATCGACCACCCGAAGGTGCTGTCCTACGTCGACGTCGTGAAGCACGGCAAGCCGGTCGGCGCGCGGGTCGCGGTGATCGGGGCCGGCGGCATCGGCGTCGACGTCAGCGAATTCCTCACGCACACGGACTCGCCCGCGCTCGACCTCGACGCGTGGATGGCCGAGTGGGGTGTAACAGATCCGGAGACCGCGCCGGGCGGGCTCACCGAACGGAAGCCCGAGCCGTCGCCGCGGCAGGTTTACCTGCTGCAGCGCAAGAAGTCCGGGATCGGTTCCGGGCTCGGCAAGACCTCGGGCTGGGTGCACCGGGCCGCGCTCAAGGCGAAGAAGGTCGAACAGCTCCCCGGCGTCAGCTACGACCGGGTCGACGACGAGGGCCTGCACATCACCGTCGACGGCACCCCGCGGCTCCTGGAGGTCGACACGGTCGTCGTCTGCGCCGGTCAGGAGCCCGTGCGGGACCTCGCGGACGAGCTGCGCGCGGCCGGGCTCCCGGTGCACCTGATCGGTGGGGCCGACGTCGCCGCGGAACTCGACGCGAAACGCGCGATCGACCAGGGAACGAGGCTCGCCGCCGCGCTGTAGCCCTGAATGCGTCCGGCACTGGCAGGATGGGCCCCGTGCGAGACGTATGCGTGATCGGGCTCGGGCTGATCGGCGGTTCGCTGCTGCGCGCGGCCGCCGCCAGCGGCCGCACGGCGTTCGGCGCCGCGGTTTCCGAAGGGGACGCCGACGCGGCCAGCAGAGCGGGTTACGACGTCACGACCGACGTCGAAGCCGCGCTGCACCGGGCCGCCGCCGACGACGCGCTGGTCGTGCTCGCGGTGCCGCTCCCGGCCGTCGAAGACCTGCTGCGGCTGGTCAACCAGCACGCGTCGCACTGCCTGCTCACCGACGTGACCAGCGTGAAAGCGCCGGTCCTGGACGCGGTCCGCCGCCGGGTGCCCTACACGCGGTACGTCGGCGGGCACCCGATGGCGGGGACGTCGAACTCGGGCTGGCTGGCCGGGGACGCGACGCTGTTCCAGGGCGCGGCCTGGGTCGTCGCCGTCGAAGAGGACACCGACCTCGACGCCTGGGCCGAAGTGACGGCGCTCGTGCTCGACATCGGCGCGCACGTCGTCCCGCTGCCGGCGGAGTCGCACGACGAGGCCGTCGCCCGGATTTCGCACCTGCCGCACCTGTTCGCGGCCATCCTCGCCACGATCGGCGGCGAGGGCGGCCCGCTCGCGATGTCGCTGGCCGCCGGGTCCTACCGGGACGGGACGCGGGTCGCGGGCTCGAACCCGCACCTCGTGCGCGCGATGACCGAAGGCAACCGGGACGCGCTGCTGCCGATCGTCGACGAAGCCCTCGGCCGGCTCGGCGCCGCGCGCGGCTCTCTGGCGTCGACCGGCGGCCTGGCGGCGACGATCAACGCGGGTTACGAAGGCGCGCAGGCACTGGCCGCCAACCTGGACGCCGAACGCGCGGGCGTCCGGATCAGCCTGGCGGCGCCGGACGCCCGGCAGGGCCTGATCGCACTCGGCGAGCGCGGCGGCCGGATCACCGGGCTGTCCGACGGCATCGCCACCGGCGAGGTGCAGTAGCCGGCCGCTACCGCGCGGGCGGGGTGTCCGGCGTGTCGTCGAACTTGTTGAGGAAGTCCTTGGCCTTCTCGACGCCGCCGTCGATCTGCGAGTCGTGGCCGGAGAACTTGGACTTCGCGAAGTCCGCCGCCTTGTCCAGGCCCTCCTCGATCTTGTCGTTGTGCTCGCGCAGGGCCTCTTCGGCCTTGCCCTTCAACGCGTCGAAGTCGATTCCCATGGGGCAATTGAACAGCACGGACCTCACGTGCGCCGGTGGTAGGGCAGGAACCGCCGGACGAGCCGCGGCGGGGTGCGTTCCACCAGGTCGGGACCGCGGACGGCGTCGAACGCCGACTCGAGCTGGTCGACCACGCCGGAGAGCTGCTCGCGGTCCGGCAGCGGCACCGACCGCGGCTCGCGCTGCTCGCGGATCGAGGACGCCAGCTCGTCCAGCGCGGCCGTGAGCAGCTCGACGTCGGCCGCGTCCGGCGGCGCGACCCCGCGCCCGATCGTCACGCCGACCTCGGTGACCGCGTCCGCGACGCGTTCCTGCGCCGCGATCACCGGCCACCACGCCACCGCCTGGCGGCCGTTCGCCGACGGCTCGACGACGACCTGCTGGAACGCCGTCCGCAGGTCCGCCAGCGCCCGGTAGGCACCCCGCCGGGCCCGCGACCGCGCCAGCCGCGCCTCCCCCGAAGACGCCTCGACCAGCGCGCACGAGACGTACTTCGCGACCGCGTCCAGCCCGTCGGCCAGCCGGCCGCCGACCTGGGGACGGCGGCTGCCCGGCCACAGCAGGTAGCCGAAGACCAGCACGATCACGCAGCCGAGCGCGGTGTCGATCAGCCGCGCCACGACGACGTTCCAGCTGCCGGTGTTGGCCAGGTCCATCTGCAGGATGATCAACGGCGTCACGAACGCGCTGAGGATGCCGTAGTTGCGCACCTTCCCGACCGCGACGCCGCCGGCGAAGATCGCGATCAGCGCGACGAGCACCCAGCCGCGGCCGCCGGCGGCGAGCACCAGCGCCCCGATCCCGACGCCCGCGAGCGTGCCGATCCCGCGCAGCACCGCGCGGCCGAACACCGAGCCGAAGTCCGGCTTGAGCACGATCCCGACGGTCAGCGTGATCCAGTAGGACCGCTCGAACGGCACCAGCAGGCCGACGACCTCGGCGATCGCGACGCAGAGGGTCAGCCGCAGCGCGGCGATCCAGGTCAGCGGGCCGGAGGCGAGCGAGCCCGCCCACGTCCGCAAGCGCCGGTACCAGGGCGTCGGCTCGCGGCGCTTGCGGTCGTCGCCCTTGCCGATCCGGACCAGGCCCGCGTACAGCGCGGCGAGCCGCGGATCGCTTTCGTCCACGGGCACCGGCGGCGGTTCCGGCAGCGGCTGGCTGGCCAGCACCGACGCCGAGAGCGCGACGAAGTGGTCGACGACGTCCTTCGGCGGGCGGCGGCCGGCGTGGACCAGCGCCACCGACGCCTCGACCGCGGGGGTCGTGGCCGAGAGCAGGTTGAGCAGCTGGCGGTAGGCGGCGTCGCGGCCCGACAGCCACGAGCGCGCGGTGAGCAGCTGGTCGTAGGCGGTGTTCATGGCCGTGGTCAGCCGGTGCCGGGCCACGCGCGAGACGGCTTCGTCGGTCGCGGAGAGCATCGCGGCCAGCTCGACGTAGACGTGCGCGACGGCGGTGCGTTCCGGGCTGGTCGCCCGGAAGGTCCAGCTGACCAGCGCGACCAGGAAGCTCCAGGCGGCGCCGATGCAGAAGAAGCCGAAGAGGACTTCGACGCGCACGCCGGTCGCGTGCTGGCCGGTGCCGAGCACGCAGAACACGAACAGCTGCAGCCCGGCGACGGAGGCGTTGCTGCCGGCCGCGCTGATCAGCGCGGACACCGCGGCGACCAGGATCACCGCGGGCACGGACAGCGCCGGGACACCGCCGGTGAGCAGCCCGACGAGGTAGCCGGCGGTCGCCGCGAGCGTCGCCCCGCCCAGACGTCGAGCCCGGTAGCGGTAGGGCCCGGCCGACTCGGACAGCACGGCGGGCAGCGCGCCGGTCGAGATCAGCGCGCCGACGGCGATGTCGCCCGCCGCGTACCCCACCGCGAGCGGGACGGCCAGCGCGATGACCGCCCGGGCCACCATGTTCCACGGCACCGGGACCGGCTTGCTGCGCAGGAGCTGGGTCAGCCAGTGCGGCGCGGCGAGGTCGGGACGCGGCGTGCTCACGCCCCCATCTTGACCTACGCTGCCCGAGACGATTAATTATCAACCTGTCAACAACGTGGGAGGTTCCGGTGGGCCGCAAGTACTCCTTCGAGGTCAACCGCACGAGCAGCGCGCCGCCGGAGGCGCTGTTCGCGCGTGAAGCCGAGGGCCCGCGCTGGGCGGAGTGGGGGAAGCCACTCATCGTGCAGGCCCGCTGGAAGCGGCCCGGCCCCGGCGTCGGCGCCGTCCGCGAGGTCGGGCTGTGGCCGGTGCTGATCCGCGAAGAGACCGTCGAATACGAGCCCGGCCGCAAGCACGTCTACACGTTCTTCGGCGCCAACCCGATCAAGGACTACCGGGCCGAGGTGCTCCTCACCCCCACCGCCGACGGTGGCACGCACCTGCGGTGGACGGGGTCGTTCACCGAGCCGGTCAAGGGCAGCGGCCCGGCGCTGGCCGCCGGACTGCGCGCGGTGATCCGGCTGTTCTCGGGCAAGCTCGTCAAGGCGGCCGAAACCGGGCGCTGACCTGGGTGCGCCGGGCCACACCAAGATCGCCCGGCGCAACTTTTCCGCTCCGTCCCACGTCACTCTTTCGGGTGGTCTTTTATGGCCACCTCGGAAGGGGGACGCGAGATGAAACGACTGACGGCGATCGTCGTCGTGGCGGCACTGGCGCTGACGGCCTGCTCGGCGGCGGAGCCGGACCGGCGGGAGTTCGGCACCAGCCAGCCCAACCCGGCACCGGGCGGGGGCCCGGGCGCGACGACACCGGGTCCGTACCCGTTCGGCACGGTCCAGCAGAAGGCACCCGCGGTCGAGAACGGCCAGGTCCCGGTCGTCCGGCGGATCACCACCGACAAGCCGTACGTCTTCCTCACCATGGACGACGGCGCGGTGAAGGACCCGGACGCGGTCAAGCTGATGCAGCAGAACGGTACCCACCCGGTGCTGTTCCTGAACCAGAAGTACGTGAAGGGCCACGAGGCCTACTTCAAGCAGATCCTCGACGCCACCGGCGCGACGCTCGGCGACCACACGGTCGACCACCCGAACCTCAAGGGCAAGCCGTACGAGTTCCAGCGCAAGGAGATCTGCGACGACGCCGACGACTTCCAGGCGTCGCTCGGCGTCCGGCCGTCGCTGTTCCGGCCGCCGTTCGGCAACTACGACCAGAACACGCTGCGCGCGGCGGCCGCGTGCGGGATGCGCGCCGCGGTGCTGTGGACGGCCGCGGTCAACGACGGGCACGTCCAGTTCCAGGCCGGCGACAAGCTCAAGCCCGGTGACGTCGTGCTGATGCACTTCCGCAAGACGTTCAAAGAGGACTACACGGCGTTCGTCGAGCAGGCGAAGAAGGACGGGCTCACCCCCGTCCCCTTGGCCGACTTCCTCGGTTAGAGCACCACGGTCGGCGTCACGACCGTCCGGCGGCACGTGACGTCCCCGAGGTGCACGAGGATCTGCGTCGTCCCGCGCGGCACGTTGTCGAGCACGAACCGGCCGCCTTCGTCGGCGGTCGTCGACGACGTGCCGTGCTCGGCGACGCGCACCTCGACCCCGTACTGCCCGGCCGGCACCAGCCACCCGTCGATCCGGTGCAGCTTGCCCATCTTCGTCAGGTTGATCATCACCGTCAGGTCGCTGACGGTGAACGTGATCGTGCCCGTGCCACCGCCGCGCACACCGGCGAGGTCGTCGAGCCGCTCCCAGCGGGCGACCTCGACGTCGAGGTCGCCGAGTGCGAGCGCGAACTGGACCCGCTGCACCAGATCACCCGGTGGCGGGTCGAACTCGTCGAGGAAGCTGCTGATCCCGGCCAGGATCAGCTCATCGGAAAAGGCCTCACCCGGCGCCCCGAGGTCATTCATCGGCTTCCCCCTTCACTGGCGAGGAGATCGCGCATCTGGTCGAGGCAGCGCCCCCTGGTCGGTCCGACACTGCCGCGTGGCATGCGCAGCGCCTCGGCGACGAGCTGGTACTCCGCCCGACCCGCGAGCACGGTCAGCCGGAGCAGTTCCTGACAGCGTTGGGGCAGCCGGACGAAGGCGCGCCAGACCCGGCGGTCGCGGTCGGCGCGGACGGCTTCGTCTTCGGGGGCCGGTTGGGTGCTCGGCATCGCGTCGGCGACTTCGTCGCTCAACGGCACGGGCTGGATGCGGCGGCCGAACGGGTGGGTGGCCTCGCGGCGGGTGGTGGTGATCAACCAGGCGGCGAGGGCCTTGGGATCACGGAGCTTGCCGAGCTGGCTGAAGAGGGCGAGCCACACGGTCTGGACGACGTCTTCGGCGACCGAGCGGTCGAGGCCGTTGGCGCGGGCGACGTGCCACACGAGCGGGGTGAGCTCGGCGACGAGGCGGTCCATCGCCCGGCGGTCACCGTCACGGGCGGCCTGCATGCACGCAGCGTGCAGCTCGGCGCCGGTGAGGCCCTCCCAAGGCGGGTCCACCTCTGTGGTTTGCACGTCGGTCACGGTATCTGCCCCTCTTCGGAAGAGTCTTCGAGTCGGCTTTGGCAGTATCGCGGGTTCTTCGGGGGGAAGGAGCGTGCAGGTGGATCTCGGATACATCAAGTCACTTACTTCGTGCGCTGGCGGTCAATGGTCGCTGCGGGAGGCACCGGCCGGCGCGGATGCGCCCGCACCGGCCGGTGCTCCCCTCCCTCTGGGACCCGCTCCCCAACGGGTCCCGCCAGGTGTCCCCTCCCCCGAAGGGCACCCGGCCGACGGTGTCCGGCAGCCCCCTCGGCTCCCGGCCACCGCGTTTCCGTCGAACTCGACACCCCCTGTCGCGTTCTTCGTCCTCGGCTGCTCCACAGGACGCAGTGGCGGGAGGGCCAGATACACGAACCGGCGAAGTTTTTTGAAGATCGACGGAATGCCGTCAGGCGCTCACCGAATGTGCGCGGCAAGCGTTTGCGCCCACCGCGCGTAGCCCGCCGGCCCGGGGTGGAAGCGGTCCGAGGCGAAGGCCGCGGGGTCGAGCAGCGCGGGGTCCATCGGGAGGTGGGTGACGCCGGGGACGCGGGCGAGGGCCGCCGCGGCGGCGTCGAGCGCCGTCGACCGCGCCGAGAGGACGTCACGCAGGGGCCGCGGCAGCGCCGGGAAGCGGGCCATCGGCGGCACCCCGGCCAGGACGACTTCGACCGGGCCGAGCCGCCGCCGGAGCTCGACGACGAGGGCCAGGAGGTCGCGCCGGTAGGCCGGGGCGGACCGGAGCTCGATGGTGTCGTTGACGCCGAGGGCGACCACGACCAGGTCGGCCGGGGCCACGAGCGGGACCAGCTCGGCGCGGACGGTCCGGGCGTTGGCGCCGGTCCGGCCGACCGCCTGCCAGCGCACGGCCCGGCCGTCGCGGGCGAGCTCGCGGGCGAGGCAGCCGGTGAGCGCTTCCCCGTGGTGCGCCGCGCCGACGCCGTCCACTGTGGACTCGCCCAGGACGGCCAGGCGGAACGGCTCGCCGTCGCCGGGGACGAGCCCTTCGGTGGGGCCCGCGGCGCCGGGGAGCCGCGGCGTAGTCCGCTTGACGTAGACGGCTTGAGCGAGGATCACCATGGCCGAATTAGACCAGCGGCGCGAAGCGCCTCCGTTGAGGGCGGCGGCGGGGAGGAAAGCGGAGGCTAGCCGTGGGCGATGGAAACCTTCGCCCTGATCAGCGTGGGGTCCGCCACGGCGTCGAGCAGGTACGCGGCGACGTCGGCGCGCCGGATGGTGAAGGTGCGGACGTTCCCGTCGAGCCTGCTCGCGACCTTCCCCGTGCGCGGGCCGTTCAGCAGCATCGGCGGGCGGACCACGGTCCAGTCCACGTCGGACGCCGTGACCACGGCCTCCATCGCGAGCATGTCCGCCCAGCCGTGCTTGAGGAAGGTGTTCAGCAGCGGCTTCACGAGCGTGCGGGTGAAGAAGCCGTCCCCCTCGGTGTGCATGCCGCTGGCGCTGACCACCAGCAGCCGCTTCGCCCCGGCCGCGAGCTCCGCGCGAGCCCCGTCCACGCAGACCGTCGTCGGCCCGCGGTCACGCGAACCCACCGCGGAGAGCACCGCGTCACGGCCTTCGACGGCGGCCGCCAGCTTCTCGTGCTCGTGCAGCCCGGCGACGACGACCTCGGCCGGCAGCGTCAGCTTGGCGGCGTCGCGCACGACGGCCGTGACGTGCCAGCCGCGTTCCAGCGCCTGCTTGACGACCTCGCCGCCGACGCCGCCGGTCGCGCCCAGAACGGTGATCCGCATGGTGTCTCCTCCTCGGTTAGTGAACACTCACCAGGTAGGGTGAGTGTTCACTAACCCCGCTGAGAACGCACTCAGGAGCCGCCATGGGAAGCCGCGAAGAGATCGTCGCCGCGGCCGCGAAGGTGATGCGCGAGCAGGGCTACGCCCGTGCGACGACCAAGGTCATCGCGCAGACCGCGGGCTACTCGGAGGCGATGCTCTACAAGCACTTCCGCGACAAGACCGACCTCTTCCTCAGCGTGCTGGGCGAGCAGCTGCCGGCACTGGGCGCGACGCTGGGCGAGCTGACCGCGAACCCGGGACGGGCACCGCTGCGGGACAACCTGACCCGGATCGCCCGGCTCGGGCTGGCGTTCTACGTCGAGGGCTTCCCGATCGCGGTGTCGGTGTTTTCCTCGCGCGAGCTGCTGCGGTCACACCGCGAACGCCTGGGCGCGCACGGCCCGCACGTGCTGCTCCGCGGCGTGGCGGACTACCTGCGGGCCGAGGTGGCGCTGGGCCGGGTCCAGGAGGGCACCGACGTCGAGGCAGCCGCGTCCCTGCTGCTCGGCGCGTGTTTCCAGCAGGCGTTCCTGGCGACGTTCGAGGAGCGCGAGCCGGCCGACCTCGCCGGGCGGCTCGCGGACACACTGCTCGCCGCGCTTTAGGAGCCGGGCCGGGCACCCGCATGCGCCCGAGGGTCGCGCGGTCTCGAGGAAGGCCGAAACCCTAGGCGTTCTTCTCCTCGCGCAGCTTGTGCCAGCGCTCGTACATGGCGTTGAGCTCGACCAGCATGAAGGACAGGAAGTCCCGCATCTCCGCGAGCCGCTTCCCCGCCGGGGAGTCCTCGCCGAGGGCGCCGATGCCGTTCTCGGCCGCGTCGCGCCACATGATGATCATGCGGTCGCGCTTGAGGAAGGTGGCGTACCAGAGGTCGTCGTAGAGGCGGTAGTGGTCGCGGCGCTCGCCGGGCTCGCGTTCTTTGGCGACCAGGCCGATCTGCTCGAGGTAGCGGACCGCGCCCGAGACCGCGGCCGGGCTGACCGAGAGCTGCGACGCCAGGTCGGCGGCGGTCAGGCGGGCGTCGTCGGTGGTCATCAGTGCGGCGAACACCCGGGCGGGCATGCGTTGCATGCCGATCTGCGAAAGCACCAGCCCGAGGCTCTCGACGTACCGGCGGACGGCGTCCTCATCTCGCTTGGTGTCAGGCGTCGTCATCGGCCCATCCTCCCGTACAGCCCCAGCAAGATCACTCCATCTAGACATTTTCTTAACTTCACAACTTTGTGAAACCAGTGTAGCTTCCGAAGCATGGAAAACGCCATCGCGATCTCCGGCCTCCACAAGTCGTTCGGCCGGACGAAGGCCCTCGACGGCCTCGATCTGCAGGTACCTACTGGGGAAGTACACGGTTTCCTCGGCCCGAACGGCGCCGGGAAGTCGACCACCGTCCGGGTGCTGCTCGGCCTGCTCCACGCGGACTCGGGGGACGTCCGGCTGCTCGGCGGCGACCCGTGGAAGGACGCCGCGAGCCTGCACCGTCGCCTGGCCTACGTGCCCGGCGACGTCAACCTCTGGCCCAACCTCTCCGGCGGCGAGGTGATCGACCTGCTCGGCCGCCTGCGCGGCGGGCTCGACGAGAAGCGGCGCGCCGACCTCGTCGAGCGGTTCGACCTCGACCCGAAGAAGAAGGGGCGGACGTACTCGAAGGGCAACCGGCAGAAGGTCGCCATCGTCGCCGCCCTCGCCTCGCGGGTCGACCTGCTGATCCTCGACGAACCGACGTCCGGGCTCGATCCGCTGATGGAGGCGACGTTCCAGTACGCCATCCAGGAGGAGCGCGAGCAGGGCCGGACCGTGCTGCTCTCCAGCCACATCCTCGCCGAGGTCGAGGCGCTGTGCGACAAGGTCAGCATCATCCGCAACGGCCGGACGGTCGAGTCCGGCACGCTCGCCGAACTGCGCCACCTGACCCGGACGTCGATCACCGCCGAGCTGGCCGGCCCGCCGAACGGGCTCACGAAGCTGGCGAACATCCACGACCTCAAGGTCGAGGGCAACCGCGTCCGGTTCGACGTCGAGACGCGCTCGCTCGACGAAGCCCTGCGCCGGCTCACCGAGGTCGGCGTGCGCAGCCTGGTCAGCCAGCCACCGACGCTCGAAGAGCTGTTCCTTCGGCACTACACCACCGAAGCGAGCGCGAAATGACCGCGACCCTTTCGCGCGCCGAAGCCGGCGTCGCCCCGGCCCACGAGCTCGCCGGCACCTGGCACCTCACCCGGCTCGCGCTGCGCCGCGACCGCGTGGTCCTGCCGATCTGGATCGTGCTGCTCAGCGTTGTCCCGGCCAGCACGGTCAACACGTTCACGCAGTTCTACCCGACGGTGGCCGACCGGCTCGCCCTCCAGGCCGGCGCCAACGCCAACCCGTCGTACGCGCTGCTCTACGGGCCGCCGTTCGACCTGACCACGGCCGGCGGGTTCATCGCCTGGCGCATGTGCGGGTTCCTGGCGCTGCTCACCGGGCTGATGGCGGTCTTCACCGTGACCCGGCACACCCGCGCCGAGGAGGACACCGGGCGCGCGGAGCTGCTCGCGTCCGCGGTCGTCGGCCGGTACGCGGCGCTGACGTCGGCGCTGCTGGTGGCCGGCGGGGCGAGCGTGCTGATCGGACTGGTCCAGGCGGTCAGCCTGATCGGCGCCGGGCTGCCCGCGGCCGGCTCGGTCGCCTTCGGCGCGTCGGAAGCGTTGGCGGGACTGGGGTTCACGGCCGTCGCCGCGGTCGCCGTCCAGCTCGCCGAGTACTCGCGCACGGCCAACGGGATCGGCACCGCCGTGGTCGGCGCCGCCTTCCTGCTGCGCGGCGCCGGGGACTCCACTGTGGACGCCCGCTGGCTGTCGTGGCTGTCGCCGATCGGCTGGGTGCAGCAGGTCCGGGCGTTCGCCGTCGAACGCTGGTGGGTGCTCCTGCTGCCGGCGGCCTTCGCGCTCGTCGTCGGCGGGATCGGGTACTGGCTGCTCCCCCGCCGTGACGTCGGCGTCGGCATCCTGCCGCCGCGACCCGGTCCCGCGCGGGCTGCAGCGGGCCTGCGCTCGCCGCTCGCGCTCGCCTGGCGGCTGCACCGCGGCCCGCTGCTCGGCTGGCTGATCGGGGTGGCCGTCGTCGGCGCGGTCTTCGGGTCGATCGCCAGCGGCATCGGCGACCTCGTCGGGTCGAGCCCGCAGGCGCAGCAGATCTTCGAGCGGCTCGGCGGCAGCCACGCGCTGACGCAGGCGTTCCTCGCCGCGATGGCCGGGATGTTCGCCATGGTCGCGTCGCTCTACGGCGTCCAGGCGGCGCTGCGGATGCGCGGCGAGGAGACCGCGATCCGGCTCGAACCGGTGCTGGCCACCAGCGTCGGCAAGCTGCGCTGGGCGGGCGGCCACCTGGTGTTCGCCTTCTTCGGCACGGCGGCGCTGCTGCTGGTCGGCGGCCTCTTCATGGGCCTGGCCAACGGCTTGCGCACCGGCGACGTCGGCGGCTCGATCGGCGACACCCTCGCCGGGATGCTCGTCCAGCTGCCCGCGGCCTGGGTGGTGGTCGCGGTCGCGGTGGCGATCTTCGGCCTGCTGCCGGCGTACTCGGCCGCGGCGTGGGCGGTGGGCGCGCTGGCGTTGCTGCTCAGCCTGTTCGGCCCGGTGGTGAACCTGCCGCAGGCGGCGCTGGACGTCTCGCCGTTCCAGCACCCGCCGAAGCTCCCGGGCCAGGAGTTCGCCGCGACGCCGATCGTCTGGCTGCTGGTGGTCGCGGCCGTCGCGCTGGCCGCCGGCCTGGTCGGCTGGCGGCGCCGGGACGTCGGTTAACGCGCCCGCAGTTCGCCGCCCGCGCCCACCAGGAGCTGGGCTTGCGGCCCCGCCTTCCCGCAGGCGGGGCCGTTCGGCTCGCTGAACGACGGCGTCACCTCGACGCCGTGCGGCTTGCCGTCGTCGAACCGGACGGTGACCCGCACCGGCCCGGCGGGCAGGCCCGGGACGTCGGCGAAGCCGCGGAGGCCGCCGGTCGGGACCGCCGACGCGCCGCACACGCCGCCCGAGCACGTCGTCGCCCCCGCCGCGGACTCGGGGAAGAGGCCGACCTGGCGCGTGACGCACCGGCCGCCCCAGCAGGCGTCGAGCGTCGCGCGGGTGATGCCCGCCGGCTGCGGGATCGACAGGCCGATGCCGACCGGGGTGCCGATCATCGTGCAGGGGACCGCCGAATCCGCCCCGCACCCGGCCGCGGCGAGCAGGACCACGGCGATCCACGGAATCCTTCGCATGACGGCCAGACGGGATCGGCGGCCGGTCGGTTGCACCGTCAGTCGCGCCGGCCGCTGGTCAGCGGCAGCACCGGCGACGTCGAGCTCGGCGTGACCGAGGTCGGCGTCGAAGTCACGGTGACCTCGACGCGGCTCGTCGTGGTCGTCGGCGGCGGTGTGTCGACCGAGGTGACGATGGACGGGGGCACCGACGCGGTCACCGTGACGGGCACGGCGGGCACGGTGCTGGTCGGCGGCGGTGTCGTGACTTCGACCGGCCGGGGAGTCGCGCGTCCGGCGATGAGCAGCGCGGCGACGAGCAGTCCGGAGGCGAATCCCGCCAGTCCGGTGACCGCGGCGGAGCTCCAGGTAGGTCGGCCACTCATCCGGGCACCCCCTCGCCACGCGCAGCGCAGGTACGAGGACTAACTCGCGTCGATCTTACTTCGTGTTACCGGATGTGCCAGGTTGGAATGGTGGGGGCACTGGGGAACCGCGACTTCCGACGGCTGTGGATCGCCGATCTCGCCAGCCAGTTCGGCAGCCGGATCGACGTGCTGGCGGTGCCGCTGCTGGCCGTCTCCGCCCTCGGCGCGTCGGTCTTCGAGGTCTCGCTGCTGCGCACCGCGGAGACGCTCCCCTACCTGGTGCTCGGCCTCCAGGTCGGCGCCTGGTGCGACCGGATCCGCCAGCGACCGCTGCTGATCGCCGCCGACGTGGGGCGCGCGGCGCTGATCGCGACGATCCCGGTCGCTGCCCTGTTCGGCGTGCTCGGCCTGCCCCAGCTGCTGCTCGTGGTCCTCGGGGCCGGGCTGCTCGGCGTGTTCTTCGACATCGCGCACCAGACGTACGTCCCCCGGCTGGTGCCGCGCGAGCAGCTGCCGGAGGCGAACGCGCGGCTCCAGACGAACCTGTCGATGGCGGCGGTCGCGGGCCCCGGCCTGGCCGGGCTGATCGTCCAGGCGCTCGGCGCCGCGGCCGCGCTCGCCGCCGACGCCGTGAGCTACCTGTGGTCGGCGCTGTGGTTGCGCCGCATCGAAACGCCGGACGTGCGCCCGGCCCCTCGGCCGCGGCGGCTGCTGCGCGAGATCGGCGAAGGACTGCGCGTGGTGCGCGGCAACCGCGTCCTGCTGGCGATCAGCGCGCACGGCGCGGTGTCGAGCCTCTTCCAGTCGGCGCACCTCGCGATCGTGATCGTTTTCCTGTCCCGCGACGTCGGGCTCTCCGCGTGGGCGATCGGGCTGCTCGGCACGGCGTCGCTGACCGGCGCGCTGACCGCCGGGCTCACCGCGCGGCGGCTCGGCGCGCGGATCGGCCAGGCGCGGGCCCTCTGGGGTGCCGGGGTGCTGTTCGGCCTGGCCTACCAGCTCTACCCGCTCACCGGGCCCGGCTGGGGACTCACCTGCTACGTCGCCGCCGGGTTCTTCGCGAGCTACGGCGTCATCGTGCTGAACGTGTTCGGGATGAGCTTCCAGCAGGCGGTCGCGCCGCCGGAGCTGCTGGGCCGGGTCAACTCGATCACCCACACGCTGGTCCTCGGGATGGTCCCGCTGGGCAGCCTGCTGGGCGGCGCCCTCGCGACCGCGTTCGGCACGCGGGCGACGATGCGGATCGCGGCCGCCGGCGTGCTCGCGGCGGTGGCGATCCTGGTGTGCTCGCCGCTGCGGAAACTGCGTGACCTGAACGACGCCCCGGCGGGCCGCCCCTAGGCCCGCAGCCCGTCGACGACGACGCGGACGAGGTGCGCGCTGCCCGGCGCGTACCGCTCGACGGCGAGGCAGCCGACGATGAGCGCGCGCAGGTCGTCCCCGTCGATGTCCCGCCGGACGGCGCCGGCCTGCTGCGCCCGTTCGAGCAGCCGAGCGAAGCCCGCGCGGAAGTCTTCGCCCGCACCGGCTTTGAAGGCGTGCCCGCCGGACTCGGCGAGCGCGTCGCAGATGGCCCGGTTGAGGGACGCCTGGCCGATGACGCGGACGAAGTAGTCGAAGAAGACCGCACCGGGCTCGTCCGCGTCGGCGAGCGCGCGGGCTTCTTCGGCGAACTGCTGGATGCGCTCGAGCACGACGGCCTGGAAGAGCGCTTCCTTGCTGGGGAAGTGCCGGTAGACGGTGCCGGCCCCGACCCCGGCCAGCCGCGCGATGTCGTCGAGCGGCACGGCCAGCCCATCGACGGCGAACGCCTCCTCGGCGGCGGCCAGGACCTTGGCCCGGTTGCGCCGCGCGTCCGCGCGCATCTTCTCCATCAAGCTCTCCTCGTTGACAACCGGAGCGGTGGCTCCGTATCGTCGTAAGCGGGTGCACCGTTCCGATTCAACGCCCAGTCTTCCAGGAGAATTCCGATGACTCGTACCGTGCCGGGCGCGCGCGAGGTCTTCGACCGCTTCCTCGCCGCCTCGGTCGAGAACCGGTGGGACGACCTCGCCGATCTCTACGCCGAAGACGTCATCCTCGAAATGCCCTTCACCCTCCCCGGCGTGCCCCGCGTGACCCAGGGCCGCGAGGAACTCCGGCGCCGCTTCCACGCGGCCGCCGGTGCCCGGCGGGTCACCAAGGCGGACAACGTGGTCGTCCACGAAACGGCGAACCCGGCCGTGCTCGTCGCCGAATTCGATCTGCACCAGGAGATGCGCGGCGAAGTCTTCGCCGTCTCCTACGTCATGGTCGTCACCGTCGAGGACGGGCTGATCAAGCACACCCGCGACTACACCGACACCGCCGCGGCGGCGGAACGGATCAAGGCGTGGTCGCCTGCTGGGACGTCGGCGGGATGAACAGGCGCTCGAACGTGCTGACCGACCAGTCCCACACCCCCGGCACCAGCAGCACGCCGAGCACCACGAACACCGGGAAGATCAGCCGCTTCTCGACCTTCTTGCCGGTCTTGAACCGGAGCGCCTTCGGGGGACCCAGCTCGTACCAGGTCTCGCCGGCGATCGGGATCGGGAAGAGGAACGGGCACCCGGACTCGGTGAGCGCGTCGCCCAGGCAATGGGTCAGGCACCCGGCCGCGACCGCGATGCCGAGCCAGCCCGAGATCGACGCCAGTTCGCCCGCGCGATCCGGTGGGGCGGTGAAGAACCACCACGCCACCGCGGATCCGCTCACCGGGAGCAGCCAGTCGCCCAGTGCGCCTTCGGCCAGCATCAGCCCGAAGATCACCACACCGACGACCGCCCAGGGGCCGCCGGTGGTGGTGCCCCACGAAGTCAGCGCGCCGAGGCCGGCGGCGAAGAGGACCGTGTGCGAAAGGTGGCGGTGCTGGCCGGTGACCTTCTCGTCGCGCGGGCCCTTCGTCAGCGCGTAGAACGCCGCCGAAACACGCCTCAGCAGCCACGAAAGGGCGCCGGTCAACCAGCCGAGGAGGCGCGAAGCGCTCGCTCCGGGGTGGTCGAGGTCGGGCAGCAGGGCGAAACCCGCCGTGGTGGCCGCGAAGACCACCGCCTGGTGCACCGACCCCGCCCCGACCGCGGGCGCCAGGGCCAAGCCCGCGCACCAGCCGGTCAGGGCATGCGTCCGCCCCATCATCGTGCCGCCCCCAAGGTCCACGCACAGAAATCAGTCCGCGGAACCGTAGCGGGCGGTCAGGCTTGGGGGTCCTCCGACACGCTCAGGTGTTCGGCCACGCCGGTGAGCTCGATCACGCGGCTCACCGCGGGGCTCGGGACGACCTCGAGCTCGACATCCTGCTCGCCGGCCTGGCGTTGTGCGCGGAGCACCACGTTCAGCGCGGAGGAATCGAAGAAGGTCACCCCGGTCAGATCGGCCACGACCCGCTGCGCGCGCTTGTCCGCGATCAGCCCCGCCAGGGCCTCCTGCAGCTGCGGGCTGGTGAGCAGATCGAGCTCGCCGGTGACCACCACCCGGGGCTCCGTCGCGTCGGTGTCCAGCGTGATGCCGAACCCGGGCGGGGTGGCGTTCTGGTCGGCTGCGGGCATGCAGTTTCTCCTCGTCAGGCGCTGCTCCTGCGCCGGGTACGCGCCTGCTGTCTCAAGCGGCAACCGTGTCACCGTGCCTTCCACAGCCCGGGGCATAACCCCGCGCCGGGCACGGTCAAGGCAACTCCGGGGCCAACCCTAACCCAGGGAGCGACCGAGCCCGCCACGGCCGCCGCCCTTTCGCGTGAGCTGTTCACGTGCGTTCGAATCCTGCCTGGTCAGTGGGCGCCGACGGCCTTCCGGGCCGCTCGCCGCTGGCGGAGGAACAGCTGCCGCCGTTCGATCTCGCCGAGGCCGCCCCAGATGCCGTACGGCTCCTGCACGGTCATCGCGTGCTGGCGGCACTGCGCCAGGACCGGGCAGGTCTGGCAGATGGCCTTGGCGCGCGACTCGCGCCGCTCGCGCGCGGAACCGCGCTCGTTGTCGGTGTGGAAGAACAGACTGCTGTCGGCACCGCGGCACGAGCCGTTCAGCTGCCATTCCCACTCTTCAGCAACCACGTTGGGCAGCCGGCTCACGTCAGCCACGTCGTCCCCGCCTTTCCCAGGATCAGCATGTCGACGGCTACATGCCCGCCGGTGGAGCGGATCAAACGCGGGTTTGGTTTGCTCACCCCACGGGCATCTCGCTGACCGGGCGTGAGAGGACACCGCCGACCCCCCGCAGCGCGAGCCGGAGAAAGGAACAAACGTGGAGGACAACGCCCCGCTCGTGCCGGAAGGCGCGCAGGTCATCGAGGTGCGGACGGCCGCGATCCCGCACGTCGTGCCCACGCTGCGAACCATCGTGGCCGACATCGCGATGCGCCAGGACTTCGACCTCGACGCCGTCGAGGACCTCCGGATGGCGGTGGACGAAGCCTGCTCGCTGCTGCTCCCCGCCAGCTCGGACGGCAAGCTCACGTGCGTCTTCTCGTGGAACGGGCCGCGCATCGAGGTTTCCGTCTCGGTCTTTTCGGACAGCCCGGACCACGAGGACGACACCGGGCTTTCCTGGCAGCTTCTGACCGCGCTCGCGACGACGGCCGAGCGCACCATCACGCCGAAGGACGGCCGCTACCTGTCCCGGGTCGACCTGGTCCGGGAAAGCCAGGTGGCGGACTCGTGAGCGGTCCCGCCCAGGGCAGCGGGGACGGACCGGACGTCGGCGCGCTGTTCGCGCAGCTCGCCGCGCTGCCGCCCGACTCGCCGGAACGCGACCGCGTCCGCGACACCCTCGTGCGCGCGCACCTGGAACTGGCGCGCAACCTGGCCCGGAAGTTCCGCAACCGCGACGAGGCGATGGAGGACCTGGTCCAGATCGCCACGGTCGGGCTCATCCACGCCGTCGACCGGTTCGACCCCGACCAGGGGACGGACTTCCTGGCGTTCGCGGTGCCGACCATCTCCGGCGAGCTGCGGCACCACTTCCGGGACAACAGCTGGTCGGTGCGGGTGCCGCGGCGGCTCAAGGAGCTGAACGCGAACATCTCGGCCGCCCGCGAAGAGCTCACCGTGCAGCTCTCCCGCGCGCCCAAGCCGAGTGAGATCGCCGGCCGCCTGGGCGTGCCCATCGAAGACGTCTACGAAGGCCTTCGGGCCGGTCAGGGCCGCTACGGCGCTTCGCTGGACCACCTGCTGGAGAACGCGGCGCACACCCGGTTCGGGGCGCCGGACGCCGAGCTGGGCCAGGCCGAGCTGCGGGAGGCGCTGCGCCCGATGCTGGAGAGCCTGCCGGAGCGGGAGCGCAAGATCGTCGCGCTGCGGTTCGGCTCCGGGATGAGCCAGTCGGACATCGCCCGCCGTGTCGGGGTGTCCCAGATGCAGGTGTCGCGGTTGCTGGCTGCGACGCTCAAGAAACTGCGTTCGGGCCTGGACGAATCCGAGCTGGCCGAAGGCACCTGATTAGCCGCTCACCCGCTTGGGTACTTCGCGGGCGGTACCGAACTCACTGGGAGGGGGACCGGATGACGACGTCGAAGATGCCGCAGCACACCTTTGCTGCCGCGGCCCCCCTGAGGGTCTTCCTCCCGGCCGATGTCACCGCTCCGGCGCTGGCCCGGCACGAAATCCGGACGGCGCTGCTCGCGCGGGGCGTGTGCGAGCGCCGGCTGGACGACGTCCTGCTGGCCGCGTCGGAGCTGGTCACGAACGCCTTCGAGCACGGCGAGCGGCCGCAGCGGATGGAGCTGGAGTACTCCGGCGGGCACCTGACGCTGCGCGTCTACGACACCGGCCCGCTGCTGCCCGAGCTGCGGGCGCCGTCCCCGGCCGAGGCGCGCAGCCGCGGGCTGGTGCTGGTCCAGGCGCTGTCGGTGGACTGGGGCTTCGAGCGCTGCCCCGGCGGCAAGTACGTCTGGGCGGTCTTCCGGGTCGCGGACGCCTGATCAGCGCAGCTCGCGCGCGGCTTCGGTCTCCCCGATCCGCTCCCGGAACGGCTTCCGGTCGAGGGCTTCGACGATCGCGTCCAGCAGCGCGCGCAGGGAGTACGGCAGTTCGGCCTCCAGCGCTTCCGACGCCTCCGTCGTCGCCGCCCACTCCGCTTCGATCAGCGGGAGCAGGTCGCGCGCCTTCGCGGTGAGCGACACGATCCGCTGCCGGGCGTCGGCGCCCGGTTCGAGCGCGACGAGGCCGTCCCGGTTCATCTGCGCGACGGTCTGGCTGGCCGCCGAGTGCGTCACGCGCATCTCCGCGGCGAGGTCGCGGATGGCCAGCGGGCCGCGCGCCAGCAGCGCCCGCACCACCGGGGAGTAGCGCGGCCGGTAGCCGTCGAGGCCGATGTCGGCGAGGAACCGCGCGACGTCGCCGTCGAGCACCTCGAGGACGTGCCGCAGCCGGGTCCCCAGCCCGTCCGGACCCGATGTCATGGCCATGACCGGCGATCATAGGCGGCGGCCGTGTGCTTGGATCGCGGCATGGAGAACCGGAAGATCGCCCGGCTGGGCCGTGAGGTGTCCGTCGTGGGGCTCGGCTGCTGGCAGCTCGGCGCCGACTGGGGCGAGGTCGACGAGAACGACGCGCTGGCCGTGCTGCACGCCGCCGCGGACGCCGGGGTCACGTTCTTCGACACCGCCGACGTCTACGGCGACGGCCGCAGCGAGCGGCTGGTCGGCCGGTTCCTCGCCGAGCGCGGCGACGTCTTCGTGGCGACCAAGATGGGCCGGCGGGTCGAGCAGGAGCCGGAGAACTACGTCGCCGCGAACTTCCGCGAGTGGAACGACCGGTCGCGCCGCAACCTCGGCGTCGACACGCTCGACCTGGTGCAGCTGCACTGCCCGCCGACGCCGGTGTACTCCTCCGGCGCGGTGTACGACGCCCTCGACGAGATGGTCGCCGAAGGCCGGATCAAGGCGTACGGCGTGAGCGTCGAGACGTGCGAAGAGGCGCTGACGGCGTTGGCGCGCCCGAACGTGGCGTCGGTGCAGATCATCCTGAACTGCCTGCGGCTCAAGCCGCTGGAGCGCGTGCTGCCGGCGGCGGCCGAGGCGGGCGCGGGGATCATCGCGCGGGTGCCGCTGGCGTCGGGCCTGCTGTCGGGGCGGTACACGGCGTCGACGACATTCGCCGAGAACGACCACCGCAACTTCAACCGCCACGGCGAGGCGTTCGACGTCGGCGAGACGTTCTCCGGCGTGCCGTACGAGGCCGGGCTGGCGGCCGTCGAGCGGCTGCGCGGGCTCGTGCCCGAGGGTCAGGCGCTGGCGCAGTTCGCGCTGCGCTGGATCATCGACCAGCCGGGCGTGAGCACGGTGATCCCGGGCGCGCGCAACGCGGCGCAGGCCACGGCGAACACCGCGGCGGCGGCCCTGCCCGCGTTGTCCGCCGAGGCGCTGGCGGGCGTCCGCGAAACGTACGACGAGCTGATCCGGCCGCTGGTGCACGATCGCTGGTGAGCCCGGCATGATGGGCCGATGATGACGCCCGAAGAGCTCCTGACGACCACCAGGACCGTGCGCAAGCGGCTGGACCTGGATCGCCCCGTGCCGCTCGACCTGGTGAAGCACTGCGTGCAGGTGGCGCTGCAGGCGCCGAGCGGCTCGAACACGCAGCGGTGGCAGTGGCTGGTGGTCACCGACGAGGACCAGCGGGCGGCGCTCGGCCGGATCTACCGCAAGGCGTGCCTGGAGTACCTCGACTCCGACCGGGCGGCGGGCAAGCTGTTCGCGGACGACCCCGCGCGTGCCGCGGTGCAGCAGCGCGTCGGCGACAGCGTGGCGTACCTGGCCGACCGGATGGGCGACGTCCCGGTGCTGGTGATCCCGTGCCTGGAGACACCGTCGGCCGAGCTGCCGCCCGGCAACCAGGCGGGCCTGTGGGCGTCGCTGCTGCCTGCGGTGTGGAGCTTCATGCTCGCGGCCCGTTCGGTGACGCTGGGCACGGCGTGGACGACGCTGCACCTGAAGTACGAGCAGGAGGCGGCGAAGGTGCTGGAGCTGCCGGACAACGTCCACCAGGCGGCGTTGATCCCGACCGCGTTCTACACGGGCGAGACGTTCAAGCCGGCGGCGCGGCAGCCGTTGGAAGAGGTGCTGCACCTCGACCGCTGGTGAGCTTGACCTCCACCCCGGGGACGGCCGCACGGTGAGTGGTGACCCGGGCGGCTGCCCGGGGCGAGCCGCCCCGGATCCGGACGCTCCTCGAGCTGCCTGCCGACGCGGCGGCGGAGCACCTCACCGCCGGCCGTTCCTGCGCTACCACGGCGAACCCGACTTCAACGACGACGGGTTCGTCGAGTTCTGCTGCCCCGTCGACGGCGATCCGGCTGCGGTGAGCACTCGTGAAGGCCTCCTTGCCGGGGCGGAGGGGGGACGTCGGCAAGGAGGCCTTCACGGCCTTTCGGCGGGCGGGAGGCTCAGCCGGTGTAGGCCTTGAAGATGTTCGTGAACTCGTACAGCGACTGGGAAATCCCCGAGCAGGTCGCCACCGCGCCGCCGCCGGGGCAGCCGCCGTTGTCGCGGCCCGCCGACCAGAAGCCGATGCTCGCCACGTGGTTGGCCTGCGCGTAGGACAGCAGCCGGCGGGCCGCCGCCTGGTCGGTGATCGAGCCCGTGTCGTTGCGGCCGATCATCGGGGTCAGGCCGAGCAGGCCCTTGAGCTCCGCGTCGGACTTGGCCGGCCAGATCGTCTTCAGCTGCCCCAAGGTCGCGTTGGCCGCCGAGATCAGCGCGTCGCCCCACGAGCCGCTGTAGCCGAAGTCCATCAGCATCGGGTTGACCACGACGTTCAGCCCGCGCGACGCCGCGTCCTGCAGGATCTGCACCGAGAACGGGTCCATCCCGTAGTCCTGGCCCTGGATCCGCATGGTGTAGCTGATGTGCGTGCCACGCTGCTGCTGCAGCCGCAGCAACGCCTGGTTCACCGTCGCCGTCGGGATGGACGCCTCCACGTCGACGTCGAGGCTGTTGCTGCCCACCGCGTCCAGCGTCTTCACGTACGCGTTGTAGAGCGCGTCCACCGAACCGCAGACGTTCTCCAGGTACGGCCCGAGCGCGCCGCCCGAAGCCACCGTGACGCCGCCGCCCAGGCCGCGCAACGCGTTGACGTCGTTGATGATCCGCGCATCCAGCAGCGGGACCGTGCCGCCCCACTGCGGGTCGCAGCCGAGGCTGCTGCCGAGCGCGAAGGCGAGCGTGAAGTTCTTCTGGCCGGTCGCGTTCGCCACCGAGACCAGCGACGGCGTCGCCATCGTGATGTCGATGTACGGCGAGACGCGCGCGCTGCCCCCGGTCGGCGGGGGCGTGGTGGTGGTCGGCGGGGGCGTCGTCGGCGGAGTGGTGGGAATCGTCGTCCCGGCGCACGGCTGACCGTTCAGCTTGCAGTTGGCGGGCAGACCGCCCCCGCTGACCAGGAAGCCGAAGCTCGTCGACGCCCCCGCCGCGACGCTGCCGTTGTACTCGCGGTTGGCGAACGAGTGGTGCGCACCGGAAGGGGTGTCGAGCGCGTCCCAATAGGAGCCGAGCGTCGAACCCGCCGGCAAGTCGAACTCCAGCTTCCAGCTCGTCACCGCCGACGTGCCCGCGCTGATCGTGTACTTGGCCTGGTAGCCGGAGCCCCAGTTCGAGTCGGTCGAGAACACCGCCGACGGTGCGGTGGCGGCCGTCGCCGGCGAGACGACGAGCACCGTCGCCGCCGAGAGGATCGTCGCGGCGAGCGCGAGCTTGGCTTTCATCGTCCCTCCTCAGTGGACGGTCAGGGTGAGCCGTTGGATGCCCCACGCGTCGGCCTGGGAGCCGGGCAGCCAGACGTCGACGATGTCGTCCTTGATCCAGCTGCCGATGTCGGCCGCGTAGCACTCGCCGTAGCCGGGGACCGAGAACCGGGTGCCCCACGGGATGATCCGGGCGTCGACCGCGCAGAAGCCCGGGCCCGCGCTGTAGCCCAGCGCCGTCTGGGCGACGTCGTTGTAGGACGTGACGCGGTAGTTGAGCGTGGTGCCGGCCGGGATCCGGTAGGTCGCGAGCCGGTTCGCCGTGTCGAGGCGGTAGGCGGTGGAGATCTGGCCGAGCGAGCCGGGCGAGTTGTCCTCCGCCGTCATCGCGTAGAGCTGGTAGTTCGCGTCCTGGCACGGGCTCGTGTCGGTGACGGTGAGCGTCGGCTGGCCCCAGTCGCTGATCCACTGCAGGGCCTGGCCGTTGCGGAACGCGCGGTACGCCTTCGCGCCGGGGACGCGGGCGAAGGTGAAGGTGACCTTGCCGTCGGCGCCGAGCCCGCCGCTGACGGAACCGGGCGCGGGCAGGCGGTTCGCGACGTCGACGGCGCCGACGAGCGTGCCGGGCCCGTGCCCGCCGGTGACCGGGCGGTCGGGGATGGTGCCCGGGTAGAAGTGCCGGCAGGCGGGCAGAACCGCGGCCGACGCGGGTGCGGCGGGAGCGACGAGCAGACCGCCGGCGGCGACCGCCGCCAGCGCGAGGACCCTGGCTGAGCGCATGACGGGAAACCTCCATGGTGGGGACCGGGGTGGAGGTGACGCAAGCGGGTTCACCGCTGGAAAACGACGTTAAGTGGCCTGGACCACACAGTCAATAGGTCTAGACCTTTAAGTTTCCCGGTACCCGATCGGCGCAGCGGCTACAGGTAGGACACCAGGCGGTCGGCCAGCTGGGCCGGGTGGCTGAGGGTCACGCAGTGCGGGCCGTCGATCTCGTCCGGTGTCACGCCCAGGCGTTCCCGGGCGACCCGGCGCTGGAAGTCCGGCACGAAGAACCGGTCGTCGCGGCAGAGCAGCACCCGCGTCGGGACGTCCGGGTGGGCCGGCAGCGGCCACGGCTCGTCCCACTCCTTGCTCGCCTGCTCGCGCCCGTGCGCCTGGCACTCCTTCGCCAGCTCGGCCGGGACGCCGTTGAAGAACTGCTCCTCCTCGGAGAGCCCGGTCGGCGAGGCGAAACCGGTGTTGCCCCACCACTGCCCCGGCGGCTCGGCCGGCGCCGGGATCATCCCGGCCAGGTAGACGAGCAGCCGCGCGCGCACCTTCGAAGCGACCAGCGGCGCCGTGAACCCGCCGTAGGAGTGGCCGACCACCGCGACGTCCGCGCGGTCGCCCAGCGCGTCCAGCACCGCGCCGGTGAACTCCGCCAGCCCGGCCGCGGGATCGGTGATCGGCAGGTCCGGCGCGACGAAGTCGTGGCCGCGGGCGACCAGCTCCGGCCCGAGCAGGTGGAAGTCCCAGCCGCTGCCGCCGCCCCCGTGGACCAGCGCGAAAGTCGTCATGCCGGCCAGCTCAGCAGCGGCGCAGCATGTCCGTCAAGGCGGTCTTCTCCCCCTGCGTGATCGTCAGGCCGTAGTGGTGCTTCACCACGATCCAGTCGGTCGCGTAGGTGCACCAGAAGGACACGAGCGGCGGCTTCCACTGGTCGGGCGCCTTGTCGCTCTTCTGCTGGTTGACGTTGTCGGTGACGGCGAACAGCTGCGGCCGGGTCAGGTCGTTGGCGAACTGCTCGCGCTTCTCGGCCGTCCACGCCTTCGCGCCGCTGGCCCACGCCTGGCCGAGCGGGACCATGTGGTCGATGTCGACGTCGGTCGGCTTCGTCCACGTCTCGCCGTCGTAGATGCTGGTCCACGTCCCGGCGGTGGCCCGGCAGTCCTTGTCCGTCTGCACGTCCTTGCCGTCGCGCTTGAGGACGACCTCGCGGGTGTCGCAGCCGGCGCCCTGGCTGTCCCAGTGCTTGAACTTCTCGCGCGAGTAGCCGTCCATGGACGTCCGCGCGGCGATGCTGAGCTCGTCGAGCTGCTTCTGCGCGTCCGCGGCGCTGACCGGCACGGGGCCGGCCGAAGGCGGCGGGGTCGCGCCCGCGCCCCTGCTCGTGGCCCAGTAGCCGAAGAGCGCGACCGCGAGGATCGCGACTACCAGCAGGATCCGTTGCGTCACGCTGAGCCGAAAGCTGCGGGCCGCCAAGATTTTCTCCTCTCACCTGCGGGTGCGCGCGGCGTAGTCTCACCCGTGCCGACGTGGGACAACCGCGTCGACACGACGACCTGGCGCGAATGTGATCTCGCCCACCCATGGCGGGGTATGTCACACCGGGCCCCTGAACTGCGACTACCGGAGCAGGACCCATCCGGAGGGAGCAGCCGATGCCCGGTCGGCTCAAGAAGTTCGACGAGTTCTTCCAGCGCAAAGCCGCTGAAGGCGGCAACGTCGTCGCCATGGCCAGGATGGGCTCGGCCCTGCGCGAACGCGGGGAGCTCGCCGAGGCCGAGACCTGGTTCCGCAAGGCGGCCATGGGCGGCGACCGCGTCTCCATGACGTCGCTGGCCCACCTGCTGGCCGAGCGCGGCGCCCAGGAAGAGGCCGAACGCTGGTACCACGAAGCGGCGCTGGCCGGCGATCCCCACGGGATGCTGAACCTCGCCCGCTCCTACGAGCGGGCGGGCAAGCGCGCCGAGGCCCAGCACTGGTACGGCGAGGCCGCCCGCACCGGCGACCTGCCCTCGATCACCGCGCTCGGCCACCTGCTCCGTGAGCAGGGCCGGGGCGAGGAGGCCGAGTCGTGGCTGCGGCAGGCCGCCGACGCCGGCGCCACCAGCGCGATGATCGACCTGGGCATCGTGCTGCGCGACCGCGGCCAGGCCGCGGAGGCCGCCCGCTGGTGGCGCTCGGCCGTGCTGGCCGGCGACCTCGCGGCCACCTGCCAGCTCGGCAGGCAGGCCGAACGGCTCGGCCGGCCCGGCGACGCCGAAGCGTGGTACCGCCAGGGCGCGACCGGCGGCAACGGCGAAGCGATCGTCCGGCTCGGCCTGCTCCTGCACCGCCGCGGCGACCTCGAGGAGGCGGAGAGCTGGTACCTCGACGCCGCCGAGCGCGGCGACCCGGCGGCGATGACGAACCTCGGCGTGCTGGCCCGCAACCGCGGCGACGAGGGCGAAGCCGCGGCCTGGTACCGCAAGGCGGCCGAGCACGGCAGCGTCCCGGCGCTCACCAACCTCGGCCACCTCGCCGAGCACCGCGAAGACTTCGCCGACGCCGAGCAGTGGTTCCGCCGCGCGGCCCAGACCGGCGACGTCCAGGGCATGCTGAGCCTGGCCCGGATGCTGCGCTCGCGCGGCGCCGCCAACGAGGCCGAGCAGTGGCTCGCCCGCGCGGAGAACGTCCAGGACGACCGGGAGCACCGCGTCTGACTATTGTGTGAGCCAATTCACAGTTCTAGCCTGGAGCGATGAGGCCACGAGTCCTGGTCGCGAGCATCGGCAACATCTTCCTGAGTGATGACGGCTTCGGCGTCGAAGTGCTGAAGGAGCTCGACCGGGCGGGCCTGCCACCGTGGGTGCAGATCGCGGACTACGACATCGCGACCGTCCACCTGGCCTACGACCTGACCGGCGGCTACGACACGACGATCCTCCTGGACGCCACCCCGCACGGCCGGCCACCGGGCACGCTGTCCCTCACCGAGGACATCGACGCCCACGCCCTCCGTGGCGACGCGATCGTCCAGCTGCTCCGCCTCCTGGGCGGCGACGCGGGCCGCGTCCTGGTGCTGGGCTGCGAACCGGCGTGCGTCGACGGCGGCCTCGGCCTGTCCCCGGCGGTCGAAGCCGCGGTCCCGGCCGCGGTGCGCGCGGTGACCGAGCTGGCGTGGGGCGCGAGCCCGGAGCTGCCGGTGCGGACCGAGGTCTGATCACTTCCCGGCCCATTCCGCCAGGTCCGGCAGGTCCGGCGGCTGCCGGAGCGCGTCGAGGACGACGTTCACCCCCGCGCGCAACGGTGTTCCGCGCCGGACCACCGCCGCGATCGTGCGGGTGACCGGGGTCGAGAGCTCGCGGGTCGCCACCCGGTAGCGGCGGTCCACCGCCAGGCCCGGCAGGAGCGCGATCGACAGCCCGGCCTCGACGTGCTGCAGCGTCATCAGGTAGTTGCTGAAGCGGCACACCACCCGCGGCTCGAAACCCGATTCGCGGCACAGGCGCAGGGTCAGGTTCGCCATGTACGACTGCGGCACGTCCAGCGCCCACGCCGCGTCCGCGTAGGCCGACAGCACCGCCGGGCCGCGGGGTGCTTCCGGCGGCGTGACCAGCACGATCGGGTCCGTCGCCAGCGGCACGATGTCGAGGTCCGGGCCCAGCGGCTGCTCGACGAAGTCGGTCGTGGTGATGATGACGTCGGCGTCGCCGCCGCGCAGGGCCGGGATGCTCTCGTGCGGCTCCAGCTCCAGCAGCTGGACCTCGAGGTGCGGGTGCGCCAGCCGGGTCACCGCCGGCACGGCGAGGGTGTGGATCGCGCTCTGGAACGCGCCGAGCCGGACCAGGCCCGCGGGTTCGCCGCCGAGGCTGCGCAGCTCCGCTTCGACCGTGTCCATGTGGTCGAGGATCGCCCGCGCGCGGCGGGCCAGCACCAGCCCGGCGGGCGTGAGCCGGACCCGGCGGCCGGTGCGTTCCAGCAGCTGGGTGCGGGTTTCCGCTTCGAGCACGGCGAGCTGCTGCGACACGCTCGACGCGCTCAGGTTGGCGTCCTGCGCCACCGCGCGGACCGTGCCCAGGGTGTCGAGCCTGCTCAGCAGCTTCAGGCGCCACGGGTTCAGCATGCCGCCATTGTTGTGCGGGAAAACCGAACACCCAAGCCGGAATCGTGAGATGGACGTGACGCTCGGCGCGGACCTACCGTCGAAGCCATGGCCGCACCCTTCTGGGACGACGCCGACCGGCACCTCGTGCGGTACGGCGGCACGTTCACCCGCGAAATCATCGACCACGCCGAGGGCAGCTTCGTCTTCACCGAAGACGGCCGCCGCCTCCTCGACTTCACGTCCGGCCAGATGAGCGCGATCCTCGGGCACTCGCACCCGGAGATCGTCGAGACCGTCCGGCGGCAGGTCGCGAAGCTGGACCACCTGTTCAGCGGCATGCTGAGCCGCCCGGTCGTCGACCTCGCGCGGCGCCTCGCCGAGACGTTGCCGGCGCCGCTGGAGAAGGCGTTGCTGCTGACCACCGGCGCCGAGTCGAACGAGGCCGCCGTCCGGATGGCGAAGCTCGTCACCGGCAAGCACGAGATCGTCTCGTTCGCGCGTTCGTGGCACGGCATGACCCAGGCCGCGGCGAGCGCGACGTACAGCGCCGGCCGTCGCGGGTACGGCCCCGCCGCCCCCGGCAACTTCGCCATCCCCGCGCCCGACTCCTACCGCCCGGACTTCACCGACGCCGACGGCAACCTGGACTGGCGGCGGCAGCTGGACTTCGGCTTCGAGCTGATCGACGCGCAGTCGGTCGGCAGCCTGGCCGCGTTCCTGGCCGAGCCGATCCTGAGCTCCGGCGGCATCATCGAGCCGCCGCCCGGCTACTTCGCCGCGCTGGCCGGGAAGTGCCGTGAACGCGGCATGCTGCTGATCCTCGACGAAGCCCAGACGGGCCTCTGCCGCACCGGCGACTGGTACGCGTTCGAGCGCGACGGCGTCGTCCCCGACATCCTGACGCTGTCCAAGACCCTCGGCGCGGGCCTGCCGCTGGCCGCGGTGCTGACGAGCGCGGAGATCGAGCGGGAGGCGCACGACCGCGGCTTCCTCTTCTTCACCACGCACGTCTCGGACCCGCTCCCGGCGGCGGTCGGCAACACGGTCTTGGACGTGCTGGCCCGCGACCGCCTCGACGCACGGGCGCTCGAGCTGGGCGGGGTGCTGCGCCGGGGACTCGAGGAGCTCGCGTCCCGCCACGAGGTGATCGGCGACATCCGCGGCCGCGGCCTGCTGGCCGGGCTGGAACTGGTGGTGGACCGGGAAACCAAGCGGAGTTCGGACGAGCTGGGCGCCCGCGTCACGAGCCGGTGCCTCGAACTCGGGCTGCACATGAACATCGTGCAGCTGCCGGGGATGGGCGGGGTGTTCCGGATCGCCCCGCCGCTGACGGCGTCCGAAGAGGAGATTTCCCTGGGGGTGTCGATCCTCGACCAGGCGATCGGGGACGCCGTCAAGACCCTCTGAACGGCGAAGGCCTCCTTGCCGGCCCGGGGAGCCGGCAAGGAGGCCTCGTTCACGACGGCGTCAGAAGCCCGCCGTCACCTTCGTGAAGTCCCAGTCGTTCTGGGCGATGCCGCTGCACGCCGCCTGGACGCCGCCGCCCGGGCAGCCGCGGTCGCGGTTGACCGACCAGAACGCCAGGCGCCCGATCTTGTTCGTCTTGGCCCAGTTCGTGATCTGGGTCCAGGTCGGGAGATCGGTGAGCTCCTGCTGGTCCGACAGGCCGTTCATGCCCGAGATGCCGAGGTGGCCGTACGCCGTGGCGTCGCTCCACCCGAACGTCGACTTCAGCTTGTCGCGCAAGCCGTTCGCCGCGTTCACCGTGCTCTGGTACATGTTCGAGCCGCCGCCGAAGTCGAACGGCATGATCGTGTAGACGTCCACGTTCGCGCCGAGGGCCTTCGACTGGTCGATGAGCCGGTTCCCGTAGAAGTTGGGGCCGGTCGTCGACGTGCCGAACGTCAGGATGGTCTGCACGCCCGGGTTGTTCTGCTTGACGATCTTCAGCGCGCCCAGGATCCGGTCCTGCACGGCCTCGTTCTCGAACTCGTCGGAGTTCTCGATGTCGATGTCGATCGCCTTCAGCCCGTACGCGTTGATCACCTGCTGGTACGCACCCGCCAGCGCGGCCGGCGTCGAGCAGTTCGGGCCCAGCTTGTTGCCGCTCCAGCCGCCGAACGACGGGACGACCTGGCCGCCCGCTGCCTTGATCTGCGCGATCGCGTTCGCGTCCGCGCTGCCCGAAAGCGGACGGCTGCTGTCCCACGCCGGGTTGCAGCCACCGGAGGCGTTGATGAACGCCATGGTGAACCACTTGACCCCGGTCGCGTTCATCACCGTCTGCGGGTTCGGCGGGTTGCCCCAGCCCATGTACAGGTAGGGCGCGCCCTTGCCACCGGTGCCCGGCGGCGGCGTGGTCGTGGGCGGGGTCGTCGTCACAGGCGGCGTTGTCGGCGGGGTCGTGGTCGGGGGTGTGCCCCCGGCGGAGCACGAACCGCCGTTCAGCTTGCAGTTCGACGGCGCCGTGTACGAACCCGCGTACGTCACGTTGAAGCCGAAGCTCGCGCTACCGCCGTTGCCGACGTTGCCGTTCCACGAGTTCTTCACCGTGACGTGCTGGCCGGACGCGGTGTAGCTGCCGTCCCACAGCGACGCGATCTTCGCGCCGCTCGGGAGGTCGAACTCGACGGTCCAGCCCGGCAACGCCGAGCCCGAGCCGTTGGCGATCGTGTACTTGCCTTCGTACCCGGTACCCCAGTCGGAGCCCTTGGTGAAGGTCGCGGACACCCCGCCCGCCGCGTTCGCCGGGGCGATCACGAACATCGCGCCGATCGTGGCGGCCGCGGCCGCCAGCCCGAGCGCGGGCAACCACCGGCGGGTCACGACAGGCCGTTCTTCATCGCGGTGATGAGCTCGCCGCCCGTGGTGTCCCCGGTCAGCTCCCAGAAGAAGGCGCCGCCGAGACCCTGCTGCTTGGCGTAGGACATCTTCCCGCCGATGGTCGCGGGGGTGTCGTAGCTCCACCAGTTGCTGCCGCACTTCGCGTACGCGGTGCCGGCGAAGGTGCCGGTCGACGGGCAAGTGTTCTTGAGGACCTTGTAGTCCTCGATGCCGGCCTCGTACGTCCCGGGCGCGGCGCCGGTCGCGGTGCCACCCGGGGCGTCCTGCGTGACGCCGGTCCAGCCGCGGCCGTAGAAGCCGATGCCCAGCAGCAGCTTGCTCGACGGGACGCCCTTGCTCTTCAGCTTCTGGATCGCCGCGTCGGAGTAGAAGCCCTGCGTGGGGATGCCGTTGAAGTTGGTCAGCGGCGAGTGCGGGGCCGTCGGGCCCTGCGCCGCCCACGCGCCGAAGTAGTCGTAGGTCATCACGTTGTACCAGTCGACGTACTGCGCGGCGCCGCCGTAGTCGGCGACGTCGAGCTTGCCGCCGTTGCTGCCGTCGGCGGTGATCGCCGAGGTGATGAGGAACGACGAGCCGAACTTCGTCCGCAGCGCGCCCATCAGGTTCTTGTAGGCCGCGGCACCGCTGGTGTCACAGGAGAGGCCGCACGCGTTGGGGTACTCCCAGTCGATGTCGATGCCGTCCCAGATGTCCGCCCAGCGCGGGTCCTTGAGCAGGTTGTAGCAGGACTGCGCGAACGCGGCCGCGTTCTGCGAGGCCTGGCCGAAGCCGCCGGAGTAGGTCCAGCCGCCGAACGACCAGATGATCTTGAGGCCCGGGTGCAGCTTCTTCAGCTTGCGCAGCTGGTTGAAGTTGCCCGCGACCGGCTGGTCCCAGGTGTCGGCGACGCCGTCCACGCTGCCCGCGGCGTCGTAGGTCTTCTGGTAGTCGGCGTACGGGTCGTCGTTGGCGGTGCACTGCCCGTTCTTGACGTTGCCGAACGCGTAGTTGATGTGGGTCAGCTTGTTCGCCGAACCCGAAGTCTCGATGTTCTTGACGTGGTAGTTGCGCCCGTAGACGCCCCACTGCACGAAGTAGCCGACGTTCTTCAGCCCGCCCGGCTGCGGCGGCGTGGTCGTCGTCGGCGGGGTGGTGGGCGTGGTCGGGGTGGTGGGGTTGGTGGTCGGCTGCGTCGGGGTCGTCGGCGTGGTGGTCGGGTTGCCACCGCCGGCGTCGCAGGAACCGCCGTTGAGCTTGCAGCCGGTGGGCGCCGAGTAGGTGCCGGAGTAGCTGACGTTGAAGCCGAAGCTGGCGGTCGAGCCGTTGCCGACGTTGCCGTTCCAGCCGTTCTTGACGGTGACGTGCTGGCCGGACGCGGTGTAGCTGCCGTCCCAGAGGGAGGCGATCTTCGCACCGGACGGGAGGTCGAACTCGACCGTCCAGCTGGGCAGCGTCGCGCCGGAGCCGTTGCTGATCGTGTACTTGCCTTCGTACCCGGAGCCCCAGTCGGACCCCTTGGTGAAGCTCGCGCCCACGCCACCGGCGGCGCTCGCCGGCACGGTGACGAGACCGACCGCGATCGCGCCGACCGCGGTGAACAGACCGAGGAGGTGCCATCTCTTTCTGGACATTGCTCTCCCTTGAGCCAGGTGCTTCGGCGGCGGACACCAACACCGACGGCGGGGACCAGGCCGGTGTTTTGCGCCGTTTGCGAAGACGGTACGTGGTCCAGACCAATTATGGAAGAACAACTACGTACCGTGCTCGACGGAGGGTGACCAGTCGAGTCATCGGCGTGTTCAGTGGTCCAGTCCAGTTACGGATAGTCGACGTGCACGCGACACGAACGCGGTCCGTCAACACGGAGGGCACGAAGAGTGAGAGGGGCCTTCCAGGCCGTAGGCGGTACGCGCCGCCGCTGCAACAGCCACGCGCACCGCCTGGATCCGGTCGCTCGCCTAGGCCAGACGCCGTCCCGGGGTGACCCGCGGCGCGGCCGTCCTCGCGGGACGATCTTCGCCGCCTACCGGGTCAAGCACCACTATCAGTCAAAACCCCAGCTCAGGGCAAGTTTGTGCACGCGTTGTGCATCTCACTCGCACAACGGTGCACCAGCTCCCGGCGGCAGAACCGCAGGCCGGGGGATCCGGGGATCGTCGCCGCGGCTCCTTGTGCACCCGCGGCCGCCGGGGGTGGACGGCGCCCTGTGCACCCCGTTCCCGGCGGTGGAAACTGCACATTCGTGCACGCCGGCGGCCGCGGCCCGCGCGGCCGGAAACGGCGTGGATCAAGCCGGTGCACAATGTGGCACGCTGAGTAGCTCCCATCGGAGCGCACGGCGTCATAGAGTGACCGCAATCCCGCTTCGGCCGGCTTTTCCCCAGTGGCTGCAACCACGCGTTGGGCACTTCGGCCGAAGCGGTTGTCATTGCTCGCCTAGGCCACGCCGAAAGGAAGCTGATGCACTTCACCCACCCCTCCACGTTCGACTTGCTGTCACGCAAAGGCGGGCCGGCCCCGGGGAGAATCTGGCCGGGTGCCCTGTTCCTGGTGCTGCTGATGGTGTTCAGCGTCGTGATGACGATGCTGGGCAATCCCGGTGGCGCGAGCGTGGGTTACGCGGTCGCGCTCGGCACGACCGCCGCCCGCCTCGCCAAGTGAGGCGGACCGATGGACGAACTCACCTCCACGACCGATTTCCCCGACGAAGAGGAATTCAGCACTGCGAGAACCGAAGCCGACTACATGCGGGTCCTGCGGAAACTGCAGATCCACGCCGCCCTCAACCACAACCAGACGGCGCAGAACTGGGCCAAGCGCTACCCCCGGACCGCCGTTTCCCGCACCCGCGCCTACCAGTTGCTGCGCGGGGAGAAACTGCCGAAGGTCAACCAGCTCAAGGAGCTGCTGACCGTCATCGTCAGCGCCTACGAAACGCGGCCCAGCGCGGTGCAGCGCACGGTGACGCTGTACCACGAGCCGGGGGTCCGGCTCCTGCAGCAACGGGAACAGCAGCGCGCCGAGGAGCGGAAACGGAAGCAGCGGGCCGTCGAACCGCCCGTCTCCGCCGATGAGGACGACCAGCCGCTCACCGGTCCCCCGGCACGCGTGCGCGGCGACGCGGTGCCGGAGCTCCTGAAGGGGTTCGGCCCGGTCCGGTCCCCGGGCGACGACACGCCGACCGTCATCGACGCCGACGGCGTCTTCCGGACCGCGTCCTGGATCGACGAGTTCGAAGCCGCGCCCGGATTCCCGGACCAGCGGAGCGACTACACGGAGGAGCTCGCAGCCGGCACCCGCGCCGAGCCGGAGCGGGCCGGACCCGCCCGCCGGCGTCCCCGGTGGCTCTTCGTCCCCGTCGGACTCGTCGTGGCCGCTTGCGTTGCGGTCGCCGCGATCCTGCTCCTTAACTCGGGCACCGGGTGGACCGGACAGTCGCTGAAGCCGGTGACCGGCACCCCGGTGACCGAAAACTGCACGATCACGCCGGTGTGCGGCGCGGGCCAGCACTCCGGGTGGACGTGGAGCAAGCTGGGCCGCACCGCCGACGTCACCACGACGTTCACCGGCGACGCGCTGGGCGGCCGCGTGCTCGGCAAGAAGCTGACCCGCGGCCCGGGCTGCCTCGGCGCGATCGTGTCCTGGTCCGTCGTGGCCGCCGGCACCGTCGTCACCCGCGGCTACCTGGGCTCGACGGCCGACAGCACGACGTTCGGCATCCAGCTCGACCCCGCGGTCACCATGGTCGCCGTCAAGCTCACCCGCGTCGACGCCGGGAACGACTGCGCGGTCGACGTCACGTGGGAGGACAGCATCGGCGATCAGTGAACGGGTTCAAAGGCCGCGCGCGGTGATGTCGCCGACCGCGGTGGTCGCGTGGATCGTCAGCCGGGGTGCCCCATCGCCGTTCTTCAGGGAGTTGTGGATGCGGCCCTGGGACGTGCCCGCGTCCAACGCGGCCGGCACCC
The DNA here is from genome assembly GCF_046548815.1 of Amycolatopsis sp. cmx-4-83. NCBI lineage: Bacteria > Bacillati > Actinomycetota > Actinomycetes > Pseudonocardiales > Pseudonocardiaceae > Amycolatopsis > Amycolatopsis sp. cmx-4-83. The sequence goes on along the minus strand of NZ_JAEBEF010000001.1, from coordinate 135,127 downwards.
CCGCCGCGGCGCCGATCTCGACGTCGCCCGCCTCGGTGCGCAGGACCACCGTGCCGCTGGTGGCTTCGATGACGCGGATGTCGCCCTTGCTCGTGCGGAGCCGCGCGTCGCCGGTCAGGCGGCCGAGCGAGATGTCGCCGTCGCGGGTGGTGAGGTGCGCCGTGGTGGCTTCGTCGAGGTCGATCGAGCCCTGCTCGGTCTTGACGACGACGTCGCCGAGGCGGCCGACCGCCAGGAACTCGGTGCCGGCGGCCGTCAGCTCGACGCGGGAACCCGCGGGCAGGCCGACCGTCACGTCGATCGCGCCGGACGGGCCGAAGTATTGGTTCTTCGCCGGGACCGCGATCCGCAGGACGCCGTCGCCGTAGTCGACGGTGGTCTGCTCCGCGGCCTTCGCGTCGCGGCTCTTGGCCGCGTCCGCGGGGCGGATCTCGACCGTGGTGTCGGCCCGGTCGGCGGCGACGAACCGGATGCGTCCGGCGGGGACGGTCAGGACGGCGGAAATCGGGGCGGGGGTGGGGAACGTGGTCATGGCGGTGGTCTCCTGAGCGATCGGGTTCTCTTCGGTGTGAGAACCACGATCGCCGGTGGCGCTGACACCGCGTGGCCACCGCGCTGACGCGGCTCAGTCAGCGGGCCGCGCATCGAGGAGGGCCGAGGCGACGAGGGCGACCGTCGGGTCCTCGTCGCCGGCCAGCCGCCCGAGGAGGTCCCGCGCGCCGGCGCCCGGCAGCTCGGCGAGGGCCTGCGCCAGGCGGATCCGGACGGCGGGCGCCGCGGCGAGCTCGACGGCCAGCGCGGCCAGGATCCGTTCGCCGCAGGCGGGGTCCAGCGACAGCGTTCCGAGCACCTCGGACGCCTCGACGTCGTTCGTGCCCTCGGCCACCATGCCGACGAGCACCGGCACGGCGGCCGTCACGCCGCGCCGCCCGGCGGCCAGGGCCGCGCGCCGGCGCACGTCCGGGTCCGGGTCGTCGAGCGCGCCGGTGAGCACCGCGGTCGCTTCGTCGCCGGGCAGCGAAGCGACCGCCAGCACCGCGCGGCGCCGGACGTCGGCGTCGGGCGAACGGGCCCCGGCCGCCACGCCCGCCAAGCCGTCACCGCCCGCCCGCGCCAGCGCCCACCGCAGGGCGCCGGCGACGTTCGGGTCGCGTTCGGCGAGGACGGCCTTGACCAGCAGCTCGGCGGGCAGCGGCTCGTCGTCGGCCGGCGCCAGGACAGCCTGCTGCCGGCTCGCGGGACTGGGCGAATCCAGGCCGTGCAGGAGTTCGACGACGCGCAGGACGCCCTCCCAGCCGAAGGGCGCCGACGCGTCGATCGCCCGGAGCCGGTCGAGGAGTTCCTGGTCCCGCTTCAGCCGTTCTTCGGTCCGCCGGACCAGGTCACCGACCAAAGTGGACGGTGTGAAGGCGGGGTCCGCGAGCGCGCGGCCGACCTGCCGCAGCGACAACCCCAGCGAGCGCAGGCCTTCCACGTGGAAGATCCGGCGGATGTCCGCTTCGGAGTATTCGCGGTAACCGCCGACCGTGCGCCCGGTCGGCCGCACCAGCCCGAGGGAGTCGTAGTGCCGCAGCATCCGCGAACTCACCCCGGACCGGCGGGCCACCTCACCGATCAGCACGCCGTTTCCCCGGCGCGTTCCGGCCCGAGCGCGACGATCCGCTTCGCCTCGTCGACACCGAGGTCGAACCCGGCGTCCGGGTCGCGCAGCAGCCGCCGCGTGGCCCGGGCGTGCGCCCGCACCGCCGGGTCCAGGCTGGCCAGTCCGGGCCCGAGCGCCGCCTCGTCCCCGAGCTCGGCGAGCGCCCGGCTGAGGCTCAGCCGCATGGCCCGGTCCCCGCGGCCGAGCTGCGCGGCCAGGTCCACCGCGAGTTCCTCCCGCTCATCGGCGGGCACGAGCACGACGGCGGCCCGCCACGCACTCCGCGCGACCTCTTCGTCGGCGTCGTGCAACAACGCCCGCGTGATCGACGGCCACGCCGAGCGGTCGCCGATCTTGGAAAGCGTGTGCAGCGCCTGGCTCCGGGCCTGCGGCACACCGGACCGCAGCTCCCCGAGCAGCTTCGGCACGGTGACGCCGACCGGGAGGCGGGTGAGCGCCCAGGTGAGCATGTCCCGCACGAAGAAGTCCGGCTCGACGGCGCACCGGGCGACGAGCGCGCCGGCCAGTGCCGGGTCCGCCTGCGTGCCGGCGACGAGCGCGGCCTGCAGCCGCGCCGACGAGTTCGCGGCGCTCAGCTGTTTCGGGTCCATGGTGACCACCTCCTCCCCGCAGTGAAGAGGTTGTCACAGTGTGAAGGTCAAGCAAGTTCGCGGAAATAGAAAAAAGACCCCCTCTTGCGAGGGGGCCTTTTCGCTGTCTCAACCAGACGTGCGCCCGAAGGGATTCGAACCCCTGACCTTCTGATCCGTAGTCAGATGCTCTATCCAGCTGAGCTACGGGCGCGTGTTCAGTTGTTCTCTAACCTAGCACCCGGCGAACCGGGTGCCAGCGGAGGCTCCGGGATTTGAACCCGGGAGGGGGGGTTACCCCCAACCGCATTAGCAGTGCGGCGCCATAGACCAGACTAGGCGAAGCCTCCTGGGCCCAACGACCACTGCTCAGATAGGTTACACACCCCCCGATCACCCCGGAAAGGCACCCCCCTCAGGCGCGACGCAGCAGCCTGAGCAGGCGCGGAGAGCGTCCGCCGAGGCCTTCCGCCTCGAACGTCGCGATGCCGACGCGCGGCAGTTCGCGGACGCCTGGGTAGACCAGGTACCGCGGGACCCAGCGCGGCTGGAACTTCGCGTTGAAGCGGTACAGCGTTTCGATCTGGATCCAGCGCGAGAAGAAGTGCAGGACCTTCGCCGCCGTCTTCGCGGCCGGGCCCGCGCCGATGCGCTGGCCCTGTTCCATCAGGGCGCGGAACGCCGCGAAGTTCAGGGACACCTGCGTGACGCCGTGGCGGCCGGCGGCCAGGAGGAGTTCCGAGATCATCAGCTCGTTGACGCCGTTGTCGGCCGTGCGGTCGCGGCGCATCACGTCGAGCGACAAGCCCGTCGCGCCCCACGGGACGAACTGGAGGACGCCGCGGACCCGGCCGCCCTGTTCAGCCGTCACCAGGACCGACGTCGGGTCGCCCATGCGGCCCAAGGCCATCGAGAAGCCGCGCTCGGTGTCCGTGCCGCGCCAGTTCGCGGCCAGCGTCGCCAGCTCGTCCAGTTCGCCGAAGCGCAGGTCTTCGGCTCGCCGCACCAGCACCTTGTAGCCCGCGCGCTTCGTGCGGGCCGCCGCCTGGCGGACGCCGCGCATGGTGCGGCCGTCCAGGGTGAAGCCGTCGACGTCGACGACGGCTTCGTCGCCGATCTCCAGCACCTCCAGGCCAAAGCGGGCCCAGACGGTCGCGCCCAGCTCCGAAACGCCCATCGCCGCCGGGACCCAGCCGCCCGTGCGGCACACCTCGAGGTACTCCTCGATCGCGCCCGGCCAGGCCTCGTGGTCGCCCAGCGGGTCCGCCGAACACAGCGCGACCCCGGCGATCACGCGGTAGGTGACCGCCGCCTTGCCCGTGCGCGAGAACACCGCGAACTTGTCCCGCCGCAACGCGAAGTAGCCCAGGGAGTCCCGTTCGCCGTGCTCGTCCAGCAGCTTGCGCAGGCGGGCGACCTCCTCGTCGCTCAGCCTCGGCGCGGGCTCGGCCGAGCGCAGCAGGAAGTACGCCGAGACCAGGACCGCGGCCAGGCCGAACAGCAGGCCGACGGCGGCGGTCAGGTCCTCCAGCCACATCTGGTGGAACACCGCGGGCCCGCTGGCGCCGACGAGCGCGAGCGCGGCCTCCGCCAGCCGGTCCGGGAAGCTCATCGGCTCCAGCACCGCGTGCGAGGCCACCGACAGCAGGATGACGTTGATCACGAACCCGGCCAGCACCAGCTGCAGGAACACGCGCACCGCGCGCCAGCGCCCGACCACCGGGTCCGGCTTCGCCACGAAGTAGCGCCGGCTCGCGATCAGGCCCACCAGCAGCACGACCGACACCAGCCCGGCGCCGAAGACGTGCCGCAGCCCGAGGTGCGACACCGTGAGCAGCACCGTCGCGCCGACCGCGAGCTGCCAGGCCCGGCGCTTGCGCCGCCGCAGTCCGGCGGCCAGCAGCACCAGCAGCACGCCCGTGACCAACGCCACGGTCGCCGCCGCGACCGTCGCCTCCTGCGGCAGCTCCAGCCATTCCGACAGCCGCCCGCGCAGGTTCCGGCGCCCGGCCGGGACCAGGACCGACACGAGCGTCATCAGTCCGGCCAGCCGGGTCACCCAGGTGATCACCCCCACGGTGGTGGCCCCCGCCACCCGCCAGGTGGTCTGCGCGCGTGTCCCCGTCACCACCTGTGCAACCCGTTGCGGCCGATCATGCTTCCCCCATCTACCCCCCGGCGAGCTCCACGAACGGCGTCAGCGCCGCCGGGTTGGCCAGCGCATCGCGGCTGACGGCCCGGTCGGGAGCCACACCGGCGAGGATCTTCTTCACCGGTACCTCGCACTTCTTACCGTTCAAGGTACGAGGTATCTCGGAAACCACCACGAACCGATCGGGTACATGGCGTGGTGACAGTGCGCTGCGGAGCTCCTTCTTGAGCCGTGGCTCGATCGCTTCGAGTTCGACACCGTCGGCGAGGACGACGAAGCAGATCAGCTGCCCGTCCTCGTTGCCGGCCGCCGAGGTGTCCACGACCAGGGAATCCGCGATCTCGTCGTAGCCCTCGACGACCCGGTAGAACTCCGCCGTGCCCATCCGGACGCCGCCGCGGTTGAGCGTCGAGTCGCTGCGGCCGTAGATGACCGCCGAGCCGCGGTTCGTCATCCGGATCCAGTCGCCGTGGCGCCACAACCCCGGGTACATCTCGAAGTACGCCTCATGCAGGCGCGAGCCGTCCGGGTCGTTCCAGAAGAACACCGGCATCGACGGCATCGGCTTCGTGATGACCAGCTCGCCGACCTCCTCGACGACGGCGTTGCCGGCCTCGTCGAACGCGTTGACCGCGGCACCCAGCGCCGGGCAGGACAGCTCGCCCAGCCAGACCGGGACGTCGGGAGCGGACGCGACGAACGCCGCGCACAGGTCGGTGCCGCCGGAGACCGAGCAGATCTGGACCTTGTTCCCGACCTCGTCCACGATCCACCGGAAGCCCTCGACGCTCAGCGGCGCGCCGGTGGAGCCCAGCGCGCGCAACGCCGTCAGGTCGTAGCGCCCGGCCGGTTTGACGCCCGCCTTCAGGCAGCTCTGGATGAACGGCGCCGACGTCCCGAAGTACGTGACGCGGTGCTGCTCGGCCAGGTGCCAGAGCGCGTTCAGGTCCGGGTAGCCCGGGCTGCCGTCGTAGAGCACGATCGTCGTGCCGACCAGCAGGCCGGAGACGAGGAAGTTCCACATCATCCAGCCGGTGGTGCTGAACCAGAAGAACCGGTCGCCCGGCCCGAGGTCCGTCTGCAGCGCGAGGGCCTTGAGGTGCTCGAGGGTGATGCCGCCGTGGCCGTGCACGATCCCCTTCGGCAGGCCCGTGGTGCCCGAGGAGTAGAGCACCCACAGCGGGTGCGCGAACTCGACCGGCTCGAACAGCAGCGGCGCGCCCTCGTGCTTCGCGAGCAGCTCCGCCCAGTCGTGGGTGCCGTCCAGCCGGCCTTCGCCGACGTACTCGACGAGCACGGTCGCGGCCAGCGACGGCAGCTTCGCCCTCAGGTCGGCGACCGTCGTGCGGATGTCGAACTGGCGGCCGTTGTACGCGTAGGCGTTGACGGCGAAGAACAGCTTCGGCTCGATCTGCACGAACCGGTCCGCGACCGCGCGGACGCCGAAGTCCGGCGAGCACGACGACCAGATCGCGCCGATGCTCGCCGCGGCGAGGAACGCGACCAGCGTCTGCGGGCAGTTCGGCGCCAGCGCGACGACCCGGTCGCCCTTGCCGACGCCGAGCTCGAGGAACGCCGCACGGGCCGCCGCGACCTGCGCGCGCAGCTCGCCGTAGGTCAGCTGGCTCGCGAAGCCGTCCTCGCGGTGGAAGATCACCGCCGTCTCGGCGTCGCCCTTGGCCGCGCCCGCGACCCCCGGGGTCAGCGCGTGTTCGGCGTAGTTCAGCGTGCCGCCCTCGAACCAGACGGCGTCCGGCATCCCGCCCGAGAGCACGTCACCCGGCTGGTCGTGCCAGCGCACGCCGAGGAAGTCCGCGACCGCCGCCCAGAAGTCCGGGCCGCGCTCCACGGAGTACTCGTGCAGCGAGCGGTAGTCGTCCACCTCGACCGCGCGCTCGGCGCGCAGCCACTGGCGGAAGGCTTCGATCTTGGTGTCGGCAACGTGGCCCGGCTCGGGGCGCCAGAGGACCTCGGGGGCGTCGGCGGTGTGCGTCACGACCCGAGCCTAATCCCTCGGATCGGGAAGTCACTGTGGTCGAAACCGACACTCGGCGTGCTGCGAGGGTGTCGGCCGCCCACACCTACCGCAGGTGCGCGTCGAACCAGTTGAGCGTGCGCTGCCAGGCTTCCGCGGCCGCACCCGGATCGGCGTCGAAGCGGTGGTTCGCGCCCGGGTAGTGCACGACGTTCGTGGCGACCTTCGCCGACGCGGCGGCGTCGCGCAGCCGCTCGACCTCGGCGCCGCCCGCCTCGTCGCCGGCGTCGCCGTACATGCCGAGCCACGGGCTGGTGAGCTTCCCGGCGATCTCGACCAGCGCGGGCAGTTCGGCGGACTGCTGCCCGCCGACGCTGACGGCCGCGCCCAGCTTGCGGTGCGAGGCCACGACCAGTGCCGCGGTGCCGCCGAGGTCGAAGCCCATCACGCCGAGGAGGTCGCCCTGGACGCCGCGCTCGACGAGCCAGGCGAGGGTCAGGTCGGTCGCGTCGAGCAGGTCCTGCTGGGTGAGGCGGTCGTTCTCCAGGTGCGGGGTGACGGTCAGCCACCCCTCCGTGGCCAGGCTCGCGAGCAGCAGCTTCACGCCGTCGGTGACGCCGTCCGCTTCGTGCAGCACCACCAAGCCACCGCGTAGCGCCCCCTCGGGTTCCGAGAAGGTCAGGCGCAGGGTGGGGCCGTCGGTGCGCTGGTAGTCCACGGTGCTGGTCGACGTCATTGCGTCACTCAATCACTTCGAGGTGAACGGGAGGAACCCAGTGTGGCAGGAGAGCACGGCACCGACCGTCTGAAGGGACTCGCGGGGCGGCGGGCGGAAAAGATACGGTGGCCGGGTCGTCCCGTCGAATTCCAGGAGCGCCGAAGATGCCGTCCGTGTCCCCGCGTGCCGATCTCGAATCGTTGCCGAAATACGTCCCCGGCCGGACGATCGAAGGCGCGATCAAGCTGGCGAGCAACGAGGTGCCCGGCGGCGCGCTGCCGAGCGTCGCCCAGGCGATCGCCGAGGCCGCGGCCGGGATCAACCGCTACCCCGACACCGGCTCGCAGGCGCTGCGCGAGCGGCTGGCCCGCGAGCTGGACGTCCCGGTGGCGCAGGTGGCGATCGGCTGCGGCTCGGTGTCGCTGTGCCAGCAGACGATCCAGGCCGTGTGCGCGCCCGGTGAAGAGGTCATCTTCGCTTGGCGCTCCTTCGAGGCATACCCGATCGTCACGCAGGTCGCGAACGCCGTCTCGGTGAAGGTGCCGATCACCGAGAGCCAGGAGCTCGACCTCCACGCGATGCTCGCGGCGATCACCGACAAGACGCGGATCGTCTTCGTCTGCAACCCGAACAACCCGACCGGCACGGCGATCCGCCGCGCGGAGCTCGAGCGGTTCCTGGACGCCGTCCCGGAGCGCGTGCTGGTCGTGCTCGACGAGGCGTACAAGGAGTTCGTGACCGACCCGGAGGTGCCCGACGGCGTCGAGTACACGCGGACGCGCTCGAACGTCATGGTGCTGCGCACGTTCTCGAAGGCATACGGCCTCGCGGGCCTGCGCGTGGGCTACGCGGTCGCGCCGGAACCGATCGCGGACGCGCTTCGCCAGGTGTACGTCGCCTTCTCGGTGAACATGCTCGCCCAGGTCGCGGCGCTGGCATCGCTGGACGCGGCCGACGAACTGCTGGCGCGCTGCCAGGAGATCGTCGTCGAACGCGGGCGGGTCCGGGACGCGCTGCTCGAAGCCGGCTACCAGGTGCCCGAGACGCAGGCGAACTTCGTCTGGCTGCCGCTCGGTGACCAGGCGGTGCCGTTCGCGGAGCACGCGCTGGACCGCAAGCTGGTGGTGCGCCCGTTCGCCGGCGACGGCGTGCGCGTGACCATCGGGACCCGCGACGAGAACGACCTGTTCCTGGCTGCCGCTCGGGAATTCAGCTCGCGAACTGCTTGACCACCAGCTGGATGACGGCGGCGACGCCGATCACCACGATCACGCCGCGCAGCACCGCCGGCGGCAGCTTCCGGCCGATCTTCGCGCCGAGGAAGCCGCCGGCGGTCGAGCCGACCGCCAGCCACAGCACGACGGGCCAGCTGATCGGCGCGACGAACGCGTAGATCACCCCGGCGACGACGTTGACGACGGCGGCGAGCACGTTCTTGACGCCGTTGAGCTTCTGCAGCGGCTCGGACAGCAGCATCCCCATGACGGCCATCAGCATCACGCCCTGCGCGGCGGTGAAGTACCCGCCGTAGATGCCGATGAGGAAGATGAAGAACATCAGCAGCGGCCCGGCTTTGTGCTCTTCGCCGTTGCCTTCGCGGCGCTTCGCGACCCACTTCGAGACCTTCGGCTGCACGATCACGAGGATCACGGCGAGGCCGACCAGCACGGGCACGACGGCTTCGAAGGCGTCCTTCGGCAGCGAAAGCAGCAGGATCGTGCCGCCGATGGCCCCGAGGAACGACGCGACGGCGAACTTCGCAGTCTGCCGCCAGTAGCCCTCGAGCTCGTGGCGGTAACCCCAGGCCCCGCTGAGCGTCCCGGGCGCGAGCCCGATGGCGTTCGACGTCGTCGCCGTCACCGGCGGGTACCCGAGCGCGACGAGCACGGGGAACGTCACGAGCGTCCCCGACCCGACGACGGCGTTGATGGTGCCCGCCCAGATCCCGGCGACCACGATGATCGCCGCGTGCCACCACGTCATGAAGCATTCACGTGCGGAGCCTAAGCATGGTGGGCCGGTGCCGCGACGCGCACGGGGTCAGATGTGTCTGGTCAGACACTCGGGGCGAACACGCAGAACTCGTTGCCCTCCGGGTCGGCCAGCTGGTCCCAGTCGACATCACCTCCTCGCTCGCGGATCAGGGTCGCGCCCAGTGCCAGCAGCCTTCCCCGGCCGGGTCGACGATCGGCACCACCAGTCCGCCAGGGCCTGGTGGTCGTTCGCGTCCAACGCGAGGTCCTTGAACTTCGCCGTCATACCGCTCCTTCGGGTACGTGCGCCGGCACCACTTCGGCCGCGACCCGCCAGCCGAGCGAGGCGTACAGCCCGCGGCCGGCCTCCGTGGCCAGCAACGCGCTCGTCTCGGCCCCGGCCACCGCACTCAGCTGGTGCATCACCACCCGGCCCAGGCCGCGGCGGCGGTGGTCCGGCTCCGTTTCGATCTTGTCGAACACCGCCACTCCGGAGGCCACCGCGACCCGGCCGCGCGCCGCCGGAGCACCGTCGAAAGACACCGCCACGTCCCAGGCCGGAGCTGAACCCGTCACCGCCACCGCGTAGCCCGGTGGGGCGACCGCGGCAGGCACCGCTCCCTCGAACGTCATCAAGTACTCCGTCTCCCCCGCCTTCCACTCCGCCGTCAGCCCCGCCAAAACCGCAGGCCGCGATCCGCACGTCTTCAGCCACGTACCCGGCGAAGCCACCGTCCGGGCCCGCGCCGCCACCGTCGACGGCGAGCGCAGCAAGTACCGCACCCGGTGGCCGGGCAAGCCGACGTCCAAGCGGTGCCCGTCCGGCTCCTCGACCGGCTCCGGCACCGCCCGAGACACCGCCCAGCCCGCGGCCCACGCCCCCAAGATCTCCACGTCGCCGATCATGACAGGCACCCCCGACAATTCCCGGAGCTGACAGGATGGGCGGCGTGGACACCGAGCAGGTCTGGAGCGCGACCGTCGACCGGCTGCGGTCGCGGATCGACGCCGGCGACCTGCCGCCGGGGTCGCGGCTGCCCGCCGAGCGCGTGCTGTGCGAGGAGCTCGGCATCAGCCGCGGGTCGCTGCGGCAGGCACTGCGCGTGCTCGCCTCCATCGGGTACGTGCAGATCCGCGCCGGCTCCGGTACCTACGTGGCCGAGCAGCGGGAGCAGCCCCTGCGGACCTGGTTCACCGAGCACGACCAGCTCGTCGAAAAGCTCTTCGACCTGCGCGCGACCGTCGAGCCGACGCTCGCCGAGCGCCTCGCTCGGCACGCCACCGCGAAGACCCTGAGCCGCCTCGAGGACAACGTCGCCGAGATGGCGAAAGCCGCCGAGGACGGGGACATGCTGCGCGTCATCGCCACCGACGCCGAGTTCCACCGGGTGATCGCGCAGAACGCGGGCAACGACGACGTCGCCGGGCTGCTGCGCTCGGTCCTCGCGCTGGTCGGCGAGGAGCGGCGGGCGGCGTTGCGGCTGCCCGGCCAGATCCGCAAGGCCGTCGACGACCACCGCGCCATCCTCGACGCCGTCCGCCGCTCCGACCCGGCCGCGGCCCGCGAGCTGACCCTCAAGCACCTGCTCGACGCCAAGACCTACGCCCACGACTTCGCCGCGGAGGAGCCCTGATGGAAAAGGTGCACTTCACCGAGGAAAAGGCCACCATGCTGGCCACCCTCTACGGCCGCGCGCTCGACAGCCGCGAGGCGGACCCGGTGCTCGGCGACCACGCCGCCGACGAGGCCGTCCGGCAGATCGACTACGACTTCGCCCAGCTCGGCATCACCCGCGACAGCGCCGTGAGCATCGTCCTGCGCGCGAAGCCGATCGACGGCTGGGCCGCCGAGTACCTCGCGCAGCACCCGGACGCCGTCGTGCTGCACCTCGGCTGCGGCATGGACACCCGGTTCCAGCGCCTCGCCCCGCCGGAAACCGTCCACTGGTACGACGTCGACTACCCCGAGGTCGTCGAGCTGCGCGAGAAGCTCTACGCGCCGGCGCCGAACCAGACGAACATCGGCACGTCGGTGACCGACTTCGGCTGGCTCGACCAGGTGCCGTCCGACCGGCCCGCGCTGATCGTCGCCGAGGGCCTGACCATGTACCTGACCCCCGAGGACGGCACCGAGCTGATCCGGCGGCTGGTCGCGAAGTTCCCGTCCGGCGAGCTCGTCTGCGACGTCTTCAGCAAGCTCGGCATCAAGGCGCAGAAGCTCAACACCCCGGTCCGGCGCGCGAAAGCGACGCTGCGCTGGGGCGTCGACGACCCGCACGAGCTGGAGCGCTACGGCCTGACGCTGGTGTCCTCTTTGGACGCCGCGCACTGGTCCACCCCGGACGTCCTGGCCCGGCTGCGGCCGTTCACGCGGTTCCAGCTGCGGACCCTCAAGTACTTCCCGCCGCTCGCGCGGATGGCGCACCTCGTGCGGTACCGCTTCTAACGGGACTCCAGCACCCGCGCCACGAACTTGTGCAGCTTCTCCTCGAGCCGCGCGGTGCGGTCCGCCTCCGTGAGCGTCTCGAACGGCTGGGGCACGTCGGACTTCAGCTCACCGCGGACGTACTGGCAGCAGGCGAGGTTGCCGCAGGCGTAGATGCCCAGCGTGTTGCCGTCGCGCCCGGCCTTCCCGGCGCGCTTGCCGGAGAACAGCGTGATGTCCGCGAGCCCGTGGGTCGTGGTGCAGAAGCCGCAGATGTTGCTCCGCAGGCGGGTTTTCGGCGCGGGCGCCGCTCGCAGGGCGAGCCCGACCACCTCACCGCCGTAGGGCAGCACGAGGTAGGCGCGCCCCGGTGCCTTGGGGTCGCGCCAGCCGAGGAATTCCCGCTTGTCCCACGGGATGTCTTCGGGCCGGGCGGGCAGCGTCACGCCCTTGGCTTCGCCGCGGGTGCAGTTGACGAACGAGGCCCGGATCTCGTCCTGGCCGAGTGGGTCCATGCTCGGCACGGTAACCAGCGGGCACCGCGGGTGGCCACGCATTTTCGGCCGTACGATCAACGCCGTGCGCAAGATCGCCGTCAAGAACTTCCGCGTGGTGTTGCGCACCAGCCTGGGCTTCGCCGGGCTGGGCATCGGCTCCAGCGTCGCCGGGTCCGGGGTGGTCGCCCTGCTGCTGGTGCTGCAGGGCCTGCCCAGCGACGTCGGCGACCACGGGTGGGTGCTCGGCCTGACCGCCGCCCTCATCGTCGCGGCGTCGCTGCTCGCCGGCACGGCGTGGACGGCGTGGCTGCAGCGGCGCACCGCGATCTGGTTCGTGCTCGGCCGGCCGCCGTCGGAGAGCGAGGCCAGGCGGGCGTTACGGCTGCCCGTCGACATGGCCGTGGTCAGCGGAACGCTCTGGCTGATCGGCACCGCCGTGCTCACCGCGCTCGCGGGCGCGCTCGGCTCGTCCGACGACGCCGTCGGCATGGCGACGGTGATCGGCCTCGGCGGGCTGACCACCGTCGGGCTCACCTACCTCGCGGCCGAGTGGGTGGCGCGGCCGGTGATGACGATCGCGCTCGGCGTCCTGCCGCCGCGCGGCTCGCTGCCCGTCACCGTGCTCACCCGGCTGGTCGTCACCTGGGCGCTGGCCAGCGGCGTCCCGTTCGTGGGCGTGCTCCTCGTTGCCACGCCGCCGGACCTCGGCTCGGGCAACCCCACCGCCAGCCTGGTCATGCTGTCGGTGATCGGGTTGAGCGTCGGCGCGATCGGCACCGCGCTGCTGGCCAGGGCGGTCGCGGCGCCGCTGCACCGGCTGCGCGTGGCGCTCGACGAGATCGCGCGCGGCGACACCGACGTGGTGGTCGACGTCGACGACTCCAGCGAGATCGGCCTGCTCCAGACGTCGGTGAACCAGCTCGCCGCCGGCCTGCGCGAGCAGGCGCGGATGCGGGACCTCTTCGGCAGGCACGTCGGCGCCGACGTCGCCCGGCACGCGCTGGAGTACGGCGCATCGCTGTCCGGGGACGTCCGCGAGGTGACGGCGTTGTTCGTCGACGTCGTCGACTCGACCGCGCTCGCCTACCGGACGCCGCCGGAGGAGCTGGTCGGGAAGCTGAACCGGCTGTTCGCCGCCGTCGTCTCCGCGGTCGGCGCCCGCGGCGGGCTGGTCAACAAGTTCCAGGGCGACGCCGCGCTGTGCATCTTCGGCGCCCCGACGCGGCTCGCGGACGCGCCCACCGCCGCGCTGGCCGCGGCCCGCGCGATCCGGGACGCGGTCCGCGAGACGGGTGAGCTCGACCTCGGCATCGGCGTCTCGAGCGGCCCGGTGTTCGCCGGGCAGCTCGGCAGCAGCAGCCGGCTCGAGTACACCGTGATCGGCGACGCGGTCAACGAGGCCGCGCGGCTGACCGAGCTGGCGAAGGCGACGCCGTCACGCATCCTGGCCAGCGACGCCGTCGTCTCCGCGGCGTTGCCGAGCGAAGCCGCGTACTGGGCGAAGCACGGCGAGCTGGAGCTGCGCGGCCGCCAGGAAGCGACGCCGACTTGGACAGCCGTCCCGGACCCTCAGGACAACTGACCCAGATCCGGCCAGCGCAGCACGGTCGAGCCCCAGGTCAGGCCCGCGCCGAACGCGCTGAGCAGGACGCGGTGGCCGGGCGCGAGGGTGCCGTCGGCGCGGGCGTCGGCCAGCGCGAGCGGGATCGACGCGGCGCTGGTGTTGCCGACGCGGTCGATGTTGGCGACGACGGCGTCCGCCGGCATGCCCAGCTGCTTCGCCGTCGCCTGGAGGATCCGGATGTTGGCCTGGTGCCCGACGAAGCGGTCGACGTCGCCGACCATCCAGCCGGCGGCGTTCAGCACCGTCCGGGACGACTCCGCCATCCGCGCGCAGGCGTGGCGGAAGACCGCGGTGCCCTGCATGGCGAGGAACCGGTCGGCCGGGGTGTCGGACAGCCGCTTCCGGGCGCCGCCCGCTTCGACCCAGAGCAGGTCGGCGAGCTCGCCCTCGCTGTGCAGGTCGAACGGCCCGAACGCGCCGGGCTCGCCGGCGTCGCCCGCCCGGAGCAGGACCGCGCCGGCACCGTCGCCGAAGATCGGCACGGTCGTGCGGTCGGCCGGGTCGATGAGCGTGGTGAAGGTGTCTGCGCCGATCACGAGCACGCGCTCGGCGATCCCGCCGGCGATGAACCCGGCCGCGGTGGCCAGCGCGTAGACGAAGCCGCTGCAGACGGCGTTGACGTCGAACGCCGCGGCCGTACCGAGCCCGAGCCGGGCGGCGACCTGCGGCGCGCTCGCCGGGCACGGCTGGTCGGGCGTCGAGGTGGCGAGCACGACGACGTCGGCGCTCCCGCCGCCCAGCGCTTCGCGGCCCGCCCCGACCGCGAGGTCCACAGTGGACTCGTCCGGTCCGGCGACGCGGCGCTCGCGGATCCCGGTGCGGGTCCGGATCCACTCGTCCGAGGTGTCCAGCCGGGTGGCGATCTCGTGGTTGTCCAGGACTTTCGTCGGCAACCACGAGCCGAGGCCGGTCAGCACGGCGGCAGGTGCGGGCACGGGAGAGCCTCCCCACGCCGGTGGGTAGGCGAACGACCGGCTGGTTCTCTCCACTTGTATGGGCTACCCCCTGGTAGACCGGTGAGTTGTGTTCCAGGTCACTCAAAAAGTTGTTTCATCTTCGCCTCGTCCGGAGTAGTGAGCGACGTCACGGAGGAGTGAGCCCCGAAGTAACTCCAGGCGGATTGTCGGGGGTGCCGGTTAGCCTGCTGGAGTGCAGACACCCGACCTCGACCAGCTGGACACCGCCATCCTCGCCTGCCTCCAGGCGGACGCCCGCACCATCGCCGAGACGATCGGCGCGAAGGTCGGCCTGTCGGCCGCGGCGGTCCAGCGGCGGATCAAGCGGCTGCGCGAGGCGGGCGTCATCGAGCGCGAGGTGGCGGTGCTTTCGCCGGAGGCGCTCGGGCTGGCCATGACGTTCGTGGTGATGGTCGAGATGGAGCGCGAGAACCTCGCGGTCCTCGACGCGTTCCGCCGCCAGGTGCTCACCGACGACTGCGTCCAGCAGTGTTATTACGTGACCGGCAACGCGGACTTCGTGCTGATCGTGACGTGCCCGGACATGGCGGGCTTCGAGGCCTTCACCCGGCGGATGTTCTTCGAGAACCCGAACGTCCGCCACTTCACGACGAGCGTGGCGATGGACCGGGTGAAGGTGGGCCTCGACCTCCCGCTCGGCCCCTAGGCGGCGCGAGCCTTGGCGGCGCCGTCGGCCAGGACCGGGTTGAGCGCGGCTTCGCAGACGGGCTGCTTCCCGCAGAGCGCGAAGGCCGTGACGACGTAGGTGCCGACCTGGGCGACGTAGGTCAGCTTGACCAGGTCACCGCCGGTCGTCGTCTTGATCGCGAGCACCTGGGCGGGGTCCGCCTTCGGGTTCGGCGGGAGAGCGAACCGGACGTCGAGGGCGTCGCCGTCGCCGACCCGGCCACACCGGTCGGCCTGCGCCCGGACGGCCCCGACGTCGACGCTCCCGCGCGCGACGGTCGCCCCGACCGCGATCGCCTGGTCCGGCCCGATCACGTGGGCCTGGTCCTCGAAGGTGTAGGCGTCGAGCGCAAAGCGCGTGCCGGCAGGAACCCGGCCGGGACGAGCGGGACCAACACGTTCCAGACCGTGCTCCCGGCGATCCCCGCCGGGGTGAACACCATGCGCGAGGACGTCGCTGCGGGTGAGGTGCGGCAGGAACCCGGCCGGGTCGGGGGCGCGAGAGGAGATCCGGCTCGGCCTTCACGGTAGCCGAAGCGGCTGGCCCGTCGGTCTGCCCCGCGCAGGCCGTGACGCACATCGTCAGCAGCACCGGCACCAGCCGGCTCCCCGGCTCCATGACATCCCCTCGCCGCGGCCGGCGGTCGGGTGGTGCGCCGTCGCGGGCAAATAGGTGGGACCGCGGGCCGCCCGCCGATATCCTGGCCCGCTGTCCACCTGGGGGAAGGACTCCGCGCCATGGTTCGGGACCGACGGCTCTTCCTGGCCGCCACGGTGATCGACGCGCTCGGGAGCGGGCTCTGGGTGCCGTTCGCCCTGCTCTTCCTCGTGCACGGCCAGGGCCTGGGCCTGGTCGACGCCGGGACGTCGCTGAGCACCGGTGCGGTGCTCGCGCTCGTCAGCGGGCCGGCCACCGGGGCCGCGATGGATCGGTTCGGGCCGCGGGCGTTGCTCGTCGGCGGGAACCTCGTGCGGGTCGGGGCCTTCTGCGCCTACCCGTTCGTGCACAGCAGCTGGCAGGTGGTCGTCGTCTCGGCCGTGGCCGGGTTCGGGGATCGGCTGTTCTGGACCTGCAACGCGCCGATGGCCGCTCGGCTCGCCGGTGGGCGGGACACCGATCGCGTGCTCGCGACGCAGACGGTGGGGCGGTTCGCCGGGGCGGGGGTCGGCGCCGCCGCGATGGCGGTGCTGCCGACCCTCACCAGTCCGTGGGCCTTCCACCTGCTCGCCTACGTCAACGCGGCGAGCTTCGCCGTGGCGGCGGTGCTGATCCGCCTGCTCCCCCGTGCCGAAGCCCGCACGGACCGGCCGGCCGGGAGCTGGCGGGCCGTGCTCGGGGATCGGCCGTTCACCGGGTTTTGCCTCACCCACCTGGCTTTCACGCTCGCCAGCGCGAGCAAGTTCGCCGTGCTGCCGATCGTCGTGCGGGATCTGCTGCACGGTCCACAGTGGATCGCCGGGACCGCGATCGCGGTGGGGACCGTGGTCGTCGTCACCACCCAGCGGCCGATCATCGCCGTGCTGGCCCGCCGGAGCCGGACGGCCGGGCTGCTCGGGTCCGCGGTGCTGTTCGCGGTTTGCTTCGCGCTGCTGGTCCCGCTGGAAGCCGTTCCGCTGGACGTCGCCGCCGGGCTGATCTTCGTGGCCAGCGTGGGCTTCTCGGTCGCGGAAGCGATGTTCGGCCCGACCGCCACCGCGGCGGCCGCCGAAGCCGCGCCGCCCGGGGCCGAAGGGCGGGCCAGCTCGATCTTCCAGCTCTCCTGGGGGCTCCCGGTGGCGCTCGCGCCCGGGCTGCTGGCCCTGCTGCTCACCGCGGGCAACGCCCTGACCTGGTCGGTGCTGGCGCTGACCTGCGCTTCCGCCGTCCCGGCCCTGCTCGCGCTGCGGAAACGGCTGCCCGGCGCCTTGCGGGAGCCGTCACCACCCGTGGCCGCCTGAGCGCAAGGGGTATGTGCCCGGCGTTACACCACAATGGACCGATGCAACCGATCAAGTGAACGTGAAGCTTTCTCCGTCATGACCGCAGGCCCTGGTCATCTCCTTGCCGAACAGTTCGCGCCGCGCGAACCGACCGCGAGACTCCAGGAGGGGCCGTGCACACCGACGCCGTACACCAGAGCCAGTTCGTGCTGCTGAACGAGAGCACCACACCCGTCCTGTCGCGCCTGTCCTACCACTCCACCGAGCCGTTCGCGGTGACCGTGGCCTTCCGGACCGAGCGCGGCCGGTGGATCGAGTGGACCTTCGCGCGTGACCTCCTCGTGTCCGGGCTCGACGAGCCCACCGGTCTCGGCGACGTCCGGATCCGACCGGATCTGTCGGAAGACGAAGACTTCCTGACCCTGGAAATCGAGTCACCGGACGGCTATGCGTCGTTCGAGCTGGAGCGCGAAGACATCCGGACGTTCCTCGAGGCGTCCTTCGAACTGGTGCCGCACGGCGAAGAGAGCGCGCACTTCGACGTCGACGGGCTGATCGAGGAGATCAGCAACGTCTGACCCCTGAACCTCCCAATCCCGCGGCGAGGAACGAAGGGCGGGGTTTCGAGTGCTCCACCGATGCCCCCACCGCCTCCCTCAACGGAGGCGCTGGGCGCCCGGTGCCCCCTCCAGGCACTCGAAACCCCGCCCTTTCGCGTATCCGCCGATCAGCTGGTCTTGAGGGTGGTGCCGGTGCCGGACAGCGCGCCGGCGATCGGGTAGAAGTACGTCACGGTGGTGTTGCCGCCGGACAGCACGCCCTGCGCGGAGTTGCCGCTGATGAAGCCGCCGCCCGAGTCACCCGCGGCCGAGCGGACGTTGGTCGCCGTCATGCCGTTGACCGTGCCCTCGGAGTAGCGGACGCTCTGGTTCTTGGCGCCGATCGTGCCGCAGGTCCAGCCGGTGGTCGAGCCGGCCTTGCAGACCGACGTGCCGGTCGCGGCGTTCGACTGCCCGCGCACCGCGGTGCCGTTGTTCATCTGCGCGACCGGGGTCCAGCTGCTGTTGGTCCGGACCGCCGCGTAGTCGACACCCGGGAACCGGTAGGTGATCCAGCTGCCGAGCGCCGCGCCGTTCGACCCGGTCAGCGAGCCGCCGCCGGTGAGCGCCCCGCAGTGGCCGGCGGTGACGAAGCCGGTCGTGGTCGCGAAACCGACCGAGCAGCGCGACGAACCGCCGATGTAGTAGGCGTCACCGCCGCGGATGTTGGCGTGCAGCGTCGGTTTCGCCGCGGCGTCGAGGATCGTGACCGACGACTTGTCCACACCGGACTGGGTGAGGAAGGCGTCGGCCGCGGCCCGCTGGCCTTGCAGCACGGAGAGCGTGACGCGGTTGGTGGTGGAGTCGACGCCCCAGCCGGTGATCGCGTACGGCGCCGACTTGTCGAGTGCGGTGAACTTGTCCACAGTGGAGTCGAGCTGGCGGGCGCTGAACTTCACGACCTCCGCCTCGGCCCCGGCTTCGCGGATCTTGGCGACCGAAGCGGCGTTCGTCGTCTGGATGTGCGCCTTGCCGGTGGCGGCGTTGTAGGTCGCGCCGCCGAACGCGTCGCCGAGCGTCGCGCTGACCGCTTCGGTGACCTTGTTCGCGACGTCCTCGCTCTTCAGCCGCGACAGCACCTGGTCGTGGCTCAGGCCGAGGTCGCGCTGCATGGCGGGCACGATGTCCGGGTTCAGCAGGTCCTGGCCCGACGCGGGGACGGCGATCGCGGCGAGCGCGCCCGTCGTCATCACCACGGCGGCAGCGGCACCGAAGAGTCTGGCGATCTTCATGCTTCTCCCTAGTTGGTTACGCGCGGCTCCGCACCGGCCACGCAGCGGTACTCCCCCGGCTGAGCGTCCCCGCAGTGGGCGTTACGGTGCAATCCGGGCGCCCGGCGAATGGGTATACGCATTCACCCCGGACGAATCCCCTGCTCCAAGCGGTCCTGCACCCGCGATGTCACCCGGTCGGACAGGTCCTTAAGTAGGGTTTCCGTGAACTACTTTCGGTAGCCGGGACACTTCCCGGAACGCGTTAAGCACCCCCGGAGCGGGGGAAACGCAGACGTTTCGCACGCGCAGTGACCCGGAACCGGGGGATCCCACGGCAAACCGGTGACAGCGGGTAGGCGGACGAGTGGCGCCGGTACCGACCACCTATTCGGTTAATGGTTTACGGGACGATCAGCTCTGCTTAGGCTCCCGCGCACAGTGCCGGAGCGCCGAGGAGGTCATATGTGGTTGACCGCTCCCCGCCCCACCTCGGTTTCCGTCCGGTCCGGACCCGCCCGGCTGACCGGCCGCGACCCCGAACTGGACGCCATCGTCGACGTGCTCCGGCACCGTCCCGCGGCGGTGCTGATCGAGGGTGAACCCGGCATGGGCCGGACCCGGCTGCTCGCGGAGATCGGGCGGCGCAAGGAGTTCGACGGCGGCCGCGTGCTCACCGGCGCCTGCCAGCCGCTGCGGGAACCCTTTCCCTACGGGCCCGTCCTGGAAGCGCTTCGCGCGGTCGGCGACACGCCGCTCGGCCCGCTGAGCCCGGTCGCCGGCGTGCTGCGGCCGTTGCTGCCGGAGCTCGCGGAAGCGCTTCCCCCGCGCCCCGAGCCGCTCGACGACCCCGTCGCCGAGCGGCACCGCGTCTTCCGGGCGGTGCGGGAACTCCTGGCCGCCTGCGGGCCGGCACTCGTGCTGATCGACGACCTCCAGTGGGCCGACGAGGACACCCGCGACCTCATGCGGTTCCTCGCCGGCGCGATGCCGCCGGAGCTGGCGGTCGTCGCCACCTACCGGTCCGCCACCGACGTCCGGCCCGGCCCGCTGGGTGCGCCGTTCCGGACCGACCCCGCCGTGTACTCCGCCCGGGTGGCGCTGGGCGCGCTCGACGTCGCCGCCGTGCGCTCGCTGGCCGTCGAAATCCTCGAACTGCCGCGCGTCACCGACGAGTTCGCCGCGAAGCTGCACGAGTGCACCGCCGGAATCCCGTTCGTGGTCGAAGAAACCTTGCGGGCGCTCAAGGAAGCGGCCGAACGGCTGCCCGTCGGCGAAGTGCTTTCCGACCGGTTGCTGGAGAACCTCGAGGTGCCGGTGCTGCTGCGGGAGGCCGTCACCGAACGGCTCGCCGCGCTGCCCGACCCGGCCGTCCGGCTGGCCGGCGCGGCCGCGGTGCTCGGCGTCGGCGCCGAAGCCGCTGTGCTGGGCGAGCTGGCCGGGCTCGCCGACGACCTGCTCCGGACCGCGCTGCTCGCCGCGTTGTCGGGCGGCGTGCTCGGCGAAGTCGGCGACGGCAAGTACGGCTTCCGGCACCCGCTGGCGCGCAAGGCCGTCTACGACACGGTCAGCGGACCCGAACGCGCTTTGCTGCACGCGCAGGCGATCCGCGTGCTCGCCGCGCAGCCGTCCCCGCCGCTCACGCTGCTGGCCCGGCACTCCCGCGCGGCCGGCCGCGTCGACCAGTGGCGGCACTACGCGGAAGCGGCCGCGGACGAGGCCATCGCCCGCGGTGAGACGTCCCGGGCGATCGACCTGCTGCAGTCGGTGCTCGCCGAACCCGGCCCGGCGCAGGCGGACGCCGGGCGCGTGGCCGGCAAGCTGAGCCAGGTCGCACTGCGAGGTTTCCGCCCCGACGTGATCGGCACGCTCGAGCGCGTCCTGGAAGAGGTGGCGCTGCCGCCGTCGGTCCGCGGCTCGATCCGGCTGAGCCTGGGCATGCTGCTGGTCCGGACCATCGGCGGGCTCGGCCGCGGCCGCCTCGAAGTCGAGCGCGCGATCGGCGAGCTGACCGACCGGCCCGACCTCGCCGCGCGCGGGATCACGCTGCTGGCCCAGCCGATCGACGGGCTGACGCCGTTGTCGTGGCACGAATCCTGGCGCGCCCGCGCGGGCGAGGTGTACGAGCGGCTCGACGACCCCGAGCTGCGGCTCGCCCTGACCGCCGACCGCATCGCGGCCGCGTCGCACGTCGGCGACGGCTCGGCGTGGGCGGAGTTCGAAGCGCTGTCGGACACCGTCGGCACGGTCGCCGAGCGCGTCCAGCTGGCCCGGCTGTGGTGCAACCTCGCCGACGGCCAGTCGTGGGCCGGGCACCTCGAGCGCGCGGACCGGCTGGTCACCGAGGGCGTCCGGCGCGCGACCGACGCCGGCGCGCTGTACGCGATCGGCCTGATCCAGGGCACCCGCGTCCGGCTCGACTGGGTGCGCGGGCGCTGGAACGGGCTCGCCGAAGCGGCCGAGCAGCTGCGGGACAGCTACCCGGAACTCGGCCCGATCGTCATGGAGTCGTCCCTGGTGCTCGGCGGGCTCGCGGCCGTGCGCGGGGAGTTCGCCGCGGCGCAACGGCACCTGGCCGCGGCGAGCGTGCACGCGCCCGACCGCGGGCCGATCCCGGTGGTGCTCTCCGCCGCCGGCGTGCTGATCTCGGTCCTGCTGGCGACCGACGACGTCGACGGCGCCTGCGCGGCGGCCGACACGGCGGTGGCCGCGGCCGGGCGCAAGGGCGTCTGGATCTGGGCGGCGGCGCTGGTCCCGGCGGCGGCGCAGGCGTACGCGCGGGCCGGGCGCTGGCCCGAGGCGGACAGCGTGGTCGAGGCGTTCGCGCGCGGCATCGAGGACCGTGACGCCCCGGTGGCCGCGGCCGCCCTGGTGGCCGGACGCGCGGTGCTGCTGGAGGCGCGGGGCAAGCACCTGGCCGCGGCGGCGCTGTTCGACGAAGCCGCGGCGGGCTACACGGCCCTGCCGATGCCCTACCCGGCGACGGGGATGCGGGAGCGGGCCGCGCTGTGCCGCCTGGCGGCGGGCAACCGGGACGCCGTCGAGGAGCTGACGGCGGCCGCGGAGGCGTACGAGCAGCTGGGCGCGACCCGCGACGCCGGCCGCTGCCGTCACCAGCTGCGCGAGCACGGCGCTTGGGCGCCATCGCAACGCGGGCGGCGGGGGTACGGGAGCGAGCTGTCGCCGCGTGAACGCGAAGTCGCGCGGATGCTCGCGGAGGGGCGGACGAACCGCGAGATCGCGGACGGGCTGTTCCTTTCGCCGCGCACGGTGGAACAGCACGTGGCGAAGGTGCTGCGCAAACTCGGCGCGCGCTCTCGCACGGACGTGGCCCGCAAACTGCCCGGAGACTTCGCCACCGCCCCCGCCGGCTGACCCGAGGCCGCACTTTCACGTGAAAGTGCCGACCTGGGAGCGTCACTTTCACGTGAAAGTGCGGGGGAAGGCCTAGCGTGAGCCGGTGACAGAAGAGGCACTTCCCGCGTGGCGCCGGCGGACGTCCGGCGAGACCCGCTGGCCCGCGATGGGCGTCGTCGTGGCCACGCTCGTGCTGCAGGTCGCCCTGCCCGACGACATGGCCCTGCACCCGCAGTGGCTGCTGCCCGCCGTGTCCGCGCTGCTCGTGGTGGCGCTGCTGCTGGTCAACCCGGGCCGGATGTCGCAGTTCAGCGCGGTCGAGCGGGTCATCTCGCTGCTGCTGGTCGCCGCCGTGACGGCGGTGAACGCCGGCTCCGCGGTGACCCTCGTCTACCGCATCGCGGCCGGCACGATCGGCGACCACGCCGGCGCCGTGCTGGTCACCGGCGGCATCGTCTACTGGACGAACATCGTCGCTTTCTCCCTCTGGTACTGGGAGTTCGACCGCGGCGGCCCCGGCCGGCGGGCCGCAGGCCGGGCGGAGTTCCCCGACCTGCAGTTCCCGCAGATGGCCGACCCGGACCTGGCGCACCAGGACTGGGAACCGTCCTATTTGGACTACCTGTACTTTTCGTTCACCAACGCGGCCGCCTTCAGCCCGACGGACGTCATGCCGCTGCGCATCTGGGCGAAGCTGACGATGATGCTGCAGGCGGTCATCTCGCTGATCCTCGCGGTGATGGTGGTCGCGTGGGCGATCAACAACCTGAAGTAGGGGCTCAGTGGCGCGAGATCGTGAAGCTCTGCCCGTCCGAGCCGATCGCGCCCGGGATCCACGTGTTCGTGCCGCGGTCGTCGGCGTTCAGCGCGGACGGGCTGGTCGAGGCCAGGTTCGTGCCGTTGAACTTGACGCCGGTGAACTTGATGCCGCCGGAGATCGTCGGGTAGGAGTCGGTCGGGGACTCGATGATCGCCTCCGCCGAGGCGTGCTTCGACGTCAGGGACTTCGTCGTCGTCTTGGTCCAGCCCTTGGTCGTGTCGGACAGGTCCAGGCGGTAGGTGTTGGTCGCCGTGCGGGTCACCGTCGCGGTGATGTGGTCGCCCGCGCCGACCGACACGTTGTAGTACACCGGGGCCGCCGGGTACATCTCGTACCAGGCCGAATACACCGGGTGCCCGCTGGAGCAGTCCGTCTCGACGCCGGTCTGTTCCACTGTGGACGATCCGTCGCCGTCGATGCCGACCCAGGGCGCGAAGAGGTCGTTGCTCGACCGGCACGTCACGGTCGGCTCGGTCCAGCTCGCCGTCGCCGTGGTGAAGCTGCCGAAGCTGACGTAGCCGCCCCAGTTGCCGCCGGAGAACTGGTGCCCGTGGAAGTGCGAACCGTACTCGACCGCGGCGTGCGCGGTGCCGGAGACGGCGAGGCCGGCAGCGGCGGCCGCGACCGCCGTGAGGACTCGGGCAGCGCGCGACGAAAGGATTCTGGACATGCGGGGACTCCGTTCACCGATGGGGACCGGGAAAACCGTTCCCCAAGTGTTGGAGCCGCACGAAAAAGAGGGTAGCTACTTTCGCATGGTCTTCCCATTGCCCGAAAAAGACCCGTAAAGGCCTCCGCGGGGGAAAGAGGCCTTTACGGGTCGATATCGCTCACCAACCGCCCGGTCAGGTGAGCGGGGCTCCTACTGCTGTGCCGCCGCGTGCGCGGCGTCCACGAACTTCGTCGTGTACGTCTGCGAAAGGTCGATCTTGTCCTTCTTCGGCTTGACGTTGCTCGACGACTCGCCCAGCACCTTCAGCACGTTCTGCGCGCCCGCGGGGTCCATCCGGCCGTCCTTCGTGAACATCGGCAAGCTGTCTTTGAGCGACTTCACGTACAGCGCCTTGTCCCCGCCGGCGAACGACGGCGGCATGGTGTCGGCGACTTGTTCCGGTGTGTGCGTCGAAATCCACTTCAGGGTCTCGACGTACGCGTTGGCCAGTTTCTGCACGATGTCCGGATAGCGCTTCACGATTTCGCAGCCCATGTACAGCGAACTCGCCGGGTACAAACCACCCAAAGCGGCCTTCGTGCCTTCGACCGTGCGCATCTCGTAGAGCACCTTGGCCTGCCCGGTGTTCGTCAGCTGCGCGATCGTCGGGTCGGTGGTCATCCCGGCGTCGATCGAACCCTGGTTCATCGCCGAGATGAACGTCTGCCCGGCGCCGACCTTGACCGGCGTGTAGTCCTTCGAGCTGACGCCGCCACGCGCGGCCAGCGCCTTCGTCAGGAAGTCCGTCGACGAGCCCAGCGACGTGACGCCGAGGTTGCGGCCCTTGAAGTCCTTGCCGGACTTGATGTCGCCGGCCTTGCCGGTCGCGACCATCTCGGCCTCGCCCGGCACGTTCGCGAACTGCACGACGCTCTGGATGCACTGCTCCTTGGCCTGCAGGTCGATCGTGTGGTCGTAGAACCCGACCACCCCCTGCACCTCGCCGGCCAGCAGCGACGTCTCGGCGTTCGCGCCCGAGGGCTGGTCGAACAGCTCGACGTCGAGCCCCTGCCGCTGGTACGCGCCGATCTGCTGGGCGAGCTGACCCGGCAGGTAGATGACCTTCGAGATGCCGCCGATCATGATCTTGATGTGCGGCTGGCCGGTGGTACCGAGAGAGATCTCCCGCGAGTCGCGACACGCCGTGACCCCGGCCAGGGTGACCGTGAGCGCGGCCGCCACGGCAACTGCCCGCTTCAGGCGCATGTCAGACCACCCCGTGCGCGGCGTCGGCGGCGGACGGCGGGCGCCAGCGCAGCAGCCTGCCCTCCAGCGAGCTGATACCCCACTCCGCGAGCAGCGCCACCACGGTGATGATCAGCATCCCGGCGTACACGCCGGCCGTGTCGAACGTGCCCTGCGCGTTGGCGATCAGGAAGCCCATGCCGGCCTTCGCGCCGGTGTACTCACCGACGACCGCGCCGATCAGCGCGAACCCGAAGGCGACGTGCAGCGACGACAGGATCCACGACGTCGCGCTCGGCAGCACGATCGACTTGAGCACCTGACCGCGCGTCGCGCCGAGGATGCGGGCGTTGTCGATCAGGTTGCGGTCCACCTCACGGGCGCCGGTGAAGGCGTTGAAGAACACCGCGAAGAACACGAGCACGACGACAGTCGCGACCTTCGACGACAGCCCGAGCCCGAACCAGATCACGAACAACGCGGCGAGCACGATGCGCGGCAACGCGTTGGCGGCCTTGATGAACGGCGCCAGCACCTGCGCGAGATAGGAGCTGCGGCCGAGGATCACGCCGAACACGACACCGAAGATGGCGCCGATGACGAAGCCGATCGCGGCCTCTTCGACGGTCACCAGCACCTGGTACCAGATCGAGCCGAAGTCGGTGCCCGCCGAGAACCACTCGACCAGCCGCTCCCAGATCTTCGACGGCTTCGAGTAGAAGAACGGGTCGATCCAGTACGTGGCGGTCAGCTCCCAGCTGCCCAGCCAGACGACGACGATCGCCAGGCGCAGCAGCCAGATGTTGCGCTTGCGCTTCGCCGACGCCTGCTTGGCGCGGGCGAGGATGTCCTGCTCGGTCTCGAGGACCGGGAGGGGCGCGGACGGGGCCGCGGGGGTCTCAAGCGACATTGCTCGCTCCCTTCTCACGGGCCTTGTCGACCTCGCTGCGCAGTGATTCCCAGATGTCGGCGTAGAGCTTGCGGAACTCTTCGGTGAGCCGCAGCTCCTCGACCTTCCGCGGCCGCTCCAGCGGGATTTCGAAGACGTCCTTAACGGTGGCCGGCGACGTCGTCAGCACGACCACCTTGTCCGCCAGCGCGATGGCCTCGTCGAGGTCGTGCGTCACGAAGATCACCGCGGCCCCCGAACCCGACCACAGCCGCAGCAGCTCGTCCTGCATCAGCGCCCGCGTCTGCACGTCCAGCGCCGAGAACGGCTCGTCCATCAGCAGGATCTTCGGCTTGGTGACCAGCGTCTGAGCCAGCGCGACGCGCTTGCGCATGCCGCCGGAAAGCTGGTGCGGGTAGTACTTCTCGAAGCCCGCGAGCCCGACGCGGGCGATCCAGTCGACGGCCTGCGCCCGGGCCTCCGCCTTCGGCGCACCGCGGAAGCGCGGGCCGGAAGCGACGTTCTCCAGCACCGACCGCCACGGCATCACGGCGTCGGTCTGGAACATGTAGCCGACCCCGTCCGGGATCGACTTCACGTCCTCGCCGTTCACCCGCACCCGGCCGGCGGACGGCGGCTGCAGCCCGGAGACCAGCGAGAGCGTCGTCGACTTGCCGCAGCCCGTCGGGCCGACCACGGCGACGAACTCGCCGGGCTGCACGGTCATGGTCAGATCGCGGACGGCCGTGTGCACGGACCCGGACCCGCTCGGGAACCGTTTCGTGGCTCCGGTGAGTTCGATCAGTGGGGGAACCATGGGGAGGTGACTCCTTCGTCACGTGGTGGGGCTCACGTTGGGAAGGGACGTTAAGCAGCCGTTGCTTCGAGGTGAAGCTTGTCGACGTTCTCCGCGCGTGCTGCGCGTTCTGAATGTTTTGCTCGTTTAGCGCACTGCCGTGACCTGGGGGTATGTTCCCAGCCATGCCAAAGTGGGCGCTCTTCCCGCGGATGCGGTTCAGCAGGCAGGTGCTGCTGCTGCAGATCGGCGTGGTGCTCCTCGTCGTCGGGATCGGCGTCGCGCTGGTCAGCGTGCTCCTCTCGCGCACGCTGACCGAGCAGTACAGCGAGCGAGCGCTGGCCATCGCGAAGTCGGTGGCGGTGGATCCGGTCGTCGTGGCCGACACCGCGGCGAAGATCCCCGGTGGTGCACTCCAGGAACGCGCGCTGGCCGTGCGGGAGCGGACCGACGCGTTGTTCGTCGTGATCACCGACGACAACAGCATCCGGCTGGCGCACCCGACGCCGAGCGAGATCGGGAGGCGGGTGAGCACCCCCGCCGACCGGGCGCTCGCGGGGTTCGACGACGTCAACACCGTGGCGAGCGGAACCCTCGGACTGTCCGTCCGCAGCAAAACTCCCATCCGGCAAGGGCAACGCGTGGTCGGCGAGGTCAGCGTCGGCTTCGACGTGGCCGATCCGACCGGCGACTTCAATAAGCTCTTGGCGATCACGCTCGTGTTCGCCGGCGGCGCGCTGCTGCTCGGCGCGGGCGCGTCCGCGCTGCTCAACCGGCGCCTGCGGCGCGTCACGCACGGGCTCGAACCGCACGAACTCACCGAGCTGCTCTACGAACGCGAAGCCGTGCTGCACGGGATCGGCGAAGGCGTGCTCGCCGTCGACGAGGCGAACCGCGTCTCGGTGCGCAACGACGAGGCCGAACGCCTGCTCGGCACCGAGCTCCCGATCGGCGCGGCGCTGGCGGAACTCGAGCTCAGCCCGCGCGTGCACAAGGCCGTCGCCGAAGGGCTGCCGGTCGACAACCTCCTGGCGGTGGCCGGGAACCGGGTGCTCGTCATCAACAGCCGGGCGGTGCGGCTCGACGAGCGGGACATCGGCACGGTGCTGACCTTCCGCGACCGCACCGACCTCGACGCGCTCACCCGCGAGCTCGACGGCATCCGCGCGCTGTCCGACGGCCTGCGCGCCCAGCGGCACGAGTTCGCGAACCGGCTGCACACGCTCTACGGGCTGCTCCAGCTCGGCCACCACACCGAGGCCGTCGAATACCTGCAGACGCTGACGAACTCGCCGTCGGCCCGGCCGAGCGAGCTGGGTGACGCCGTCGCCGACCCGTACCTGCAGGCGCTGCTGGTCGCGAAAACCGAGCAGGCGCAGGAAAAGGGCCTCACGCTCAAGCTCGCCGACGACACCTGGGTGCCCACGGCGGTGACCGACCCGATCGCCGCGAACACCGTGATCGGCAACCTCGTCGACAACGCGCTGCACGCCGCCCGGATGGGCCCGCGCCGGCCGGCGACGGTGGAGATCAGCCTGCTGGCCGAAGGCGGCACGCTGCACGTGTCCGTTGTGGACAGTGGCCCCGGCGTGCCTGCCGACCTGCGGCGCACGTTGTTCGACGAAGGCGTCTCGACGAAGATCGCGCCCGGCCACGGACTCGGCCTCGCGCTGGCCCGGCAGGCCGCGCGCGCCCACGGCGGCGACGTCTGGCTGGCCGACCCCGGCGCGGGCGAGTCGGGTGCCCTGTTCGTCGCCAAGCTGCCCGGAACGCTGACGGAGGACAGATGATCCGCACGCTCATCGTCGACGACGACTTCCGGGTCGCCGGCGTGCACGCCGGGTTCGTCGAGGAGGTCGACGGCTTCGCGGTCGTCGGCACCGCGCACACCGCCGCCGAAGCGCGCGCCCGCGTCCGCGAGCTCTCGCCGGACCTCGTCCTGCTCGACGTCTACCTGCCCGACGAGTCCGGCCTCGCCGTGCTCCCGGAGCTGCAGACGGACACGATCGTGCTGTCCGCGGCGACCGACAGCGCGTCGGTGGCCGCGGCGATCCGGGCCGGGGCGCTGAACTACCTGATCAAGCCGTTCACCACCCGCCAGCTCGCGGAACGGCTGACGTCCTACGCGCGCTTCCGCGGCCTGCTCGCCGAGGACCGGTCCTTCGCGCAGGACGACGTCGACCGAGCGTACCGGGTGCTGCACGACCAGGACCGGACGTCCGCGCCGAAGGGCCAGTCGACGGCGACGTCCCGGCTGGTTTCGGAGCAGCTGCGGCGGGCGGGCCGTCCGCTGTCGGCCGCGGAAGTCGCCGGTGAGCTGGGGATGGCGCGGGCGACGGCGCAGCGGTACCTGACCGCGCTGGCGGAGTCGGGAACGGTCCAGATGCGGCTGCGCTACGGCGCCACCGGGCGCCCGGAGCACGAGTACCGCTGGAGCGGCGCCTGAGTCAGCGACGGGTCGTCGTGTCGAAGCGGTATTGCTGAGCCATGCTCTCCGCCACGCCGACCCAGGACTGGACCAGGTTGGCCGTCGGCGTCGGCGAAGGCAGGTCGACGCGGGCTTCGTCCTCTTCCGGCGCGGACTTCTTCGGCTGCGGTTTCGCCTGCGCCTGAACGCGCTTCCGGTCGGGCTTGGCCGGCGCCGGCACGAAGACCGTCTTCGGGGCCGGGGTGGCCACCGGCGCCTGCGGGGCCTGCGGCTGCGGCGCGGGCGCTTCGGCGACGGCCGGGCGCGGGTCGAGCTGGGCCACGTCGGCCGGGTTCGGACCGAACAGGCCACCGGAAAGCATCCCGCCGCCCAGCCAGCCGACGGCGACGAGCAGCACCGCGGCGCCGCTGCCCAGCCACGTGCGGGCGCGGCGCCGGATCACCACGGACTTCGGCCGCAGGTCCTGGTCGCACACCGGCGGCCGGGTGTAGATCGGCTCGCTCGCGGTGACGTCGTCGTCGGTGCGGCGGCGCCGGGGCAGGCTCGCCGCGACGATTCCGGTGCGGTCCAGCAGTTCGACGGCGGCGCGGTCGCTGGACGGACGGGTCGCACTGCGCGGTGCGGTGCGAAGCATCGGGACCTCCGGTGCGGGGGGCTCGCGGACCCCACGCATTCTGGACCATTTCGGACGACGCTGTCAGAAACGCAACCCCAATGAGTGAACCTAATTCTGGTTAGGCTGGCGCTACGGGTCGGGACCGTGCGGCCTCCGGCGACCTCGCGCCGGCCGACGGCTGAATAAGGTTCATCGAACGTCATTCCATCTGCTTCAAGCCCAGCCGCGCCAGCACCGCCAGCGGACGCTGGTAAGCCGAGCCGAGGACGCGCGGGATGGCGTCGATGACGTAGGCGTCCGGTCCGATGAGGATCCGCGCGGACTTCCGTTCCACGCCGCGGAGGATGGTCTCCGCCGCCTTCTCCGGGGTGGTGTGGGCGATCCGCTCGAAGCCCCGCGCGGCCTTCTCCTGGTCGCCGGCGTCGCTGCGCGCGTTGCGCACGATGTTGGTCTTGATCCCGCCGGGGTGCACGCAGCTGACCGCGACCGGGTGCCGCGCGATCAGCATTTCTTCGCGCAGGGCTTCGGTGAACCCGCGGACCGCGAACTTCGCCGCGTTGTACGCGCTCTGCGTCGGCACGCCGACGAACCCGAACACGCTGGAAACGTTGACTACGTGCCCCTCGCCGGAAGCGATCAGGTGCGGCAGGAACGCCTTCGTGCCGTTCACGACACCGCCGAGGTTGACGCCCATCAGCCAGTCGTAGTCCTCGAAGGACATTTCCTCGACGGTCGCGCCAAGCGCCACACCCGCGTTGTTCACGATGACGTTCGCCCCGCCGAAGTCGCTGACGACCTCTTCGGCGTGGGCGAGCACGGCGGCCCGGTCGGCGACGTCGAGGGTGTACGCGCGGGCGTTGTCGCCGGCCAGCTTCGCCGTCTCGGCCACATTGCCGGCGTTGACGTCGGAAAGCGCGAGGTGCGCACCTCGGCGGGAGAACTCCAGCGCCAGCGCGCGACCGATCCCCGAGCCCGCTCCGGTGATCACCACGACCTTGTCCCCGAACCGCTTCATGGTCCCTCCCTGGGTGTTACTCGTGAGTTACGGATACTAGCGGCTGTGAGGTTGCTGTGGGTGCGCTGATTGTGTCGGTGCGACGCCTTATGGTGATCTGGTCGGAGCGCCGGGACGAGACGGGAGGCGATGCGGGTGCGGCGGACGGCCGTCTTGCTCAGCGTGGCCGCGATCCTGCTGCTCGGCGCGGCGTTCGTGATCTTCGTGGACCATCAGCCGAGGTCCGCGGACGCCACGACGTCCGGCACCGTCGAGGCCGCGCCGGCGTCGACGCCCGACCTGCCCGCGGTGTCGAGCCCCGCGGTCGGCGCGCTGTTCGTCGAGGGCATGCACTACTGCACCGCGAGCGTCGTGCACAGCGACCAGGGCGACGTGCTGCTGACCGCGGCCCACTGCATCCACGACGGCGAGGGCGGCGGCTACCTCACCGGCGTCACGTTCGCGCCCGGCTACCACGACGGCGTCGCGCCGTTCGGCTTCTGGACGGTGGCCGACGAGCTCGTCGCGAGGGGGTGGAGCGAGTCGTCGGACCCGGACCTCGACGTCGGCTTCGCGACCGCGCACCAGGCGGGCGCGACGCGGACGCTGGAAAGCCTGGTCGGCGCCAACACCCTCGCCACCGGCACCGGGTTCGAGCACGCCATCACGCTCACCGGCTACCCGGACGACACCGAGGTGCCCGCCGTCTGCCAGAACACCACCAGCCAGCAGGACACCTACCAGCTGAAGGTGGCCTGCGCGGGCTTCCCCACCGGCACCAGCGGCGGCCCGTGGGTCACCGCCCAGGACCCGAAGACCCGGCTCGGCACGGTCATCGGCGTCATCGGCGGGTTCGAGTACGGCGGCGACGACCCCGACACGTCGTATTCGAGCTACTTCGACACGGACGTCCAGGCCCTCTACCGGCAGACGACCGCCCGGGCATGATGCGGGTATGAGCGATCCCGTCGACGTACCCATCACCGGAGAACCGATCCGGCTCGGCCAGTTCCTCAAGCTGGCCGGCCTCGCCGAGGACGGCTCGCACGCCAAGGACCTGATCGACGCCGAAGAGGTCACGGTCAACGGCGAGGTGGAGACCCGCCGCGGCCGCCAGCTGACCGATGGCGACGTCGTGGCGGTGGGCCCGGCCCGCGGCAAGGTCATCCTGGTCCACTGAGCCCCCCGGGCGCCCCGAGGCGGCTGACGCATCGGGGCGCCCGGGGTCAGCCGACGCTGGTGAGGGGCGGGAGGCCGAGCGAAGCGGCGAGGGCGTCCAGCTCGCGGCGGACCGGACCGGCGAGCGGGACGCCGAGCGCGCGGCACTGCTCCAGGTGCTGGGCCTCGCGCCAGCCCGGGTAGCGGATCGGCGCGCCGCCGTCCCAGCCGAGCATGCTGCCGAACAACGCGCTCGCCGCGCGGTAGAAGCCGTCCGCGCTGCGCAGGGTCGTCGGCGCGATGGCCATGACCAGCAGGCCGGTGTCGTGCTCGTGGTCGGCGACGCCGGAGAGCACCCCGGCGAGCACCTCGACCAGCAGCGTCAGCCCGGCTGCTTCGGAACCCGGCTTGTCCATGTCGAAGACGAACTCGGGGTACGCCCCGCCCGGCGCGGCCATGCCGAGCGGGTTCATCGGCTGGTCCGGCTCGCCGCCCGCGGCGAGCACCAGCCCGATCATCGCGTGCGGCAGCGCCCGCGCGGCGTGGTGCCCGGCCCGGCCGAACGGCCCGATCCCGCGCAGTGAAACCAGTCCGACGCCGAAGCGCCCGGCCCGGGTGACCGCGCGGTCCATCGCGTCGCCGACGGCCCAGAGCCCGGACGCGCGGCGGTAGTCGATCAGCGCGGCGGCCCCGCGGTCGGCGATCATCAGCGGCTGGGCGTGCGGCACGACCAGCCCGTTTTCCAGCAGCGGCAGGTGGACGCGGGTCAGGTCGGCGACCCCGGTGTCCGGCGAGCCGGTCAGGTCGCCGTGGCAGAGGGCCTCGGCCGCGATGCGCGCTCGCGCTTCGGGGAAACCGTGGGCGGCGAAGACGTGCGCCACGAGGGTGACCAGCTCGTCGGCCCGCACGCGGGGCCACGCCTGTTCCGGGATCGGGGTTTCCGGCCGCTCGGCTTCGAGGACCGGGGGTTCGGGGCGGGCGGAGCGGAAGGGTCTGAGGGGCACTGCTCCGACCTTGCCCAAACGGCGGTTCGGGCGTCAACGACGTGGGCCCAGGCCTAACCGACCGTGTGATCGAAGCGCCCGCAGAGTCGTACCCTGAGCGGCATGTGCCGAAACATCACCACCCTCCGGGGGCTCCAGCCGGCCGCGACCGGCGAGGAGATCGAGGCCGCGGCCCGCCAGTACGTCCGCAAGGTGACCGGCGTGCAGTCGCTTTCGGACGCCACGCGCGAGCCGTTCGAAGCCGCGGTCGCCGAGATCACCGCGATCACCACGCGCCTGCTGGAACAGCTGCCCGAACGCCGTCAGCCGCCGGCGACCGTGCCGCCGCTGCGCCGTCCCGAAGTCCAGGCGCGGATCGCCGCGAAAGCCTTGCGACAGCCCTGATCCGGCGCCGATAGGGTGTCGGCATGGGTGGACAGGCTTTGGTGCTGGGTGGCGGCGGGGTCGCCGGGATCGCGTGGACGACGGGGGTGCTGGCGGGGCTCGCCGAGCACGGGCAGGACCTCACGGGGGCCGACCTGATCGTCGGGACGTCGGCGGGTTCGGCGGTCGCCGCGCAGGTGACCAGCGGGCTGCCGCTGGCCGAGCTGTTCGCCCGCCAGGCCGATCCGGCGCGCCAGACCCCGGAGATCCCGGCCGACATCGACTTCGAGAAGTTCGCCGCCGACTTCGGCGGCGCCGTCACCGGCTCGACGGACCCGGCCGAAGTCCGGCGCGCGGTCGGGCGGCTGGCCCTGTCGGCCGAAACGGTGCCGGAGGCGGACCGCCGCGCGGTGATCGAGGCGCGGCTGCCGTCGCACGAGTGGCCGGAGCAGCGCCTCGTGATCGTGGCGGTGGACGCGGAAACCGGCGAACCCCGCCGCTTCGACCGCGCGTCCGGCGTCTCCCTGGTCGACGCGGTGGCGGCGAGCTGCGCGGTCCCGGGCGTCTGGCCCGCGGTGACGATCGACGGCCGCCGCTACGTCGACGGCGGCGTCCGGTCCGCCGAGAACGCCGACTACGCGACGGGCCACACGCGCGTCACGGTCGTTTCGCCGCTGGGCGTGGACGCCCCGCTGCCGATGGAGAAACCGCTGCTCACGGTGCTCGACGACCTGCGCGCGGCGGGCGCGGCGGTCACGCTGATCACCCCGGACGAGGCCTCGATCGCGGCGATCGGCGAGAACCCGCTGGACCCGGCGACGCGGACCCCGGCCGCCGAAGCGGGCCGTGCCCAGGGCGCGTCGCTCACGCTGAACTGGACCTAGTCGAGGAAGCCCAGCACCACGAGCCCCGTCACCAGGACCCACAACGCAAGCGCCGGCGCGGTTGCCCCGGCGGGCCGGGTGACTCCGTCGGCTACCCTCGTGGGCAGGGGTAGCGTGTCCGAGCGGCCGAAGGAACATGTCTTGAAAACATGCGAGGGGGCAACCTCTCCGTGGGTTCGAATCCCACCGCTACCGCACTGAGCGAACCCGGGCGCCGGCCGCGCCCGGGTTCAGCTTTCGGTTTCCGAGAGGTGCTCCAGCACGCGCTCGAACGCCCCCGCGATCGTCGCTTGCTCGTGCGGGCTCAGCAGGTCGATCAAGTGCTCGCGGACGCCTTCCACGTGCGTCGGCGCGGCCGTCTTCAGCAGGGCCATGCCGTCCTCGGTCAGCTCCGTGATGACACCGCGCTTGTCCTCGGGGTCGCGGGCCCGGCGGACCAGGCCGATGTCCTCGAGCCGGCCGACCTGGTGGGAGAGCCTGCTCTTCGTCGACCCCATCACCGACGCCAGTTCGGACATGCGCATCCGGTGCCCGGCCTGGGTTTCGAGGCAGACGAGCACCTCGTAGTCGGTCAACGACACCTCGTGGCGCTCGGTCAGTTCGCGGTGCAGGCGCTGCCGCAACCGCAGTGTCGCGACGATGTAGGAGCGCCACGCCGCCATCTCGGCATCGTCCAACCACCGCACAGGTCGCTCCTCGGTCATAAGGCAGCGTAGAACGCTGATCAAGCGACCGCGCGGTCCGAGTCCGATCCGTCGGCCGGTGAACACACCACTGAAACATCGCCCGAAGGTGGGGTTACGAAAAGGTTGAGACTCGGCCCGGAAAGGCGCATTCTGCTTGTCGGCGGACGGTTGGCCAGGTATGCGGCACGGCGACGGCGACGTGCCGGCCCGGTGCCCCGCCAGGAGAGGTCAGGTGGTTGCGTGACGGGTGATCCTCGCGGTTGACCGCTTGTTGCGTCCCCGCGATCGGAACGGAGTTCCACCGGGCCGGTCGCGATTGCGAGCAGCACGAGCGCGGGCTTCTACGGTGCGTTCAGCATTCGGCGTCGATCGGGCCTGTTTCCGGTCACGGCCTCGGAAGTCGTGACGGCAGCGCCTGAACGCCGGCCCGGATGCGGCCAACCGCTCGACGAACAGAAATCTCGGTACAACGCCCGGGTGCGGCCGTCAGCGCGACGACCGCGCCCGGGCTCGTTAATATCTGCGGGTGAGGTTCGACGACGACGCCGGCTTGGACGCTTCCGAAGTCCAGGACCTGCGCGGTAGCGGCGGTGGTGGCGGCGGCGGGATCGGCGGCCGGGTGGCACTGGGCGGTGGCGGGCTCGGCGTGGTGGGCCTGATCATCTACTTCGTGCTCTCCCAGCTCGGCGGGGTCAGCCTCGGCGGCGGCAGCGGGAGCGGCTTGAGCGGCGGGCTCGGCAGCGTCGGGTCCGGCCAGCAGGTCGACAACACGAAGCTGTCCAGCGAGTGCAAGACGGGCGCGGACGCGAACAAGAACCACGATTGCGCCATCGTCGCGATCGTCAACTCCGTCCAGGACTACTGGACGCAGCAGTTCGCGCGTTCCGGCTCGACCTACCAGAAGGCGCCCACCAAGTTCTTCAACGGCGGCGTGCGCACCGGCTGCGGCAGCGCCACCTCCGACACCGGCCCGTTCTACTGCCCGGCCGACTCCGACGTCTACATCGACCTGTCGTTCTTCGACGAGCTCAAGACGCGCTTCGGCGCGCAGGGCGGCCTCTTCACCGAGGCGTACGTGCTGGCCCACGAGTACGGCCACCACGTGCAGAACCTGCTCGGGACGTCGAAGAAGGGCACCGGCACCGGCCCGACGTCCGGTTCGGTGCGGCTCGAGCTGCAGGCCGACTGCTACGCCGGCGTCTGGGCCAACCACGCCTCGACGACGCCGACCGAGAGCGGCAAGCCGCTGATCACCGACGTCACCCAGGACGACGTCGCCTCCGCGCTGGACACCGCGTCCCGCATCGGCGACGACTACATCCAGGAGAAGCTCGGCGGCGGCCAGGTCGACCGCTCGAAGTTCACCCACGGCACGTCGGCGCAGCGCAAGAAGTGGTTCACCACCGGCTTCCAGACCGGCGAGCCCGCCCGCTGCGACACGTTCGGCACCAACAACCTGGGCTAAGACACGACGAAGGGGCCGTCCCGCGCTGGGACGGCCCCTTCGTCGTGTCTTACGCGGTCAGCGCGTGCGGGTCGCCGGCGACGGCGCGGGCGGAGAAGTTCCGCTGCGCACCGCGGTCGGCGGCCTTCTGCTTGGCCGTCTTGCTCTTGCCCGGCTGCACGCCGTTGATGCTCTCGGTGCTCGTCGCGTAGACGCCGAGGGCCCAGGCGAGGCCGTCCGCGTTGCGGTCCAGCGCGACCCGGTCGATGTTGCCCAGGTTGTCGCACGCCTGGTGGTAGCACGGGTCGAACGCGATGCCGGCCGTGCCGCCCCACTTCGCCGCCTGCGCCGGGGTCTTCAGCACCTCGGCGCCGGTGTCCAGGCCGCCGGCCGGGATGCCGACGGCGATGAACTCGCCGTAGTCCGAGCGGCCGGTGAAGTCGGTGCCCTCGAGGGACACGCCCCGCGCGGCCTGCATGAAGTCGACGAAGGTCTTCTCGATCTGCGCCGAGCCGTACGGGCCGGCACCCGCGCCGACGCCGTCGGAGTTGTCACCGTCGTAGGCGAAGTAGCCGGCGTTCGGCGAGCCGATCATGTCGAAGTTCAGGTACAGCGCGATGTCCAGCTGCTGCTCGAACGTCAGCTGGTCGACGTAGTAGGTCGAGCCGATCAGGCCGAACTCCTCCGCGCTCCAGAAGCCGAAGCGCACGCCGTTGCTGACCTTCGGGCTGCTCCCCAGCTGCAGCGCGGTCTCGAGCAGGGCCGCCGAGCCGCTGCCGTTGTCGTTGATGCCCGGGCCGGCCGGGACGCTGTCGAGGTGCGACCCCAGCATCACGACGTTGTCCTTGCGGCCGGTCTTGGTCTCGGCGATGACGTTGTAGCTGGTCCGCGCCTCCTGGAAGGTGCGCAGCTCCAGGGTCACCGGCTGCCCGGCGAGCGTCGTCAGCTGCGCGCCCGCGGCGGCCGTGACGCCCCCGGTCGGGATCTTCGCGTTCTCCGGGCCACCGAGCGTCCCGTTCAGGGCGCCGTCGGTGTTGTTGTAGACGATGGCGCCGATCGCGCCCGCCGCGGCGGCGGTCTGCTGCTTCTGCGCGAACGAGCAGCCGCCGCGCTTGATCAGCGCGATCTTGCCCGCGACGTCGGCGGGGTAGTCGGTGGCCTCGCAGCCGCTGGTGTCGTCGACCGAGATCACGGCGAGCGGCGCGGTGATGCCGCCGACGGGCGTCGAGACGGTGTACTCCATCGCGATGACCGAGACGTCCTGGCCACCCGCGGTCAGCTTCTCGGCCAGGGTTTCCGAGTAGGTGAACGGGAACTCCTGGCGGGTCACCTGGAAGCCGGCCGCCTCGAGCTTGGTGGCGATGTACTCGGCGGACTTCTTGTGGCCGTCGGTGCTCGCCGCCCGCGTGCCGCCGTTGGTGTCGGCGATCCGCTGAAGGGCGATCAGGTGCCGGTTGACACCGTTGACGTCGACCTTCTTGACGAGCTGCTTGGCGAGAGCGGGACCTTCGGGGACCGTGTTCGCGGCGGCGGCCGGGGTGAGGCCGAGCACCAGTGTCGCGCCGGCGGCCAGGGCCATCGGCGGGACGAATCTCTTTCGGAAGAGTGACATGGTTGCTCACCTTTGTTCCGAATGAGTAGTACGTCAATGCGTCATTCGGCGGGAAGTTCGGCGGCCGGTATACAGTCGACACATGTACGCGATCACCATCCGTGAACCAGGTGACCCGGACGTTCTCGAGTGGGCGGAGGTCGCGGACCCGCGTCCCGGCCCCGGCGAGGTGCTGCTGGACGTGGCCGCGAGCGCGGTGAACCGCGCCGACCTGCTGCAGCGCCAGGGCCACTACCCGCCGCCGCCCGGCGCGAGCGAAACCCTCGGCCTCGAGTGCTCGGGCACGATCGCGGAACTCGGCGAAGGCGTGACCGGCTGGAACGTCGGCGACGAGGTCTGCGCTCTGCTCTCCGGAGGCGGTTACGCGGAGAAGGCCGTCGTCCCGGCGGGGCAGCTGCTGCCGGTGCCGGGCGAGATCGACCTGCTCACCGCGGCCGCGTTGCCCGAGGTGGCCTGCACGGTGTGGGCGAACGTCGTCATGCACGCGAAGCTCCGCGAGGGCGAGACGTTCCTGGTCCACGGCGGCGCCGGCGGCATCGGCACGCACGCCATCCAGGTCGGCAAGGCGCTGGGCGCGACCGTCGCCGTCACCGCGGGTTCGGCCGAGCGGCTCGAGCGCTGCCGCCAGCTCGGCGCCGACATCACGATCAACTACAAGGAAGACGACTTCGTCGAGGTGCTCCACAAGGAGACCGGCGGCGCGGACGTCATCCTCGACAACATGGGCGCGTCCTACCTCAAGCGCAACGTCGACGCGCTGGCCGCCGACGGCCGCCTGGTGGTCATCGGCATGCAGGGCGGGGTCAAGGGCGAGCTGAACGTCGGCACGCTGCTCGGCAAGCGGGCTTCGGTGTTCGCGGCCGGCCTGCGGTTCCGCCCGCTGGACCAGAAGGCGGCGATCGTCGCCGACGTCCGTGAACGGCTGTGGCCGCTGGTTTCCGAGGGTGCGGTGAAGCCGATCGTCGGCCAGGTCGTGCCGATGGCCGAAGCCGCGTCCGCGCACCGCGCACTGGAAGAGGGCAGCGTGTTCGGGAAGATCCTGCTGGCGGCAAAATGACCAGCGGCGCGAAGCGCCTCCGTTGAGGGTGGTGGCGGGGAGGAAGGCGGAGCTAGCGGAGTTCTTCCAGCACGCGCACGAGCTGGTTGATCTCGAAGACGTTGGAGTAGTGGGCGAGCCCGATCCGCACGGCGCCGCCCACTTCCCCGACGCCGAGTGACGCGAAGACACCGGCCGCGCCGTCGTCGGCGAAGGCGCACAACCCCTGCGAGGCCAGGTACTCGGCGACCTCGGGCGCCTTCTTGCCGGCGACGGCGAAGGCGAGCGCGGGGATGCGGCGCATGGCGTTGCCGATGACCATGATGTGCCGCAGCGAAAGCAGTTCCGTGGACAGCTGGGCGAGCAGCCCGGCGTGGTACGACTTCGCGGAGCCGAGCGAGGTGACCAGCCGTTCGCGGCGCGAGCCGGACGCGGCGTCGTCGAGGCCGGCGAGGTAGTCGATCGACGCGATCAGCCCGGCCAGCAGCGGGTACGCATGCGGGCCGAGCTCGAGCCGGGCGGCGCCGCGCGCCGTCGGGTCGAGCGAGACGGACGCGATCCGCTCGATCAGTTCGGGGTCGCGGAAGACGAGCGCGCCCACCGACGGGCCGCCCCACGCCTGCGCGGAGACGACCATGACGTCGGCGCCGAGCGCGTTGATGTCCAGCGGCAGGAACGGTGCGGCGTAGGTGGCGTCGACGACGACGAGCGCGCCGACCCGCTTGGCGAACTCGATGATCGTCGGCACGTCCGGCCGCGTCCCGACGGACCCGGACGCGAGCGTGACCGCGACGGCCTTGGTGCGCGCCGACACGAGCTGCTCGTACTGCCACGCGGGGAGTTCGCACGTCTCGATGTCGATCTCGCCCCAGCGCACCACGGCGCCGACGCGCTTCGCGGCGCGCTGCCACGGCGCGAGGTTGGCTTGTTCGTCGAGCCTCGACACGACGACTTCGTCGCCGATCGTCCAGCGCTCGGCGAGCGAGTCGCAGAGCCGGCGCAGCATCACCGGTGCGCTGGGTCCGAGCACGACGGCGGCCGGGTCGGCCCCGACCAGGTCGGCCACGGCCCGGCGGGCCGCGGTCACGATGCTTTCCGCGCGTTGTGAGGCCGGAAACGCTCCGCCCGGCCCCGACACCGGGGCGCGCATCGCCGTGGAAACCGCCGAAGCGACCTGTTCCGGTACCAGCATTCCGGCGGCGCCGTCGAAGTGAATCCAGCCGTCACCCAGCGCGGGAAAGAGCCCACGGATACGAGCGACGTCGAACGCCATGGGGACACCGTACGGACGTGCGGTTTCGCCGTGCGCCCGGGGTTGGGTGGAGAGCCACCGCGAACCCCCGGAGCGGCTACGCTCGGAGACGGACACCCCGCGGGTGTCGCGGAGCGTGTCGAACGCAAGCCAGGATGGAGCACATGACCGAGCCGAACTTCACAGCCGGTGACGCTGACCAGGAATCTTCACCCCACGTGGTGGTCGTGGGCTCGGACGGCTCACCGCTGGAAGGCGCGGAGCACGCCGAGGCCGTGGGCGAGCTCATCGAAGAGCCGGCGAAGGTGATGCGGATCGGCACGATGATCAAGCAGCTCCTCGAAGAGGTCCGCGTGGCCCCGCTGGACGACGCGTCCCGCAACCGGGTGCGCGAGATCCACGAGACGTCGGTGAAGGAACTGGCGGCGTCGCTGGCGCCGGAGCTCCAGGACGAGCTGGAGCGGTTGGTGCGGCCGTTCACGGACGACCAGACGCCTTCGGACGCCGAGCTGCGGATCGCGCAGGCGCAGCTGGTGGGGTGGCTCGAGGGGCTGTTCAGCGGGATACAGACCGCGCTGTTCGCCCAGCAGATGGCGGCCCGGGTACAACTGGAGCAGATGCGGCGCGGGTTGCCGGCCGGCCCTTCGGCTGCGGGCGGGCCGGGGCACGAGGGTCATGGGCCGGGGATCTCGGGGACCGGTCAGTACCTCTGAGGTTTGTCGCGGGGTTGTCCACAGACCGGAGGGCCTGTGGACAACCCCTGTGGACAACTCGCTCAGGGCCGGTTTTGTCCGGGGCGCCGATAGACTGGACATGGGCACGCCCCCCTGGGGAGGGCGGGGGCTCGGTCGTGGGTTCCTGGGGCGGCCAGCAGCCGCGGGGCTGATCGAGGACCGCAGTCGTGGCCGCTGCACCCGAATGCGGGCAGACCCGTGCGGGAGCTCGGGCGGGGCCGAGGGCGGACAGCGCAGACGACGTCGCCAATGGGTCATTCGGGAACGTCCGGGGCCGCGAATGAGTCATTCGCGGTGGTCGTCACCGGCAGCTGCGGGGTTCGGATCGCGTGAACGACTCGTTCAGGTCGTCGGACGAGCTGAACGAGTCGTTCACTTCATCAAGCCGGCCATGAAGAGGTCGCGCCCGAATGCGGCGATCCCCGCGGGCGACCCGCGCGGGGCCGAGGCCGGGCGGCAGGCGCGAAGCCGCGAATGGGTCATTCGCGACCCGCACAGCCGGCGGCAGCGGGGCCCGGAGTCAGCGCAGTGAGCGCAAGAACGTCCGCAAGTCGCCGATCAGCGCGTCCGGTTCCTCCAACGCCGCGAAGTGCCCCCCACTCGGGAACTCCGTCCAGCGGACGATCTTGTCCGTTCGCTCCGCCAGTTCCCGGATCGGCAGCCCGATGTCGTCCGGGAACACCGCCACCGCCGTCGGGACCGTGTTCGCCGGCGGCGGGGCTCCCCAGCCGCCCGTCAAAGCCGCGTACAGCCGGGCCGACGAGTTCGCCGTCTCCGTGAACCAATAAATCGACACATCAGCCAGCAGGTCGTCGCGGTCGATCAAGTCCGCCGTCGTGTTCGAAAAGGAGCGGAACTTCTCCGCGATCCACGCCAGCTGGCCCGCCGGGGAGTCGTGCAGGCCGTACGCCAGGGTCTGCGGCTTCGTCGCCTGGATCATCGCGTAGCCCGTGCCCGACATCGAGAACGCCTGGCCCTTCTCCAGCGAACGCCGCCCCAGCGCCTGATCCGCCAGGCCCTCCAGATCGGCCGGAGTCCGGACCACCGCCGACGCCAGCATCGTCACGTGGATGCCCAGCAGGCGCGAAGGGAACTGGACCGCCAGCTCGCGCGAGATGATCGCGCCCCAGTCGCCGCCGTGGGCGGCGAAGCGCTCGTAACCCAGGGACGTCATCAGCGAAGCGAACGCCCTCGCCACGCGGTCCGGGCCCCAGTCCGGGGTCGGGGTCGGGCCCGAGAAGCCGTAGCCCGGGATCGACGGGACCACCACCGTCAGCGCGTCCACCGGGTCGCCGCCGTACGCGCGCGGGTCCGTCAGCGGCCCGATCACGTCCAGGAACTCCACGATCGAGCCCGGCCAGCCGTGCGTCAGCAGCACCGGCGTCGCCGACGGCTCCGGGGACACCACGTGCAGGAAGTGCACGTTCGTCCCGTCGATCGTCGTCGTGAACTGCGGGAACGCGTTCAGTCGCGCCTCCTGCGCCCGCCAGTCGAAGCCCGTCCGCCAGTACTCCGCCAGCTCGCGCACGTAGTCCACCGGCGCCCCGAGCCGCCAGCCGGTGTCGGCGGGCTGGTCGGGCCAGCGGGTGTTCGCCAGGCGGTTGCGGAGGTCGTCGAGGGCGGCCTGGGGGACGTCGATGCGGAACGGGGTGATCGTCATGCCTCAACGGTAGGAAGCACCGCGGACAGAACCGGTCCGCGATTCCACCGAATCCAGCACCCGATCCACGCCGAGGCCGTCCACTGTGGACGACGCCGTGGCCGACAGCGAGCGGCGGAGCGAGTCGTCCGAAAGCAGCGAGCGCACCACCTCCGTCACCGCG
Organism: Amycolatopsis sp. cmx-4-83; assembly: GCF_046548815.1. NCBI lineage: Bacteria > Bacillati > Actinomycetota > Actinomycetes > Pseudonocardiales > Pseudonocardiaceae > Amycolatopsis > Amycolatopsis sp. cmx-4-83. The sequence goes on along the minus strand of NZ_JAEBEF010000001.1, from coordinate 92,365 downwards.
GGCAGGCGCGAAGCGAGGGACTCCGCCGGGCCGAGCCCGGCCGCCAGGCCCAGTTCGAGCGCCGCCCGGTAGCCCGGCTCCTGGTTGTCCACCAGCCGGACCGCCGCCGTCGGGACGCCGAGGCAGCACAGCTCCACGAACGTCACCCCGGACGCGCTCACCGCGACGTCGGTCGTCGCCAGGATGTCCAGCAGCGCCGGGCTCGGCGGGGACACCCGGATCGACTGCCCGGGGAGCAGCGAAGGCAGCGAAGGCTCTCCGCGCACCAAGGCGTCCGCCACGAACGGCAGCTCGGTATCGCGAAGCGCGCGAAGCAGCAACCCGACCGTCGCGGACCACTCCGCGCCGCCGCCCAGGACCACCGTGACGTGCAGCGGCGGCCCGGAAGGCGCCCGGCGCGTCTCCCGCACGACGTCCCGGAGCGGCGCGTACTCGATGCCGCGCAGCAGGACGTCCGAGCCGTCGTCGGGCCGGGGCGAAGGCGCGAAGCTCGAGTCCACGACGATGTCGGCGGGACGGCGGCCGAAGACGTCGTCCTCGATCGACACCAGCAGGGCGCCGGCCGCGTTGACCTCGGGCCGCACGTCGCCGAGGCCGTAGTGGTCGACGACGACCGCGTCGAACCCGGTCGCGTCGAACGCCACCCGCGGGACGCCCAGCTCGTCGAAGCGCGAGGCGAGCCATTCGGCGTTGTCGGCCCGGCCCGCGAAGGCGACCGAAAAGCCCCGCGCCACCGCCCGCTCGGCGTAGGCGACCATCCGTGCGATGTGGCCGGCGCCGATCGACGCCGACGCGTCCGCGCGCAGCAGCAGCCTCACGAACCGACCTTCTTCTGCTCGACGTGCGCGTTCAGCGCCACCAGGTCCGGCCGCGAACGCAGCAGCGCGACCACCGCCCGCCAGTCCCCGACGCCGTCACCCAGCGACGCCACCAAAGCGGACAGCAGCTCCCAGTCCTCGGCGGTGTCGAGCGTCACGCGCAGGTCGTCGGCGGCCGGGCTCACCACGACCCCGGCGCACGAATACCGCGTCGGCCGCGAGTAGATGCCCGAAGTCACGTGTTCGCGGTCCGCGCCGGAAGCGGTAGCGACCTGCTCCAGGAGCACGGACGCCCGCACCAGCTCGGCGTCGAAACCGCGAGGCAGCGTCCGGACCAGCGTCGTGCTGACGTAGTCGAGCGACGGCTGGGCGCGCCACAGGGTCGCGAGCTGGCCGATCAGCGCCGGGTCCAGCAGCGGGCAGTCCGCGGTGAGCCTGATCACGGCGTCCGCAGAGTGCTCGCGCAGCGCGACGGCGAACCGCTCGAGGACGTCGTCGAGCGGGCCACGCACGACAAGAGCTCCGCAGCGGGCGGCCTCGGCGGCGACGTCGTCGTCGGAGGCGTCCGAGGAGGTCGCGACCACCACCTGGTCGACGCCGGGAGCGGCCGCCGCGGCCCGGACGACCCAGCCCAGCACGCTGCGGCCGGCCAGCGGGCGCAGCACCTTGCCGGGCAGCCGGGTCGAGCTCGACCGGGCCTGGATGACGGCGTTGACCACGGGCGCTTCACGCATGGGTGACATGATGGCCGACGGCCACAGTCACCGAAACGCGGAGGTCAACGATGTCCGAGCTGGATGGCTCCAGCATCCTGCTCACCGGCGGGACCGGTTCCTTCGGCAAGGCGTTCATCGCGCACGCCCTCGCCGAACTGAACCCGAGCCGGCTGGTCGTGCTCTCCCGCGACGAGCTGAAGCAGTACGAGGCCCGGCAGTTGTTCGACGACGACCCGCGGCTGCGCTGGTTCATCGGCGACATCCGCGACCGCCGCCGGCTCGAGCGCGCCATGCACGGCGTCGACTACGTCGTGCACGCCGCCGCGCTCAAGCAGGTCGACACCGGTGAGTACAACCCGTTCGAATTCGTCCAGACCAACGTCGTGGGCTCGCAGAACGTGATCGAGGCCGCGATCGACACCGGCGTCAAGAAGGTCGTCGCGCTCTCGACCGACAAGGCGTCCAGCCCGATCAACCTCTACGGCGCCACGAAGCTGTGCGCCGACCGGATGTTCATCAGCGGCAACCACTACGCGGCCGCGCACGTGACGCGCTTCTCCGTGGTCCGCTACGGCAACGTGATGGGCTCGCGCGGCAGCGTCATCCCGTTCTTCCGGAAGCTGGCCGAAAAGGGCGAGTCGCTGCCGATCACGCACAAGGAGATGACCCGCTTCTGGATCACGCTCCCCCAGGCCGTGCGGTTCGTCGTCGACTCCTTCGACCAGATGCACGGCGGCGAGCTGTACGTGCCGCGGATCCCGAGCATGCGGCTGGTCGACCTGGCCCAGGCGATCGCGCCGGGCAGCGAGATGCACGAGGTCGGCATCCGCCCGGGCGAGAAGCTGCACGAGGAGATGATCGCCCCCGACGACGCGCGCCGGACGGTCAAGCTCGAGGACCGCTACGTCGTGCAGCCGCACCTCGCGGGCTGGGGCTACCAGGAGCCGGAAGGCGGGACGCCGATGCCGGAGGGCTTCGCCTACCGCTCGGACACCAACGACCTCTGGCTGAACCCCGAAGAGCTGCGCGACCTGGTCGAACAGCATGGCTGATTTCCTACCCTACGGCCGCCAGTCCATCAGCGACGAGGACATCCAAGCCGTCGTCGACGTCCTGCGCGGCGACTGGCTGACCACCGGGCCCGCGGTCCAGCAGTTCGAGAACGACCTCGCGGCGCACACCGGCGGGGCGCCCGCGGTCGCCGTGACGTCGGGGACCGCGGCCCTGCACGTGGCCTACGCGGCCGCCGCGATCAAGCCGGGCGACGAGGTCGTCACGAGCCCGATGACGTTCGTCGCGACCGCCGCGACGGCCGCGCTGCACGGCGCGAAGGTGGTCTTCGCCGACGTCGAACCGGACACCGGGAACCTCGACGTCGAGGCAGCGCGAGCCGCGGTGACCGAGCGCACGAAGGTCGTCGCCGCCGTCGACTACGCCGGCCACCCGGCCGAGCTGGACGCGCTCGGCGCACTCGCCCACGACGCGGGCGCGCTGCTCCTGGAAGACGCGGCGCACTCGGTCGGCGGGGCCTGGCAGGGCCGTCCGGTGGGCTCGATCGCCGACCTGACGACGTTCTCGTTCTTCCCGACCAAGAACCTCACCACGGCCGAAGGCGGCGCCGTCGTCACGACCGACGCGGCGCTGCTGGACCGGGCGCGGAAGTTCCGCAACCACGGCCTGGTCCGCGACCGCGCCGAGCAGCGCTACCCGGACGAGGGCGGCTGGCACCAGGAAGTCCACGAGTTCGGGCTGAACTACCGCCTGCCGGACGTCCTCTGCGCGCTCGGGTCCAGCCAGCTCACCCGGCTCGCGGAGTTCAAGAAGCGCCGCGCCGAGATCCACGCCCGGTACTCCGCGGCCCTGGCCGACGTCGACGGCGTGGCGACGCCGCCGAGCCGCCCCGGCGCCGACCCGGTGTGGCACCTGTACCCGCTGCGGGTCCTCGAAGGCCGCCGGAAGGCGCTGTTCGAGCACCTGCGCGGCGCCGGCATCGGCGTCCAGGTGAACTACATCCCGGCGTACTGGCACCCCGTGTTCGAGGACCTCGGCTACCGGCGGGGCCTCTGCCCGAACGCCGAGGCGTACTACGAGCAGGAGCTCTCGCTGCCGCTGTTCCCGGCGCTGACGGACGCCGACGTCGACCGCGTCGTCGACGCCGTGCGCGCGTTCTTCTAGAGCAGGTCCCAGGTCAGGGGCGTGCCCTTCGCGGCGTCGACGCGGAAGGTGCGCCCCACGACCTTGGTGATCTCGGCCGGGGCCAGGCCGCCCGCGGGCCGGATCGACCGGACGTTCGCCGCGGTGACCTCGTCCCCGGCGCGGACGTCCTCGACGACGTAGAGGGACCGGCGCAGCCGCAGCCCCTCTTTCTCGCTCTCCCGCGGGCCCAGGACGGGCTCGCCGAGGGCTTCCCACGCCCGGTGCGTCTCGGTCACCAGCGCGGCCAGCTCCGCCGGCTCCAGCGAGAACTCCGAGTCGACGCCGCCGTCGGCCCGCGCCAGCGTGACGTGCTTCTCGATGGCGACCGCGCCGAGCGCGACGGCAGCGACCGGCGCCCCGATGCCCGGCGTGTGGTCCGACAGCCCCACCAGCGTCTGCGTGAGGCCCGCCAGCAGCGGCAGCCCGCGCAGGTTGCTCTCCCGCGGGGACGCCGGGTAGCTCGCCGTGCAGCCGAGCACGATCAGCTGGTCGTTGCCGGCCTCTCGCGCGGTGCGCACGGCGGCGTCGATTTCGGCGACGTTCGCCATCCCGGTCGAGATGACCAGCGGCTTCCCGGTGCGCGCGCACAGCTCGATCAGCGGCAGGTCCACGATCTCCGACGACGCGATCTTGTACGCCGGCGCGTCCAGGGACTCCAGCAGCTCGACCGCCGTCGGGTCGAAGGGGCTGGAGAAGATTTCCAGGCCACGGGCGCGGGCGCGTTCGAACAGCGGCGCGTGCCACTCCCACGGCGTGTGGGCCTTTTCGTACAGTTTGTACAGGTTTTCCCCGCCCCACAGGGAGTGCGAGTCCCCGATCCGGAACGCCGGGGTGTCGACGTCGATGGTGATCGTGTCGGGGCGGTAGGTCTGCAGCTTGACCGCCTGCGCGCCGGTCTCGGCGATGGCGTCGATGATCGACAGCGCGCGGTCCAGGTCGCCGTTGTGGTTGCCGGACATCTCGGCGATGACGAACGGCGCGTGGCCGGGGCCGATCGTGTGCGCGCCGAACCGGATGTCGTGCATGGTGCCTCCCCGGGGTGGACTGCGGGTCAGCTCAGAGTCTTGCGCAGCTGCCGGAAGCCGCTGACGGCAGGCGCGGCTTCGGCGTACCCGGCGCGTTCGAAGAGCTTCCCCGAAGCCGCGTTGTCCTGGTGGACGGCGGCGAACACGGTCCGGACGCCGAGGCGGTCGCGGGCGGCCCGCTCGCCCTCGGCGAGCACGACCCCGGACAAGCCCCGGCCGCGGCTCTCGGGGGCGAGCGTGATGCTGACCTCCCAGCCGTCGCCGTCGCGCCGGTCGAACCGGACGGTGCCGACCGGCGCCTCTTCGTGCTCGACGACGAGCAGCAGCCGCGCCGGGTCGGCGAGCACCCCGCGCAGCCACGCGAGGTGCTCGGCCAGGGCCACCACGGCCGTCGAGCGCGACGACCGCCGTGTGCGCGGGTCGTTGCGCCAGCCCAGCAGCAGCTCGGCGTCCGCTTCGGTGGCTTCCCGGGCGTGCAAGCTACTGGGCGACGGGCTCTTCGACCCGGTCCTCGAGGCGGCGCAGCCGGTCCTCGTAGCGCGAGATGCCGGCCAGCCGGACGCGGATCTGGGCGTGCTGGCGCTGGATCTCCTCGATCAGCGTGCGGGCCTCGGCGACCTGGGGCGCGTCGCCGGTGGGCACGAGCGAAATCGACTCGCGGAGCGTCTCCAGGCGGCCCTCCTGCGCGGCCACGTGCGGGATCAGGCGGTCGAGCTCGGCACGGGCCCAGCGCAGGTCACCACGGGCCTGCTCCAGGTTGTGCTCGGCGCTGTCGAGCCGGCGCCGGTGGTCGGCGGTCGCGTGCTCGAGGTTGTTGACGCGGTCGGCGAGCGCGCGGGTGCGTTCGTCGACGCGGAAGTCGATCAGCCGGGCGATCCGGTCGACGAAGCCTCTGCCCAGTTTCTGCACAGCCATGGGTGGGTCCTTACGTGGAGGTGGGGACGCGCGTTCAGCGCAGGAGGGTGGTGTCGCCGGTCTTGGTCCAGGAGTCCAGCAGCCGCCCTTCGGCGGCGATCTGGTGCTCCGGCCCGACGATGCAGGAGTCGCCGGCGGCGTGCTCCCACGAGGTCTGGTCCGGGTTGTCGATGAACGAGAACCCGGTGAGCACGAGCTGCGCGGTCGGGAACGACGTCCGCGCGATCCACGCCGCGAGCGTGCCGGTGGTCGACCACGTCGGCTCGTCGCGCGTCGGCAGGCCCAGCGCGTCCGACAGCGGCAGCACGACCTCGCGGTTCGACACCGGGACCGCGCCGAGGTCGGCGGGCCACCAGCCCGGCAGGTCCTCCGGCTCCCAGTGCATGCGCCCGGGCTCCACCAGCAGGTAGAGGCGCCTGCGGTAGTCCTGGAAGACGTACGGGGTGGCCCGGATCGCCCGGTTGAACACCACGACGTGCGTCCGGGAGCCGACGACCTCCTCACCGGGCTTGTCGACGACGAAGCCGTTGACCCGGATGACCAGGTCGCACGCGTCGATCGCCTTCGCACGCTGGGGGTCGGGCGGGAGCGGCTGGTTGCCGACGACGGCCACCGAACGCGGGTCGGGCCGGTCGGCGTACGCCGCGAGCAGGTTGACCATCAGGCTCGCCGCGCCGAGAGCAGCAGTCATAAGCCGAGAAAGTACCAGCACAAAGGTCACCGGCCCCCGCGTATCGGCCACTCGGCTCTACCACAGCGGCGGGGTGGGCCGGACGCCGCTCATCCCATCGGTACCCTCGTCCACGTGCATGCCACCAGCACGGTTCAGGCCGCGAACTCATCCGTAGCGACGCCGGTGCCCCCGACGTCGGACAGCAAGACGTTCGCGCGCGCCTTCGCCGACATCAAGGCCGGTTTCTCCGCCCGCGAGCTGTGGGGTCACCTCGGCTGGCAGGACATCAAGCAGCGGTACCGCCGGTCGGTGATCGGGCCCTTCTGGATCACGATCAGCCAGGCGGTCCTCGCGCTCGGGCTCGGGCTGCTCTACTCGCAGCTGTTCAAGCTGCCCGTCGAGGTGTTCCTGCCCTACATCTCCACCGGCTTCATCATCTGGGGCTTCATCAGCGGCTGCCTGTCCGAGGGCATGGAAACGTTCATCACGAACGAGGGGCTGATCAAGCAGCTCCCGGCACCGCTGAGCGTCTACATGCTGCGCACGGTGTGGCGGCAGACGCTGATGCTGGCCCACAACATGATCGTCTACGTGGTCGTACTGGTGATCTTCTTCGGCGCCCTCAGCAAGCAGTACTCGCTGCTGGGCAACGGCCTGTGCATCCCCGACCACATCTGTCACCCCGGCCTCAGCTGGAACATCCTGCTGGCCATCCCCGGTTTCCTGCTCCTGGCGGTCAACGCCGCCTGGGTGACCCTGCTGTTCGGCATCATCTCGACCCGCTTCCGCGACATCCCGCAGGTGATCAACTCGCTGATCCAGCTGCTGTTCTACGGCACGCCGATCGTCTGGCCGGTGGACCAGCTGATGAGCGGCGGATCCCGGGAAGGCGTTTCGTGGATCCTGCCGATCGTGAAGGCGAACCCGCTCTACCACTTCATGCAGGTGGTCCGCGCGCCGTTGCTGGGCCAGGAGTTCTCCGTGGAGAACTGGATCGTGGTCGGTGCCATCACCGTCGTCGGGTGGGCGCTCGCGCTCGTCGCGATGCGCAATTACCGTGCCCGCGTCTCCTATTGGGTGTGACACATGGTTTCCATTGACGTTCACAACGCGTACGTCGACTTCCCGATCTTCGATGCGAAGACGCGGTCGATGAAGAAGCAGGTCCTCGGCAAGGTCGGCGGCAAGATCGGCACCGACACCAAGGTCCCGATCATCGAAGCCCTGCACGACGTGACACTCAACCTGCGGGAAGGCGACCGCGTCGGGCTGGTCGGGCACAACGGCGCCGGCAAGTCCACGCTGCTGCGGCTGCTCGCCGGGATCTACGAGCCGACCCGCGGCTCGTCGCGGATCAAGGGCAAGATCGCACCGGTCTTCGACCTCGGCATCGGCATGGACCCGGAGATCTCCGGCGTCGAGAACATCATCATCCGCGGCCTCTTCCTCGGCATGACCGCCAAGGAGATGGAGAAGCGGGTCGACGACATCGCGGAGTTCACCGAACTCGGCGACTACCTCCAGATGCCGCTGCGGACGTACTCCACGGGCATGCGCGTGCGGCTCGCACTGGGCGTCGTCACGTCGATCGACCCGGAGATCCTGATCCTCGACGAGGGCATCGGCGCGGTCGACGCGGCGTTCCTCAACAAGGCGCGCGACCGCCTCAAGGACCTCGTGAAGCGCTCGGGCATCCTGGTGTTCGCCAGCCACTCCGACGAGTTCCTGTTCGAGCTGTGCGACTCGGCGATCTGGATGGACGAAGGTCACCTCAAGCAGCAGGGCTCGCTGCGCGACGTCCTCACCGGGTACAAGGGCCGCGACCCGTTCGCGGACATGAGCAAGGAAACGCTGCAGCGCCTCGGCATCGAGCCGGTGGCGACGACGAACGGCGGCGAATGATGGTCAGCGAGACCCGGCAGCTGCCCGACGGCGCGGTCGTCGGCGTGGTCGTCACGCGGCACCGGCGCGAGCTGCTCGCGGACTCGCTGAAGGTCATCGCGGCCCAGACGCGGCCGGTCGACCACCTCGTGGTGGTCGACAACGGGCCGGACGACTCGGCCCGCGAAGTCGTCGAGAACTACCCGCTGCCGAGCACGTACCTGCCGTCGCACCGCAACCTCGGCGGCGCCGGCGGGTTCGCGCTGGGCATGCTGCACGCGCTTTCGCTGGGCGCGGAGTGGGTCTGGCTGGCCGACGACGACGGGCGCCCGGCCGACGAGAACGTGCTCGCGATCCTGCTGGAGGAAGCGGAAAAGCGCGGGCTGGCCGAGATTTCGCCGGTGGTGTCCAACATCGACGCCCCGGACAAGCTCGCGTTCCCGCTGCGCCGCGGCCTGACGTGGAAGCGGTCGCAGTCCGAGCTGGGCGTGGACTTCCTGCCCGGCATTGCTTCCCTGATGAACGGCGCGCTCTTCCGGGCGTCCACTTTGGACGTCGTCGGCGTGCCGGACCTGCGCCTGTTCTTCCGCGGCGACGAGGTCGAGCTGCACCGGCGGCTGGCCCGCTCGGGGCTGCCGTTCGGCACGTCGCTGAAGACGAAGTACCTGCACCCGGACGGCTCGGACGAGTTCAAGCCGATGCTGGGCGGCAAGTTCCACGCGCAGGACCCGGAGAACGAGGTCAAGCGGTACTACACCTACCGCAACCGCGGGTACCTGTTGTCCCAGCCGGGGATGCGCAAGATCGGCGCGCTGGAGATCGTCCGGTTCGGACTGTACTTCGTGGGCGTGAAGCGGGACCCGAAGGCGTTCCTGCAGTGGCTGAAGCTGGTCCGCCAGGGCCGCGCGGAGAAGTTCTTCCGCTACTGAGTTCTATCCGACGAAAAAGGGCCCCCTCGCGGGGGCCCTTTTTCGTGCGTCTCTATTCGCCGATGACGGGCGGCGCGGTACGCAGGTCGGTGCCGAAGACCTCGTCGGGGTCACCCTCGACCAGGTACGTCGGGCGCGAGTGCTCGGTGTCCTCGTCACCCTCGCCCTTCTGGCCACGGCCCATGGCACCGCCGGCGCCCATCCCGCCACGACCGGCCGCGCCACCCGAGCCGAGCCCGCCCATGCCGCGTCCGGCAGCGGCTTCGGCCGCCCCGATCCCACCGGGCCGCGCGGCCCCCGAGGCGGCACCCGCGCCGGTCGCGCTGCCGGCCCCCGAGCCACCGGGCCCGAACCCACCGGCCCCGCGGCCGCCACCGCCGCCGACCTTGGAGTTGTAGGCCTCGTCCCCGCCGAAGTTCATCCCGCCGCCCATCGGCATCGGGCTCATCGGCGGCATGCCCCCGAACTGCTGGTTCGGGTTCCCCGTCGACCCGCCGGGGACCGAACCGGGCGTGAAGCCCGACGGCGTGGTCGTACCGGCCGGCAGCAGCCCGGCGCCGGTGGTCGAGCCGGGCCCGGAGAACTGCGGCGTCCCGGTGGTGCCGGGGATGTTGCCGGTGGTGCCGGGGATGTTGCCGGTGGTGAAGTTGTTGGTGCCGCCACCCGGCATGTTCACCGAGTGCCCACCCGGCGTGTTCACGCCCGACGGGGTGTTGATGCCGTTCTTGTCCCCGGTCCCGTTGGGGTCGTCGCTGCCCCCACCGGTGCTGAAGCTGGGCGGAGGCGCGAAGGCGGGCTGCTTCGACGCGGCCTCGTAGAGGTTCTTGTCGTAGGTCGCCATGACCCCGGCGGCCTGGTCGTGCGCCGCCTGGCTGTCCTTCTGCTTCTGGATCGACTTGTCGACGTTGTCGGCCAGGTTGAAGGGGTTCGAGGTCGCCCAGGAGCCGAACTCGTCCTTCCAGCTGAACGGAATGGGCGCCGGCATGGAGTTCTTCGCCGTCGACGCGGCCTGCCCCTGGTCGTAGATGGTCTCCGAGGCGAGCTTCGCGTTCTGCGAGTTGGCATCGGACCACTTGGCAAGGCTGGTGAAGTACTGCTGCGCGTTCTCGGCCGCGGCGCCTTCCCAGGTGCCCTTGGAGGCGTTGACGGCGGTGTTCATCGACTGGGCGAACTTGTCGAAGACCTGGTGGACCTCGTGGTAGGCGGTCGAAACGCCGGAGACCTGCTCGACGTCGAGGTTGCTCTCCAGGTACTCCTTGAGCAGCTCGTGCTTGCTGCCCTTGTAGTCCGCGTTCGGCGCGTGCAGCCCCTGGACGTATTCGACCTTGCGGCCGTCGGTGGCGGCCTTGATGTTCTTTTGGCTGATCTGCTTTTCCTGGTTCTCCGCGTCGATCTGCGCGAAGAATCTCTGGATGTAGCCGAACAACCCACTGCCGGGGCCGTAGCCCTCCTCATTCACCTTGTGCATGAGGTACTCGTGGCGCTCCTGCGGTGGCATGGCCTCGATTTTTGCCACCGGCAGATCGGGAGTCCGCGGGAACTTTCCTGTTGTCGTCATCTGAACTCCCCTTACGCCTTGGGCAGTTTCGGCTCGACGGTCTTTTCGGCCAGGTCTTTGGCGATCTGGCAGGCCTTTTCGACGGTGTTGAGGGCGGTCGCGTTCACGTCGACCCGCGCGTTGTCGCCCACCCCGAGGGCGACGGTGCAGCCCAGCGGCGCGTCGCTCGACGCCTCCTTCGCCGCGCGGCCGTTCACCTGGAGGTCCTGCACCCCGTTGCCCGTGTCGTTGACCGAGGCGAGCGGAGCGGTGTCGCGGATGGCGACGCTGAGAATCATGCCCTCTTCGCTCGGATCGGTGATCTTGTGCTGGTAGCTGCAGACCCGGGCACCCCCGAGCTTCTTTTCGGTGGCGGGCTCGAAAGACGAGGCGTAGCCGCTGACATCAGCCGCGGTGAGCAAGGTGCACGGTTGCAGGGAATCGGTGGAAGCACCACCCGGGGCGGCCGAGCTCGAGTTCTCGCTCGACGGCGCGGCAGACTCCGAACCGGCCGGCGAAGCGGTTCCCGGCTGGACAGTCGTGCAACCGGCCAGCAGCAAGGCACCGGCGGCGAGGGGCAGGGTGACCCGGGCGAGGAGTTTCATCATTCCCTAGTGCTTGGGCTTCAGTGCGTCGAAAGCGGAGTTCTCGGACTCGTTGTACTTGGCGACGGCGAGGTCGAGCGCTTCGCTCGCCTGCTGGGCCACCTTCTTGAGCTCTTCGATTGCCGTGCTCGCGGATTCCTCGGCCTGCGCCGCACCCTTGTGGTCGTGCGCCGCGACGGTGTGCCCGTACGGGTGATTCCCCAGCTGGGGCGACTGGTTGAGCAGGTAGATGGATTCGCTCTTGGCGTTGAGGTCGTTGATCAGGTCTTTCAGCGCGTCTTTGATCGGCTTGACGCCCTCGGGCGAGATCTTGAAACCGCCGCTGCCGGCCGCGGCCAGCAGCTTCTGCGTCTCGGCCGTAGCCGCCTGCACCGCGGCGCTCATGGCGCCCGAGGAGAAGGGGTTGAGGAGGTCCGAAAGGAAGGCACTGCCTCCGCCGTCAGCTATCTGCATCGCAGTCCACCCCGAATTCGCTTCGCCCGTGCGTGTGCACCCGGAAGTCTACTAGCCGGGCACCCAGCGCAACCGTGCTTCACCGATCTTCCTCTCGGACGCGCCGGCCGACCCAGTGGTTCCCGAAGCTCAGAACTGCCCTTCGAGCTGGGCGTACAGCTGCTGGGCCAGGCGGGCGTTGTCGGCCGGGGCGTACGTGAGCCAGCGCTGGCCGTCCGCTGCTGTCCTCGACGACATCAGCCAGCGGCCCGCCGGGGTGTCGAACCAGGCCAGGGGTGGGTACGTGCCGCCGCGGGTCTGGGCCGTGAACTGGCCGACCCGCTTCTTCGGTTCCTGGAAGACGCGCTCGATCATGCGGACCTGGGGGCCGCTGCCGCCGCTGTGGGCGCGGGGGGCGCTGACGCCCGCGAACGGGTCGTACGCCTCGTCGCGACGCTGGGTGCGGGGCTGCTGGGCCGGCCTCGAAATGGTCACCGACTGGCCGGGGGCGGCCGGGGTGAGCGGGAGGAGGTCGACGATCGCCGGGACGATGCCGGTCGGGCGGACCTCCTCGAAGACGATGAGGTTCTCCTCCTGCTTCGCGAGCACCGCGAACTGGCCGTCGGAGGCGACCTTCGCGAACAGCTGGCGGTCGCCCAGCTCGGCGGCCGCGGTGATGGTCACGGTGCCGCGGACGAACGTCGTCAGGGCCAGCTCGGCGTCCGGGTCGAGGCGGCCGCGGCTCCACAGCCCGCGGCCGGTCAGGTCGCGGACGACGGCGTCGCGGATCATCGCGCGCTGCTCGACGGTCGTGCCGACGTACGGCACCTCGAACGGCGTCGGCGCGCGGCCCAGCCCGAGCTGTTCGAGCAGGATGTCCACCGCTGCCAGCGACAGCGAGAACGAGTGCGGCATCGCTTCCATCCCCCCGAGGGTTCTTCCGATCTCGGGGAACGGTACCGCCACCGGGTGCTCCGCCCTCAGCGAACCCGCTTGCCGCGTGAAGATCGCCGCTGGTCCGATGGACGCATGGCCGACCCGAAACCCGCACTCGTGCTGCACCTCGCCACCGGCGGGCAACCGCTGCTGTTCGCGCTGACGACCGAAGAATCCGGGAAGCTGGCGGGCAAGCTCGCCCAGCTCGTGAAGACCGGCGCCGTCGAGACGGTGACCACCAAGGACCACTCCGAAGTCGCGATCAACTTCGCCCACGTGGCCGCCGCGTACGTCGACGACCTCACCCGCAAGAACACCGTCTTCGGCATCCACGGCTGAAACGGCGAAGGCCGCCTCACGAGTGTGAGACGGCCTTCGCCGAAGTAAGCGGACTCAGAGCTTGTACAGGCGCTTCCAGTTCTCGCGCGAGGTCAGCTCGGGCATGGCGCGCTTGTACTGCTCCTGCACCGCCGCGCCTTCCTTGCGGAGCCGCTGGACGACCTTCGCGCCGCGCTTGGCCAGGTCGAACATCTTGACCTTGTCGTAGGACCGGACGCGGACGCCTTCCTGGTTCGCGTCCGTCACGACCGCCGTGTCGAACAGGGCGATGTGCCACCAGTTCGCCTCGTCGATCGGCACCGCGCCGAGGCCGAAGCGGCTGCGGCCGAGCACCCGGTCGAGCACGCGCTTGATCAGCACCAGGCGCTGCATGCTGGGCCGCGGCGCGCTGTTGATGATGCCGATGTCGTTGGACGCGATGCCCGGGACGTCGGTCGCCTTGTGGCGCTTGGTCTCCGGGTACTGGTCGCGGATCCGGCGGATCTCCTTCATCGCCTCGACGCCGCCGTCACGCAGGACCTCCGGGCCCTCGAGGAAGTCCTCGACGGCCTTGATCAGCGTGGCCGACAGGCCGTACTGCATGCCGAGCAGGTAGCGCACCAGCTGCGCGAGCAGCACCCGCGAGAGCAGGTTCAGGTTGAACGGCGAGTGCAGCGCGGCGGTGATGATCGAGTTGCGCAGGTTGAAGTACCGGTGCCACTCGTCCCAGTCCTTCATGTGGAAGTCCGCGTGCCACACGCCCGCACCCGGCAGGGTGACGGTCGGGAAGCCGTGCGCGCGGGCCCGGTAGGAGTACTCGGCGTCGTCCCACTGGAAGAAGAACGGCAGCGGGTAGCCGGTCGCCTGGACGACCTCGTAGGGGATCAGGCACGACCACCAGCCGTTGTAGCCGGCGTCGAGGCGGCGCTCCTGGCGGTTCGGCTTCAGCGTCTCCTCGTCCACGCCGAGCAGGTCCGCCGTCGACAGCGAGTGCTCGACCGGCTGGCCGGGCTCGAGGGTGTTGAGCCGGGCGTACTCGGCGCCGACGTGCAGCTGGTTCGGGTGGAACAGGTTGAGCATCTGGCCGCCGACGATGATCGGGTTGGCGGCGCGGTTCGAGAACGCCGTCATCCGGATCACCAGGTCCGGCTCGAGCAGGACGTCGTCGTCCATGAACAGGACGTTCGCGTGCTCGGTCGCGGTGTGCCCGGCGACCTCGAAGAGGCCGCGGGTGAAGCCGCCGGCGCCGCCGAGGTTCGGCTGCTTGATGTAGTGCAGCTTGTCGGCGAGGTCCTTCGCGACCTGCTCGAAGCCTTCGCGGGACTCGACGAGGTCGGTGCCCTGGTCGGCGACGTAGATGGCGTCCAGGGTCTCCAGCGAGGAGACGTCCGCGGCGAGCGCCTGGAGGTTCTTCAGGCAGTCGTCGGCGCGGTTCATCGTGCAGATGGTCACCGCGGTCGGGCGGATCTTCTCCGGGGCCTCGACCGTCCAGCGGACCTGCTCGACGCGCAGCGTCTGGCCGCCCTCGGTTTCGAGGTCGAGCCAGAGCGCGCCGCCGTCGTAGAACTTGTCGAGCTTGCCGGTCAGCGTCACCTTCGCCTGCTTGGCGTCGGCGACCTGCTCGGCCTCGATCACGCGGGGTTCGCCCTCGACGTCGGACGCGCCCATGGACAGCAGGCCGGTGCCGGTCACGACGGCCTCGACGGAGACCTCGGACACGTCCGTCCAGCGCTGCCAGTAGCTGGCCGGGAACCGGCCGAAGTACGTGTTGCCCGACACCTTGGAGGCGGGCTCGAGCGAGATGGCCGCACGTTCCCGCACGGCCGAGCCCCACTCGAGCTCGGCGTACAGGTCCTTGCTGACGATCGGCGCGGGGCCGGCGTAGAGCCCGCGCTGCGCCGTCAGGCGACCCTGCGGAGTGTGCTCGGTGAACCGCGTCTCGGCGGCCGCGCCGGCTTGGGTGGTCGGCGCCGGGGTGGCTGTTTTACCGGGCATTGAGTTCCTCAGTTCTCCTCGGTCGACGGCTCGCGGAAGACGACCCACTTGAGCATCACGAAATTGATCACCGTGGCGGTTGCCTGCGACACGGCCCAGCACAGTGTGTGCTGCCACGCGGACTCCGGCAGAACCTGCAGCATCAGCTGGTTCACCCCGACCGCGACGAAGAACGTCACGGTGTAGAGCAGGACGAACGAGCCGACCTGCGCCTTCCCGTCACGGCGCCCGCCGGAGAAGGTGAACTTCCGGTTCAGGAAGAACGCCGTGGTCGTGCCCACGATGAAAGAGATAGCGCGGGCGACGTCGACCCACGGTGAAGTGGCCATGCCTGCCACCTGGGTCAGCAGCGTGTACGTGCCCAGGTCGACCAGGGCGCAGAAGCCACCGATCAGGGCGAAGCGAATGAGCTGCCCGAGCAGTCCGATACTGGACGGCTGAGCAGCTGCGATGTCGGCTTGCGGATCGGTCGCCACCACTGCTTTACCTCGTTGCCTGAGTCATGGTCACCCGCGCGGGCGCTTGTGCCTTGATGCGCAAAGTGTAGAAGCGAGCACTTCAGGGTCACGTTCCGGGCGTCCTTCGGCGTGGCTACTCCATCCATGCCCCCGCCACCACCCTCATCGGAGGCGCTTCGCGCCGCTGGTTTACTGAACGGGTGACCCACGTACCCGAGACACAGCGACGCACGCTCACGGGCTGGGCGCGGACGGCCCCGACCACCGCCGACGTCCTGAGCACCGCGGACGTCGAAGCCATCGCCCGCGCCGTGACGCGGGCCGGCGAGCGCGGTGTCATCGCGCGCGGCCTCGGCCGCTCCTACGGCGACCCGGCGCAGAACGCGGGCGGCCTGGTCGTCGACATGACCGCGCTGAACCGCATCCACTCGATCGACCCGGACACCGCGCTGGTCGACCTCGACGCCGGTGTCAGCCTCGACCAGCTGATGCGCGAGGCGCTGCCGCACGGTCTGTGGGTCCCGGTGCTCCCGGGCACCCGCCAGGTGACGATCGGCGGCGCGATCGCCAACGACATCCACGGCAAGAACCACCACAGCGCGGGCAGCTTCGGCAACCACGTCGTGTCGATGGACCTGATCACCGCCGACGGCCGGATCCGCACGCTGACGCCGGAGGGCCCGGAAGCCGAGCTGTTCTGGGCGACCGTCGCCGGCATCGGCCTGACCGGGATCATCGTCCGGGCGAAGATCCGGATGACCAAGACGGAGACCGCGTACTTCCTCGCGGACAACGAGCGCACGAACAACCTCGACGAGACGCTCGAGCTGGTCAGCAACGGCTCCGACGACAAGTACACGTACTCGTCGGCGTGGTTCGACACGATCTCGACCGGCTCGAAGCTGGGCCGCGCCGCCTTCGGCCGCGGGTCGCTGGCCAAACTGGACGAACTGCCCCCCAAGCTGCGCGCGAACCCGCTCAAGTTCGACGCCCCGCAGCTGGCGACCCTGCCGGACATCTTCCCGAACGGCCTGGCCAACAAGCTGACCTTCGGCGGGATCGGCGAGCTGTACTACCGGAAGACGCCGAAGGAAGCCCGCGGCGTCATCCAGAACCTCACGGCCTTCTACCACCCGCTGGACATGTTCGGCGAGTGGAACCGCGCCTACGGCTCCAAGGGTTTCCTGCAGTACCAGTTCTCGACGCCGCTGAACGCGCACGAGCCGCTGCGCAAGATCGTCCGGAAGATCGCCGAGTCGGGGCACGTGTCCTTCCTCAACGTCTTCAAGCGGATGGGCGAGGGCAACGCGGCGCCGCTGTCGTTCCCGCACCCGGGCTGGATGGTCTGCGTCGACTTCCCGATCAAGCAGGGCCTCGGCCGCTTCTGCCAGGAGCTCGACGAAGACGTCCTGGAGCTGGGCGGGCGGCTGTACACCGCGAAGGACTCGCGCACCACGCCCGAGACGTTCGCGAAGATGTACCCGCGGCTCGAAGAATGGCGCAAGATCCGCGCTTCCGTTGACCCCGAAGGCGTTTTCGCCTCTGACATGAGCCGGAGGCTCGAACTGTGATCGACGCGGTGGGCAACCCCCAATCCCTGCTCCTGCTCGGCGGCACCTCCGACATCGCGCTGGCGATCGCCGAGAAGTACCTGGCCGAGAAGCCCCTGCGGGTCGTGCTGGCCGCGCGCCCGTCGCCCCGGCTGGACGCGGCCGCGCAGCGCCTGAAGGACCGCGGCGCCGAGGTGTCCACTGTGGACTTCGACGCCAAGGACACGGCGTCGCACCCGGGCGTGCTGGCCAAGGCGTTCGAGGGCGGCGACATCGACGTGGCCGTCGTGGCGTTCGGCCTGCTCGGCGACCCGGAAGAGGTCTGGCAGGACCACGCGAAGGCCGTCGAGCTGGCGACCGTGAACTACACAGCCGCGGTGTCGGTCGGCGTCGCGCTGTCGGAGAAGCTCAAGGCGCAGGGCCACGGCACGGTGATCGCGCTGTCGTCGGTGGCCGGCGAGCGCGTCCGGCGGTCCAACTTCGTCTACGGCTCCACGAAGGCCGGTTTCGACGGCTTCTACCTGGGTCTGGGCGAGGCGCTGGCGCCGTCCGGCGTGCAGGTGACGGTCGTCCGGCCGGGCCACGTCAAGACGAAGATGACCGAGGGCCTGAAGGACGCTCCCCTGGCGCAGACCGCCGAGCAGGTGGCGGAGACCGCCGTCTCGGCCGCGCGGGCGGGCAAGGACCTCGTGTGGGCGCCGGCGCAGTTCCGCCTGGTGATGTCGGCGCTGCGGCACGTGCCGCGGCCGATCTTCCGCAAGCTCCCGATCTAGCGCGTCCACCCGGGGGTTGACCCGGAACTCCATCCGGGCCCGGTCCGGACGCCGATGTGCCGTCGTGGTCGTCGAAACAGACTGTCACCATGACGACCACGAACAGCAAACGCGCCGGGCTCACGATGCTCCTCCGCGACGTCGCGCTCCCGATGGCCCTGTACTACGTCCTGCGTTTCTTCGGCGTCGACGCGTTGTGGGCGCTGCTGGTCGGTGCGGTGCCACCGGTGCTGCGCACCGGGTACGTCCTGGCCCGGCACCGGCGGATCGACCCGGTCAGCGCGTTCGTGCTGACCGTGCTGCTGATCAACTGCGCGGTGGCGGTGTTCTCCGGTGACGCCCGGCTGCTGCTCGTCCGCAGCGCGTGGATCACGCTGCCACTCGGCGTGGCGCTGCTGGGGAGCCTGCTCGTCGGGCGGCGCCCGCTGCTGTTCCGGGTCGCCTGCACCTTCCGGCCCGAGCGCGCCGGCGAGCTCGAACAGCTGTGGGGCCGCTCCTCCGCGTTCCGGCAGCGGTGGCGTTCGGCGACGCTGTGGTGGGGCGCCGGGTGCGTCCTGCTGGCCTGCGCCGTCGTCGTGATGGCGTTCACGCTGCCGGTGGACGTCGTGCCGTTCCTCGAGACCGCGCTGACCGTCGTGGCCGTGGTGCTCGGGGTGAAGTTCACGAGGCAGCGGATGGGCGTCAACCGGACGGTGAACGCGTAAGCGCCACCGCGTGGGCGGGCACCAGGTACAGGTTCTGGCTGCCCACCCACGGCGAGTCGATCCGCCAGCTCGCCAACGCGGCCGGCGGGGGCGCGCGGCGGGTCGTGGCCAGGACCAGGTCCGGGCTGATCGGCGCGACGCTGTGGTCGAAGTTGTGGAAGTTGGCTTCCAGCAGCGCCCGCCCGACCTCGCCGCTGCGGCGCTTCGTCTCGGTGATCGCCGGGTCGACCGCGCCGCGGTCGGAGAACTCGTCGACGAGCTCACAGTCGCACGCGTAGGCCAGCGCGCCCACCTCGCCCGCGGTCTCCACCTTGCGGCCGTGCGCGATCGCCGCGAGCTCCTGGCCGATCTCGCGGTACTCCGTCGTCGACGCGTGGTTGCTGGCGATGGGCGCGAACTGGCGCGGCAGGCCCGGCACCGCGTACACCGCGACGCCGGCCGCGACCACCGCGGCGGCGGCCGTCCACGTCCCGCGGCGCACGTGCTCCGGCACCGCCGAGGCGACGGCGGCCAGGAAGACAGTCGCGCCGATGATGCTGGGCGCGTAGTACCAGTGGTACGGCGGAACGCCCAGCCGGCTGTACGCGACGTAGTGCAGCGCTCCCGCGACGGCGAGCGCGGCGAACGGCGTCAGCCGGCGGGCGGTCCGGGAGCCGCGGCGGTACAGGACGATCCAGCCGGCCCCGGCCGCCGCGGCGAGCAGCAGTGGCAGGAACGACAGCGCGGCCGCCGCCGGGAAGTTGCGCAAGTAGAGCAGCGGGCCGTTCGTGAAGCTGAACGGTCCCCACGACTGCTGGCTGATCTTGATGACGAGCGTGTCCGGCACGGCCGAGCCGAGCACGAGCCAGCTGAAGCCGAACCACGGGAGCATCACGGCGAGCGCCGAGAACGTCGTGCGCCAGATGCCCACCCAGAAGTCGCGGCGGGCGGCGAACAGCACCGCCGCGATCAGCAGCAGGTCGATCCGGACGAGCGCGAGCAGTCCGATCACGACGCCCAGCCGTCCCGCGTGGCGCTCGCCCGCGTGGACGAGAGCCCAGACGACGCCGGTGGCGCCGAGCGCGACCTCCAGCCCGATCGACGACAGCAGCAGCGGGTTGACCAGCAGCAACGCGAAGGTCAGCGGCGCGAAGGCGGGCGGCAGCCCGGTGCGCTCGCCGAGCCGGCGCAGGCCCAGCACGAGCAGGACCTGCGCGACGACGAAGACGATCCCGGCGGCGAGGATGGCGTCGCGGACGACGAACGTGACCGCGCCGAGGGCCAGGACGTTCAGCGGGGACGTCGCGGTGTTCGCCGTCCCCTGCTCGATCAGGCCCCAGTGCGCGTGGAAGGCGAGGTTCTTCGCGTAGGACAGCGTGATGTAGGTGTCATCGATCAGGTGGTGGCTGACCAGGGCGAACACGAGGGCCGAAGCCGCGGCGGCGCCCACCGGGAGAGCCCACGAACGGGCGACGGGCACGGCCGACGGCAGCGCACCGGCGGCTTTGGCGAGTTCTGCGGAGGCGCTTCGCATCCGGGATACCGTACCCCGCCCGTGATACTTCCGTGATCTGAGTGGGAGGCCGGTGGTGCAGGCCACATTCCCAGGTGATCAGATGCCGTCGCCGCTGCCCTGGCCTTGGTTGCCGCCCTGGTTGCCGCCTTGGTTGCCGCCTTGGTTGCCGCCTTGGCCTTGGCCGCCGCGGAAGCCCGGGCGGCCGTCGTGGTTGCCGCCGCCGGGGCCGTTGTACTGGCGGTGGATGCCGGGACGGCCGTCGCGGGGGCCGTGGTGGCTCGCGGCGGCGATCCCGCCGACGATGCCGCCGCCGACCAGCAGCCCGAGCACGCCGACCGCGACGAGCTGCGTGGCGCGGTGCCCGACGAACCGCCGGAAGCCACCGGACTGGCGGGGAGCGGCCTGGGGCGGGCCCCAGGCGCCGTAGGACTGGCCGGGGCCGGGCTGGGAGAGCTGAGGGGTGGGCGGCGCCTGCTGGGTGGATCCGGCGGGCGGAGCCTGCTGGCCGGCGGCCGGAGCCTACTGGCCGAGGACCGCGGTCTGCTCGGCAGCGGGGGCTTGCGGGCCGGGCGCCGGGGCTGCGGCGGCGGGCTGAGCCGGCGCTGTGCCGCCATCGGCCGCCGGGGTCGCGGGCTGGCCGGACGCCGGAGCGGCGGGCGGGGCCGGCGCCATGCCGCTTTCGGCCGCTGGAGCGGCGGGCGGGACCTGCGCCGTGCCACCTTCGGCCGCTGGGGGCTCGCTGGGTGCGGCCGGGGTCGTCGTCGTGGGCTGGTCGGCCGCCGCCGGGGTCGTCGGCTGCTCGACGGTGGGCTGGTCGGCTCCCTGCGGGGCCTTCTCCTCGCGCGGCTGGTCGTTCATCGTCGCTCCTGTGGTCACGGGGACGGGCGCAGTGCCCGCCCCCACCACCTCAGGGTGCGCCGGTCAGCTGTGCGTCAGCTGAAACGAACCTGTCGATCCGCCATGAGAAGTCACAGGTAGAACGCCAGGAACAGCGTGATCACCCAGGTCGCGCCGAGGACCTGCAGGATGCGGTCCTTGAGCGCGATCTCCTCGGGCTCGCCCGCGATGCCGCCGTCGACGTCCACCGCGTACCGCAGCACCGCCACCACGAACGGGACCATCGAGATCAGCGCCCACACCGAGTTGTGCTCGGTCTGGCGGATCTCGAACGCCCACAGGCAGTACGACATGATCAGGATCGCCGCCGACGTCGCCCAGACGAACCGCAGGTAGCTGGCCGAATACTTCTTCAGCGACGAGCGGATCTTCGCGCCCGTGCGCTCGAACAGCATGATCTCCGCGTAGCGCTTGCCCGCGACCATGAACAGCGAGCCGAACGCCGTGACCAGCAGGAACCACTGGGACAACGCGATGCCGCCCGCCACACCACCGGCGATCGAGCGCATCAGGAAGCCCGAGCCGACGATGGCCAGGTCGACCACCGGCTGGTGCTTGAGGCCGAAGCAGTAGCCGAGCTGGACGGCTTCGTAGACCGCCAGCACGACCGCCAGCTGCCAGCTCGCGAAGAACGACACGCCGAGGCCGGCCAGGAAGAACACGACCGCGGCCCCGTACGCGACGGGGACCGGCACGAGGCCGGCCGCGATCGGCCGGTTGCGCTTGGTCGGGTGGGCCCGGTCGGCCTCGACGTCGATGGCGTCGTTGATCAGGTAGACCGAGCTCGCCGTCAGGGAGAAGGCCACGAAGGCGATGAGCGCGTCGATCAGGAGACCGGTGCGGTCGGTCGACTTCGAGAACGCGAAGAACGGGGCCGCGAAGACCAGGACGTTCTTCACCCACTGGCGCGGCCGCGCCGTCTTGATGACGCCGCCGACCAGGCCGAACCGGCCGCGGGACGCGGTGGTCTCCGGAGCCTCCGGAGTCACGGCCGTTTCTTCACTGGAGCGCTGCTCGGTCGTTTCGCTCATGGATTCTTCTTCAGCTTCCGTCGTATCAGACCACCGACGAGCCCCCCGAGAGCTGCACCGGCCAAAACGTCTGTCGGATAGTGAACGCCGAGCACGAGCCGCGAGGCGAGCATCGGCGGTACCAGGGCGGGCACCAGGTTACGCCCGGTCAATCCGGAGTAGAGCACCGCCGCCGCCGTAGTGGACGTCGCGTGCGACGACGGGAAGCTCAGCTTGCTGGGCGTGCCGACCAGTACCTCGACGCTCGGGTGGTCCGGTCGCGGGCGCCTGACCACGCGTTTCACCGCGATGGACGCGGCGTGCGCGCCGACGACACCCGCCGCCGCGACCAGCCAGTCCTTGCGGCGCTCCTTGTCGACCGCGGCACCGATCAGGCCGATGCTGAACCAGCCGATGGCGTGCTCACCGAAGTGGGACATGCCGCGCGCGGCTTTCACCGAAACGTCACTCTTCAGAAAGCCCTGCGCCTTCGAAAGGACAGCGACCTCGCCCGTCGGGGCGCCCTTCTCAAGCATCGAGGGACCCGTCGAGCGGCGCGCCGTCGGTCAGGTGCGGGGCGATCTTGTTGTCGAACGCCGACAGCGCCGAGCCGATGGCCATGTGCATGTCGAGGTACTTGTAGGTGCCCAGCCGGCCGCCGAACAGGACGTTGCGCTCGCGCGCCTCGGTCTTGGCCAGCTCGCGGTAGGCCTCGAGCTTCTCGCGGTTCTCCGGCGTGTTGATCGGGTAGTACGGCTCGTCTTCCTCGGTCGCGAAGCGCGAGTACTCGCGGAAGATGACCGTCTTGTCCTTCGGGTAGTCCCGCTCCGGGTGGAAGTGGCGGAACTCGATGATGCGGGTGTAGGGCACTTCCTGGTCGTTGTAGTTGACGACCGAGGTGCCCTGGAAGTCGCCGGTCTCCGCGACCTCGGACTCGAAGTCGACGGTGCGCCAGGTGAACCGGCCCGCCGAGTAGCCGAAGTAGCGGTCCAGCGGACCGGTGTAGACGGTCGGCGTGCCGGCCGGGATGTGCTCGCGGACGTCGAAGTAGTCGACGTTCAGCCGGATCTCGATGTTCTCGTGCTCGGCCATCTTCTCGAGCCACGCGGTGTACCCGTTGACGGGCAGGCCCTCGTAGGTGTCGTTGAAGTACCGGTTGTCGAAGTTGTAGCGGACCGGCAGGCGCGTGATGATGTTCTCGCCCAGGTTCTTGGGGTCGTTCTCCCACTGCTTCGCGGTGTACCCGCGGATGAAGGCCTCGTAGAGGGGGCGGCCGACCAGCGAGATCGCCTTCTCCTCGAGGTTCTGCGCGGAGGCGGTCTCGAACTCGGACGACTGCTTGGCGATCAGCTCGCGCGCCTCGTCCGGCGTGTGGGACTTGCCGAAGAACTGGTTGATCAGGGCCAGGTTCATCGGGAACGAGTAGACCTGGTCCTTGACCCGCGCGAACACGCGGTGCTGGTAGTTGGTGAACTCGGTGAACCGGTTCACGTACTCCCAGACGCGCTTGTTCGAGGTGTGGAACAGGTGCGCGCCGTACTTGTGCACCTCGATCCCGGTCTCGGGCTCGGCCTCGGAGTAGGCGTTGCCGCCGAGGTGGCTCCGGCGCTCCAGGATGAGGACCTTCTTGCCCAGCTCGGCCGCGGCCCGTTCGGCGACGGTCAGGCCGAAGAAACCGGACCCGACGACGACGAGGTCGTAGCCTGCGAAATCGGCTTCAGTAATCTGTGCGGGGTTCGTGTGCGCGCTCACGGGCGTCGAGGGTACGCAGGTCGCTGACCCGGCCCGCACCCGACTATCACATTTCGGCCTACGACACACCTGGAAAGCAGTGCCTGCACCCGAGGACTTCTGGAGTTACTTCGCCGCGGTGGTCACCTACCTGGCCGTGCTGGCGGTCCCCGGCGGGGTCGTCGGGTGGGCCGCCGGCCTGCGCGGCTGGGCCTTGGCCGGGCTCGCGCCGCTGCTCAGCTACGCCATCACCGGCCTCGCCGGTCCGTGGCTCGCCATCGCGCACGTCCCCTACGGCCCGCCGAGCGTCGCCGCCGTCACCCTGCTGCTCGCCGCCGTGCTCTTCGGCCTGCGCCGGCTGTTCGCCGCGCGCGGCTGGTCGACGCCGGGCGCGGAGGAGCCGCCGGTGCCGTGGACGCGCCGCGCGCACCTGGCCGTCGGCGCCTGCGTCGCGATCGCGACCGCCGTCTCGATCGCCGTCGTGGTCTCCGGCCGCGGCGGGACGACCGCGGTGTTCCAGCGCTGGGACACCGTGTTCCACGCGAACGGCATCCGCTACATCGCCGAGACCGGCGACGGCTCGCTGACCGGCATGGGAACCGTCAACTGGTACCCCGACGGCTCCTTCTACCCGAACGCGTACCACCTGGTCGGGGCGCTGGTCTACCAGCTGTCCGGGACGTCGATCCCGGTCACGCTCAACGCCGTGACGATGCCGATCGCCGGGCTGTTCGCGCTGGCCATGGTCGCGCTGGTGCGCCAGCTCGGCGGCCGCGCGGTGTTCGCCGGCAGCGCGGCGCTGGTCGCGGGCGGCGCGACGACCGGGGCGTACGAGTCGGTGTCGAGCGGGCTGCTGCCGTTCGCGCTCGGCATCGTGCTGACGCCGCTGGCGGTGGTCGCGCTGCAGCGGTTCGTCGTGCGGCCGGGCGTCGACACCGGCGCCGTGCTGGCGCTGAGCGCGACCGGCCTGCTCGCCGCGCACTCGAGCGCGTTGTTCGGCGCGATCCTGTTCGCGTTCCCGCTGGTGGTGCAGCGCTGGTACCGGTCGCTGCGCGGCCGGCGCGTCGACGGCGTCGCCGAGGGACGGCGGGCCTGGCGGGTGGTCGGCGGCGACGTCCTGCGGATGCTGCCGGTGATGGTCGCGGCCGGGCTGCTGGCCGCGCCGATGATCCTCGGCGCGATCGGCTTCACGTCGGGGTCGTACCCGTACCACGCCTGGGGCTCGCACATGCCGGTGTGGAAGGCGCTGGCCATGCTGGCGACGTTCAAGCAGGTGCTGCCGGTCCCCCAGATCTGGCTGACGGTGTTCCTCGCGATCGGCGTCCTGACGCTGGGTGCGCTGCGGCGGATGCGCTGGCTGCTGCTTTCGACGTTGGGGCTGTCCGCGCTGTTCGTGGTCGTCGCCTGCTTCGGCGGCGAGGACTGGGTGATCAGCCTGTCGCGGCCCTGGTGGAACGACCGATTCCGGCTGATGGCGCTGGCCGCGATCCCGCTGTGCCTGCTCGCGGCGCACGGCATGAGCGAGGCGCAGCGGTGGCTGGCGAAGGCCGCCGGGAGCCGCGCGTGGGTGCGGGCGCGGCCGTGGCTGACCGGCCGGGTCGGGCTGGCGTCGGCGGTGCTGCTGGTCGTCGCGATGGGCGTGCTGACCGGCGGGTTCTACCGGGCGGCCAACGCCAAGACGGTGTCGCTGCTCTACTACAACGGCCTGCCCGGCGAGGTGGTCCCGCCGGTGAGCGCGGACGAGATCGAGGCGATGGAGAAGCTGGGCACGCTCGGCATCCCCGCCGACCAGAAGGTGCTCAACGACCGGCTCGACGGCACGGCCTGGATGTACGCGCTGACCGGCGTGCACCCGGTGGCCGGCCACTACGACGCCGGTGTTGCGCCCAAGGACGCGGTGTACCTGGCCGAGCACTTCGCGGACTACGACACCGACCCCGAAGCGCGCGCGGCGATCCGGCGGCTGAACATCCACTACGTACTGGTGGGCAGCGGCACGATCCGCCGCGACACCCCGATCGCCCGGGGCCTGCAGCACCTGGACGGGCACGACTTCGTGCAGCCGGTGTACCGGAACGCGGGCGCCGTGATCTACCGGATCGTGAAGTAGAACGCCCTCGTGGCCGCGGCCCCCCAGCCGCGGCCACGAGGGCCCCCGAACCCCCGGGGTGATCTCGGACGTCTGCAAACAAGGACGCCTGAGGGGCGGCAATCGGTTTCCCGATCACCCGGAAGTCACCCGGACGGCCTAGTGCAGCTCCGGCAGGACGTCGCTCGCCACCTGTTCCAGCACGGCCTCGCGGCCCTCGTACGGGGTCGACGAGCGCGGCCAGTGCGAGATCACGTCGGTGAAGCCCAGCTCGCCCGCGCGGCCCACCGCGTCGCGGAACGCCTCCACGCTGCTCAGCGAGAACACCGGGGACGAGTCCAGGCTCAGGTGCCGCTGGATGCTCGCCCGGTCGCGGCCCACCGCGTCCAAGCGCCGGTCGAAGAGCTCGGTGAGTTCCTTGATGCCCGCCCACCACTCGTCGACCGTCGCGCCGCCCTTGCCCGTCGTCACCCAGCCGGCGCCGAAGCGCGCCGCCAGCGTCATCGTGCGCGGGCCGTTCGCCGCCACCACGAACGGGAGGCGGGGGCGCTGGACCGGGCCCGGCAGGTTGCGGGCCTCGCGGGCGCGGTAGTACTCGCCGTCGAAGTCGAACTTGTCGGTCATGAGCAGCCCGTCGAGCGCTTCGACGAACTCGGTGAAGCGGTCCGCACGCTGCTTCGTGGTCAGCTCGGGGGCGCCGAGGACCGCGCCGTCGTAGTGCAGGTGGTCGACGCCCGCGCCGACGCCGAGGACGAACCGGCCGTCGGAAACGTCGTCGAGGGTGATCAGTTCGCGGGTGAACGGCACGGGGTGCCGGGCGACCGGCGACGCCACGAACGTGCCGAGCCGGATGCGGGACGTCACCATCGCCGCCGCGGTCAGGGTCGGGACCGCGGCGAACCACGGGCCGTCGACCAGGTTGCGCCAGCCCAGGTGGTCGTACGTCCACGCGTGGTCGAAGCCGTACTCCTCGGCCGCGCGCCACTTCGGCTCGGCGGCCCACCAACGATCTTCCGGAAGAATGACGATGCCTACTCGCACAGTTCCGAAAAGTAACAGTGAAGCGAAGCTTCCCCATTGAGGGTGGCGGTGGGGAGGAAGGCGGAGGCTAGCGGTAACCACCGACAGTCGCACGGACGGGCGGGGCCCCACCCGAACGTGTCAGGGACAATGGCGGGGTGGAGAGACCCCAGTTGATCGCGTCCGACGTCGACGGCACCCTGCTCGGCCCCTCCGAAACGCTCAGCGCCCGCACCATCGCGACCGTCCGGCGGGCGATCGAGGCGGGCGTGCCGTTCGTGCTGGCCAGCGGCCGGCCGCCGCGGTGGATCGCCCCGGTCGCGAAACCGCTCGAGCTGACCGGCTACGCCGTGTGCGCGAACGGCGCCGTGCTCTACGACTGCGGCCGCGAGGAGATCCTCGAGGTGCACGGCCTGCTCGCGCCCACGCTGCTGCACGACATCGCGCACGCCCTCGACAAGGCGCTGCCCGGCTGCCGGCTGGCCAGCGAGCGCGTCGCCACCGGCGCCGTCGACCACGACATGCGCAACTTCGTGATCGAGCCGGACTACCACAACCCGTGGGGCGACGGTGAGGGCCGGACCGCGCCGCGGGCCGAGGTGCTCGGGCACCCGGCGATCAAGCTGCTGGTCAGCCACCGCGGGATGGCGTCCGAGGAGATGGCCGACGCGGTGAACGCGCTGTTCGACCGCGAGGTCGACGTCACGTACTCGTCGTCCGGCGGCCTGGTCGAGCTGTCGGCGCACGGCATCACGAAGGCGACCGGGCTGGCCGACCTCGCGCGCCGCCTGGACGTCGACCCGGAGCGGGTGATCGCGTTCGGCGACATGCCGAACGACGTCGAGATGCTGCGCTGGGCCGGCCACGGCGTCGCGATGGAGAACGGGCACCCGCAGGTGCTCGCGGTGGCCGACGAGGTCACCGGCCCGGCCGGCGAAGACGGCGTCGCGCAGGTGCTCGAGCGCTGGTTCTGACCCGTCTGGCGGGGGTCCGGTGTCAGCGGCGGTCGAGCTCGGCCGCTTCGGCCGGGGTCGGTGCCGTGCCGCCCAGGTGGGCGGGCAGCCACCAGCGTTCCTCGTCGGACGCGGGCTGGTCCGGGTAGTCGGCCTGGGCCCGTTCGAGCAGCGCGCTCATCCGGGTGCGCAGCTCCTTCGTGACGACGTCCCAGTCGTCGCCCTTGGCCGGGTGCATCGGCTCGCCGATGAGGATCGAGACCGGCACGTGCCGCCGGGTCAGGTCCTTGGGGCGGCCCTTCGTCCAGAGCCGCTGGGTGCCCCACAGCGCCATCGGGATGACCGGGACGTTCGCCGCCGCGGCCATCCGGACGGCGCCCGACTTGATCTCCTTGACGGTGAACGACCGGCTGATCGTCGCTTCCGGGAAGACGCCGACGACCTCGCCGGCCTGCAGCTTTTCGAGCGCCTCGCGGTAGGAGGCGAGACCGGCGGAGCGGTCCACCGAGATGTGGTGCATCCCGCGCATCAGCGGCCCGGCGATCTTGTTGTCGAAGATCTCCTTCTTCGCCATGAACCGCGTCAGCCGCTTGGCCGGGCGCGCGCCGAGGCCGCAGAAGATGAAGTCCAGGTAGCTGACGTGGTTGCACGCGATGACCGCGCCGCCGCGGCGCGGGATGTGCTCCGCGCCCTCGACCCGGATGCGGTTGTCGAGCACGCGGAACATCGTCCGGGCCGCGGCGATCACGGGCGGGTACACGAAGTCGGCCATCGCGCCAGGTTACGCGACCGTAGGTTACGCGCGGCTGTTCAGCGGTGAAGGACACACGGCCAGTACCACGGCCAGCAGGAGCGTGAACAGCGCGACCGACTGGTGCTTGACGCCTTCGATGCCGTCGCCCAGCGCCGCGGTCCCGAACTGCGTCAGCGACACGGCGAGCAGGAAAGCCAGCACCACACCGAGCGGACTTCGTCGGTGGAACCAGGCCCGGAGCAGCACGAACAGCCAGATCGGCGCCAGCGCGAACAGCCCGAGCGGGGCGAGCAGGCCGGTCAGCCACGACACGACCGGCACCCGGTGCTCCTGCGCGTGCGGCGCGAAGCCGGCGTCCTGGTCGAAGCTGCCGAGGTAGTCCGGCCGGGCGGTCAGCTGGTCGGTCGCGGCCCGGTTCAGGACTTCGAGGGTCCGGCCCGGGTGGCTCGCGAAGTAGCCGAGGACGTTCGGCCGGCTCATCAGCTCGCGGTAGCGCGGGTAGAGCGGGTCGATCCGGGCCGGGTGCGGGTGCCACCAGCCGTTGCCCGCGTACTGCGCGAACGACGGCGGCAGGCCGAGCGCGGCCAGGTCGGCCTGGGTGTCGTGTTCGCCGTCGACGATGTTGAGGAAGATCGAGTTGAACATGTTGATCTCGCGCGAATCGTCCCCGGGGAACTCGGTGTACGTGCCGTCGGGGGCGAGCGCGGGTTCGACGCTCCGCTGCGCCGAGAGCGTCACGACGCCGACGGCGCCGATGACGAGCACGGCGGCCGCCCACCGCTTGGCCCCGCGCAGCGTCCCCGGCCGGACCAGCAGCACCGCGAGCGCGAGGATCGGCAGGATGATCAGCGTCTGCACCTTGGCGTTGACCGCCAGGACGCCGCCGGCGAACGTGACCGCCATGCCCGCGTAGCTCCACCAGCCTTCGCGCGCGGTCAGCAGGAGACCGCCGACGGCGAGCAGCAGGCCGAGGAAGGCCGCGCCCTCACCGAGGATCGCGGCGAAGTACCCGAAGAACGCCGAGTCGGCGACGACCAGCAGGAGCCCGGCCGCGACCGTCAGCCGGACGCGCCGGGCGTAGGGCAGGCCGAGCACGATCGCGGTCACGGCGGCCGCGGCGATGACGCTGCTCAGCAGGCCCAGCACGACCAGGCTCAGCGTCCCGTGCAGGCCGGTCAGCCGGCCGATCCGGACGGCCAGCTCCGCGAGCCAGCTCTGCGTCAGCAGGTACGTCGGCCGGCACGGCGGCGTCCCCGGCGCGGGCGTGTAGGCGAGGTGGACGAACGGCTCGGGCAGGCCCTTCCAGGTGATCCCGGCGCCGCAGAGCACGCGGCCACCGTCGCCGTTGTTGGACATCGCGATCGGCCTCGGCACCAGGAACCGCAGCACGAACAGGGCGAGCGACGCGCCGAACACCCCGGCCCCGAGCCTCGCTTCGGCGGGCAGCCGCCGCTCCGGGGCCTCGAGCTTCACGTAGGACAGGGTACGTAGCGGAAGTCCGGGCCCTTGTCGAGGTCGGCGACCACGGACTTCGCCTGTTCGGCGCGCGGGTACACGGCGACCCAGTACGGCGTGCCGACGCGGCGGAACGTCGCAACCTGGTACTGGCCCGCGTAGACCGGGTCGATGGCGCAGTGCTGGCGGTCGGCGTAGCCGCCGTCGCCCGGCACGGCGACGGTCGGGCGGCGGCCGTTGACGACGTAGTCGTAGTCGGTCGAGACGCCGTCTTCGTGGCGCCCTTCGCGGGCGATGTGGTCGTCGGTGCGGCCGAGGACGTCGATGATGAGCAGCTGGCTGCCGTGTTCGGCGAGCGCGCCGGGCGCGGCGCCGCTGACCACGGACCCGGGCGGCAGGTACTCGCCGAGCCAGCCGCCGATCTCGGCGAGCTGGGTGCCGTTCGCGCGCCAGTCGCGCACGCGGTCGAGCATTTCGGGGCTGAACACCGACACAAGTACCGCGATCCCGGCCAGCCCGCACGCGGTCACCGGGACCAGCCGGGTCGCGACGGGCCACGACTTCGGCGACGGCGCCGGCCTGGCCTCGACGTCCGCGGTGAGCACGCCGTAGGTGGCGACGGACGCGACAGCGAGCAGCGGTGGCACCGGGGCGAGCAGCCGCCACGACGGGCCGGGGTCCCCGCCGATCAGCACCGCCGCGGCCGCGAGCGCGAGCGCCGTCGCGAACAGGAGCCAGATCAGGGCCCGCGCCTCGCCGGCCGAGCCGCGCCGCAGCAGGAGCGCGACCGCGGCGACCAGCCCGAGCAGCAGGAAGCCCTGGTGGGCCAGCGCGAACCCGGACAGGTACGGCCAGCCGGTGCCGACCGTCGCGTCGAACCCGGCACCGAGCTTCGCGGCCAGCGGCGCGGGCAGGTAGTGCTGGTAGAACGTCATCCGCCAGGCCAGCCGCGGGATCAGGAACACCAGCGCGCCGAGCAGGTAGCCGGCCGGCGCCCACCAGCTGTGCTGCTTCTTCGCGGCGGCACCGGCCAGCCAGAGCCCGGCCAGCACGGCCACGACGAGCCCTTCCGGGCTGGTCATCACAGCGAACGCGACCAGCACCCCGGCCACGACCGGGCGGCGCGCGGCGAGCGAGTAGCCGACGGCGAGGACGATCAGCACGAAGAGCGGGACCTCGGAGCCGGACGGCCCGTAGACGGCCAGGCCGCCCGCGCTCGCCGTGAGCACCGCGGCGGCGACGCCGAGCGCGGCGCGCGGCTCGGTGCCCGCCGGCGTGGCCGCGGCGACGATCCGGTTGACCAGGAAGTACGCGAGCAGCACGCAGCCGAGCGCCGAGACGACCCCGAACACGACGGCGGCGGTGTGGACGTCCGCGCCGAACGCCGCGCGCGGCAGGGCGATCAGCACCAGCCAGAAGAAGTTCGTGTAGCCCTCGACGCGTTCGCCGGGGTTGAAGACGGGGCCGTTGCCGTCGGCGATGTTCTGCGCGTACCGGAAGGACACCAGCGCGTCCTCGGTGACGGTCGCGAACAGCAGCTGGTGCAGCAGCGAGAGCCCGAGGGTGAGCGCGAGGACCGTGCCGCGCCAGCCGCGCTCGGCGTCGAGGCGGGCCCAGGAGAGGACCACGATCGCGGCGAGGACGAGCCACGCCACCACGACCGCGTAGACCACCCGTCCCCCTCACGTCGTCTCCGCGTTTTCCCCGAGTTGTCCCGTGCACCCGAAAAAACCGAAGATCGCTTACTGCGCGTTAGTCAATCAGGAAATTACCTCCGCCAATATAACCCGATCGAGTGGCGATCACGACAGTCCAAGTAACGTCGTGAAATTGGCTGATCAGCGGCCTCACCCCGCGCCCGCCGCCCGATCTTCGGCGGCTTACTCTCACGCGTGCTTTCCGTCAGTACCGCCATTGTCGTCATCGCCGTCCCGGGACTGGTGATCGGTCTCGCCGTCGGTTTGCGCGGCTGGGCCCTGGCCGGGCTGGCGCCCTTGCTGAGCTACGCGATCGGCGGGCTGACCGGACCCTGGACCGCGGCGCTGGGATTGCCCTTCAACCCGTTGACCTACGCGCTTTCCACCGTCGTTTTCGCCGCGGTCGCGTTCGGGATCAGGAAGCTGGCGGTGCAGCGCCGGCCGCCGGAGCCCGAGCCCGGCCTGTGGGCGCGCAGCGGGCACTTCGCGGTCGTGGCGTGCCTGCTCGTCGCGGCCGCCACCGGCCTGTCCGCCGCATTGCTCGGGATGGGCGCGCTGGGCGCGCTGCCGCAGGGGTTCGACGCGGTTTACCACGGCAACGCGGTCCGCTACATCGCCGACACCGGCGACGGCGGCCTGTTCGGCACCGGCCACGTGAACTGGTACGGCGACGCGGCGCCGGTGTTCTACCCGAACGCCTACCACCTGCTGGCGTCGGTGACCCACCGGCTGAGCGAGGCGTCGATCCCGGAGACGCTGGACGCGAACACCGTGCTGCTGCCGGGCCTGCTCGCACTGTCGCTGGTGACGCTGGTGCGGCAGTTCCGCGGCCGCGCGGTGCTGGCCGGCGCGGTGGCGCTGACGGCGGTGGCGCCGGTGATGGGCGTCTACGAGTCGATGGACCGCGGCCCGCTGCTGCCGTTCGCGCTGGGGGTGGCGCTGACGCCGCTGGGCGCGGTGGCGCTGCACCGGTACCTGGAGCGGGCCGCGCTCGACACGGGGTTCGTGCTGGTGCTGGCCGCGGTGGGCCTGCTGTGCGTCCACTCGTCGACGCTGTTCGGCGGGATCCTGTTCGCCGGGCCGCTGCTGGTGCAGCGCTGGCTCACGGGGTGGCGCCGGATCGGCCGCGACCTGCTCGCGCTGCTGCCGATCGCGCTGGTGTCGCTGGTGGTGGCGTGGCTGCAGCTGTCCGGCGCGCTGGGCCTGGCGAGGGGCGCGGTGCCGTACTACGGCTGGCCGAGCGAGTACCGCGCGTCGACGGCGCTGGGGGCGCTGCTGGGGTTCCAGCACTTCGAGCCGCACCCGCAGGTGTGGCTGTCGGTGGCGCTGTTCCTGGGGATCGTGTTCTTCGCGCGGGCGGGCGCGCTGCGCTGGATCGGCCTGACGGCGGCGGTGACGGGCCTGGCGTACATCGCGGTCGCGTCGTCGAACGCCCCGATCGTGATGGCCCTGTCCCGGCCCTGGTGGGACGACCCGTACCGCTTCTTCTCGATGGCGGCGATCCCCTTGTCCGTGCTGGCCGCGCACGGTCTGGCGTCGACGCAGGCGTGGCTGCGCGACCGGCTGCCCGCCCGGATCCCGGCGGCCGCCGTGGCGGTGGTGGTGCTGCTCGGGTTCGCGGGGCTGTCGAACGGGCTGTACGTCCGCTCCAACGGCGCCCGCGTGTACACCGGTTACCAGGCGGCGGACCCGGCGAAGCTGCGCACGACGCCCGGCGAGGTGGCCGCGATGGAGAAGCTCGGCGAACTGGCCGCGCCCGGTGAATGGGCGATGAACGACCGCTTCGACGGAACAGCGTGGACTTATGCGTTGTCGGGTATTCGCACGGTCGCCGGGCATTTCGACGAAACTTTGCCACCGGCGGACGCGCGGTTGCTCGCGGACCGCTTTCGCGATTACGAGAGCGACCCCGGCGTGCGGGCCGCGGTCCGGCGGTTGAACATCCATTGGGTGATTCTCGGCAAACCCTCGACCGAGCCCGGAAAGCCTTATCAGGCCGGGCTGATCGGATTGGCGGGCGAGCCGTTCCTGAAGGAGGCTTTCCACAACCCGGACGCGGTGATCTACCGGCTCGTGGGGTGATGCGGGCCGAGTTGTCCACATGTGCGTAAGCCCTGTGGACAACCTGTGGGCAACCCCGGCCAGGCCGGCAGCGGCGGCGCCGCGGGGAGGTCAGGCGGGGTGGTGCGGGCCGCGGCCGGGCGGGTCCGGGGGTGGGGGCCCTGGTCAGGCGGTGGCCGTCGCCGGGCGGGTCGAGCGGGCCGCTACCGCGGCGATGCCCGCCGTCAGGAGGTCGGCCACCGTGAACATCACCCGGGAGGCCACCGCGAACGCCGTGGCCTGGCCGACCGTCAGGCCGCTTGCCGTCAGGACCGCTACCTGGGCCACCTCGCGGACGCCCACTCCGCTGGGGAGGATGAACGCGAACGTGCCCACCGTCATCGCCACGGCCATCGCGCCCACGCAGAGGACGAAGCCGCTGAAGCCCGGGGTGCCCACCGAGTTGGCCAGGAGCCACAGGTGGATGCCCTGGAGGCACCAGGCGGCCGTCGAGGCGCCGAAGACCTTGCCGACCACCTTCCAGCCCAGGGGGTGGGCCAACGGGGGACGGCGGAGGATGCGGAGCACCAGCGACGTGCCCCACGTGAGGATCTTCGGGTGCAGCATCGCCAGGCCGACCGGGATCAGCACGAACAGCCACAGCGCGCGCGGGCTGTTGCTGAACACCGCCGGCGCCGCCAGGAGCGACACCACCAGCGCCGACACCACGCCCACGCCCAGCTGGATCAGCGAGCCCGTGAAGATCCGGGCGCGCGCCAGGCCGGCCTTGCGGCCCAGCTCCATCTGCAGCAGGTACGCCCAGACCGAGCCCGGGACGTACTTGCCCAGCGAGCCGACCAGGCAGATCTGCGCTCCCCTGGCGTAGCCGATCGGCTTGCCCAGGTCGTCGACCATCGCCTGCCAGCCCCAGGTCGACACCATGATCGCCGCGACCAGGGCGAGCAGGCTCAGCAGCGACGACTGCCAGGCGACGTCGTGCAGGGTGTGCCAGAACTCGCCCCAGTTCGAGGCGAGCTGCTTGGCCGCGAAGCCGATGACCAGCAGGATCGCGACCCATCTGACGACGTCGAGGACCTTCGCCTTGGCGGACTTCGGCGGCTTGCCGGCGGCCGGCAGGTCCTCAACGGTCGTCATCGACGCAACTCCTCAGGCCTGGACCGTGACCAGGCGGCTGAACTCGGAGAGCAGATCGTAACCGTCCCAGACCGCCGAGAACGTCAGGGCGCTGCCGAACGGCACGATCCGGTCGACTCCGCGGCCGGCCAGCTCGTGCGCGAACGCCGTGAGCTCCTCGGCGCTGAAGCCGAATTGGCTGACCGTCTGGTCCTTGCGGAGGACGATCGGCACCAGGTCGGACAAAGTGGACACCCGCGCGTTCGCGAAGGTGCCCGCGCCGAGCCACTCGCGCGGCAGCACCGCCGGGTCGGCCAGCTCGAGGGTCGCCAGGCCGTTGCCCTGGAACGCGATCTCCTTGACCACGCCGTCGACCGCCGCGCCGTACGCCGAGACGCGCTTCTGGACAGCCATCGCCGGCTCGGTGACGTGCTGCTTCGTCTCCAGCACCGCGGCCAGCAGCGTCCGGAACTCGCTCCCCGCGGCCCGGGCACCGGCCTCGTCGCCGACCCAGAACACCGCGCGCGGTGACGAGCAGGCGGCCTGGTCGAACCAGTACGAGTCGTTGTAGAAGCCCTCGGCGGCCGCGCGGCGCTCCGCTTCGGACGCCCGCTGCCAGCCGGCCACCGACGCGACGGCGAACGACGAGCGGTCCGGGAACGTCAGGTCACGCGCGTGCGGCGCGAGCGGGTACTTGCGCAGGGCCGCGACCGAGCCGTCGCCGCCCCAGATGACGCGCAGGTCGGCGGCCAGCGACAGGGCGCCGCTCACCTCGTCGCTGCGGTCGTAGGTCACCATCCGCTGGGTCGCCCGGACCACGTCCGCCACCGATGGGTCCACTTCGGACAACGCCGCGTTCAGCGCGTCCAGCACCGCCTCCGCGGCACCCGCCGAGCGGGACGAGACCCGCACGACGTTGTGGTTGCCCGCCAGCGCCGAGAGCGCCCACGAGTAGACGAAGATCGTGTCGACGTTGGCCGGCGGCACGTGGAACACCAGGCCGCGCGGGAACCGCAGCGCGTGGCCCGAAGTGTCCAGTGTGGACAGCGCCTTCGCGATTTCACCCTTGCGCAGGAAGAAGCCGAGCGACGCCAGCTCCGGGAACCGGCGCGCGGTGGCCGGGGCCAGCAGCTTGCGGGCGAACTTCGTGACGAACTCGACGATCCGCGGGTCACCGACGCGCAGCCGGCCGCCGGGCGGCGACGCGCGCAGCTCGTCGACCAGGTCGGTCGCGGAAACGGAAGGAGCAGCGGGAAAACGCTGGGTCAGGGTGGTCACGCCGCCGCTCCCGAGAAGGTGTCCGAACAGCCGCGAGCCTCGGCCTTGGGCAGCCGGCCCAAAACGGAGAAGTGCTTGCCGGGCCAGTCGCCGTCGTCGATCCCGTTGTAGACGCCGAGGTCCTCGGTCAGCAGCACGTGCCCCGGGTACGACCGCGGCAGCGTCGAGACGACCTCGATCACGCCCG
This sequence comes from Amycolatopsis sp. cmx-4-83, assembly GCF_046548815.1. Lineage (NCBI taxonomy): Bacteria > Bacillati > Actinomycetota > Actinomycetes > Pseudonocardiales > Pseudonocardiaceae > Amycolatopsis > Amycolatopsis sp. cmx-4-83. The sequence goes on along the minus strand of NZ_JAEBEF010000001.1, from coordinate 56,164 downwards.
GCTCCCCGACCGGCTGCTCTTCCCACGTCTCCGGGTTCCGGATCACGACGTCGGCGAAGTCCGGGCAGTACAGCGAGTTGCCGGACGGGCCTTCGAGGAACACGGTGCCGATCTGCTCGATCATCCCGTAGTAGTTGTGGATCCGCGTCAATCCGGTGTCTTCCTTGAACCGGCGCCGGAACTCGGTGTTGTCGACCGCGCGGTCGATCAGCTTCTTCCAGCCACCGGAGTGGACGAGGATGCCGTTCGACAGGTCCAGGCCGTGGTCGCGGGCGACCTCGTAGAGGAACTGCCACACCATGAACGTGAAGCCGAAGATCAGGAAGGGCTTGTCGCCGTACTCGGCCAGGAACTCCTTGACCGCCTCGACGTCCGGCTGGTCGTTCTCGTCGAGCACGTACGTGTGCTTGCGGCCGAAGTTCGCCATGCCCAGCACGCCCGCGCCGCGCGCGGAGAACGAGCGGCGGTTCTTGATGATGCCGATGGTGTCGACCATCAGCATCGGCAGCCGCTCGCCGCCGAGGACCTCCTGCAGGGTCGCGCCGAGCTGCTTGGTCTGCGCGCCCGCCGCCTCCTTGTCCAGGTAGATCCGCGACGCGCCGGCGCCGGTGGTGCCCGACGACGTCAGCGTCTTGAAGACCTCGCTGTCCGGCACGGACTTGAGGTCGTGCGTCTTGAACATCCGCACCGGCAGCCACGGCAGGTCCGCGATCGACGCAAAAGCAGCGTCCGGCGCGATTCCCAGCGACGACAGGATCCGTTCGTAGCCTTCGGAGTTCGCCCGGTGGTGTGCGGTGAGCGCAGTGAGCTCGGGCAGCAGCAAGGCTTCCCGGTCGGCCTGCGACCGAGTGAACACACTCATACCCGCCCCTCCAAGGTCCGGTAGTCGATCTTGCCGCTGGCCAGTAGCGGCACGGTTTCGATCGGGCGCACGTCGAACCCGCTCGTGTGCAGGTGCAGCCGCTCGGACAGCGCCCGTGACGCGTCCTTGCAGATGTCGGAGTCGACGCCCTCGGCGAACAGCACCACCTTGTCGCCGGCGGGCACCGCCGCCACCACGTCGATCCCGACCGCCGCCGTGCGCACGGCTTGCTCGAGGTCGTCGAGGCTGACGCGGTTGCCGAACACCTTGCCGATGCGCTTGAGCCGGCCGGTGATGAACAGGTACCCCTCTTCGTCGAGGTACCCGAGGTCACCGGTGGCGAGCACACCGCCGAATTCGTCGCCCTTGGCCAGGCCGGACTCGTCGTCCGCGTAACCCAGCATCACATTGGGCCCACGGTAGACGACCTCACCGACAATTTTCGGGTGCGTGGTCTCCGACCCGTCGTCCCGGCGGACCGCGAACTTCCCGCCCGGCAGCGCCGGCCCGGCGGAACCGAGCTTTTCGGCCAGCCGTTCCGCGGGCACGGTCGTCATCCGCGGCGAGGCCTCGGTCTGGCCGTACATGACGTACATCCGGCCGCCGACGGCGAGCATCTTCTCGTTGAACTCGGTGATCAGCTCGTCGCGCAGCTTCCCGCCGGCCTGCGTCAGCGTGCGCAGCGTCGGGTACTTCGCGGGGTCGAACTTGAGCCGCCGCAGCATTTCGTAGTGGTACGGGACACCCGAAAGCGACGTGACGCCGTAGGTGTTCACCGCGTCCCAGAACCCGCGGCCGAGCACGCCGGAGGGCTCGATGACGATCGTCGCGTCGCGCACCAGGTGCGAGTTCAGCACCGAGAGGCCGTAGCTGTAGTGCAGCGGCAGGCAGGTGGGCGCGACCTCGTCGGAGTCGATGTGCAGCACCTGCGCGATGGCGTCGGCGTTGGCCAGGATCGCCTGCCGCGAGAGCCGCACGAGCTTCGGGTTGCCGGTGGACCCGCTGGTCGGCAGCAGGACGGCGAGATCGGGGTGCGGCCGGACACCGTCGGCGGAGTCGCGGACCCAGTCGTCGCCGCGCACCGAATACCCGTCGGGCGCGTCGCCCGAGGCCGACAGCACCGCCGCCGGCCGGAAGCGCGAGACCAGCCCGGCCAGCACGTCGACGTCCAGCGCCGGGTCGATCAGCGCGATCGCCCGGCCGGATTCGAACGCGCCGAGGTAGGTCAGCACGCTGGGCAGGTCGATCGACATCCGCGCGAAGACGACGCCGACCGGCAGCGCGGCCAGCTCGTCCATCCGCCGGCCGACCTCGGCCGACAGTTCCGCGCCCGCCAGCGTGCGGCCCCCGGCCACATCGACCAGCCGGGCTCCCGCACCCAACAGCGTCACAACACCAAGCCTCCGTCGACGCCCAGCACCTGACCGGTGATGAAGGACGCTTCATCACTCACCAGGAACCGGATCGCGTTCGCCACTTCTTCCGCGCGGCCGAGGCGCCCGAGCGGCGTCTTGCCGGCGTTTTCCGCCTTCGCGTCCTCGCTGAGGCCCGCGGTCAGGTCGGTTTCGATCACGCCCGGCGCGACCGCGTTGACGCGGATGCCGGACCGGCCGAGCTCCTTCGCCGCCGACTTCGCGATGTTCGCCACCGCCGCCTTCGACGCCGCGTACACCGTCTGGCCGGCGCTCCCCTGCTCGCCGACGATCGACGCGAGCACCACGATCGACCCGGTCTTCTTCCGCATCATCGCCCGGGCCGCGGCCTGGACGGTGTGCAGCGTGCCGGCGACGTTCGTGCTCAGCGTCGCGTCGACCAGCTCCTCGCGGATCATGCCGAGGAGCGCGTCTTCCATGATCCCGGCGTTCGCGACGACGACGTCGAGCTTGCCGTGCTCCTTCGCGACGCCCCTGACCAGCGACGACACCGCTTTGGCGTCGGTGACGTCGAGGGCGAGCCCGGAGGCCGCGCCCACCGAAGCGGCCGCCTCCTTGGCGCGGGCCTCGTCGCGGCCGGTCAGGACCACCGTCGCGCCCGCCTCGGCGAGCGCGCGGGCGGTGGCCAGGCCGATCCCCCGTGTGCCGCCGGTGACGAGCGCGACGCGACCGGAAAGATCAGTCATTCTTCGACTGGAGCTCGGTGACCATGTCCACGGCGACCTTGAAGCTCGACATGTCGATGACCTGGTCGGTGTCGAACTCGACGTCGAACTCGTCCTCGATGGCCGCGACCAGCGCCATGTGGCCGACCGAGTCCCACGCCTCGAGGTCGCGGTACTTCAGGTTCTCGACGTCCACGGTGTCTTCGAGGTCGAGCGCCTCGACGAAGACCTCGCGCAGCTTGGGGGCGACATCCGCCATGTTCGTGACTCCTAGTGCTCTTCGCGCGGGCGGGCGTCCCACGCCTTTACCAAGGTAGAGAGGTCTTCGGGCAGCGTGACGTCCGGGAGACCTTCCTTGCCCTTCAGCCACGGCCCGAGCGCCTCGACGGTCGCCTCGTCGAGCCCGCGGCGCGACAGGCCCACCACGTTGACGCCGGTGACGCGGGCCGGGTTGCCGACGGCGATGGTGAACGCGCCGATCTCGCGGCGCACCGCGGAGCCCATGCCGATCATCGCGCCCGGGCCGATCACGACCTTCTGGTGCAGGACCGCGCCCATGCCGAGGTTCGCGCCGTCCCAGATGTGGCAGTGGCCACCCGTGACGGCGTTGGAGGCGATCGTCACGGCGTCGCCGACCAGGCAGTCGTGCGCGATGTGGGAGTTGCGGAGGTAGTAGCCGTCGCTGCCGAGCGTCGTCGTCCGCCAGGTCCCTTGGTGGACACTCACGTACTCGCGGATCCGGTTGCGGCTGCCGATGACGACACCGTGTCCGTCGTGATCCGGATCACCGGTCGGGGCTTCTTCCCAGCCCGCGGGGTGGGGACGGCTGCGGTCCTCGCCGGGCGTGCCGATCGTCACGTGCGGGCCGATCCAGTTGCCGTCGCCGACGCGGAGGGGACCCACCAGCACCGCGAACGGCCCGATGACGTTGTCCTCGCCGAGTTCGACGCCTTCGCCGATGACGGCGGTCGGGTGGATGCGGTTGGCCACGGGTGGTCGTCCGTTCGTCGGCGGCTGGGTACTGGGCGTGCTACCGCGCCCGGTAACGTGTGGCCCGCGTTGCTGCAGGGCGGCCGGGCGCAGAACCGGCGGCCCACTGTACCGGACGCGCCGAAATCGCCTGCCGAGAGAGACTGCCCATGATCCCCATCACCGTGGTCGACGTTCGCGACGCGGAGGACCTCGTCGTCGAGGTGCTGCGCTCCGGCGCCATCGCACAGGGACCGATGGTCAAGCGCTTCGAAGACGCCTTCGCGGCCGTCTCCGGGACCAAGCACGCGATCGCGGTCAACAACGGGACCACCGCGCTGGTCGCCGCCATCCAGGTCCTCGACCTGAAGCCGGGCGACGAGGTCATCACCTCGCCGTTCACCTTCGTCGCGACGCTGAACGCGATCCTGGAAGCCGGCGCGACCGTGCGGTTCGCCGACATCCGGCGCGACGACTTCGCGATCGACCCCGACGCCGTCGCGGCCGCCGTCACCGACCGCACCAAGGTGCTCATGCCGGTGCACCTCTACGGCCAGACCGCGGACATGGGCAAGCTCGCCCCGCTGGCCGCCGAGCACGGCCTCCAGGTGATCGAGGACTCGGCGCAGGCCGTCGGGGCGTCGTTCGAGGGCAAGCAGGCCGGCTCGTTCGGCATCGGCTGCTTCTCGCTGTACGCGACGAAGAACATCACCACCGCCGAGGGCGGCGTCATCACGACGGACGACGACGCGCTGGCCGACAAGCTGCGCGTGCTGCGCAACCAGGGCATGCGCGCCCGCTACCAGTACGAGGTCGCCGGGCACAACTACCGGATGACCGACCTGCACGCCGCCGTCGGCATCCCGCAGCTGGCGAAGCTCGACCAGCTGACCGCCGCCCGCCAGGCCAACGCGAAGCGGCTCTCGGAGGGCCTCGCGGGCACGCCGGGCCTCGACGTCCCGAAGGTGCTGCCGGGCCGCGAGCACGTGTGGCACCAGTACACCGTGCTGGTCGGGCCGCACGCGTTCCTCTCGCGCGACGAGCTGGCCGCGGCGCTCACCGAGCGCGGTATCGGCAACGGCATCTACTACCCCAAGATCGTCTTCGACTACGACTGCTACGCGGGTCACGACCTGATCCCGGGCGCGCGCGTCGAAGACTTCCCGGTCGCGAAGGCCGTTTCGGAGCAGGCCCTTTCGCTGCCGGTGCACCCGCACCTGACCGAGTCCGACCTGGACACCATCATCGAAACCGTTCGCGAGGTACTGGGCGCATGACGCATCGGATCGCTCTTGTCGGTACCGGGAACATGGGTTCCCTCCACGCTCGCGTGCTCGCCGGGAACGAGCGCGTCGACCTGGTCCGCGTGATCGATCCGCGCGAGGAAGCGGGCAAGGCCGTCGCCGACCGCTACGAAACCCGGTGGACGCCGGAGATCGGCTCGCTGTCCGATGTGGACGCCGTCGTGCTGGCTTCGGCCACCGAGGCGCACCACGACCTGGCGCAGGAGATCCTCGGCCAGGGCAAGCCACTGCTGGTGGAAAAGCCGGTCTGCAACAGCTTCGAGAAGTCCCAGGAGATCGTCGGGCTGTCGGCGAAGAAGGACGTCCCGCTGATGTGCGGGCTCCTGGAGCGCTACAACCCGGCGGTGATGACCGCGCGGGCGCTGGTGCAGGAGCCGGTGCACCTGATGGCCCGCCGCCACGGCCCGTACGCGCCGCGCATCAAGACCGGCGTCGCCTGGGACCTCCTGGTGCACGACGTCGACCTGGCGATCCAGTTCTTCGGCGGCGCGACGCCTTCGCGCGTGACGTCCGGCGCGGGGTACTTCCACCCGTCGTCGGTCGACGGCGCCGAGGACACCATCGAGACGGTGCTGTCGTTCCCGACCGGCCTGGCCACGGTGTCGGCTTCGCGGCTGGGCCAGAAGAAGGTCCGCTCGCTGGTGGTCTCGGAGCTGGACCGGCTGATCGAGATCGACCTGCTGCGCCGCGACGTCACGATCTACCGGCACATCTCGCACGACTCGGTCACCCCGGACGGCCTCGGCTACCGGCAGCAGACGGTGATCGAGATCCCGGAGCTGGTCACCGCCCGCGAGCCGCTGGCGACGCAGCTGGACCGGTTCTGCGATCTGCTGGAGGGCAAGGTCGACGCGGATACCGAGCGCGACTTGATCCTGCCTTCGCACCACGTGGTGGAGCAGGTGCTCACGCAGGCCGCCGCCTAGCTCACCGGGGACGGGAACGCGGCCGGGCTTCGGCTGCCGTCGGGGCCCACCGCGCGGACGCCGAAGAAGACGTTGTCCTTGGACAGGTCGATCTTCGCCGTGCGGGCCGGGCCGACGTCGAGTGCGTGGGTCCAGTCCGGGGCCGTCGTCTCGCGCCAGAGGACCTCGTAGCCCGCCGCGCCCGGAGTCGCGTCCCAGAGCAGTTCCGAGTCGTTCGTCAGCGCCGCCGTGCGGATCTTCACGCCCTTCGGGGTGCCCGGGGCCGTCGCGAGGGACCACAACGCCGCGCCGTTGACCCGCGCGACCCGGGCGGTGAACGGGAAGTCGCAGAACTCCGGCAGGTCGCCGTACTGGACGCCGTTCTCCACGCGGACGTCCTGGTGCTGGTGCGCGAAGTCCTCGTTCGGCTCGGTGAAGCGCGCGGCCGGGTAGCCCTGCTCCAGGAAGCCGATGTGGTCGCCGCCGCGCAGGTAGCGGTCGCGGCGGTAGATCACCCGGACCGTCATGCCGGTCGCGTCGTTCTCCGCCACCGACTTCACGAACCGGGCCAGCTGCCGCGGCGGGGAGTCGTTCTCGCCGCCGATGCTGCGGCGCAGGTTCGCCTCGGCCGGCGTCTCCGCGGTCGGGACGCCCTCGGCGAACAGGCGGATCGTCGTCGGGTCGCGCGTGCCGTCGTCGGCGCGGCTCGACCCGACGATGTCGTCGGTGAACATCGCCTGGACGTCGGTGCCCGCCGCCTTGAACTGCTGCGCCATGAACCGCGAGCCGTACAGGCCCTGTTCCTCGCCCGCGACGGCGGCGAAGACGATCGTCGCCGCCGGTTGCCGCGTCGAGAGCACCCGCGCCAGCTCCAGCGCGACCGCCACGCCCGACGCGTCGTCGTCCGCGCCCGGCGCGTCCCCGGTGAAGTCCATGACGTCGGTGCGGCGCGAGTCGTAGTGCCCCGAAACGACGTACACGCGGCCCGGATCGCTCGAGCCGTGCAGCGTCGCGACGACGTTGGTGATCGTCGTCGGCACCGGGATCCGGTCGGCGGGCGGCTGGACGTAGGACTGCAGCTCGACGGTCAGCCGGCCGCCGGACGCGGCCGCGATCTGCTGGAACTGCGCGAACAGCCAGTCGCGCGCGGCGCCGATGCCGCGGACCGGGTCGTCCTGCGCCGACAGCGTGTGCCGGGTGCCGAACGCGGCCAGCCGCCGGACGGTCGCTTCGATCCGCCGTTCGTCGACCTGGCGGAGCAGGGCCCGCAGCTGGGGACCGGGACGCTGCGGGCGGACCGGGACGCCGGGCCCGCGGTCTCCAGGTTCGGCGGCACCGGCCGGGGCCGCGGACGCCGCCAGGCCGAGTGCGGCCGTCGCGGTGAGGAACGCTCGTCGAGAGGTCACGGTCGGGTTCTTACGCCCGCTCCGCCCCCGCGGGTACCGCCTACTTGGTGAGCCGCTTCCCGTCGGCGTCGTAGGCGATCAGCGGCGTCAGGACGGCGGAGTCCGGGACGGCGGCGGGGTCGAACCAGAAGACGACCACGGCCGGGTCCCCGCTCCACCTCGCCAGGCTCGCTTCGACGGTCTTGCCGTGCACCGTGGTCGTGATCCGCGCCGCCTGGCCGGCGAAGTAGCCGAAGACGGGGATGACCTCGTCGCCGGAAAGCTCGCCGCCGTCGGTCGCGTGGAAGCCGAACGACCGGTCGGAGCCGCGGAACTCGTTCGTCATGAGCACCGGCTGCAACGTCTCGCCGGAGCGGAACCCGGCCACCAGGCCGAAGTGGATGTCCGGCAGCTGCGGCAGGTCGACCGCGCGCGCGAAGAAGACGATCTCGCCGCGGGCGGTCTTGATCCCGGTCCCGATGACGTCCCCGATCGGCGGCGCCTCGGCCGGTGCCGCGGTCGTCGGCGCGGTCGTCGGCGCGGTCGTCAGCGTGGACGACACGGGGGCCGGCGGCTGCGCGACCGGCGCGGGCGCGGGCTGCCGCACCTGGATGGCGAAGACGAACACGAGCACGACGGCGGCCGCGGCGGCGATCCCGGCGGTGCCCGTGAGCACCCGGCGGCGACGGCGCAGGCGCGCACCGCCGGCCATGATCGCGGCGAGGTCGGGCTCGGAGAACGGCTCTTCGGGCGGCTGCCGGAGCGCGGCGCGGAAGTCGTCGAGGTCGTTCATCGCCCGCTCCCCCCGATCAGCGTGTCTTCGGTGCCCGCTTCGATCCGCAGCTTGGCCAGCGCCCGCGAATTCGTGCTCTTCACGGTACCCACCGAAACCCCGAGCTCACGGGCTACGTCGGCTTCCGGCAGGTCGAAGAAGTGCCGCAGCACGACGACGGCGCGTTCGCGGTCGGTGAGCGTCTTGAGCACGGCGGTGAGCCACGCGCGCTGGGTGACGGCCTTGTCGACGTCGAGGCGGTCCTGCCGCTCGGGCATCGCCTCGGTGGCGTACTCGCGGATCGGGCGCCGCCAGCCGTCGATGACGTGGTTCACCAGGACGGTGCGCGCGTAGCCGTAGGCGTCCTTGTGCCGCACGCGCGACCAGGCGGCGTAGGTGCGGGTGAACGCGGTCTGGGCGGCGTCCTCGGCCTGGTGGCGGTCGCCGGTGAGCAGGAACGCGGCGTGGGTGAGCCGGGCCGAGGACGCGCGGACGAACTCCGCGAACTCGTCGTCGCCGCGAGCCATGCGCCACCCCCTGTTCCTCACCCAGCGACGGGCGGGCCGCGGAAAGGTTGCTCGTCGATCTTCCGAGCGTACGCGCGGGCTAGATTGACCCCATGCGTTCATTGAGGGGGATCCTCGCCGCCGCATGCCTGCTGACCTGCGTCGCAGCGTGTTCGGGCGGCTCCACCACGACAGCGGCGGCGCCGTCCGCACCGCCGTCGTCCACCACGGCGAGCAAGCCGAAGCCGACGCCCACACCGGTACCGCCGACGTTCACGCCGGTGGTATCGCCGGCCAAGCTGACCGGGGCCTGCCCGCTCCTGGGCAACGTCGAGCTGGCGCAGGTCCTCGGCGTCGCCTGGAACACCCGGGAGCCGAGCGAGATGCCGCCCGAGCAGATCGGCCCGGGCAAGGCGTTCCGGTGCTCCTACCCGGTCGGCGAGCTCTACGTGCTCGCGGTTTCGGGTGGCAAGTCGCCGGCCGCGATGGTCAAGCAGCTGGAGTCGGAGTGCTCGGACCCCCCGAAGCCGGTCGCGGGCGCGGGTGAAGTGGCGAGCTACTGCTACGGGACGGGCTACAGCTCGCTGGTCGTGGTCGCCAAGCACGCGCACGGACAGCTGCGGGTCGCCGAGGTCGAGATGGACCGCAGCCGGGCCGACGTCTGCGAATCGCTCGCGAAACTGCTCGGCGAACGCCTTTAAACGTTGTGTAACCGATATCTCGCGCTCGGTCACGGAGGACTAGATTGTCGGACGTGCGCCTACGTGCGCGAGCTTCGCCGCCGGGGGACGCTGACCTGCTGCAGCGTCCACCCGGGCGGTTTCACGACGGCGGCGCCGGCGGTCGGCGCCGGCGCTGCCGTCATCCAGCTAGGGCCGCTGGGCGCGCCTGGTGGTGAGGGCGTTCAGGTCGAGGGTGAGCGGAGTACCGGCGAAGTCGAGTTCGGCGACGCCGGAGAACTCGCCGAAGTTTTCGTAGTCCCCTTCGATCAGCCGATAGGTGATGAGGGTGACCGGGGAGTCGAGGTCGACGATCCAGTAGTGCTCGATGCCGGCTTCGGCGTACTCGGAGAACTTGGTGACCTGGTCGGTCCGCCGGGTGCCCTCGGACAGCACCTCGACCACCAGCCGGACGTCACCGGTGTGGAATCGCGGCGGATTGGTTTCCACGAGGGAGCTGGGTACCACGACCACGTCGGGCGAACGAACCGTCAACGGCGCTTCGGAGAGGACGATCTCGACTTCGCTCAAAGCCCAGTATTCGTCCGCGAGCTTCTCGTTGATCAGGTAGCCGAGCCGCGTCACAGCGGACTGGTGGAATGGCATCGGACGCGGTGCCACGACGAGAACCCCTTCGACCACTTCGACCTGGTGCTCCGGCGTCTCCGGCAGGTTGATCCAGTCGTCGAGGGACAGAAGATCGTGAGGCCATTCCATGACGCTCATCCGCCTTCTCCCCACCACCGGTTACTGGACGTCATCTTCTCACGCCATCCTGCCGCAGTGCTACTCCTCCGTGTAGTCGCCCGATGGGGCTCCCCAGCCCGAAGTGTTCTGCCCGTGTGACTCCGCGATCTCGCGGCGGCGCGCGTTCTCCGCCCGCACCCGGTCCACTTCGGACTGGATGTACTCCTCGTCGTACCGCTGGAACACCCGCGCCGGGTTGCCCGCCACCAGCGTTCGCGGCGGCACGTCCTTGGCCACCACCGAATTGGGCTGCACCGTGGCGAAGTCGCCGATCGTCACGCCCGCCATGATGACCACCAGGCCGCCGATGAAGCAGCCCTTGCCGATCTTCACCGGTTTGCGTTCGATCAGGTCGCTGCCCGAGTGGTTCTGCAGCGTCATGTTCGCCAGCCAGCTCGAGTGCGTGAAGATCAGCGTGTTCAGGCCGATGCTGGTGTGCTCGCCGATCTCCAGGCCGCCGCTCGCGTCGAGGGCCGCGCCCTCGCCCACCCAGCAGTGGTCACCCATCTTGAGGTTCTCGGGACTGATGATCTTCACGCGCTCGCGCACGCGGCACGTCGAAGGCAGCCCGTAGAACTGAGCCCGCTCGGCGTCGTTCATGTACTGCGAGACGAGCTCGGTCAGGATCTGCGGGCGCAGCCGGTGGCTGCGCTCGTCATCGAAGAACATCGGCTTCCGACACCAGCTTCTCGAAGGTGCGCAGGTGCTCCTCCGCTACGACGTCGAGGCCGAAGTTCGAGCGCACCATCTCGCTCTCGCGCTGCGCGATCCGGGCCCGGCGCTCCGGGTCGTCGAGCAGCTCGACCACCGTGCGGGCCACGGCTTCCGCGTCGTCCGGGCGGACCAGCAGGACGTTCTCGCCGTTGCGCAGTTCGATGCCCGGGTAGTTGTCCTCGGTGACCGACGCGATCGTCGCCGTGCCCGAGAGCATCGCCTCCAGGGACGCCGTGCCGCAGCCACCGTTGAGGTCGTGCGTCACGATGTCCGCCGCCGCGAAGTACGCCGGGACGTCTTCCTTCGGGACCGCGCCCGTGACGACCAGTGCGTCCGAGACGCCCAGTTCCGCCGCCCGCTTCAGGAAGGCGTCGTGGTAGACGCGGCCGACCACGACCACCCGGACGCCGGGGTGCTTGTCCAAAATGGACGGCAGGGCCTCGATCAGCGGCAGCCGGTTGCGCAGCGGGATGACGTGGCCCAGCGAGACGATCAGCGGGGCGTCGCCGATTTCGTGCTCCGCGCGGACGTCCTTCGTCACCGGTTTCGCGAAGTGCCCGGTGTCGACCGCGATCGGGAAGTACTCCGAGTTCGCGTCGCTCGTGCCGTAGCGGTCGACGCAGTAGTCGACGCCCAGCTTGTCGAGGATCACGTACCGCGGCTTGATGTAGGCCAGCATCGGCCGGACCAGCACCGCGTCCAGCAGCCGGAACACACTGCCGTACAGCTTGTTGTCGCTGATCAGGAGCGTGTGGATGGTCAGCAGCGTCGGGACGCCGTGCCGCCGCGCGTAGATGCCGGCCAGCCACGACAGGTCGAAGAACTGGCCGTGCAGGTGGATCGCGTCCGGCTTGAACTCGTCGAGCAGCTTCCACAGCCGCCGCCAGTTGCCCGGCCGCGGCGACGCGAAGCTCATGTCGAAGTCGATCGACAGGCCGATCTGCGGCATCTTCACCGCCGGGAGGCGCACGACGCGGTAGCCGTCGCGCTCCTCCTCGGCCGGGGCCTCGCCGTAGGCGGCCGTGATCGCCAGTACCTCGTGCCCTTCCTCGACGAACTGCGCCGCCAGCGACGCCGACATGTGCGCGCTGCCGCCGACGCGGGGCGGGAAGAAGTTGTTCACCACCGCGATGCGCATCGCACGTCCCTGGGCCGGCCCCGCGGTGGCAGTCACTCGGATTCCTCGACCAGTTGCCGCATGCCCTCTTCGACGGTGATCCGCGGCTCCCAGCCGAGCACGTCGCGGGCGCGGGTGATGTCGGCGGCGCGCCGCGAGACCAGCACGTCACGCTCGTTGAACAGCGGCTCGACGTCGACCCCGACGGCCTCGATGAGGATCTTCGCCAGCGCGGCGATCGAGGTGTCGATGCCGGTGCCGATGTTGATCGGCAGGTTCGCCCGCTCCGACTCGAGCGCCGCGACGACGGCCCGTGCCAGGTCGGTGACGTGCACGAAGTCCATCGACTGGTCGCCGCGGCCGTCGATGATCGGCGGCTGGCCGGCGCGCAGGCGCTGGATGAAGTGGTTGATCACCGAGGTGTAGTACGCCTCGATCTTCTGGCCGGGGCCGTACACGTTGAAGAACCGCAGCGCGTTCCAGGACAGGCCCTTCTGGCGCTCGTAGAAGCCGAGCATGTCCTCGCCCGCGCGCTTCGAGATGCAGTACGGCGTGAGCGGCTTGAGCTCGTCGTCCTCGTGCATCGGCAGCCGCTTCGGCTCGCCGTAGACCGACGCGGTCGACGCGAACACCAGGCGCTCGACACCTTCGTCGGCGGCCGCGGCGAACACGTTGTGGTTGCCGGTCATGTTGATGTCGAACGACTCGTGCGGGTCGGCGATCGACTTGTTGATCGAGACCGTGGCGAAGTGGATGACGTGCGTGCAGCCGCGCATGGCCTCGCGCACCGCACCGCCGTAGCGGACGTCCTTCTCGACGAGCTCGACCTTGCCGGTGGCGACGAACTCGTTGACCCGCGCGCGGTCGCCGCGGGTCATGTTGTCGAAGATCCGCACGGTGTAGCCGCCCTCGATGAGCAGCGGGATGACGTGCGCGGCGATGAACCCACCCGCCCCGGTGAAGAGCACCTTCTTGTCGGACACCAATTTCTCCTCGGTCGGCGGGTTCAAGACAGGGACTGCACGGCTTCGCGCACGACCTCGCCGACGCGCGCCACTTCGGCGTCCGTCAGGTTGGCGTGCATGGGGACCGCGAGCTGGCGCGCGAACGCGTCGGCGGAGACGGGCAGCGGGGTCTGGGGCCCGTAGATCGGCTGGAGGTGCGAGGCGTAGGTGCCGAAGTTGCACTGGACACCCTGCTCGCGGATGCGCAGGGCGAGGGTGTCGCGGCTGACCTCCGGCGCGACCGTGAGCAGGTAGGCCTGCCACGGGTGTTCGCGATCGGACAGTTCGACCGGGACGGTCAGCGCGGCGACGTCTTCGAAGGCCTCGTGGTAGCGCTTCGCGACGGATCGGCGGGCGGCGAGGAGGTCCGGCAGCCGGTCGAGCTGGACGTTCATGATCGCGGCCTGCACGTCCGACATGCGGAAGTTGTAGCCGAGCTCGTGGAACTCCGGGATCGGGAGCGTGTTCGAGCCTTCGCGGCTGATCGCCGGCTCGATGCCGTAGGTGTGCAGCTTGCGCGCGTGCGCGATGAGGTCTTCGCGGTCGGAGACGAGCGCGCCGCCCTCCCCGGCGGTGATGCCCTTGCGGCCGTGGAAGGAGAACGCGGCGAGGTCGGCGAGGCTGCCCGCGGGCCGCGTCTTGTACGTCGCACCGGCGGCGCACGCGGCGTCCTCGAACAGCCAGAGGCCGTGCTTGTCGGCGATCGCCCGGTACTCGTCGAAGTCACCGGGCTGGCCGGCGACGTCGACGGCGAGGATGCCGACGGTGTTCGGGGTGATCAGCGACTCGACGTGGGCCGGGTCCGCGCTGAAGACGTCCGGGCGGATGTCGGCGAAGACCGGCTTCGCGCCCGCCTGGACGACGGCGTGGCCGGTGGCCGGGAACGTGTAGTCGCCGACGATCACCTCGTCACCCGGCCGCACGCCGAGGACCTTGAGCCCCAGGAAGAGCGCCGAACCGCAGTTCGCGGTCGCCAACGCGTGCGCGGTGCCGGTGACCTGCGCGAACCGCTCCTCGAACCGGCGGCACGCCGGACCGGCACCGGCCAGCCAGCCGGATCGGAAGACCTCGGCGACGGCGGCGAGTTCCTCTTCGCCGACGGTCGGCTGACCAAGGGCAATGCTCTCGGACGACATACCTCTCCCATTGCGTGGGGACCCGGCGAAGTGTATAGACGTACGCTCAGCTGATTCACAGGCCCACGCCGTACTCCACTTTCGAGTGACGCCCGCCGCGGCCCGATGGACGTCCTACGCTGGGCACATGCGATTCGGGGTACTGGGGGCCGTCGCCGCGTGGACCCCGGACGGCACGCAGGTGGCGGTGGGCGGACCGCGCTCGCGGACGCTGCTGGCGTTGCTCGCGCTGGCGGCCGGGCGGTTCGTCCCGGCCGAACGGCTGATCGACGGCATGTACGGCGAACACCCGCCGGACGGCGCCGCGAACGCCCTGCAGTCCCAGGTGTCCCGGCTGCGGACGGCGTTGAAGGAACTGGCCCCGGTCGAGTTCACCGCGGCCGGGTACCGGCTGGCCGTCGGACCGGACGAAGTGGACGCTCACGCCTTCGAACGCCTGGCGCGCGAAGGGCGTGCGCTGCTGAAGAACGGCGAAGCCGGCCGCGCCGCGCAGCTGCTGGGCGACGCGCTCGCGCTGTGGCGGGGGCCGGCGTTCAGCGATCTGCCGGAGGCGCCCTTCGCCGCCGCCCAGGCCGCGCGGCTCGAGGAGCTGCGGGCGGACGCGGTGGACGACCACGTCGAGGCCCGGCTTGCGCTGGGGCGGGCCGAGGACGTCCTCATCGGACTCCGGGAGACCGTCGCCGCGCAGCCGCTGCGGGAACGGCCGCGGGCGCAGCTCGTGCGGGCGCTGGCCGCCGCGGGCCGGTCCGCCGACGCGCTGGGCGCGTTCGAGGACGCCCGCCGGACGCTGGCCGGCGAGCTGGGCGCCGACCCGGGCCCGGAGCTGGCCGCAGCCCACCTCGCGGTGCTGCGCGGCGAGCCCGGGAAGCCGGTGCTCCCGGCGCTGCCCGCCCAGCTGACCAGCTTCGTCGGCCGGGCCGCCGAGCTGCGGCAGGTGGTGGAGCTGCTCGGACGCAGCAGGCTCGTCACGCTGACCGGCCCGGGCGGCACCGGCAAGACCCGGCTGGCCATCGAGGTCACGGCCGCCGGCGCCGGGCCGGTCGCGTTCGTCGAGCTGGCCCCGCACGAGGGCGGCGTCGTCCACGCGGTGCTGGGCGCGCTCGGCCTGCGGGAGAGCTCGCGCGGCGGCCCCCAGGACCCCGTCGAGCGGCTGATCGGCGCGCTGCGCGACCGCTCGACGCTGCTGGTGCTCGACAACTGCGAACACGTCGTCGACGAAGCGGCCCGGCTGACCGCGCGGCTGCTCGCCGCGTGCCCGGGGCTGCGCGTGCTGGCGACCAGCCGGGAACCGCTCGGCATCACCGGCGAGCAGCTGGCGCCGGTGCCGCGGCTGGCCGTCCCGCCGCCCGGGACTTCCGCCGGGCAGGCCGGCGAGTTCGCGGCGATCCGGCTGTTCGCCGACCGCGCCGCCGCGAGCGACCCGGCGTTCGTGCTCGACGAGACGACGATCGGCGACGTCCAGCACATCTGCGCGGCCCTCGACGGCCTGCCGCTGGCGCTGGAGCTGGCCGCGGCCCGCGTCCGCGCGCTGCCCGCCGGCGAGATCGCGGCCCGGCTCGACGACCGGTTCCGGCTGCTGGCCCGCGGCAGCCGGACGGCCGAAGCGCGGCACCGCTCGCTGCGCGGCGTCGTCGAGTGGAGCTGGGACCTGCTCGACGACGAAGAGCGCGAGCTGGCGCGGCGGCTCACGGTGTTCGCCGGCGGCGCGACCGCCGCGGCCGCCGCCGAGGTGTGCGGCGCCGACGTCGACCTGCTGCCGGAGCTGGCCGGCAAGTCCCTCGTCGAGGCGGCAGGCGGCCGGTTCCGGATGTTGGAGACGATCCGCGCGTTCGGCGCCGAGAAGCTCGCCGAAGCGGGCGAAACCGAGCGGGTGCACCGCGCGCACGCCGAGTACTTCCTGCGGTTCGCCGAGGAAGCGGATCCGATGCTGCGGACCCCGGCGCAGCTCGAGTGGCTCGACCGGGTCGACGCCGAGTACGAAAACGTCCTGGCCGCCCTGCGCTGGGCCACCGAGCACGATGTCGTGCTCGCCCTGCGGCTGGTGCCGCTGCTGGCGATGTACTGGTGGATGCGCGGACGGCGGTTCGAGGGCGCCGGGCTGTCGATGGAGGTGGTTTCACGCTGCTCCCCGGAGGTCCAGGAGCGCTACCCCGAGGAGTTCCTGGTGTGCGTGCTCGGGGCGCTGTCCGGGCACCCCCGCGAGGCGCTGGAGCAGTACCTGCCGCTGGTCCGCCGGTACGCCGTGGACGGCGACTGGACGCCGCGGAACCCGATGCTGGTGATGCTGATGGGCGTCGTCGCGGGGCCGCCCGGCGACGACGCGCAGGTGCTCGGCCGCGGCGAGGGGCTGCTCGCCGGCGGCGACGCGTGGGGCTGGGCGCTGCTGCCGATGGGCCTCGGCCTGCGGGCGATGATGGCGGGTGAGCTGGCCGAGGCCGAGGAAGGGCTGCGCGAAGGCGTGACGCAGTTCCGCGCGCTGGGCGAGCGGTGGGGCCTGTCGATGGCGCTGGACCACCTGTCGCAGCTGCTGACCTGGCGGGGCGAGCACGAGGCCGCCCTGCCGCTGATGGACGAAGCACTGGGCCTGATGCACGAGATCGGCGCGACCGACGACGTGGCCGACCTGATCTGCCGCCGCGCGTGGACGCGCCTGCTCTCGGGCGACCGCGCGGGCGCCCGGGCCGACTACGAACTCGCGGCCGCCACCGCGCGGCGGACGGGCATGCCGGAGTCCCGCGCGGCCGCGTACGTCGGCCTGGCGAACCTCGCGCGGCACGAGGGCGACCTGACCGCGGCCCGGGCGCTGAACGAGCGCGCGCTGGCCGAGTGCCCCGGCGGCTCGTTCTCGGCGGAGACCGCCCGCGCGGGCGTGCTGATCTCGCTGGGCTGGCTGGCGCTGGCGGAGGGCCACCCGGCCGACGCGGGCCGGCTGCACCGGGAGGCGCTGCTGACGGGGCACCGGTGGCACGCGGGGGACGTCGTGGCGTTCGCCCTGGAGGGACTGGCCGGAGCCGCCCGGCCGGAGCACGCGGCGGTCCTGCTGGGCGCCGCGGCCGGCGTGCGCGGGACGGCGATCGCGGGCGATCCGGACGCCGGTTCGGTGCGGGCCCGGGTGCGGGAGTCGCTGGGGCCGGACGGCTTCGAGCGGGCGTACGCGGCCGGCGCGGGGATGAGCGCGCAGAAGGCGCTGACCACGGCGGGCATGGCGGGCTGACCGCGCCGCGGTCCTCGCGTAGCCTGGTCGATCGTGCGCAACGTGGTGGTCGTCGGGGGCGGGATCGTCGGTCTGGCCGTGGCCTGGGAACTCACCAGGCGAGGGCTGGACGTCACCGTGCTGGAGAAGGAATCCCGGTGGGCGGCCCACCAGACCGGGCACAACTCGAACGTCGTGCACGCCGGGCTCTACTACAAGCCCGGGTCCTTCAAGGCGCGGATGTCCGTCGCCGGGAACCGGTCCATCGTGGACTTCGCGCGCCAGTACGGCGTGCCGGTCGAGGTGTGCGGGAAGCTCGTCGTCGCCACCGACGAACGCGAGATCCCGGCGCTGAACACGCTCGCCGAGCGGGCCGAGGCCAACGGCGTCCCGGCCAAGAAGATCTCGCCCGCGGAAGCCCGCGAGTACGAGCCCGAGGTCGCCTGCGTCGCCGCGCTGCGGGTCGAGTCCACCGGGATCATCGACTTCCCCGCCGTCTGCCACGCGCTCGTCCGGCTGCTCGACGAAGCCGGCGTCGACCTGCGGCTGGACTCGCCCGCGCTGGCCATCCGCGCCCACCGCGAGGGCGGGGTCGAGGTCGCGACCGGCAACGACGTCGTCGTCGCGGACGCCCTCGTCAACTGCGCCGGCCTGCACTCCGACCGCGTCGCGCGCCTGGCCGGGCTGACGCCGTCGGCGAAGATCGTGCCGTTCCGCGGCGAGTACTACGAGCTCAAGCCGGAGCGCCGCGGCCTGGTCAAGGGCCTGATCTACCCGGTGCCGGACCCGACGCTGCCGTTCCTGGGCGTGCACCTCACGCGGATGCTCGACGGCAGCGTGCACGCCGGCCCCAACGCCGTGCTGGCGCTGCGGCGCGAGGGCTACCGCTGGGGCGACTTCTCCGCGAAGGACGTCGCCGAGGTCGCGGCCTTCCCCGGTGTCTGGCGGCTGGCGAAGACGTACGCGTTCCCGACCGGGCTCGACGAGGTCCGCCGCTCGTTCTCGAAGAAGCGCTTCGCCGCCAGCCTCGCCCGGCTCGTCCCGGCCGTCACCGAGGACGACATCGTCCGCCACGGCTCCGGCGTCCGCGCCCAGGCCATGCGCCGCGACGGCTCGCTCGTCGACGACTTCCTCATCGAGACCGCGCGCGACCAGGTGCACGTCCTGAACGCGCCGTCACCGGCCGCGACGAGCGCGCTCGAAATCGCGCGCCACATCGCCGACCAGGTTTCCGAGGGTTAGCCCGGCAGGTTCGCGGTCACCAGCGGCAGGCCCTGCTTGACGACGTCGCAGGTCTTGGTGTCGTCGCCGATGAACCCGCTGACCACCTGCACCGAAGACGTGTCGGTGATCGGCAGGAACGCGCCGCAGGTGACCCGCAGGCCGCCCAGGTTCGGGTAGACGCCCCACTTCTTGCCGCCGACGTCGACGGTCTCGGCCGGGGCGACGCCGTTGACGCCCGGCCACTGGGCCACCGGCGTGCTCGGGCCGTACCAGACTTCGAACGCCTTCTGGCCCTCGCTGCCGTCGGTGTCGTCCCACAGGCAGTAGGACGCGTTCGGCACGACGTTCGAGACGGTCTTCTCCCCGTTCGGCGAGATGTTCTTCAGCTGCGCCACCTGGTCGGGCTTGAGCGCCGCGCAGGGGTCGGCCGAGAGCAGCGGCCCGCCCGGCTCCGGCTTCGCCGAGGTCTGCGGCGTGACCGGCGGCGCGTCCTGCCCGCCGGGCAGGTGGGCCGCGGCCTGCGGGATCACCTGCTTCACCAGTTCGCACGACTTCTCGAGCTTGCTGGTCGAGACGCCGACGAAGGCGAACGACTTGTCGCCGAGCGAGGCGTAGAACGTGCAGTCGTCGGGGAGGATCGAGCCGTACTGCGTCCAGCTGAGCCCGCCGATCTCCTGCGGCGAGGACTTCGGGACGGCACCGGCGATGTACTCGTTGAAGTCCATGTCCGTCGCCAGGCCGACGGTGAGCACGGCCGACGGGTCGATGTCGTCCTTCGAGTTCCACAGGCACATCGGCGGCTGGAGCCGGTCCTTGTTCTCGGCCACCGAATTGCCGGGCGACCGGTAGCCGAGCGCGTCGACCTGGGCTTCGTCGAGCAGGTCACAGGCGTTGACGGCCTTGGCGACCGGGCCCTGCCCCGGCACCGGCGACGCCGCACCGCCGACCGTCACCGTGCACCCGGTCACCACGGCCGCGGCGGCCACCGCCGCCGCGACCTGCCACTTGTTGCGCATGAATCCTCCCGTTCGGCCCGGACTGTACTGGGACGAACGGAGGAGCACCGCGGATCCGCCCGATTCAGCGAGGGGTGAGGACTTCCTTGCCGCCGACGAACGGGCGCAGCGCCTCCGGCACGCGGACGGAGCCGTCTTCCTGCTGGTGGTTCTCGACGATCGCGACGATCCAGCGGGTGGTCGCCAGCGTGCCGTTGAGCGTCGCGGCGATCTGCGGCTTGCCGTTCTCACCGCGGTAGCGGACCGAGAGGCGGCGGGCCTGGAACGTCGTGCAGTTCGACGTCGAGGTCAGCTCGCGGTAGGTGTCCTGGGTCGGGATCCACGCCTCGCAGTCGAACTTGCGGTGCGCGGACGTGCCGAGGTCGCCGGTCGCGGTGTCGATCACCCGGTAGGGCACCTCGATCTTCGCGAGCATCTGCTCTTCCCAGCCGAGCAGCCGCTCGTGCTCGGCTTCGGCGTCCTCCGGCTTGGTGTAGACGAACATCTCCACCTTGTCGAACTGGTGGACGCGGATGATGCCGCGGGTGTCCTTGCCGTACGAGCCGGCCTCGCGCCGGTAGCAGGACGACCAGCCCGCGTAGCGGTTCGGACCGTCGTTCAGGTCGAGGATCTCGTCGGCGTGGAAGCCCGCGAGCGGCACCTCCGACGTCCCGACGAGGTACAGGTCGTCGTCCTCGAGGTGGTAGATCTCGCTCGAGTGCTGGCCGAGGAAGCCGGTGCCGGCCATGATCTCCGGGCGGACCAGCGACGGCGTGATCATCGGCGTGAAGCCGTTTTCGAGCGCCTGCGCGATGGCCATGTTGAGCAGGCCGAGCTGCAGCTGCGCGCCGACGCCGGTGAGGAAGTAGAACCGCGAGCCCGACACCTTCGCGCCGCGCTCCATGTCGACGCCGCCGAGCGCTTCGAGCAGCTCGAGGTGGTCCTTCGGGGTGAAGCCGAGCTTGGTCGGCTCGCCGACGTGCTTGAGCACGGTGAAGTCGTCTTCGCCGCCGACCGGGGCGTCCGGGTGGACGAGGTTCGGCACGGTGCGGAAGAGCTGGTCGAACTCCTCCGACGACGTGTTCTGCTCCGCCTCGGCCGCTTTGACCTGCGCGGCGAGCTCCTTGGCCGTGGCCAGCAGCCGCTGCTTCTCCTCGGGCGGCGCCTTCGGGATCTGCTTGCCCAGGAGCTTCTGCTCGTTGCGCAGCTTGTCCGCGGCCGCGATCGAAGAGCGGCGCCGGGTGTCGAGGGAGAGCAGCTTGTCGACCACTCCCTCGTCTTCACCACGAGCGCGCTGCGACGCGCGCACGGCTTCCGGGTCATCGCGCAGAGTCCTGGGGTCAATCACGAAGACAGAGGGTAGTCCGTACAGACTGTGCGGCCCTACTGGGTTATCCCGACAGTCTGATCGTTGAAGCGCTGTTCACGGCGTCCCCATACTCCAGGGAAACCCCGGAGGAGGCGCCCCGATGACCGACGAGCTGCTCGCCCGGCACCGCGCAGTGATGCCGTCCTGGATGTCGCTGCTCTACGAAGAGCCGATCGAGATCGTGCACGCCCACGACCGGCGCATGACGGATTCCCAGGGCCGCACCTACCTCGACTTCTTCGCCGGGGTGCTGACCAACTCGATGGGCTACGACGTCGCGGAGATCGGCGACGCGGTCCGCAAGCAGCTCGACACCGGCATCCTGCACACCTCGACGCTGTACCTGATCCGCTCCCAGGTCGAGCTGGCCGAACGGATCGCGAAGCTGTCGAACATCCCGGACGCGAAGGTGTTCTTCACCAACTCCGGCAGCGAGGCCAACGACACGGCGCTGATGCTGGCGACGCAGTTCCGGCGCAGCAACCAGGTGCTGGCGATGCGCAACTCCTACCACGGCCGGTCCTTCGGGACGGTCGCGATCACGGGCAACCGCGGCTGGTCGGCGTCGGCCCTGAGCCCGGTGAAGGTCAACTACGTCCACGGCGGCTACCGCTACCGCAGCCCGTTCCGGGACATGCCGGACGCGGACTACATCAAGGCGTGCGTCGCGGACCTGGTGGACGTGCTGGACACGGCGACCGCGGGCGACGTCGCGTGCCTGATCGCCGAGCCGATCCAGGGCGTCGGCGGCTTCAGCCTGCCCCCGGACGGGCTGTTCCGGGCGATGAAGGAAGTCCTGGACGAGTACGGGGTGCTGTTCATTTCGGACGAGGTCCAGACCGGCTGGGGCCGCACGGGCGAGCACTTCTGGGGCATCGACGCACACGGCGTGACGCCGGACATGATGACCTTCGCGAAGGGCCTGGGCAACGGCCTGGCGGTCGGCGGCGTGGTGGCCCGCGGCGACGTCCTGGACTGCTTCCAGGCCCAGTCGTTCTCGACGTTCGGCGGCAACCCGGTGTCGATGGCCGGCGCGACGGCGGTCCTGGACTACATCAAGGACCACGACCTCCAGGCCAACTGCGCGGCCCGCGGCTCACAGCTCATCTCCGGCCTGCGCGCCGCCGAGTCACCGATCGTCGCCGAGGTACGAGGCAAGGGCCTGATGATCGGCGTGGAGCTGATCAAGCCGGGCACGACCGAGCCCAACGTCCCGGCAGCAGCAAGGATGCTGGAGGAGACGAAGAAGCGCGGCCTCCTGATCGGCAAGGGCGGCCTGCACGGCAACGTCCTGCGCCTGGGCCCCCCGATGACCCTGACCGCCGAGGAGGCCCAGGAGGGCCTGAACATCCTGGTGGACGCCCTGTCAGCAACCCACGCAGCGCTTTGACCCGAAGAGCTGGGTGGTCCTCCCGTCGCCTGAGGCCGTCAAAATCACTTTGAGCCGGGCCCGCAACCCAGAGTCCAACGCGAGTAGACGACGCAAGCTTGCGGGCCCGGCTCAAAGTGATAGGCCTCGCTCAGGCGACGGGATGACCACCCAGCGACCCCCTCGAGAAGGTGAGGGGACAGCGGGGCTGGTGGTCATCCCGGAGCCTGCCCGTCCGGCGAGGACAGCTTTTGCTTGTTCTCCCGGCCAGAGACTCCCGCGAGAGAGGAGGTCTGGTGACCTCGTGGTCGGCTTGCGTTGCCGGCCGCCGGTTAGCAGGTGAGCTGGAACCTGGCGACTGGGCCGGGAACTGCTAGCCCCGTACGAAGCGCACCACGTGCTCGGCCAGCTCCTCGCCCGCGTCCTCCTGCAGGAAATGTCCCGCGCCGGCGATCACCGGGTGGTCGATCCCCTGGGCGCCCTTCATCGAGCGCTGCAGGATCGGGGACATCCCGCCGGTGATCGGGTCGCTGTCGGAGAACGCCACCAGGAACGGCAGGTCCAGTTCCGTCAGCGTTCGCCAGGCCGTGCGGTTCGCCGCCGAAGCCGGGTCGTCGGGGCGGTACGGGACCAGGGACGGCATCGCCCGCGGGCCTGCCTTGTACATCTCGTTCGGGAACGGTGCGTCGTACGCCGCCCGCTCCTGCTCCGTCAGGGGAGACCGGCAGCCCGACTGGACGAACCGGGCGACGTCCAGCACCTGGGCCTTGTCCACGGCCTCGCGGAACGCGTGCCACTGCGGTGGCATGTCGACGTCGCCGGTGGGCAGGCCGGTGTTGGCCGCGACGACCCGGGCGAAGCGCGAAGGGTGCTCAGCGACCAGGCGCAGGCCGATCAGGCCGCCCCAGTCCTGGCCGACGAGCGTCACGTCGTGCAGGTCCAGCGCGTCGAACGCGAAGCCGCGCATCCACTCGACGTGCCGGGCGTAGGTGTGGTCGACCAGGTCGCCCGGCTTGTCCGAGCGGCCGAAGCCGACCAGGTCCGGGGCGATCGCGCGCAGGCCCGCGGACGCGAGCACCGGGAGCATCTTGCGGTACAGGTACGACCAGCTGGGTTCGCCGTGGAGCAGGAGCACGACCGGGCCGTCGGCCGGGCCCGCCTCCACGTAACCCACTCTGATCACGCCGCCGTGCGGGTCGTCGAGCTCCGCGTACTTCGGCTCGAAGGGGAAGTCGGGCAGGTCCGTGAACCGGTCTTCCGGTGTCCTCAGCAGGCGCACCAGACCCACGCTAGTGCGAATGGCAGAGCCGGGCCACGCACTGCGTGACCCGGCTCACGTCGTTCGGAGGGTCCGGCGTCAGGAGATGCCGACCGCCACCACGAGGCCCAGGCCGATGTGCGCGGCCGCGACCACGATGCTGACCGGGGCGAACTTCTCGCTCTCGATGGTCGAGGCCACGTCGATGCGGGTCGCCCACTCCAGGAGCCGGACCGCGATCACCTGCACGATGATCCCGAGCAGGCCGTAGACCAGCGACGTGATCAGGCCCTCGGTCAGGTCGCTGGCCGAGTTGAAGAT
This sequence comes from Amycolatopsis sp. cmx-4-83, assembly GCF_046548815.1. Taxonomy (NCBI): domain Bacteria; kingdom Bacillati; phylum Actinomycetota; class Actinomycetes; order Pseudonocardiales; family Pseudonocardiaceae; genus Amycolatopsis; species Amycolatopsis sp. cmx-4-83. Next base: position 32,197 of record NZ_JAEBEF010000001.1, on the reverse strand, counting down.
CGCCACGACGACGATGAACGCCATCGAGAGCATCCCGGACGCGGTCACGATCACCGCGTTCGGCAGGCCCTGCGTGACCAGCTTCGACAGCTTGCCCGGCGTGGTCCAGTCGATCGCGTAGAAGCCGGCGAACATCAGAATCAGGCCGATGACGCCGTACAGCAGGATCGCGCCGATCCCCCGCACGAGGTCGGAGCCGAACGTGTCGGACAGCGCAAGGGTCGTGTTCACGGTGTGTCTCCCAGGGGAAAAGAGCTGATCAGCGACGGTGTTCTATCACGACTCGACGATGCGATGTGGGACAAATGCCGCACCGTCGTCGGTGACCAGGCCGCCGGTCTCCCGGATGCCGAGGCCGGCGGAGCTGTCGCCGACGATCCACGCGCCCAGCGCCGGCCGGTAGCCGTCGAACTCGGGCAGCGGGTCGAACGCCTGGTAGACGAAGCCTTCGGCGCCGTAGACGCCGTCGGTCTGGGTCTCGTAGCCGGTCGCGACGATCTGCACGTTCGCGCCCTCGCGGCCCAGCTTCGGCTTGCGGACGTACTCGGTGAGCAGACCGGGGTCGTCGGCGAACGCGGGCAGCAGGTTCGGGTGGCCCGGGTAGTTCTCCCACAGGATCGCCAGCAGCGTCTTGTTGGAGAGGATCATCTTCCAGAGCGGCTCGATCCACAGCGTCCGCGGCAGCGACTCGACGGCGTTGCGGCCGAACTCCTCGTCGACCACCCACTCCCACGGGTACAGCTTCAGCACGGTCGCCATCTGCGACTCTTCGAGGTCGACGAACCGCTTGAGCACCGGGTCCCAGCCGATCTCCTCGATCGCCAGCCCCACCGTGTCCAGCCCCGCCTCGGCCGCCGTCTCCTGGAGGTACGCCGTGGTGACGTTGTCCTCGCCGCTCGGATCGGCCGCCGACCAGGTGAAGTGCAGTTCGTTCGACGGCAGCTTGTCCTGCAGGAACGCCCAGCGCTCGACGAGCTTCTCGTGGATCGAGTTCCACTGGTCGTCGTCCGGGAAGACGTCGGTCTTCCAGTGCCACTGCAGCAGCGACGCCTCCAGCAGCGTGGTCGGCGTGTCCGCGTTGTACTCCAGCAGCTTCGCCGGCGACTTGCCGTCGTAGCGCAGGTCGAACCGGCCGTAGACGTGCGGGTCCTGCCGCTTCCACGACTCGGCGATGTGCGGCCAGACCCACTCGGGGATGCCGAACCGCTGGTAGCCCTCGGTCGTCACGACGTTGTCGACGGCCTCGAGGCACATCGAGTGCAGCAGTTCGACGTCGGCTTCGAGCGAGAGCACCTCGTCCATGTCGAAGACGTAGTGCACGGACTCGTCCCAGTACGGCCGCATCCGGCCGCTGCTGTCGCGGGCCGGCGTGCCGTAGACGAGTCCCTGCTCCTCGACGATCCGCTGCCAGTCGCGCCGCGGCTCACGCCGGTCCCGGTACACCTACGATCCCCCGCTCTTGCCGCTGCCGCCGGTGCCCCCGGTGCTGCCGCTCTTCCCGCTGATGCCGAAGCCGCCGCGCTGGACGGACTTGCCGGACTTCGTGTTGACGCTGGTCCGCGACGACGGCGCGTCGTACGAGCCACCGCTCACGCGCTGGCCGATGGTGCCGGTGCCGCCGTAGTTGTAGCGGTAGCTCTGGTAGCCGCCACCGCCGATCGGCAGGAACAGGAAGCCACCGCTGTGGTAGCCGCCGTGGCTGGTGACGTAGTTGTCGTCGCAGTAGTCGTCGTTCTGGACGACGCCGTCCTTGTCGGTGCAGACGGCCGTGACCTCGCCGGCCGGCTTCGCGACCGAGTAGAACGTCGCGACCAGGCCGACGAGCCCGACCGTGACCCCGCTGCCGATGAGGATCTTGCGCCGGGTCGCCGCCTTGGCGTCGGCCTGGCGGGCCAGCTCCTCGTCGCGTTCTTCCTGCGCGAGCGCCTGCTGCCGCGCCCGCTGTTCGGCGACCGACGGCTGCTTGGGCTGCGTGTTCGAGTCCTGGAACCTCATCGAACCGCGCTTCGGCGGCTCGGGGGGCGGCTGGTCCCCAGTGTTGCTGTCCTGCGTCATGTGCGCTCCGTAATCCCGGCCACCACGAAACCGTGACCCACCCTAACCACCCGGATCGCGCACGTCGCGCGCGGCGCGGGCATCATGGACTGCGATGTCTCCCAGCGCCGATCGGTTCCCCACCGCCACGCAGACGCTGCGCACCCGCGTCGTGATGGGCGGGATCTTCGCGGGCGCGCTCATCGCGCTCGCCCTCAGTGTCGTCTTTTCCTGGAGCGACGGCATCACCGGCGGCTCCGGCGGTGGCGCCGGCAAGCTGTCCGCGGCCGCCCAGGAGGCGTTCCACTCGCCCCCGGGCAGCTGCCTGACCTGGGACAACCCGGACGCGAGCGACGCGCGGAAGGTGGCCTGCACCGAACCGCACCTGTTCGAGGTGACCGCGCTGGCGGACATCGGCGCCCAGTTCCCGGAGGGTGCGCCGGTGCCGTCGCTGGAGCAGTGGCAGCAGATCGCGCAGCAGAAGTGCACCGCCGACGTGAAGCCCTACCTCGGCCACAACCTCGATCCTTACGGAAAGCTGACGACGAACCTGCTGCGCCCGACGCCGTCGCAGTGGGACGACGGCGACCGCCAGCTGCGGTGCGGCCTGCAGTGGGCGGGCCCCGGCGGCAAGCTGCTGCCGACGACCGGGCCGGCCAAGACGCAGGACCAGTCGCTGGTCTTCGAGCCCGGCACCTGCCTCGCGCTGCAGGGCAAGGGCGTCGGCGACCCGCTCGACTGCGCCAAGCCGCACTCCTACGAGATCATCGCGACCCTCGACCTCAAGACGAAGTTCAAGGACGGCTACCCGAAGCAGGACGACCAGAAGGCCTGGCTCGACACCGAGTGCACCAAGGCCGCGGCGGACTACACCGGCGGCGCCGACCTCGACCAGAAGAAGCTGATCCTGACCTGGGACCTGCGCGAGCAGGAGAGCTGGGACGCGGGGTCGGCCAAGGTCAACTGCAAGGTGGCGGCGCTCCTGCCGGACAAGAGCGGCCTGCAGGCGGTCACCGGCAGCGTCAAGGCCGCGCCGGCCGGTCCCGACGGCGGCCAGCCCCAGGACGGCGGCCCGCCGTCGGACGGGGGCGGCGGCCCGGCCACGTCGAACTCGGCCCCGCCGTCGACGAAGACGAACGGCTGATGCCGGTCGAGATGAGCCGGGAGCGGTTCGAAGAACTGGTCTCGGCGGCGCTGGACGAGGTACCACCCGAGTTCGCGCGCGCGATGGACAACGTCGTCGTGCTGGTCGAGGAGTTCAACGACGAGGCGCCGGACATCCTCGGGCTCTACCACGGCGTCGCGCTGACCGAGCGGACGTCGTCGTACGGCGGGGTGCTGCCCGACCGGATCTCGATCTACCGGCAGCCGATCCTCTCGATGTGCGAAGACGAGGAAGAGGTCGTCGAAGAGGTGCTGATCACCGTGGTGCACGAGCTGGGTCACCACTTCGGCATCGACGACGCCCGGTTGCACGAGCTGGGCTGGGGCTGAGCCCGCACTGTAACCCCGATCGGGTGACCGCGCGCTTATCCTGTTACCCGAAGTCATTGGGTGACTGCGATACGTGCTGGGGGCCCCGATGGACAACGCGCGAAGACTCCCGTGGCTGCTGACGTCGAGCGCGGCCTCCCACCTGGGGGACGGCATCGGCAAGGTGGCCCTGCCCCTGCTGGCCACGACCCTCACCCACGACCCGGTGCTCATCGCCGGGTTGTCCGCCACCCAGTTCCTGCCGTGGCTGCTGTTCGCCGCCGTCGCCGGCGCGCTGGTCGACCGGATCGACCGGCGGCGCGCGATGGTCGTCGCGAACACCGCCCGCGCGGCCGCGGTGGGCGTGCTGGCCGTGCTGGTCGCCACCGGCGGGATGACGATCTGGCTGGTCTACCTGACCGCGCTGGTCATCGGGACGGCCGAGACGATCGCCGACAGCGCGGCGAACGCGCTGGTCCCGGCGGTCGTCGGCGACGGCTCGCTCGACGCCGCCAACAGCAAGCTGCAGGCCTGCGAGATCGTCGGCCAGACGTTCCTCGGCGGGCCGATCGGGAGCCTGGCCTTCGCGCTCTTCGCCGCGTTCCCGTTCGTCCTCAACTCCGCGGGGTTCGCGATCGCGGCCGCGGTGCTGCTCGGGCTGACCGGCACCTACCGCGGACGCGGCGAGGCGCGGCCGGCTCGGTTGCGCACCGAGCTGGCCGACGGCCTGCGCTGGCTGCGCGGGCACCCGCTGCTGCTCCGGCTGGTCGTCGTCGCCGGGCTGCTCAGCCTGGTCAGCGAGCTCGCGCAGGCGCAGCTGGTGCTCTACGCGCTCGACGACCTCCACCTGTCCGACGCGGCCTTCGGGCTCTTCGCGTTCGTCGGCGGCATCGGCGGGCTCGCCGGCGCGGGCGTCGCGCCGCGGCTGGTGCGCGCGGCGGGCCGGCGCGCGGTCGTCGTCGGCGGGATCCTCGGCTGCGGCCTCGGCTTCGGCGGGATGGGCCTGGTGCGCTCGCCGGTCACGGGTGCGGTGCTGTTCGGCCTGTTCGCGGCCTCCGTGGTCGCGGTGAACGTCGTGCTCGCGACCGCCCGGCACATGCTCGTGCCGGGCGAGCTGCTCGGCCGGGTGCTCGGCGTCTGGCGCACGGTGGTCTGGGGCGCGATCCCGATCGGCGCCCTGCTCGGCGGGGTGCTGACCGGCGCGCTCGGCTCGGCCGCGCGGACGTTCGCCGCGTCCGGGGTGGCCATGCTGGTGATCGCCGCGTTCGCCTTCGGGGCGCTGCGGCGGTTCCCGCTCGGTGACGAATCGGACTCAGCCGCGGCGCTGATGCACCAGGATCCGTGATTGTGAGCTGAAATAGCTCCTCACCCAGGTGGTGAGGAGGCGACCATGCGCACCGTGGACCCGGGCACCGGCACCGACGCCGTTCCCGACTTCGAGGAGTCCCCGGCCGAGACCGGCGAGCCCGCCGCACCGCAGCCGTCACGCCGGCTGCTGGTGCTCTGCGCGGTCGCCGGGTTCGTGCTCGGCGGCAGCGTGCTCGGGCTGCTCTGGGGGCTGTCGGGGGTGCACGCCGGCGCGCTCGACGACGCCGTCGCGGCGTGCCAGGCGCTCGACCGGGTGGGCGAGCTACCCGACACGAGCCGGGACGCGCAGCCGTCGCTGACGCCCGGCCTCAGCGCGGAACGGCTGCAGCGGATGACGGCGGCCCGCGCCCTGTCCGCGGCCGCCGCCCAGGTCAACGCCAACTACCAGCCGCTCGCCGACCACATCGACGGCGTCAGCCGGATGGTGCTGAGCCTGCACTTCAACGACATCTCCGGGCAGCGGCACCTGACCGAGGCCAAGGAGATCTGCGGCCGCATTTAGGCCGGGTGAACCGTCTTCACCGCGAGCTGGTTGCCGGGGATCTTCGTGCTGGCGCAGCCCGTGCCCTCGGACGGCAGGAAGTTCGACGCGGTCTCCTGCGGCAGGTAGATCCGCAGGCCCTTCACCGCGGTCGGCTGGCACGTGTTCGAGTCGAAGTTCTGCACGTTCACGAACTGGAGGTCGGCGGCCGCGGTCTGGCCCGGGTTCAGCTTGACGGCGTTGCCCTTGCTGCCTTCGCGGAAGGCGTCCTTGCCGACCTGGTGCCCGTCCGCGCCCGCGACGTAGGACACGCCGGGGAAGCCCTGGATGAGGCACGGCTTCGAACTCGAGTTGGTGATCAGCAGCGGCCGGTACGTCGAGCCGGCGCCGGCGTCGCCCTGGCCGAGCGCGAGCTTGACGTCGCCGGCCTTGCAGAGCCCGTTGTCCGCGGGCTGGGCGGGCGGCGACGAGGCCGGCGTCGAGCTGCTGGGGCTGGACGTGGCCGTGGTGACGGTGGTGGAGCTCGGCGACGCCGAGGTCGACGGCGTCGAGCTGCTGGCCGCGGGCGTGGCCCCGCCGCCCCCGCAGGCGGAAAGCGCGAAAACGCCTGCCGAAGCCGCGACCACCGGGAACAACCGTGAAAGCTTCGTCCGAACCATGTCAATCGCCTCCCTGATGTCTTGCTACTGGGTAGACGTACGGATCTCCGGCAGGTTGGTTCGCACCGTTAATTCCCCACCAAACGTTTCTCAAACGTGACGAGATCACACTTTCGTGACGTTCAGAGCGGGGTGTCGACCCAGGTCAGGCAGTGCCACACCCCGTCCGGCCGGGCCGTCAGCTCGACGAGACCGGTGTTCGGGATCAGCGCCGCGTTGGCGACGTCGGCGTGGACGTTCGGCGCCAGCCACTCGCCGGCCAGCCGGATCGCGCCGCCGTGGCTGACCAGCGCGACCACGCCGTCCGGGTCGGCCTGCTCGTGCTTGGCCCGCAGCGCGCCGACCGCGTCGAGCATCCGGCTGCGCACGCTGGTGCCGCTCTCACCGCCGGGCAGCGACGGCTCCAGCTCGCCGAGCGTCCAGCGCCGGACCGTGTCCATGTAGACCCGGATCGACTCGTGGTCGGTCGCGCCCTCCAGATCGCCCGCGACGACCTCGTGCACGCCGTCGACGACCTGCACGTCCATGGCGAACCGCGCGGCCAGCGGCGCCGCGGTCTGCTGGGCGCGGGTCGCCTGCGAGGCGTAGACCGCGACCAGCGGTTCGCCCGCGAGCCGCACGGCGAGCTGCTCGGCCTGCCGCCGGCCGAGGTCGGTCAGCGGCGGCCCGGGCAGGGCGGTGTCGAGCGCGCCGCGGACGTTCCCGTCGGTCTGCCCGTGGCGGATGAGCAGCAGCCTCACGCGAGCTCCCCCTTGCGGACCGCTTCGGCCCACACCGCTGCTTCGACGAAGTCGTCGTTGCCGGCGCCGGGTTCGATCGTGGTGCGGGTGCCGTCGGCGCGCGGGTGCGAGCCGAGGAACCGCAGGTTGCGGCAGTGCCGGCGCAGCGCGGTCAGCGCGTCGAGGATGCGCGGCTCGGCCACGTGCCCCTCGAAGTCGATGAAGAAGCGGTACTCGCCGAAGTTGTTGCGCGTCGGCCGCGCGTCGAGCCGGGTCAGGTTGATCCCCCGGTCGGCCAGCGCGGTGAGCAGCTCGGCGAGCGTGCCGGTGCGGTTGACGGCCGCGGCGACCACCGACGTCCGGTCCGCGCCCGTCGGCTCCGGCAGCTCGCCCGGCGGGCGGACCAGCAGGAACCGCGTCGCCGCGTCGGTCACGTCGGCGACCTCGGTGGCCAGCACGTCGAGATCGTAGTGCTCGACCGCGACCGGCGCGCAGACCGCCGCGTCGAACTCGCCGTCCAGCACGCCGACGGCGGCGGCGGACGTCGACGACGACGCCACCGGGTGCGCGCCCGGGAGGTTCGCTTCGAGCCACTCGCGGACCTGGGCCAGCGCGTGCGGGTGGCTGGCGACGGTCCGGATCTCGCCGCCCCCGCGCCGGGTCAGCACGCTGAAGTGGATCGGCAGGATGGCCTCGGCGACGGCGACCAGCGGCGTCGCCTCGCTGAACGCGTCGAGCGTCGTCGGCACCACGCCTTCGACCGAGTTCTCGATCGGCACGCAGGCGGCGTCGGCCCCGCCCTCGCGGACGGTCGTCATCGCCTGCCGCACGGTCTCGACCGGAATCAGTTCGTCGCCGGGGGCGAGCGCCCGCGCGGCCTGTTCGGTGAAGGTCCCCCGGGGGCCGAAGTATGCGATCCGTGACACAGCGCCCAGGTTACGGGGGTGCCGCGTGGCGACTTTCACTCGGACAGCCGGTACGTGAACCGGTTACGCCGGGTGGCGTTTTTTGCGATGCTGGGGACTGTGACCGCCGACTCGGGCACGCACACCGGCCGCGGGGACGCACATCCCCCGGTCTCCCCTCGGACCCCCGAGCTGGTGCTGTGCGCCGTCGATGAACCACTCGCCACCGCCTGGACCGCCGCCGTGGGAAAACTGGCCGGCCGGGTCCGGGTGCACCGCGGGTCGGTCCTCGACGTCGTCGCGCAGGCCGTGGTCAGCCCGGCCAACTCCTACGGCTGGATGCGCGGCGGGATCGACGCGGTCTACGCGCGGGCGTTCCCCGACGTCGAGCAGAGCGTTCGCAGCGCTGTGCTGGCGTTCCACGGCGGCGAGCTGCCGATCGGCGAGGCCGTGATCGTCCCGACCGGCGAGCCCGAGCCGGCCTGGCTGATCAGCGCGCCGACCATGCGCGAGCCCGGCGAGCTGCTGCCCGCCGACACCGTCCACCCCTACCTCGCCGCCCGCGCGGTGTTCCTCCAGTGGCGTGACGGGCAGCTCGACCACGGGCCGGTGCGCGAGCACGTCGACACCATCGCGATGCCGGGACTGGGCACCGGCGTCGGCGGCGTCGACCCGGCGACGTGCGCCCGTCAGGTCGCGGCCGCGTGGGACGAGGTCTTCGGGAACCGTTACCCGCGGTAACCCCTGAAAATCAGGGGGTGGACTACATCACAGCGCGTTCCCCCGTCGCAAGCCCTACCGTTAATCACGCAGGTAGAACGTGCGCCAGTGCAGGCGACGGCCGGAGGAGTGTGCGATGACCCGGGTCCGCGAACTCAGCCCGTATGTCGAGCTGCACCGGGAACAGTGGAAAGAACTGCGGAGCTCGACGCCGCTGCCGCTGACCGCGGCCGAGCTGCTGCGGCTGCGCGGGCTCGGCGAGCAGGTCGACCTGGCCGAGGTCGCCGACGTCTACCTGCCGCTCTCCCGCCTGATCAACCTGCAGGTCGCCGCGCGCCAGCGGCTCTACGAAGCGACGACGACGTTCCTCGGTGACGACTCCCGCGGCACGAAGGTCCCGTTCGTGATCGGCATCGCGGGCAGCGTGGCGGTCGGCAAGTCGACCACCGCCCGCATCCTGCGCACGCTGCTCGCCCGCTGGCCGGACCACCCCCGCGTCGACCTGGTCACCACCGACGGCTTCCTGTACCCGCGCGCCGAGCTGATGCGGCGCGGGATCATGCACCGCAAGGGCTTCCCGGAGAGCTACGACCGGCGCGCGCTGCTGCGGTTCGTCACCGACGTCAAGTCGGGCGCCGAGCGCGTCGCCGCGCCGGTGTACTCGCACCTGGCCTACGACATCCTGCCCGGCCAGGAGCAGGTCGTGCAGCAGCCGGACATCCTCATCCTCGAGGGCCTGAACGTGCTGCAGCCGGGCCCGCGGCTGATGGTGTCGGACCTCTTCGACTTCTCGATCTACGTCGACGCGCACACCGACGACATCCAGCGCTGGTACATCGAGCGGTTCCTGGAGCTGCGGCACACGGCGTTCGCGGACCCGGCGTCGCACTTCCACCACTTCGCCGGCCTGCCGGACGACGAGGCCCGCGCCGAGGCGAAGCACCTGTGGCGCTCAATCAACGAGCCGAACCTGATGGAGAACATCAAGCCGACCCGGCCCCGGGCGACGCTCGTGCTGCGCAAGGACTGCGATCACGCGATCAACCGCGTCCGGCTCCGCAAGCTCTGATCCGTCACCCACACGCGCACCATTCCCACGCTGAGCCCCCGAACACCGGCCGATCGGCCGAGGGGAGGCAGCGAGGCCTAACCGGTTGGCCGATACCGGACGCCCGTTCGGAAAGCGACCCTGAAGGAGTCAGGAAAACGGCTCTGAGCTGGGGAGGAGGCCCACGATGTTCTCGATGGTCCTCACGTGGGTCGGCGCGTTGCTCGGTCTGGTCTTGCTGATCGCGATGGCCGCCGGAACGTTCGTCGTCGACTTCGACGACCGGCTGCAGGAGCGCCGCAGCAAGAAGCCCGCCGAACCGGCGGGCCCCCTGCCGTAGCCGTCAGAGTTCGCCGAGCGCCTCGAGGTAGGCGTCCGGGTCGTACTCCAGCGTTTCGCCGTCCACCAAGCTGCCTTCCAGCGCGTCGATCAGCTGCTCGAAGACCTCGTCGCGGTCGAGTTCGCCCTCGTTCAGGCGCTCCACGGTCTGCCAGACGTCGGCGGGCTCGTTGTCCCACAGCTGGTCGACGATGGTCGCGCGCAGGATCAGCCGCTGCTCTTCCTCGTCCTCGTCGGCCTCGGCGATGACGAGCGCCCGGCGCTGCTCGGCGTCGGTCGGGTCGAGGTCGACCTCTTCGTCGTCGATCTCCGTGGTCAGCGACGGCACGGCGAACATCCGGCGCTCCAGCGCGTCGGCCAGTTCGCTCGGCGACAGGTCGCCGACGCCGTCGAAGTAGCGCTCCAGCGGGGAGTCGTCCTCGTCGGCGTACTCGCTGAGGTAGTCGGCGACGGCTTCGTCAAGGGCGGCGATGGCGGTCTCGGTCAGCCCGGCCCGCTCCCCCGTCCACTGCACCCAGGCCAGCACGACCGGCTCGACGGCTTCCTCGTGGTCGGCGTCGAGCTCGTACTCCTCGCCCAGCAGGCCCTCGAGGAACCGCGCCACCTTCTCCGGGCCGACGCGCAGCGGGTTCGCCGGGTCGGTGCGCAGCCCGTGCTCCAGCAGCAGGCGGCCGATCGCGCGGGCGGCGTCGGCGTCCTCACCGCTCGCCGCGACGAACTGCTCGACGACCGCGGCCCGCTCGGCTTCGGACCACTCGGCCACCTCGGGCACGAGCGCGGGCTCCGGCAGCGCGCGGCACCAGGTGAGCGTGACCGCGTGGAAGCGCGCGTAGTCCTCGCTGACGTCGGCGTCCTCGAGGTGGTCGGTCGCGGCGAGACCGTCCGCGATCAGGCGGTGCGCCTCGGCGGGCTCGACGGCTTCGAAGACGACCAGCTCCGGATCGGCTTCGGCCTGCTCCCGCATTTCGCCGAGGACGTCGGCGGGCTGGTCGATGACGACGAGGTCCCGCACCCGGCCGCCCTCGGTGAAGTCGAGGAGCGCGAGCAGGCCGTACGCCTGGTCGCCGTGGGAGAAGACGCAGAGCAGGGACGACTCGTCGCCGTAGACGTCACCGGTGCGCCAGCACTCGCCGGCGCGCACCCGGCCCAGGTCACCGGCCCACGTCGGCGCGGGGATGCCGCGGCCGAGCACGACCTGCAGCCCGGCGTCGGCGGCCTTGCGCTCGACGTCGGTTTCGGCGACGACCTTCAGCGCGGCCAGCAGCGCGGCCGCACCGGGGGTGATCTTGCGCTGCGCGAAGGCGATCAGCTCCAGGCCGAGCGGCTCTTCGCCGTCCTCGACGGGCACGTCGTGGAACTGGCCGAGCACCTCGGAGGCGAGCAGCTCGACGTCGACCGGCGCGGGCTCGGCACCCAGCGCCGAGAAGTCGTTCAGGACGTCCTTGAACAGGCCGGTCACGCTGTGGGTGACGGGCTGCGGCTGCCTCTTGCGGGCACGACTAACCGGGCTCATAGGCCCATGTTTTCACCTACCGGCGAGCCGGTCGCGGTGGCCCTGGCGCGGGTCCCGGTCGCGTGCCCGGCGGGGAGGCGCCGGGCGGGGCGACGGGACAGGGCCACCGCGACGGCGCTGGCCAGGACGTCTCCGCCATGGCGGGCTCGCGGTGCCCCGGTGCACGTGCACACCGGTTCACTGCGGTCAACGAGGTGCGCGCGGGGAGGTTACGGCTTTGGGCAACGCGATTCGCGCGGTGCGGATTTCCGTGATCAGCCGGGACTTCCGGCGGTGGGTTTCCACCAGCGCGGCCAGGTAGGACGTGAATTCTTCCGGCGTTTCGGCGCGTTTGTGCAAGCCGCGCAACAGCTTCAGCCGGCGGGCGGCTTCCTGGTACGCCTGCGGGTCCTTGCGCTCGATGAGCTCGTCGACGTGCTCGCGGAAGACCGGGATCGTCTCGGCCGGGTGCCCGGCCGCGCGCAGCTCGGCCAGTTCGAGCTTCAGCTCCGGCGACGCCCCGAACCGGACGCAGGCGCGCCAGGCTTCGTCGGGACGGCCGTCGTCGAGCAGGACGCGGACGAGTTCGTCGGCCCCGCCTTCGGCGGCGCGTTCGCGCAGGGTCGCCAGCGCGTCCCGGCGCTGCGCCGTCCACTTGCCCGCGGCCTGCGCGGCTTCGCGCAGCGCGGCGAACGTCTCGCGGTCCGGCCGGGCGTCGAAGTCCTTGCGGCGGCGGGAAGTCTCGTCCTCCGGTTCCGGTGGCGCCGGCGGCTGCTTGTCGTGGGTGAGCGCGCGGGCGGCGTGCGCGATGGCCTCGCTGTGCCGTCCCGCGGCCCGCAGCACCCGGACGATCTTGAGGCTGACGTCGACGCGCGGTGGCTTGGCCGACAGGATCGCGACCAGTTCGTCGACGTCGCCGCGCACCTCGGCCAGCTGTTCCCGCAGCCGTTCGGCCACGTCCCGGCGGTGGCCCGGGACGTCCGCCGCGAGCACGTCGTCCACCACGGACTTGATCAGCTTGAGCCCGCGTTCGCCCAGCGCGGTCGCGAAATCGGCGAGGTCGATGACCGGCCACCCCGGGCCGTCGAACTCCACCTCGACGATCCAGCCGGCCAGCTTCTCCGGGTCCGGCGGGCGGGCGGCGCACGCGCGGGCGTACAGCTCGACGGCCCGGTCCAGCCGCTCGCCGAGGTCGCCGGGGTGGTCGCCGGCCTGCTCCAGCACCTCGCTGATGTCGTCGACCGTGCGCCGGGCCAGCGGCGCCAGGTCGGCGCGGCTGCCGGCGTCGAGCATCCGCTGCAGCGTGTCCAGCACCGCGCCGACCTTCGCGGTGTACTCGACGTTCCCGTCGGTCACGGCGGTGTCGAGCAAGCGGTGCGCCTCGCTGACGTCACCGGATTGGGTTGCCGCGCGCAGTTCGAGCGAGTGCCGCAACTCAGGGTCACGCTCGGCTTGGGCGTGCAGCAGGTCCGCCAGCGTCTCCGCGTCCAAAGTGCGCAGGTAGGGGCGAAGATCCGAGGGGGGACTCACGCGCACCAGTCTGCCCGAGCCCGGCAAGGCGGCGTGTGGGCCAACCGCGTGCTCTTTTCGGAGTAACGAGTGACTCTCGGTGAGGCGCTCACTGGCGGCGCAAGTCGTCGAGCACGGCTTTCAGCGGCCACGGCTCGGGCACGCGCGGCCGTCGTGACCGTGCATGGCGGGGACGCGGGATGGGTGAGCAGACGGTCGGGACCATGATCGGGACGACCGGCACCGGCACCCGCGCCACGAGCCGCCGCACCACGACCAGCAGGAGCACCGCGCCCAGCAGCAGCGCGGTCCCCGCGGCGAGCGCGCCGGCGAGCGTGCGGCGGCCGTCGTCGAGGGTGAGCTGCACGGCGTACTGGCTCTGCTGGGTGTAGAGCCGGCCGAGCTGCTCGGAGACGGTGAAGGCGGCGCTGCGCCACGTGGATTCCGCCACGGGCAGCGGTTCGGCGGCGGTGAACGCGTCTTCGGCGGCGGCGAGCCGGCTCCACTCGGCGCTGCGCGTGAGCGACTCGTACGCGGTCCGGCCGCTGTCCGTCAGCTGCGGCACGACCCGCGTCAGCCCGGCCCGGTAGGCGGCGACGGCGGAGGCGTACGGCCGTCGCGTGACGCCGTCGAGTCCCGCCAGCGCGAGGGAATCCGAGCGGTCCATGCCTTCGGCGACGGAGAGCAGCTCGACGGCGGTCGTCTGCTGGTAGGCCGATTCGGCGTCCGACGCACGGCGGACGTAGTCGCGCAGCCCGGCGATGGCGGTTTCGATCCGCTGCGTGTAGCTCGCGTACGCGGCGGTCCGCAGCTCCGGCGCGGCCATCGCCGCGCTCCGCTGCGCCTGCAGCGCGACGACGGACCGGGCCGTCCGGTCCGCGGCGTTCGCCGTCTCGACCGCGAGGTCGCGCGTGCGAACCGCTTGGTGGAGCAGGAAAGCGGTGATGACGATCGCCACGGCGACGAGGGCACCACCGGGGAGGAGAGCGATGCCCAGCATGCGGCCGCGGACGGATCGCAGGTACTTCAAGACGTTCCTTTCCCAGCCTTGGGCCCCGCAAGCATCCCGACGAAGTGCAACCTATTGAGTGAGAGATTCACCGGTCAACGCCAATCCGCCATACGGCCGTTAGCGCACCGTGACGGCCGGGCACAATCGCCACGTGACCTTCGACGACGTGACCCAGCGGCTGCGCGGCTTCGCGGCGGCCCGCGCCTGGGAACCCTTCCACACGCCCAAAAACCTCGTGATGGCGCTCTCCGGCGAGGTCGGCGAACTGACCTCGCTGTTCCAGTGGCTGACACCGGAGGAGTCCGACGCGTGGCGTGAAGACGCCGAGCTGGAGGCGAAGGTGCTCGACGAGATCGCCGACGTCACGCTGTACCTGCTGCAGCTGGCGGACCGCCTCGGCGTCGACCTGCCGGCCGCGGCGCACGCGAAGATCGACCGCAACGAGGTCCGCTTCCCGCCGCCCGCCTAGTCCCGCTCGCAGCGCCGTTCGATCTCGGCCAGCAACGGCGGCGGCGTGCTCGCGACGGGCGCGTCCGGGTGCGCCAGCCACCGCCCGTTCTCCTCGGCCCAGAACACCGACCAGATCCCGAAGTCGTCGACGCGCAGCTGCGCGATCTTCTGCTCGCTCCCGGCCCGCAGCTCGACGATGGTGACGGCCCGCCCCCGCGTGCGGCACTCGACCCGCACCTGGTCCCGCAGGTGCTCGGGCACGCGTCGGGCACACCAGCGCTCGATCTGCCGCAGCGCGAATTCCGGGATGCCCGCCATGCCGACAGTGAACCGGACCGCGTCACCGCCCGCTCAGCTGGGCGACGACGGCGTCGTAGGTTTCCTCGGGCGCCCGCCCGCCGGTCTCGACGACGACGCACCCGGGCCGCTGCGGGAGGTAGGCGGTGAGCTGGTCGTGGATCCGCTCGACCATGGCGGTGCCGCCGCGCGCGTTCAGGACGCCGTCGACCCCTTCGGTTTCGGCGTCCCCCTTCGCGGCCCGCTCGGCGAACCGCCGGGCGGCGACGGGCTTGCCGGCGGTGAGCAGGATTTCCCGGTACTCGGCCCCGCAGTCCGCGGCGACCCGCTCGAAGGCCTCGATGTCGGCGACCCGGGTGGCGAGCTGCGGCATGACGACGTCGTGCCCGCTCTTCAGGTGCGTCTCGGCCATGGCCCGGGTGAGCAGCTGCGCGGCCCGGAAGGTCTCGAAGAAGGTCTCCCGCCAGCCCCCGATCAGGCAGACGACCCGATCGGTGTCGAGGTTCAGCACCCCGGGGTGCCGCTCGGCGTAGGCCCGCGCGATCGTGGACTTCCCGATCCCGGACGGCCCGTTCAAGTGGATCAGCTTCGGCACTTCCCCGACGTTAGCGCGGCGCGGGCTCGGCCAGCCACCAGCCGCCGAGCAGGGCTCCGACCGCGAAGAAGGCGAAGAAGATCCCGGCGACCAGCGGTGTCCCCGCGAACATGCCGACGACGGTGAAGAACATCAGCAGCAGCCCGGCACCCATCAGGACCCGCCCGCCGACGACCTTCGGCAGCCGGGCCCTCGCCGGAACCGGCGCCGGCGTGGGCGCGGGCGCCGGTGGCGCGGGCGGTGGTTCGAAGCCGAGCGCGACCGGTGCCGAGTGGAGGTCGAGCACGTCCGCACCGAGCTCGGCGGCGCGCGCCAGGCGCGGCTCGTTCGCGGGCACGCTCGGGTCGGCCACCAGGTGCGTCACGCTCGCGGTCAGCTTCTTGGCCAGCTGCACGCCCTCCGCCAGCACGCGGGCACGCAGCCGGTCGGCCGCCGCGGTAGTGCCGAGGACGAGCACCCGGGCCGGTCTGCCGTCCGCCGTCGGCCGCAGGTCACCGGCGTCCGCGACGCCGAGAGCGGTCGCCACCTGCCGCAGCTCACGGGCTTCCGCGGCGGTCACCACGCCGTCCCGTTCCGCCACTTCGCGCAGGGCGACCACGAACCGCTCGTGCGTCGAGCGCACGCGCTCGGCCGGCCAGCCGGCTTCGGCCGCCAGCCCGGCCAGCGCCGCCACCTCGTCCGGCGCCAGGTGCCGGTCGGCGACGACGCCGGCGAGCAGGTCCAGGTACGCGTCGCCGTCCGCGCCGATCGCCACCCGCTCGACGGCCTCGGCCATCCACCCCGGTTCGCCGGCCGGGACGTCGGCGCGCGGGCGCAGCGGGCCGGCCGCGAACTGCGGCAGCGCGGGGAGGACGGGCGGCGAGGCGAACGTGAAGCCGTGGCGGCCGAAGAGGCTGACGGCGAGCTGCGCGACGGTGCGCGCGCCGGACAACGCCGTCCGGCCGGGCCGGGCCGCGATCCCGAAGGCGGGCGCCACGGTGGCGAGCCGGTGGTTGGGCAGCCGGACGGCGGTCCGCGCGGCGGCCAGCGTGTCCACACCGGGCAGCACCGGCACGCGGGCGCCGATCCGGGCGGCCTCCGAGTCCAGGAAGGACGCGACGAACGGCAGGTCGTGCGCGACGACGACGCTGCCGCGGCACAGGTTCAGCAGCGAGCCCAGCGCCGCGCCGAACGCGGGTGCGCCGTCGAGGTCGGCGCGCGTGATGCCGTGCAGGGCGACCGGGCCGGGCGGCACGCCGGGTCCGGGGTCGACCAGGGTCGACAGTTCGCCCGCGACCGTGCCGTCGGGGCGGACCCGCACGGCGGCCAGCTCGACGACGTGCCCCGGCCGCAGCCCGGTCGTGCGGATGTCCAGCGCGGTGAAGTCGGTGCCCCGCGCGGGATGGCCGCCGGCACCGAGCAGCGAGAGGGATTCGATCACGCCCCGCTGGTCGTTTTCCCGGCGGGCGTTGTGACAGCTTTTCGGCGTGGATCGGTGGTTCGTGACGGGATCGTGACGGCAACATTCCGTCCGATAACGACTGGTGGTCGATCACGGGAACGCGCGTAACAACGGCGGGAGATTTCGCGAGTACACCGTCGGCACACCGCGTCGGAGAACAGGGAATCCCGGATGAAGCGCATTCCGAACTGGCTGAAGATCGTCTTGGCCGCCTTCGGCGTCCTGTTCGTGCTCGGCGCCGTCTTCGGCGAGGCGCCCGCACCGAAGCCGGTCGCCGCGGCGGCGCCGGCGTCGGCGCCGGCGTCGGCCACACCCCCGCCGACCAGCACGACTCCGTCGCCGACGCCGACCCCGGTCGCGGTGACCCACACCGTCGGCACGGTGACCGACGGCGCCACCGTCGTCGTGAACGGCAGCGACGGCACCACGAAAACGGTGCACGTGCTCGGCGTCGTCGCCCCGCTCGCCGGCACCGGGTGCTACGCGACGGAATCGCTGGGCTGGGCCGCCACGACGCTTTCCGGCAAAGCCGTGACGCTCGGCGCGGAAACGGCGCAAGGCATCGCGGTCACGCTGGCCGACGGCCGCGATTACGCGGCGCTCGCGATCCAGCTGGGTTATCTGAAGTACGCGGCGAACGCGACCCTGCCGGCGCTCGCGGCCGCCGAAACCGCGGCGAAGCAGGCCACCACCGGGTTGTGGGGCCCGCCGTGCAACGGCACCATCGACGCCCCCGCGCCCGCGCCGGCCCCGGTGCCCACCACCGCGGCCCCGCCGGTCGCCCCGCCCGCGCCCGCGACCAAGGCGGCCCCGAAGCCGCCGCCCGTCGTCCGGACGACCGAGGAAGCTCCGCCGGCCCCGGAACCCGACCACAGCGCCTACTACGCGAACTGCTCCGCCGCGAAGGCCGCCGGCGCCGCCCCGCTCTACCGCGGGGAACCGGGTTACCGGTCCGCACTCGACCGCGACGGCGACGGCGTGGCCTGCGAACGGTGATCTAACCTGGTCCGATGACCACCGCCGAGGAACTGCTCGGCAGGCTCGCGGGCCTGGACCGGGACGGGCTGGCGAAGGTGCTGGCCCACCGGCCGGACGTGCTGGCGGAGCCGTGGCCGCGGCGGCTCGACGTCGTCGCGGCGAGGCTCGCGTCACCCGAATCCGTCGACGAAGTCCTGCTCGGCTTGTCCCTGCCGCTGACCCAGGTGCTGCGCGCGGTCCAGCTGTGCGACGCGCTCAGCCAAGGGCCCGTGCCGCTCGACGACGTCCGCGCGCTGCTCGGCGGTGCCGCCGTCGAGTCCTCTGTGGACGAACTCGCCGAGCGCGCGCTGCTGTGGCGCGACGGCGACCGGATCGTGCTGCTGGAAGTGCTGCAGCGGAACAGCTTCCGCGCCGAGGGCCTCGGGCAGCCCGTCGCCGACCTGCTCGCGGACCTCACCACGATCCAGCGGGCGCGCCTGGCCCGCAACCTCGGGGTGCCGCCGGCGGACCTCGTCCGGTACTTCCGCGACGGCGACCGCGTCCGCGCGCTGTTCGCCACGGCACCCGAGCAGACGCGGAAAGTGTTGCGGGACATGGCCGAGGGCGTCCCGGAGGTCGACGGCATGCCGCCGCTGGGCTGGGCGCTCGACCACGGGTTCCTGTTCGGCACCTACTACGGCGGCACCGCGATGCCGATCGAGATCTCGCTCGCCCTGCGCGGGGCGGACCACCGGCTGCCGTTCACGCCCGAGGAGCCGGAGTACGCCGTCACGCACGTCGGGACCGAGGCGGGCGAGGCCACGTCGTCGGCCGCCGCGCTGCGGCTGCTCGACCGCGTTTCGGCGGTGCTCGACCTGGCCGCCGCGGAACCGTTGCCGCTGCTCAAGGACGGCACGATCGGGGCCCGGCTGATCAAGAAGGTCGCCAAGGACACCGGGGCGACACCGGCGGAGATCGAGCTGGCCATCGACCTCGCGGCGCAGGCGGGCCTGCTGCTCGCCGACGAGCCGCCGGTTCCGCGCCGCGGCCAGAAGGCACCGCCGCCCACGCTCGCGCCGGATCCCGACCTCGCCCGGCCCGCGCCGGCGCTGCTGTACCGCCTGCTGCTGACGACCTGGTGGCACCCGGTGCCGCCCGACCACGGAACGGACGTCGACGCGTTCGTCCGGCGGCTGGTCGTGCGGCTGCTGGCGCGGCTCGAGCCCGGCGCGGCGCTCACCGGCGACCTGACCCACCTGGCCGAGTGGCACGCGCCGCTGCTGCCCACCGACGACCTCGCCGCGTCCGTCGAGGCCGCCGTCGCCGAGGGCGAACTGCTCGGCGTCCTCGCGCACGGCGCGGTCACCGCCACCGGGCGCGCGCTGCTGTCCGGCGACGGGCTCGTCGAGGTCACCGGCGAACTCGTCGCCCGCGCGCGGACGACGGCGCTGTTCGGCACCGACCTGACGGCGATCGTGCCGGGCTCACCCGACGCCCGGCTGGCCGCGCTGCTCGACCGCGTCGGCGACCGCGAAGCCCAGGGCACCGCGACGAGCTGGCGGTTTTCCCCCGCGTCCGTCCGGCGCGCGTTCGACCACGGCGCGACGGCCGCCGAGCTGCTCGCCGACCTCAGCGCGATCGCCGCGGGCGAGCTGCCGCAACCGCTGGTGTACCTGGTCAACGACGTCGCGCGACGGCACGGGGAAGTCCAGGTGCTCGACGTCGCCAGCGTCGTCGTCGGGGAACCCGCGATGCTGGCCGAGCTCGCCGCGCACCGCAGGCTCGCCAAGCTCGGGCTGCGGTCCGTGGCGCCGACGGTGCTGACGTCCACTGTGGACGCCGCCGGCACGCTCGAAGCGTTGCGCGAAGCCGGTTACGCGCCGACCCGCCACGCCCCCGACGGCACCATCCTGCTGCCCGCGCGCGAACAACCCGAACCGAAGGCCGTCCTCCGCGACGCCGATCCCGGGGACCTCCCGCCCGATCCCGCCGACCACGCCGAACGGCTGCTGGCGGCCCCGGCGAGCGGCCCGGTGCTGCTGCGCGGCCAGCTGGCGCGCGCCATGAGTGACCGGTACGCGGGCCGGCTCACGCCGAAGCAGCAGCAACTCTGCTGGCAGCTCGAAGCCGGGATCCCGGTGGACGTCGTGTACCGCGCGGCCGAAGCCGAGCCCGCGCGGCTGGTGATCGCGTACCCCGAGCTCGACGGCGACGTCCTCGACGTCTGGTCGCTCGGGGACCACGCCTACCGGCGGCTCGAGCTCGCGCGGATCGACCTGGCTCAGACCTCGACCGCGCTCAGCCGGGCGTAGACGACGACGTTGTCCAGGTAGTTGCCGCTGGCCCGGTCGAACGCGCCGCCGCAGGTGATCAGCCGCAGCTCGGGATCGGCCGTGTCGCCGTACACCTGACCGGTCGGGAATTCGGCTTTCGCGTAGCGGTCGACGCGGTAGACGGTGAAGACCGCGATCCGGCCGTCGGCGCGGCCGACCCGGGCCTGCTCGCCGGGGCGCAATTCCTTGAGCCGGGAAAACGCGCCGGGCACGTGCTTGTAGTCGACGTGCGCGGCCAGCACCGCCGGGCCGACCTCGCCGGGCGACGGCGCCCCGGTGAACCAGCCGACCGTCGTGGCGTCCGGCGGGACCTCGAGCGCGCCGTCCGCGGTGAGCCCGAGGTCCTCGAGCGCGTCCGCCCGGACGCCGATCGCCGGGATGCTCAGTGACGCCGGTTTCGCCGCCGGCAGGCCGCCGGCGGTCGCGGCCGCGGTCCCCGGGGCGCCCGAGGTGCCCGTGGCGGCCGGGACCGCGGGGCTCGGCGGCGCGATCGGGTCCGGCGTCCGCGGCGACAGGACCAGGACGAGGGCCACGGCCAGGACCACCCCGAGCGCGGCGACGACCGCCGTGACCGCGGGCCACAGGCGCGGGTGCCTCAACTCGGGCGCCGGCGCAGGTAGAGCACCATGCCGCCGGACGCCGCCGCGGCGACGAGGGCGCCGCTGAGCAGCAGGAAGCCGGGGACTTCGGGATCGGGTTCGCCGCCGCCGGTGGCCACACCGCCGACCGGCTTGACCTTGACCTGGGTGCCGGTGTGCTGCTTGGTGGTCGTCTTCGGGGCCGGCTGGGTCCGGGTCTTCGTCGCCGTGGTGGGCCGCTCGGACGTCGGCGCGGGCGCGGTGCTGCCCTGCTGCGGGCGGTGCGGCAGGGATTCGCAGGCGATGCCGTCGTTGTCGGCGTCGAGGTGGTTCGGGTCTCCCGGCGTCGCGTCCAGGACCGCTTGCGCGTCTTCCTGGTACTGGAAATCGGGGCAGTCGACGTCGGCCGCGAGCGGCGTCGCGAGCTGCGCGGAGGCGAAGGAGACGGGGCCGAGGATGGCGAGCCCGGCGACGGCGACGGAGGTCGTCAGGGCACGACGGAACAAGGACAACGGAAGTCCTTTCAGAGGGGAATCGGTGCGATTGCGTGGTTAGTATCGCGACGTCCACGACACCGTTACGGACCATTCCCGAATTTCCGGAATGGCAGCGATCCACCACTGCGCGGGATTTCCGTGATTCTTTCCCGGTTCGGCTTCGACCTGCGGGTGTTCGGACCGGAAATGCGTACCGCGCGGAATGTTACGGCTCACGCGGTCACACGTTTGACGTAATTCACGTGTGACGGCGCCGACCGGCCGCCGCCGGGCCGTGCGCGACCCCGTAACCTCGGGGTATGCCGATCCAGGTGCTGCTCGTCGACGACCACGAACTGGTCCGCCGCGGGCTCCGCGACCTCCTCGGCGACGAGCCCGACATCGAGGTCGTCGCCGAGGCGAGCAGCGTCGAAGAAGCGCTGGCGGTGGCGATGCACGTCGAACCGGAGGTCGCGGTGGTCGACGTCCGCCTCGGCGACGGCGACGGCATCACGCTCTGCCGCGAACTGCGCTCGAAGCCGAACCCGCCGGCCTGCCTGATGTTGACGGCGTTCGACGACGAAGAGGCGATGGTCGGCGCCATCATGGCCGGCGCGGCCGGGTACCTGCTGAAGCAGGTGCGCGGGCAGGACGTCGTGCACGCGGTGCGCGAGGTCGCGGCCGGGCGGTCGCTGCTGGACCCGCTGAGCACCGCGCGGGTGCTGGACAAGATGCGGCACCCGCCGACGGACGAGCTGGCGACGCTGACCGAGCGCGAGCGCGACGTGCTCGAGCTGATCGGCCAGGGACTGTCCAACCGCGAGATCGCCGAGCGGCTGTTCCTCGCGGAGAAGACGGTCAAGAACTACGTCACTTCGGTGCTCGCGAAGCTCGGCATGCAGCGCCGGACCCAGGCCGCCGCCTGGATCGCGCGGCGCGAGAAGTAACCCCTCGCGACCGGCGCGTCCGCAATCCGCCGTTCGCTGCGTGCTTTTTACGGACCGGTCACGGTCCGCCATGCCGTCCTGGCCATTTGCCGCACAAGATTCACTCGAACGTGAGTCGAATGTGTGTTCGATCAAGCGGTACGATCATTTCGAGGGCGTGGAAGGGAGGCTGGATGACCCGAGAAGGTTGAGTCCGCAGGAGAACCGGTCAGTCGAGTGGGAGGTCGAACGCGACGAGTGTGCCGAGACTGGGTGAGGAGTTCAGGAAGAACTTCCCGCCCGCGGCGTCCGCGCGTTCGGCGAGATGACGCAGACCACGGGTGGCGACGCCCTGGGGGACACCGGAACCGTTGTCCCGGACGCGGAGTTTGACACCGTCGGAGTCCCTGGCCAGCGTCACGCGGGTTTCGCTCGCGCCGGAGTGTCTGACCACATTGGACAGTGCTTCGCGCAGAGCGGCCCGGATGTGGTCGGCGTGTTCCGCGGGGATGTCGGCGAATTCGCCGGACAGCTCCAGTGTCGGCGGGTAGCCGAGCAGTTCGCCGGCGATGCGGACCTCGCCGCGCGCCGACTCGGCGAGGTCGGTGGGCGTGCCGGTGTCGTGGCGAGGCTCCGGCGACCGCAGTGCGCGCACGGTGCCGCGGATCTCCTCGATGGTCTGGTCGAGCTGGTCGATCGCGTCGGAGAGCCGAGCCCCGTCGGCTTGAGCGAACCGCTTGCGCATGTTGCGCCGGACCCGGTCCAGCTGCATGCCGGCGCCGTAGAGCCGTTGGACGATGACGTCGTGGAGCTCGCGAGCGATGCGCTCCCGCTCCTCGTACAGCGCGACCCGATGCCGCGCGTTGGCCCCCTCGGCGAGCGCGAGCACAACCCCGGCCTGCGCGGCGAAAGCGACGAGCATCTCGACGGTCCCCGCGGAGAAGGGCTCCCTGCCCCGCTTCCGGTAGACGGTCAGCGCCCCGAGCACCCGCCCCCCGGACCCGAACGGCGCCGCCGCGAACGGCCCATAGCCGTGCAGTTCGGCGGGAACGTAGGGCGCGGTCCGCGGATCGACGGTGAAGTCATCGCTCGCCACGGGTTCTCCCCCGCGTGCGACGTGCCCGGCAGCGGAATCGGCGGGCAGGGCGAGGCCCCGCAGCGACTCCCCGTTCGACACGCCGGCACCTGAGCCAGCGGAATCGCCCATGGCCGGGCCGGTGGTGCGATCGGCGCCTTGGCTGGCGGGGTCGCCCGCGGCTAAGCCTGCAGCGCGATCGGCGCCTGGGCTGGCGGGGTCGCTTGCGCCCTGGCCGGCGGTGCCGTCGACGCTCGAGTCGGCGGGGTCGCCCGCGCTCGATCCGACGGGCGCGCTGGCAGGGCCGCTTGCGGCCGGACCAGCGGTGCGATCGACCCCTGGGCTGGCGGTGTAGCCCGCGCCCGAGCCGACGGCCGCGCTGGTAAGGCCGCTTGCGGCCGAGCCGGCGGTGCGATCGCCCCCCTGGCCCGCGGTGCCGCCCCCGCTCGGACCGGCAGGCGCGCTGGCAGGGCCGCTTGCGGCCAGACCGGCGGTGCGATCAACCCCTTGGCCCGCGGTCTGCTCGCCGGGCGCGGCACCGGGCTCGGCCGTGCGCGCACCGAACCCCAGGCCGGCTGCGGACCCGACATGACCGCCCGCGGTCGGGTGGGGGCTGGCGTAGTGGGCGGCCTCGACCACCACGCGGCCGTCGTCGGCGCTCACCATCGCCAAGCCCAAGTCGGCGTCGGCTAGCTCGGCTGCTCGGGCTACGACCGTGTCGAGCACCGCGCCCGGGTCGTCGCCGGAAAGGGCGGTGCTCGTGATCTCGGTGGCGGCGGACAGTGCCCGCGCGGCAAGCGTCGGATCCATGAGTGCCGTCATTATCGCGCGGCGCAGTGGCGGTGCGATCACGGCACCGGTACCCGGGTCACCACGCGGCCGTCGCGGACCTCGAGGACCACGTCCGCGCCGGCGGCCTCGTCGGCTCGGTGGGTCACGTGCAGCACCGTGTGGCCGGCCAGGGCTTCGCGCAGGTGGGCGCGCACCGCCTGGGCCGTCGGTTCGTCCAGGTGCGCGGTCGGTTCGTCCAGCAGGACGAGCCCCGCCGCCGGCGCGCCGAGGATCGCTCGGGCCAGTGCGACTCGCTGGGCTTGGCCGCCGGACAGGCCGGTGCCGCCGCTGCCGAGGAGTGTGGCCGGGTCGACGTCGTCGAGGGCGGCCTCGTGGAGCGCTTGCCGGAGCTCCTCCTCGGTTGCCGTGGGGCGGGCGAGGCGGAGGTTCTCGGCGACCGTCGTGGCCGCGAGCATCGGCTCCTGCGGTGCCCACGCGACGACGTCCGGGACGCTGACCACGCCGGCTCGCGGGGTGAGGAACCCCAGCAGGGCGGCGACGAGCGTCGACTTGCCCGCGCCGCTCGGGCCGACCACCGCGGCGTACGTGCCCGGCGCGAGGGTGACGTCGACGTCGTGGAGCACGAGCGGGCCGTCCGGCCAGCCGAGGTCCGCTCCCTTCAGCTCGACGCCCGTCCCGGGGTGCGTGGGCCGGGTAGCCGCGGGCGGCGCGTCGGCCAGACGGTGGCGGGCGCGCTGCAGCGTGTCCCAGTGCTGCGCCACCGGCGGCAGCAGTGCGAGGACTTCCGCCAGCGCGAGCGGCACCAGTGCCAGCAGGGGCGCTAGGACCGGGTCGAGCTGCCCGGCCGAGACCGCCGAAGCGGCGAAGGCCGTGCTGAGGACCGCGGCCGTTCCGCACGCCAGCGTCACCAGCGCTTCCGCCGCGCCCGCGCCGAACGCTTGACGGCGGGCTTGCGCGGCCAGGCGGGTGTCGGCGTCCGCCAGCGCGCCGCGGTGGGCGCGGGCCGTGCCGAAAGCGAGGAGTTCGGCCGCCGCTTCGAACAGGACCAGGACTCGTGAAGCCACGTCGCGGCGGCCGGTCGCCAGCGCCGACGTCGCCCGCCGTTCGGTGCGCAGCGCGACCCACGGCGCGCACAGGCCGAGGGCCGCCGCCGCCGCGAGGGTCAGGCCGGCCGCGGGGAGGACCCACGTCTGGACGGCGATCGCGCCGGCCGCGACCAGTGCCACCACCAGCGGCGGCGAGACCACCCGGGGCAGCAGGTCGCGCACGGTGTCGACGTCGGCGACCAGGCGGCGTTGCCCCTCGCCCGCCCGCAGGCCGCGCGCGGGGCCGAGGCGGACCAGGGAATTCCACAACCGCACGCGCAGCCGGCCCGCGATGCGGAACGCGGCGTCGTGGGTGACCAGACGCTCGACGTACCGCAGCCCGGCGCGGCCCAGCCCGAACGCGCGGACGCCGACGACCGCGACCGTCAGGGTCAGGATCGGCGGCTGCTGCGACGCCTTCGCGATGAGCCAGCCCGACGTCGCGGTCAGCGCCACCCCGGCCAGCAGCGCCACCGCGCCCAACGCCGCTCCCCCGAAAAGCCGGCCGTCGAGGAGCGCGCGCCAGCCCAGGGACTCGTTCGAAGTGTCCTTTGTGGACGGTTCAGGAACAGCAAAACCCTCGGGCGCGAGGGAAACCGCCGCCGTGCGCTCGTGGGCCGCGATGACGGCCGCGGCGCCGTTGTCGACCGCGCGCTGGACGGCGTCGAGGACCAGGCGCGCGGTGGTCTCGTCGAGGTGGGCCGTCGGCTCGTCGAGCAGGAGCAGCCAGGCACCGCGCTGGACCCGGACCAGCGCGCGGGCAACGGCGACGCGCTGGCGCTGGCCGAGCGACAGCTTCGCGACCGGGCGGTCCGCGAGCCCGGTCAGGCCGAGTTCGTCGAGCAGGGCGGCCGAGCCGACCTCCTCGCGGACCGTGCCGCCGGTGAAGACCGGCGACTGCGGCACCCACGCGACCTGCTCGCGCCACCGCTCGAGGTCGGCGTCGGCGAGGTCGACCGGGCCGACCGCGATGGCGCCGTCGTGCGCCGGGACGAAACCGAGGAGGGCCGAGAGCGTCGTCGACTTGCCGCCACCGCTCGGGGCGCGGAGCCAGACCGTCTCGCCGGGGCGGACCGAGAACGTCTCGCCGTCGGGGGCGAACCCGTCGCGCCGGGCCACGCGCAGCGATGACACCCGCAGCTCGCCACGGGCGGGGATCGCGGTGCCGGCCGCGGGGGCCGGCGTGGCCAGCAGGTCGGCAACGCGCCGGACCGCTTCGACGCCGTCCTCGCTGGCGTGGAACGCGGCGCCGACCGCGCGCAGCGGCTGGTAGCACTCCGGCGCGAGGATCAGCACGCCGAGCCCGATGGCCAGCGGCAGGTGACCGCCGGCCAGCCGGACGCCGATGACCACCGCGACCAGCGCCACCGACAGCGTCGCGGCGAGCTCGAGGACGAACGCCGAGGAGAAGGCGACCTTCAACGTCTTGAGCGTCGCGCGGCGGTGGCGTTCGGACAGCCGCCGGACCGTCTCGGCCTGCGCGGCCGCGCGGCGGAACGCGGTCAGCACCGGCAGCACGCGCACGAGCTCGAGCAGCAGTCCGGACATCCGGTGCGTTGCGTCGGTCGCGCCGGCGACGCGCCCGGCCGTGTACTTGCCGACGAGGATCGCGAACATCGGGAGCAGCGGGACGGTCAGCGCGATGATCACGCCGGACGGCCAGTCGGCGAACAGGATCGCCGCGCCGGCGCCGAGCGGGACGACGGCCGCCGTCACGAGGGCGGGCAGGTATTCGCGGAAGTACGCGTCGAGCGCGTCGAGGCCGCGGGTGGTCAGCGCGGTCAGCTCGCCGTGGCCGCGCCGGGCGATCCACTCGGGGCCGAGGCGCAGCGCGTGGTCGACGGCCCGGGCGCGCAGCTCGCGTTGGGACGTCGCGGCCGCGCGGGCCGAAACCGTGCGCACCGCCCAGCCGGTCAGCGCGCGCGTCGCGACGAGCGCGAGCAGCGCGGCCAGCTGGGCGGTGCGTCCCCCGGAGCCTGCTCCGACGATCGCCGCGAGGACGTCGGCGAGCAGGAACGCCTGCGCCACCAGCGCGGCGGCGTTGAGGAACGAAAGGAACCCCACCAGAGCCAGCGCTCGACGCACGGCCGGCACCAGGGCCGGCAATGCGCCGAGCGGGCCCTTTCCCGGCCGCGCCGAGTCCACTGTGGACTCCGAGGCGGAAAGGGGAGCGCGCCCGGGAAGCGGGAACGGCCGGGGCCTCACGGTGCGTGGACCGCCGGGATGTGCTGGGTCCCGATGCGCTTGCGGAACACCCAGTACGTCCAGCCCTGGTAGATCAGCACGGCCGGGGCGCCGAAGACGGCGACCCAGGTCATCACCGTCAGCGTGTACGGGCTCGACGCGGCGCCCTCGATGGTGAGCGTGTTGGCGGCGTCGAGGGTCGAGGGCAGGACGTTCGGGAAGAGCGAACCGAACAGGACCACCGCGGCCCCGGCGATGACGACGCCGAGCGCGGCGAACGCCTGCCCGTCGCGGTCGGCGCGCAGCCGCAGCCAGGCGACGACCGCCGCCACGGCGGCAACGCCGAACGCGAGCAGCGTCCACAGCGTGCCTTCGCGCCACTGGACGACCGCCAGGAAGGCGACGATCGGCACCATCGCGAGCGGCAGCGCGCGAATCGCCAGCCTGCGGGCGCGTTCCCGCAGGTCACCGCTGGTCTTGAGGGCCAGGAACGCGGCGCCGTGCGTGATCGAGAAGGCGGCGATGGCGACCGCGCCGAGCAGGGTGTCCCAGCGGAGGGCGGCGAACGCGGACCCGGCGCGGTTGCCCTCGGCGTCCAGCGGCAGGCCGAGCACGGTGGTCGCGAGGATGAGCCCGACGCCCAGCGGCGGGACCCACGAGCCGAGCACGATGACGCGGTCCCAGTTCCGCCGCCAGCGGTCGGAGTCGACCTTGCCGCGGTACTCGAAGGCGACGCCGCGGCCGATGAGGGCGAGCAGCAGGAGCAGGAGCGGCAGGTAGGCGGCCGAGAACAGGCTGGCGTACCAGCCGGGGAAGGCCGCGAACATGGCTCCGCCGGCGACGATCAGCCAGACCTCGTTGCCGTCCCAGACCGGCCCGATGGTGTTGACCATGACCCGGCGCTCGGTGTTGTCGCGCGCCAGGATCGGCAGCAGCATGCCGACGCCGAAGTCGAACCCTTCGAGGAACAGGTAGCCGAGCCAGAAGAAAGCGATGACGACGAACCAGACGATTTCGAGGGTCATCGGACCGCTCCTCCCACCTGGTCGCCGTGAGTTGTCCACAACTTGCCGAGTTGTCCACAGGTAGGCTGTGGGTAACCCGCGAGGGTGATCACATCGGCACTCATCGTCAGCACCTCAGTAGGCGAAGGCGAGCGTGCCCTCGCCCGGTTTGTCGGAATCCTGCGTTTCCGGCGGCATCACCGCTTCGACGCCACCGCGGATGTACTTCCGCATCAAGAACAGCTCGACCACGCCGAGAGCTGCGTACACCGTGGTCAGCGCGATGAGTGACGTCCACACCTCACCGGTCGTCAGCCGCGACACCGCCTGGGCCGTGAACATCCACACCCCGTCGACGCCCGACGGGTTCGGGACCACCACGAACGGCTGACGGCCCATCTCCGTGAAGATCCAGCCCGCGCTGTTGCCGAGGAACGGCGTCGCGATGCCGCCCAGCACCAGCAGCGGGAACCAGCGCCCGGTCGGGATCCGGTCGCGGCGGGTCAGCCACAGGGCCAGCAGCCCGATGCCCGCCGACACCGCGCCGAAGCCGATCATCATGCGGAAGCCCCAGTAGGTCACCGGGAGGTTGGGCACGTAGTCGATCGGCTTGCCCGCGAGCGAGCCGAGCGCAGGGTCGTCCGGGTAGTTCGTGCCGTACTTCGCCTGGTACTCCGTGATCAGGTCTTCGACGCCCTTGACCTCGGTCTTGAAGTCGTTGTGCGCCAGGAACGAGAGCAGCGCCGGCACGTTGAACGTCTTGACGTCCTCGCAGTTCGACCCCGCGACGTCGCCGATCGCGATGATCGAGAAGCTCGCCGGCTGCTCCGTGTGGCACAGCGCTTCCGCCGAGGCCATCTTCATCGGCTGCTGCTCGAACATCAGCTTGCCCTGCGCGTCACCGGTGACGGCGAGGACCGCGAAGGCCGCGATGCCGACCCAGCCGCCGAGCCGCAGCGACGAGCGCCAGACGTCCTGGTTCGAGCGCCGCCGCCAGAGGTGCCAGCCCGCGACGCCCACCAGGAACGCCGCCGCCACCGAGAACGCGCCCGCCAGGGTGTGCGGGATCGCGGCCAGCGCCGTGTTGTTCGTCAGCACCGCCCAGATCGAGTTCATCGTCGGCTTGCCGTTCTCGAACGTCACGCCGACCGGGTGCTGCATCCACGAGTTCGCCGCGAGGATGAAGTACGCCGAAGCCATCGTGGCCAGCGAGAACGCCCAGGCGCACGCCAGGTGCACCTTCTTCGGCAGCCGGTCCCAGCCGAAGATCCACAGGCCGAGGAACGTCGACTCGACGAAGAACGCGACGAGCCCTTCCATGGCCAGCGGCGCGCCGAAGACGTCGCCGACGAAGCGGGAGTACGCGCTCCAGTTCATCCCGAACTGGAACTCCTGCACGATGCCGGTCACGACGCCCATCGCGAAGTTGACCAGCAGCAGCTTGCCCCAGAACTTCGTCATTTTCAGGTGCCGCAGCTCGCCGGTGCGGACCCAGCGGGTCTGCATCGCCGCGACCAGGATCGACAGCCCGATGGTCAGCGGGACCATCAGGAAGTGGTAGACGGTGGTGATGCCGAACTGCCACCGCGCTAGCTCAAGGACCTCCACGTGGTCCAGCGTGCTCCGGCGCGGGTGGGCCAGCTAGATCAAACGGTCCCGTCCACCCCGGGACCAACGTCCTTCACCTGGTCGAGCGTCCGCCGGGCCTCGTCCGCCACCGCGCGGCGCGGGCCCTCGTCGCCCAGCTCGAGAACGTGGCGCAACGCCAGCTCGTACGCCGTGTCGAACGCCTTGCCGGCCGCCACCGGCAGGTCGGGGCGGACGCCGGTGCCTTCCCAGTTCTCCCCCGTCTCCGGGTGGAGCGAGCGCGCGATCGAGATCGTCACGTCGAGGTAGGTGTCCACCTTGTACTGCTCACGCGGGTGGGCACCGCCGCGGGTGGCCTCGCCGACCGTCTTGGCGCGGCCCTGCTGCTGGAGCGAAAACGCCAGGTCCTCGCCGCCGGAGAACGTCCGCGGGCCGGTCAGCACCCAGATCGGCTTCGAGCCGCCGAAGCGCGGGCCCGGCACGTACGGCAGCGTCCACATCTGGGTCGTCTTGTCGCCCTCGCGCTCGTAGATGTCGAGGTAGTGCACCTGCTCGTCGACCAGGTAGGTCTGGAGCAGCGCGCTGGTGCCCGGGCTGCCGCCGCGGTTGCGGCGCACGTCCAGCAGCAGCGCGTCGGCCGGCGCGAGCAACGTCATCGCGGCCGCGATCGCCGGGCCGGCCAGCTCCGCCGGGTACAGCATCGTCGTGTCGAGGTAGCCGACGTTGCCGGCGAGCCGCCGGACCTCGGCGATGCCGTAGCTCTCCAGCTCGGCCTCGATCCGGAAGCCGTCGGAGTTCACCGCCGCGTCGCCGTCGTCGGCCACCGGGTCGGCGTGGTGGCGCAGGCGCAGGTGCGGGTCTCCGTTGACCGACTGCAGGTCCGCTGTGACGAGCGTCGCGAACTCGGCGTCGTCGACGTCCGCGTACGCACCGTCATCGAGCCGGTGGCGGAGCGCGTCCGCCAGTTTCGCCGCGACGTCGGGGAAGACGTAGTGCGCTTCCAGCCGGCGGATGACTTCGTTGACCTGCGCAGCACGCGCCTGTGACCCCATGCCGCTCAACCTACCGCAACCCGCAATCGAAAATTCGGCGTGCCGAAGAAGATTGTGCGTCCGGACTGGATGACAAATTCATGGCCGCCGACCCGTCGATTTCGCGAACGCCATCAGCTTGCGACACTCTGAATCACCCCTTTATCGTTGCAGTGAAAGGGGCGAAAAACGCACATGACTTCCGCGATGGTGGCGCTGATCAGCGCGTTCGGCCTGGTCCTCGCCGTGGAACTGCCGGACAAGACGCTGGTCGCGACACTGGTGCTGACCACCCGTTTCCGCGGCGGTCCGGTATTCGCCGGGGTGTGCGCCGCGTTCGCCGTGCAATGCGTCATCGCCGTCGCGTTCGGCAGTGTCCTGACGCTGTTGCCGGACCTCGTCCTTTCCCTCGTCGTCGCCGCGATGTTCGGCCTCGGTTCTTTCATGCTCCTTCGCGAGGGATTCAGCGAAGCGGACGAAGCCGGTGAAGACGCTTCGCGCACCGGACCGACGCCGCAGACGTTCCTGCGCTCCGCTATGACGTCGTTCGGCGTGCTCTTCGCCGCCGAGTGGGGCGACGCCTCCCAGCTCGCCACGGCCAGCCTCGCCGCCCGGATCGGCAACCCGATCGCCGTCGGCATCGGCGCGTTCGCCGCCCTCGTCATCGTCGCCGGCCTGGCCGTGTTCATCGGCGGGAAAATCCGCAACCGGATCAAGCCGAAGCTGATCCAGCGCGGCGCCGGGTTCGTCTTCGCCGGCTTCGCGGCCTTCGCGCTGATCCAGCTGGCCTTCTGAGCCGACAGCTCCTTCACAGGGTCGCCGGGTAACCTTTCGGAAACGAAAGGGTGGAAGCCAGGTGAACGAGCCACTGCCTGCCGTCTCGCCCGTGCACGGCCGGATCGCGCTCGGCGGCATCGGTCTCGCGGTGGTCATCTCGATCGACCTGCACCTGCGCCTGTCCGGGCAGGTGAGCCCGATCTGGCAGACCCTGTCGGAGTACGTCTACGGCCGCCTCGGCAACGGCTCGGCCGCGCCGCTGTTCAGCGTGATGTGCCTGGCCCTGTCGCTCGGCTCGGTCGCCCTGCTCGCCGGCATCGCGAAGGCGCACCGGCCGGGCACCACCGCCGTCTGCGTGCTGCTCGGCGTGTGGTCGGCCGGGCTGCTCGTGTGCGGGCTCGTCCCCGTCGACCCCGACGGCCAAGCGCGTTCACTGGCCGGACAGGTCCACAACCTCGCCGCGCTCACGGCGTTCGTCGCCCTGCCCGCGGCCGCGTTCGTGCTGACCAAGAAGGGCCGCGAGCGCTGCCCGTGGGAGCCGCGGCGGACGACGATCCGGCGCCTGGCCACGGCGAGCTTCGCCAGCGTCGGCGTGGTGCTCGGCGGCTTCGTCCTCACGCTCCTGCTCGGCCCGGCGAACCAGGAGGTCACGCTCGGCCTGTTCGAGCGGCTGCTGTTCACGGTCGACGTCACGCTGCTGCTGACGATGGTCCGGCCGCTGCGCTAGCTGTATTGGCCATGGAGGTTGGGTACGGGGCGACACGTGATCGGATGATCTTGGTGTGAGGGAGGGCCTCCGGGTTCGGTGTGGATTGCGACGTCTACACCGATCAACGGAGGCCCTCGTGAC